>CAKRFP010000001.1 GCA_934320645.1 uncultured Bariatricus sp.
TTCTTTTTTACTGTTGTGAAGCAGTTCCTCACGCGACAGCTTTAATAGAATACCATATCCATCTAAGCTTGTCAACAGTTTTTTTCTTTGTCCACTTTGTGATCCCTGCATGCCACTCCTTAGTCTCTGTCTCGATCAGCGAACGAATGTTATCTTACCACGGCTTCCCTGAATTGTCAATGTTGTTTTTATATTTTGCGCAATTCAGAATATTCTGATAATTCATTATGTCAATCGGGACGATCTCATCTTTTTCTGATCACATTCGCTGGACATACTTCCACACACTCTGCAGCCTTCTCTTATAATATGGTCAACATTCTGTTCTGCAGCATCTTCGATTTTAAAGTTTTCTCTTATTATATGCTCCGACACACAGAGATCAAAATACTCCCCTTCGCTTCATAATTTTGAAATACTTCTAGTGCTGTCCTTGTATCACCGGATCAATTTCTTTTCCTTTTGCTGGCAATCTAGCACCACTTTTTTTAAACGTTATGCCGAAAATACTTCTTAAATTCTCTATGCATCTTTTTTAATTTCTGAATATAACTTCTGTAGCTGTTCCCCTACTTTCTGCAGGCTTTTATCGCATGCCACCTTTCTTTCTGCTTTTTTTACTGTACTGACATCATTTTCAAAAACCTTCCCTAGTTTTTCACAAAATTCATCTGTATCTTTTGCTTTGTAAACTTCTTTTTCGTTTTTCAGCCATCCTTCATACACCGGAATATCCCGTACAATTGCCGGTATCTCACAGGCAAGAGCCTCCAGAACTACAATTCCTTCTGTCTCTTCGTAACTCATAAATGCAAATGCATCGGCGCCACAATATGCGTCTCGTAACTCATCCGACCTCACAAAGCCTGCAAATAATACATTCTCTGGTTTCTTCAGGATCGCTTCTTTCACCTCTGCCGTCACCAGACTTTCATTTCCTCCACCAAACCAGATAAACTGCACATCCGGCATCTTTTTTGCCAGTTCCAGAAATTCAAAAATCCCTTTTCGCTGAATCAGATGTCCGACAGAAATCACAACTTTCTGATTTGCCACCAGATGATATTTTTCGCGAAATCGTTTTCCGGCCTCCAAATTCGGCTTAAAGAATTCTGTATCCACTCCGTTTGTGATCGAATAAATTTTCCGTTTCAGCCCATATCCTTCCAGTAGTTTCTGCGAATATTCGGTCGGCGTCACGATCACGTCACCTAGATTATAGCAAAAGCAGATCCATTTCTTAAAAAGCGGTGCTGCAAGATTTGAACCGATAAAGGAATTCTTGAAATCTTCCATTGTGGAATGTCCATAGTAAATAACTTTTTTCTTCTGCAATTTTGCGATGCAGGCTGCGATCACCGAGTCCGGAAGAACTGTATTCATATGCACAACTGTTGCATCCTTCCACCTGTCCGCGTGGGATGCATGCATGGCATTCAGCATTTTTTCCTGATGTTCGATTGCCTTTCCGACACCGCTTTTTTCTACGATAGAAAGTCCTCCCCTGTATACATATGTTTTCATAAAATTCACTCCATTCCTCATATTTCATAATTTCCCAATACTTTGACCGCTTTTACATTTTTCACTGTGCCACTCGCTTATTTTATATGGCTAAACACAATCTATACTGAAAAGATTATTCTGAACGCTGTCGTAAGTCCCAGACTGTAAAGTGCAATGGAAAATGGTTTTCCAAGTACGATCACGGCGGCAAACTGTTTCCAGGTCATTTTAGTTGTTCCGGCAAGGTAACACAGGAAATCATCCGGTGCTACCGGGAAAAAGATTGCCAGTGCAAACAGTTTCAAAAATTTGCTGTCCTTCTGTGTCCAGCTGTCATATTTCTGAATCATCTTTTCGGAAAACATTTTACGCAGAACCGGTCTGCCAATCGTTTTGGAAATTCCAAATGCTGCCATTGATCCGATGCAGATTCCGATATAATTGTAGATAAATCCAAACCACGGCCCGAAAAAGATCACTCCGCCAAGGCAGCTGATTCCTCCCGGAAGAATCGGAATAATCACCTGCACGATCTGGATCAGTACAAAAACTAGCATTCCAATATAACCAAATTTCCGGATAAATGCCTGCAGCGTATCCACTGACTTTAAAATGCCACTTTTATACGCCCAGACTGCAAGAATCGCACACACCGCCAGTCCTGCTATCGAAATCAGATTCAAAAGTCCTGTCAGGTTTTTCTGCTCACTATGCTGCGTTTGAATACCGGTATCTTCTGATCTGCTGCTCATAGATTTTCTCCACTCTTCCGGCAAAATTTCCGGACGAAAATTTCTCTGCTGAATCAACGGCTTTGTCTTGCATTCTGCTTTTTGCATCCTCACTCATTCCTTTCCATTCCCGGATTCTTCCAAGAAAATCCTCTCTGTCATCATACTGCCAGCCATTTTCTCCATCTGCCACAACCTGTTCCAAACAGCCATCTCTTCTGCACAGAAGCGGGATTCCCCCGGCAAGTGCCTCTGCATAAGTCATTCCCTGTGTTTCACTGATTGATGCACTGACGAAGAGATCTCCTGCCTGATAATAGTGCCCGACCTCTTCCGGTGCGATCATTCCGGTAAAAATTACATGTTCTGTAACCTTTAGCTCCTCCGCCTTTTTCTTCAACTCCGGAAGATGCGGTCCATCTCCCACCAGAAGCAGAATCACTCCATATTTTTCTGCCTCCTGCTGATACTCCAGCAGCTCCTCAATATTCTTTTCCTTTGCCATTCTTCCTACATATACCAGAACCAGTGCATCCTGTGGTATGCCAAGCTGCGCGCGGATCTTTTCCTGCCAGTCTTCCTCTTTGCACGCCTGATATTTTTCCAGGCTGATTCCAGATGGAATGACTTCCACCGGGCAAGATACCTGATACCCTTCCAGTATCTTACGGATCTTGTCACTCGGCGCGATCAAGGTCTCTACTGCATTTGCAAGCTTCCTGGTCATCAGCTGCACGATATTTCTCCCCCACGCCTTCTGCGGTGAAAAATAATGGGTATAATCCTCGTACACCGTGTGATAGGTGTGTACAATCGGAATATGAAGCTCGGACGCAATCTTTTTTGCAAGGAAAAATGTGGAAAATTCACACTGGGAATGCACAATATCCGGTTTCCAGTCAAGCAGCATCTCCATATAATCGCCTGCTACTGTCGGAATCTTCACCCTTGCCTGTGGATAAATGCATCCCATTCCAATCGATCCTGCGTAAATTACATCGCCTTCTATATAGGAATGGCATGTTCTTGATAAAGTGAGAATTTTCACTTCATGTCCTCTTTCCCTTAACTTTCTGGAAAGATTCATAACCGAAGTGACCACACCATTTATAACTGGTTCATACCAGTCTGTTGTAATCAATACTTTCATTTAATTTCCTCCCGTTATCCTTTTATGAGCTTAGTTTAACAGTCGATTGTTAAGATATTGGAAGGGCATTTCTAAATAAAGTTTAAAGAAATACGAAATATTCATTCAAGACATGAAACCCGGATACACCTTCAGAATTTCCTATGAAAATATAAAAAATAGAACTAAACCCTTCATCTGAAACCACTCTTTTTTCGGTGGTTCCTGATGCGAATTCAGTTCTATTATTCAGAAGTAGCACGCACTGGAAAGCCTGTTTTTTGCTTTGTAGACGATACAATAGCTTCAAAGACAAAGCCTTCGTTACAGGCTCTACATCCGATTGAAGATGCGTATTTTCACCAATCCCATTTAAGCTGTTTACTCATAATCAAATAAATAATTGGCAGATAATCTGGATAAATTGTATTTATGACCGAACGTCATTTTTTACAATGGATTTTCAATGCTTTTTTTGTTATACTATGCTGTATAACAGCACTAAAAATGACATTTTTTACAATATGAGGAGGTTTATATGAAAAAGGTGCTTCAAATTTTTTGCAGGGATTTAAAGAGACTTATGCATAGTCCTGCTGCCGCTCTGGTTATGGTCGGCGTATGCATTCTTCCCTCTCTTTATGCCTGGTTTAACATTGCCGCCAATATGGATCCTTACGGCAATACACAGAATGTCAAGGTTGCGATCGCCAACTGCGATACCGGCAGCCATACGGATTCGATGGATCTGAATGCCGGAGCCACAATCGTCCAGAATCTGAAAGAAAACCACCAGCTTGGATGGACTTTTGTCGATGAAAGTAAAGCTAAAAGCGGTGTCCGTTCTGGAAAATATTATGCAGCCATCGTGATTCCAAAAGATTTCAGTGAATCTCTGCTCAGTATCCTTTCCGGGGATTTAAAACAGCCACAACTTGACTACTATATTAATGAAAAGAAAAATGCGATCGCGCCAAAGATCACTGCAACCGGTGCAAGCACGATCCAGCAGCAGATCAATGATACCTTTTCTTCGGTTGCTGCCGATTCTATCGCAAAAGTGGTACAGGAATCCGCCGGTACACTGACCGGCAAACTTGATTCAGCGAATTCCACACTGATGAAAGCACTTAGCGATACCCGCAAGAATCTTGCAGACTACCAAAAAGCTCTGGAACAATTTCAAAACACAGTAAAAAGTTCCGGTTCTTTGATTGATGATACGCTTGAAACACTCGATTCCGTAAGTTCTGTTGCAACCTCTGGCTCTGCTGCACTTGCAGGCACAGCAGATCTGCTCACCGACAGCCGGGATGCCATGGGATCTTTCTCCACTGAATTTGAAGGAAGCTTATCCGATGGTGAAACGCTTTTAAATAATGTATATACATCTACATCATTAAAGCTTGGAATCTTCGAAACAAAGGTGTCTCAGATCAACACAGCACTCGGAGACAGTATTTCTTCTGCTGACTCTTTAAACAAAAAGAATGCAGAAATCCTCCAGAAGCTTTCCGCACTTCACCAGCAGATTGGTAATAATTCCTCTCTTTCTGGCATGATTGGTGATAAAATCAATGAGCTTCAGGAACAAAATGCAGAGCTTCAGGAACTGATCGACTCTCTAAGCCGCAGTAATTCCGGTATTGGCAATGCCATCAATACCGCCAGCAGTACAAGAAACACGCTCGAAACACTTGCTGCACAGAATAAACAGACTCTGCAGAATTACAGAAGCAGCCTCAACCAGTCTCTTCTGCCGCAGATCAACCAGTCCCTCGACAGCCTTGCTGTTTTAAGCGGAAATCTTTCCTCCACATTAACCGGTGTAAGTCCGACGATTTCACAGTTGAAGACGATCCTTACCCAATTAAAAAGCAGTCTGAATGAAAGCGCAGATGCTCTTGGCCAGACCGGAGGTACTCTGACAACTGTAGACAGTGCTCTGGAAAATATTACTGCTGACTTAAAAGCGCTGCAAAGTTCCGAAGTCTATCAGCACCTGATCTCGCTGGAAAGAATTGATTCGGATTCCATTTCCGATTTCATGTCCTCTCCTGTTTCGATCAAATCAACTGTATTATATGATGTGGAAAACTATGGCTCCGGAATGGCTCCATTTTATACAAACCTGGCCCTCTGGGTTGGCGGTCTGATCCTGGTGTCCATTCTTAAGCAGGAAGTAGATAAAGACGAAACCATTTCCCGCTTTTCGCCGACAACTGCCTACTTTGGACGCTGGATGCTCTTTGTAGCAGCCGGACTGATCCAGGGCTTTATCGTATGTGTGGGTGATCTGTTGCTTTTGAAAGTACAGTGTGTCCATCCAGTCGCATTTGTATGTGCCGGTATGCTCTGCTCCTTTGTATACGTCAACCTGATCTATGCAATGGCACTGACCTTTAAGCATATCGGAAAAGCACTCGCCGTTGTTCTGGTCATCTTACAGATCCCGGGTTCTTCCGGAACTTACCCGATCGAGATGACACCGGTATTTTTCCAGCGCCTGCATCCGCTTCTTCCGTTCTCTTACGGGATCGGCGCCATGCGTGAATGTATTGCAGGATTTTACAAAAATAACTATGCAAAGAATCTTCTGATCCTTCTGCTTTTCCTGCTCCTCGCATTCTTCATCGGACTGGTGCTCAGACCTCTCCTGATGAATCTGAACCATCTGTTCGACAAACGTCTTGCCGAGACAGATCTGATGCTTGGTGAAACCGCAACCGATGAACTTGCGCGTCCGCAGCTTACACTGATGATGAAAACCATGATGCAGGATGAAGAAGGCAGAGCCGATTTTATTTTACGTGTCAACCATTTTGAAAAGCGCTATCCAAAACTGATCCGTACCGGATTTATCCTGATCCTTGTGATCCCGCTGATCTTTCTTCTTCTGATGTTCAGTCTGGAATCCAAGATCGTATACCTGACACTGTGGATCATTTCCCTGATCGTACTTGCCGTATATCTGATCTGCGTAGAATATATCCACGATAAAACCTCCAGACAGCTTTCCTATATCAACCTGTCTGAAGAAGAATTTCTTACAAAAATAAAGGAGGGAAAAGACGAATGAGAAATATATGGACCATCTTCACAAGAGATCTCCGGAAAATAAGAAACAATGTCATTGCTCTGATTGTTGTTCTCGGTGTCACAGTCGTTCCCTGCCTTTACGCATGGTTTAACATTGCTGCAAGCTGGGATCCATACGGCAACACCGGGAATCTGAAAGTTGCTGTAGCAAGCGTTGATGAAGGTTATACAGGCAATCTGATCCCTCTGCAGCTGAACCTTGGTGATCAGGTACTGTCTGCTCTTCGTGAAAACACACAACTTGACTGGGTATTCACTACCAAGAGCAAAGCGATGAAGGGTGTCAAATCCGGAGAATATTACGCAGCAATCGTCATTCCGGAAGACTTCAGCACCAACCTGATGAGTGTATTTTCCAGTGACATTAAGAAGCCAGAGATCACCTATTACTCGAATGCAAAAGAAAATGCCATTGCCCCAAAGGTAACGGATAAAGGTGCAACTGCAGTTCAGACACAGGTCAATGAAGTGTTTATCGAGACTATTTCCGATACGGTGCTGACTGCCCTGCAGACTGTCGCAAACACTACAGATTCTGAAAATTCAGAAGATATGGCAGCTACTCTGATCGCAAACCTTGAGAAAATCGGTTCTGATCTGTCTGCCTCCTCCGATACCCTGAAGTCCTTTTCACAGATGACCGGATCTGCTCAGCAACTGTTAAATACAACTGCAGATTTTCTGAAAACAACCAAAGAGCAGTCTTCAGCAAATGCAGATTCTCTCGCTGATACACAGGAATCTTTTTCCGGGATTCAGGAAACTGTAGACGGTGCGACAAGCGGCATTAACGCTGCGCTAAGTTCTACTAAGAACTTCTACACTCAAATGTCCCAGACCATTGATGATGCCATGCAGTCTCAGTCCCAGGATGTTGGAGCCGTAGCAGATACCTTGTCACTCCTCGGAGACCGCGTTGATGCGATCATTGAATCTTACCAGGAAATCCGTGACAGCATTGCAGAGATCGAGGACGCACATCCTGAGCTTTCCAGAGTTACGGCACCGATTCTCGCCAAGCTGGATGATTCCATTGCCGTTCAGAGCGAACTCAGAGATAAGCTGAATCACACTGCCGATTCTCTTCGTGATACTGCAAGCGATGTAATTACTTCTAAAAAAGAACTGGATGATCTGATTGATTCCAGCATTTCCGGAATCATCAATGTCAAATCTGATTATGAAGCTAATGTATCCGCCACTTTAGATCAGCTGTTTGATTCTCTTGGCGCAACAAAAGATGATCTGTCGGGACTTATGACTCAGCTGAACGATGGTGCCGATGGGATCTATTCACTTGCTTCATCAGCCGGATCCGATCTTTCACAGATCCAGAAAGCTCTGGAAACTTCTTCCGAGCTTTTAAAAACGGCTGCCACAAAAATTACCGATACCACTTCCAGGCTTGGACAAATGCAGGCAACCGGTGACTTCTCCGAACTGGAAGAACTGATTTCCGGTGATAAGGACAGTATCAGTTCCTTCCTCGCTGCACCTGTTGAACTTAAGACAAATGAAGTGTACCCGATTGAAAATTACGGTTCCTCCATGGCTCCGTTCTATTCCACACTTTCTATCTGGATTGGCGGAATCGTCCTGGTTGCCATGCTTAAAGTTACCGTATCCGAGAACAGTACCGTTGGTCTGAAGCGCCTGAAACTTCATCAGATCTACCTTGGAAGATACCTGATTTTCCTGATCCTGGGACTTTTACAGAGTACCCTGATCTGTCTTGGTGATCTGTTCTACCTCGGCATCCAGTGCAAGCACCCGTTCCTCTTCCTTTTCGCCGGATGGATCTCCAGCATCGTGTATGTCAATATCATTTACACGTTGACCGTATCCTTCGGAGATATCGGAAAAGCAGTCAGTGTCGTACTTCTGGTTATGCAGGTAGCCGGAACCGGCGGAACCTTCCCAATCGAAGTTGCACCGGGATTCTTCAAAGCCGTATATCCGCTGCTTCCGTTTACCCACAGTATGGCAGCCCTGCGCGAGGCAGTCGGCGGTCTTTACGGTATAGATTACTGGATCGATCTTGGAAAACTTTGCATCTTCCTTGTCGTGTCCCTGATCATGGGACTGGTGCTCAGGAAGCCGATCATTAAAGTGAATGAGGCTTTCTCTGAGAAGCTGGAAGAGACGAAGATTATGTAAAATTAACGGATGATAAAAAAACTCTCTTATAAGCCACAGGATACATTCTTGTCTGCTCATAAGAGAGTTTTCTTTCCCTTGTAAAGAACCGGATAAAAATTTGCATTTCTACCCGGTTCTTACTCATTATTTCAATAATTGCATCAGCTCTTCAAAAAAGTTTTTTGAGGTTTCTTCTGAAATCGTATAACCTGCCGTTATCTCTTTAATGATCTTTTTCAACCATTCATCCCATTTCATAGTCCACCTTCTTTTCTGCCCAAAGACTTCTATTTTGTATCGTCTACCGCATCTTCCACCAAAGAGTAATCGGCATTCTTGTCCACAATGTCATTATACAGATCATCCAGTGTCGGGTATCCATAATATTTCCATACCATGCTGGAAATACCATCTGTCTTCGCATCGGTCTTAATCTTGAAGAAATTACCAGGTGTCCCATAGTCGGACAGATCAATATCTGTATTTCCTTCCCCATCTGCCAGAATTGTTCCGTAATGTATATACCAGTAAACATCATTCACTTTGTCATAAGATCCATCATCATTACTGTACTGATCCCGTACTTTCGCATGATAAATAAGATATAACTCATTTCCATTGCCAACATTGGATTCCAACAGATAATCTCCCATATAAGTAAGACTCTCCAGGGATTCAGAATCTGTCCAGCTGCTTTCCACATGATCATTGTATTCCTGCTCTGCCTGGTCCTTCATTTTCTGCATGGTATCATCATCTATATCACCAGCTGATGTGACATAATACCACAGTCCTTTTACCGTATATTCTTTCTCCCATTTTTCCGGCAGTTTTCCCAGATTGGCCGCATAACTGTCTGCCATGGATTTGTCCAGATATACTTTGATCTTATCACCATTTTCCAATGTGCCATTTTCTGCATCTGTCAGAAAATCCGCTGATGTAAGATCTGATCCTGTATAATCAAATGAAACAGCTCCATCCGGGTTTATTCCACTGAATGATACTTCCAGGTCTTTAAACGCATCAAATTTCTTAACCTCTTCCAGTCCTTTTACTTTATATGTTTTATCTTTATATTTCAAGTTGCATTTTACATATTTTTCATAATCTTTATTGACAGTCCATTTATATTCCGCTTTTTCTTTGTTTGAAAAATTGCCATTTGACTGCATTTCCACACTGACATAAGACTGCAGTACTTCTACCGGTGATACAGACTCTGCATTGTCGCCATACTGCTCTTTGAATTCTTTTGTAAACTTCAGTCTGGAATCATATTTTTTCTGGATCTTCTGCCAGTCGATCTGCGGATATACACTTCCGTATCCGTTATAGCCTGTCGTTTCAAAGGTGATATAGTTGTTCAGATCGATCGATCTTCTTGCGCGCGATATCAGGAGCCCTGCTGCGATCACTACAACGACCACTGCACATGCCAGACCGATCAGGAGTTTCTTCAGTCCTCTCGATTTCTTATGTGTGAGTGATTTTGCCTCTGGTGCTTTTGCTTCTCTTACAGTTTCTTCTGCGTTTTTTCCCTGTCTGTTCACAGGTTCTGCATTTACAGGCTGCCCGTTTTCTGCCTCTGCTGTACTTTTTGCGGTCTCTTCTGTTTTCTGTCCGGCAGCTTCCTCTTCGTTTGATCCGACTGCATTCTGGACAGCTTCCTCGTCTTTCGGTTCGGCAGCATTCTGGACAGTCTCTTCTTTCGATTCGGCTACGTCTCCGGCAGCTCCTTCCTGTTCTAATGGTTTTCCACATGTTGCGCAGAATCTTGAACCATCTGGATTCTCAGTCCCACAATTTTTGCACTTCATATCTCTTTTACATCCTTTCTGTATTTTATATTTTTCTCGTTTATATTATTAAGACGACTCAAAATCCCGTTTGGTTTTAAAAATCAGAAAAATTTTTTTTTAATAATGATCGATCTGATTGATGATCTCATGATATGAAACGGCCGCAGCGCCAAGTGCTACCGGCTTTTTGTTTCCAAATAATTGCTTCAATTCCTTTTCATATTTCTCTTTGGTGACATCTTTTCCATCCCATTTATATTGAAAAACATAGTCTCCATTTTCATCATACTCCGGGTTCGTATTATCTTCCATTCCATATTCGCCATCACCAATCTGCACCCATTTTCCATCTTTGATTTCAAAAACATGGTCATAATAAACACCCATATTTCCATCATTGTTATCCAGCACATTCTCACCTGGAAGATACACCATACCTAACCGGCCGATTTCTGCCTCCTGGATTCCATCCGGTGTATAGGTTGCAACGGTTGCACCATCCGCCATACAGGATCCAACCCGCACGATTTCAAGTACATCATCACCATTCATATCAAAGAGTTCAAACTTTGTGTCATCACTCCACTTCCCAACCCAGTCTTTGTAGGCTGACTGCCATTCCTCTTTGGTACCTTTCTGCTCTTTTGCCTGATGGCTGTTATATCCTGCAACAACACCTCCTCCGATCACTGCTGCCCCTACAATTTCGGCAACTGCTTTGGTACCGATGATTTCCCCTGCTGCTTTTCCTGCCGCACTCTTTACAATCTTTCTCCCTGCTGCCTGCCCGTTCTTCACTGGACTGGTCCTCCTGATCTGACTTTTACCTGCACCGGTATTCCCACTGGCAGGTGCACTTCCATTTTTCACAATACCAGCCCCCTGTCTTGCCAGTTCTTTTCCAAATGAACCAGGCACTGATATTGTCTGCTCGCCCTCTCTGAGCATCCAGAGTATAAATGGAAGCGGAGCCACACTGTATAATTTCGTTCCTTTTCTTTCCAGTTCTTCTACGTCACTTCGAATCTTTTTCCGGGCATAATTCAGTCTGCTCTTTACTGTACCGGTTGAACAGCCAAGTGCCTCCGCAATCTCTGCAACCGACAGTTCTTCATAATAATACATCAGTACGCACAGTTTCTGATCCTCCGGCAGACTGTCCAGGATTTCTTTCATCAGCCGCTTTGTCTCTGCATAATCCACAGAATCTTCCGGCGAAAAGGTCAGATCCTCATCCGCAATGGTATCCTCAAATTCCCGGTCATCCTCTTCTGTCGGTATGTCGGAAAACAGCTGCGGCTTCTTCTTTTTCAGCCAGTCTTTACATTTGTTTGCCACAATACAGTTGAACCAGCTTTTCAGCCGCTTTGGATCCTCAATCTGCTTCAGATTACGGAACGCCGAAATATAGGCATCCTGCATCACATCCATTGCATCCTGTTCATTTTTCACCATCTGAAGCGCAATTGCAAATCCCTGCACATACGTCAGATTATATATTTTCTCCAGAGCTCCCTCTTCACCGGCAATGGCTTTTTCTATCGTTTCTTTCAGCTCATTTTTTTCTTCATAATTAACATTCTTCGCTCCACAGTTCCCGCAGAACTTCTGGTCACTCCTGATTTTCTTTCCACATCTGGTGCAATACATATTCCTCATCCTCCAGCACTTTGGATGTATCGTAAGTTTCATAGGAAGTTCCTATGGAACAAAAAAGCTAGACAGAATCTCCCCCATCCAGCTTTTTGCATATACTCTTTTATTTTTCACACTCTGATCTGTGCTTTATCATTCGATGCTTTGCCTTCTAGTTTTCCTCAGTTGCCTTATCGTCTTCTACTTTTGTTCCACAGTTTGTACAGAACACAGCCCCTTCTTCCAGTGGCTTCCCACAGGATTTACATACCTTTACTTCTGCCTGTGTCTCCGGTTGTTCTGCCAGTGCTACCAGTGCCGCTCCACAGTAAATGCAGAATTTGCTTCCCGGATTCACTTTCTTTCCACACTGCGGACAGATCTCTTCTGTCGATAATTTTTCAATCATCTCTCTATTCGCTGCAATCTCATTCTGCAGGGACTTGATCTGTGCTGCAAGCTCCGGCATTTTTTCCGCGCATTCATCTCTGTAATTGGCATAATATGTACTGCCAATCTGGTAAATCACTTTTTCAATCTCTTTTTCTTTAGTCTTGTTCAAATTCGTCAGGCGGAAAATTTCTGTAGTATCTTTTGCTTTCTGTGATAAATCCTGACCTGTTTCCGTCAGACTGCTTTTTAAATTATCAAAAAATCCCATTTTTTCATCCTTCCTTCTGTAATTTTTATCTTATCACATTCTTTGCATTTATCAATAAAGAATTAGTATAAAAATGCATCTAATTTCATCCGCTCTCTTGTTTCCCCATTTCATCGAAACAATATTTTTCCAAACACACAATTACCAAATCTTGACTTAGCGCAACTTTCAAGATATAAAAAATCAGGGAATAATGCAATCTTTCAATCCCATCATTCCCTGACTTATTTCTTTTTAATGCTCTAATTCAATTCTTATAATCCAAATCCATCCATCTTAGCCGGATTTTCGTTACGTTCGATCGGAACTGTTGCTCCTTCTGGTTCAACCGGGTCAGCTACTGTATAGCCTTCTGGCATTTCTTCATCCGGGCAAACTTCTGACCATGCCATATCCATAACATCATCTACAGACAGGTCTTTATTTGTGATAATTCCAAGACGGATATAATCTTCAGCAATTTCACGAAGTGCATTCTCTGTAAACTTATCAGATAATCCAAAGTTCAGAGAATCCCAGAATACCTGCTGGTTTTCTTTTTCACCAGTCATCTTATCTGTGTCATACATTGCCTGAACAGCTTCTTCTGAATGCAGACGATTGAACTGTCCTGCGCGTTTGATAGCCATTACAACATATTTTGCGTGAACCGGGTTTTCTTTGATGAAATCATTGTTCATAGCTGTTACACAGCAAGCTTCATCCTGAAATTCCGGGCTATATGTGATAGAGCAGATCATTCTCATATCATCTTTGTAGTTTGCAAGTACAAAGTAATCTGAGAAAATAGAAGCGTCTACTTCTCCACTTTCTAATGCTGCAACTGTTGCTGCACTGTCAGCGATATCAGAGAATTCTACATCTTTTGTAGGATCTACACCGTACTCATCTAAAAGACGATAACAGATATTCTGGTCAGAGTTACCGATTCCATCATGGATTGCGATTGTTTTTCCTTTCAGATCTTCTACAGATTTGATATCGCTGTCCTTTGGAACATAGATAGATTTGCAGCCTATGTGTGCTCCTGTAACGAAGCTCATGTTTACTCCGTTTGTTACCGGAACAAGCATTGTTGCGATATGGTCTGTTCCCCACAGACACTGACCTGTACCAACTGTCTGTACTACAGATTCACCTTCCATATAGGTAGCATTGATACCATATTCTTCATAGTATCCCTGCACCTCTGCCATATATTTTGCAGATACACAAGCTCCACCATTAAACAGGTAGTTCAGTTCCTGTCCGAAAACAGGTTCTTTCTGCATTGCTTCCCAGTCTTCTTCTGAAACAGCATCCGGTTTTTCTACCTTTGCAGTTTCTTCTTTCTTTGTTGTTTCTTCCTTTGATGAAGAATCATCACTTTTTCCGCCGCAAGCTGCTAATGACAGTGCCATTACAGAAATCATTGCAGCCGCCATTACGCGTTTTGCTTTTCTCAATTTCATTTTCTTTTCTCCTCTTTTTTGTATATTTTCCAATCATCAGCGACATACCACTCCCGACTGACAATGCTGGAACTAATTCATTCTGCGGTCTAAAGCTCCCGCTGGCATGCAACCGGTCTGAACTCTGGCGTTACAAATTTCCTCCAAAATGTAACTGATTCAGAATCCGGTTACGATATTCTACAAATGCCTGAGATGAACGATCCCTTGGGTAAGTCTGATCAATCTTAATATCATCTACAATTCTTCCTGGATTTGCATCCATAACAAGTACCCTTGTCCCCATATAAATTGCTTCATCCACATCATGTGTTACCATAATGGCAAGCTGCTGTTTCTCATACCAGATCTTCAGAATCTCATCCTGCATATTCATACGTGTAAATGCATCCAGAGCTCCTAGAGGCTCATCCAGAAGAAGGATGTCCGGCTCGTTGATCAGCGATCTTACAAGTGCAACTCTCTGTGCCATTCCACCGGATAACTGATCCGGATAATCATCTTTAAACGCTTCCAGACCGATCACATCAATCATTCGTTTTACTTTATCTTCATTCCCTTTTAGCTTTCCCTGCATCCTGAGACTGAATGCAATATTCTTTTCCACAGTAAGCCATGGAAAAAGTGTAGGCTTCTGAAATACCATTCCACGCTCTGGTGATGGTTCTTTCACTTCTTTTCCATCTACAGAAACCGTTCCTTTTGTCGGAACGATCAGTCCTGCGACCAATCTTAAAATCGTTGATTTTCCACATCCGGAAGGTCCTACCAGACTGATAAATTCTCCACTGTTCAGTGTCAGATCAATATCGTTCAATGCGTGTGTGACTTCATCTGTCTCTATTTTTGCAAAGCTCTTGGAGACATTCTCCAGCTTTAATGTAACCTTTTTATCCCCCATTTATTTCACAACTCCATTCTGCCATCTTAACAGCCGGCGCTTAATCAGATCCAGCCCTTTTGTAACCACGGTAAAAATAATGCAGATTACAAACAGCGCTGCAAACATCTTGTCATATGCCGCCCAGGATTTTGCCCAGTTCATATACCAGCCAAGACCTGCTTTTACCCCCATCATTTCTGCTACTGTGATTGCCACACAGGCGGAACTCATCGCCTGTGTACATCCCTGCAGAATCGATGGCATCGCATATGGAATCGCAACCCGGAATACCAGCTGTCGTTCGCTTGCTCCCAGTGTTCTTGCTGCCTCAAAATAACTCTTATCCACATTGGAAATCCCCGTCATTGATGCAACCGTAACTGCGAACCATGAACCAAGAGCGATAATAAACACCGCACCCCTGAACAGAGAGGAAACCACTACCATAATGATCGGAATCCAGGTTGGAGTCGGAATCGGTCCTAAAAATTTGATGATCGGATTGATCCAGTAACGAACTTTTTCTGAATATCCACAGATAATTCCAGTCACAAGTCCGGCTGCAACTCCGATAAAATATCCAAGCAGTAACAAGCGGAGTGTATGTAAGGTGCACTCAACCAGATAAGCTCTGTCTTCCCACGCAATATTCAGAATCGCATTCATACATGGAATAAACGGCTGTGTCAGGATACCTGTCTTCAATGTCAGATAATCATATCCTGCGAGTAAGAGAAAGAGTGCAGCCAGAAGCGGTGCCCGGAATCGGAGCTTCTCGATCGTCTGCAAATTCCCTCTCAGTTTCTTTATCAGTGCAACCAGAAAATACACTGCATAGATCCCGATAAATACAAGAAGCGCACCAACGTATGTTTCCGGTTTCTTGTTTGAAATCTCATCAGGAATCAGCTTGTATTCCAGAATTGCTGCCACTCCACAGATCATCGGTAAGATCATGATGATCCAATCCAGGATAACCTGAAATGTGGTCTTGTCTTTTGCCTCCAGTTCCCTGAGCTGTTGTCTGCTCAGGTTCCCAAGTTCTTCTGTTTCTTCTTTTTTCATTTCTTCTTTGTCCCCCAGTGACACCTTTCCTTTAATCTCAAATTATTACTTTTGTCTTTCTCAATCATAACATATTATGGCATATTAACGAAAATCGATATTTTTTATGTATACAATCGACTATTGTTGTTTTCTATAAGTATTATAATCCCTATCGGTTAAATATGTTTATTGTAACTATCAATTCTTTATTAGTCATAGAAAAAAGTCCGATTAAAGAGTATTTTTCTCTCCAATCGGACTTTTTCTTTCAATTATGCATTATATACTTGATCTTTTTTACAAAAATAATTCTTTATTTTCCTTATATTTGTAAGGGTTATTTCTTTTACACTTATCGAGAACTTTTCTCATCTTCAAAGAAAGTAAATACTTTCTTCCAGTATTCTTCTGCAATGTCATTTCCTGCATTAAAAATCTCATGCTTGGATTCCGGGAACTTCACAAGCTCGGCACTTCCCGGTCTGTTCTTGTTCAATTTATGTACAAAACACTCCTGCTCTGCATTAGACACCAGATTATCTTTGCCTGCTGAAAAAAGCATAACCGGTGCTTCGATCTTCTTCCATCCGCTCTTCTCCAGATACCGGTTCAGACGCATTGCATTTCCAAGCCAGCCATAAGATGGTGCGTTCAGATGATAATGGGATTCTTTTGTTCTCTTTTCCTCGTAATACTCAAATCTGGCATGGGAAAGAGAACAGCTATCCTCAAATTTTGCCGGCTCCTTGTACGGCTTCTGACCAACCACATAGTTTGCTTCCCTTCCCACTTTGCAGGAAGTCTTTGCAATTGCCTTTGCCACATGCCACGGCACCCCTCCGGTCAGCGGACGGATCATCGGAGAAGAAAGGATCACCTTTTCAAACATTTCCGGTGCTCTTGCCGCAACTGCTGCTGCAATTCCACCGCCCATGGAATGTCCGTACAGATAAATCTTCATCCCCGGATTGTCCTCTTTTGCCTTCTTGGTTACAAAGATAAAGTCCTCTACATAACGCTCAAAACTGTCCAGATGCACCAGGGATTCATCTTCTGTCAGGCGGTAGCTGAAGCCATGTCCGCAGTGCTCCGGAAGATATACGCTAAAACCTTCTTTTGCAAAATAATAGGCGATCTCCTCATATTTTTCCGCGTTTTCAACAAATCCATGTGACAACATCACAACCGCATGTGAGTTCTCCGGAACATAATGCATACAGTGGATCTTCTGCCCTGCACGTCTTTCCAGATAAAATTCCGTTCCGATAGATGCAAGATACGGTTCTACGATGGTCTGCATCTCTTCTTTGTAGTTACTTTCCTGTAAAATAGTTGTCTGCATGTGTGATAACCTCCCCGATAGATAAATTCTGGTTCATACTTTTTATTTCCTGATATGATTATAGCAGAGAGGGGAACTCTCTGCTATATGATTTCTGTATACAATTCTTTAAAGTTGTTTGAAATTATAAAGTTGCACTTTTTCCACTTACATAATTCAGCAATCACGCATTAACGATAGATGCTCATCCTTAATCTCTGCCTTATCTTCTATTCTGCCAACACTTCTTCCGCAATATTTCTGGCATGGTCGGAAATTCTTTCCAGGCATACCAGAGAATCAAGGAATACCACTCCGGCCTCTGTGTTACACTGCTGGTTGGTAAGACGCTTGATATGCTTTGCACGAAGGGAAATCTCCAGCCCGTCTGCCTCTGTTTCCTTCTCGATCGTCTTCAATGCGCTTTCGCGGTCATTGGACTCAAAGGCTTCCAAGGCATACAGATAACTTGCAATACAGACATCCAGCATCTTGTTCAGATGTTCCACTCCTACTTCGGAGAAGTCAACCTGCTTCTCCTGTAAGGATTCTGCAAACTCGGAAATATTTTCACAGTAATCACTGATACGTTCCATATCCGACACGATCTGAAGCATATGAGCCACTTCTTCATGCTCACGTTCATTGATCTGCAAAGTCGACAGCTTAATCGCATAGGATGTAATTCCGGCACTTAACCGGTCTACCTTGCTTTCTTCTTCCTTCAGGAACGCAATCTGTTCTTCTTTTCGTTCGAACATAACCTTTCTTGCAACCTCCAGGGAATCCGCAACCACATGTCCCATTCGGACAAGCTCGGAAACGGTTGACTGAATCGCGATACCAGGGGTCTCCAGCATACGGTCATCCAGAAGGACTACACTTTCATCCTGTACCTCTTCTTCCACATGTCCGATCTTCTTGGCAAGCTTGATGATCCAGTCAGAAACCGGGAATAGCAGAACGGTTGTCACAATATTGAATACCGTATGCACCATACTGATCTGTGTCTGGGTGATATTTCCATGCGCCCATGCCGGATTCACAATACTCAGATATGCAATCGCAATAATACTGAAAATGATCGTTCCGATGATATTAAAGATCAGATGCATCAGCGCTGCGGTTTTCGCATTTTTCTTTGCACCCACACTGGACAGGATTGCAGTTACGCAGGTACCGATATTCTGTCCCATGATAATATAGATTGCTGCGCCAAACGGTACAAGACCTGCTGCTGCAAGGCTCTGCAGGATTCCGACCGATGCAGATGAACTCTGGATGATCGCCGTAACTGCTGCACCCGCCACAATTCCAAGCAACGGATTGTGTCCCAGTGATACGAAAATATTGCAGAATGCTGCATTATCTTTCAGCGGTTCCACCGCTGAGGACATGGATGAAATCCCGACAAATAAAAGTCCGAAACCAACCACAATACTTGCGATATCTTTTGTCGAACGCCTCTTTCCGGTCAGCATAATGATCACACCGATCATGATCGCAACCGGTGCCAGATTGGACGGACTTAAAAATTTGGCCCATTCTACACTGGATACCAGCCATCCGGTAACTGTTGTACCGATGTTCGCACCCATAATAACTCCCATCGCCTGCTGAAGGTTCATGATACCGGCATTTACAAAACCGACTACCATGACGGTCGTCGCAGATGAGCTCTGGATCACTGCGGTAATGAACGCTCCAAGCAATACGCCGAAGAACTTATTCTTTGTAAGTGCTTCAAGCAATGACTTCATCCGGTTGCCGGCAGCATTCTCCAGCCCCTGTGCCATGATCTGCATTCCATAAATGAACATACCAAGGCCTCCGACAAACGGAATAATGATACTTGTGTACTTCATAGTCGTGTTATCTCCTCTTATGTACTTTTTCTTTTTCACTCTGATTCTTATTTTACAGGCCATTTACACAGCCACGATTTCATCTTAACATCATTTTTCTCTCTGTACAATAAATTTTCTTTCGTAGTTCTGACGAAAAATATTCCCATTACCCCTTCATCTTTGGTTCAAATATCCATGATGCAATGTACCCAAAAATCAATGCGCCGCTGATTCCTGCCGCACTTGCCTTGAATCCTCCAAGAAAAATTCCGATAAATCCTTCCTTGTCGACTGCCTCTTTTACCCCGTTCCATAAAGTATTTCCAAAACCGAGCAGTGGCACGCTCACGCCTGCCCCCGCATACTCCTGCAGTGGTTTAAATATCTGTACAAAACCAAGAATACAGCCAAGTACCACCAGACTTACCATAACTCTTCCCGGCATCATTTTCGTCCGGTCGAGCAGGATCTGTGCCAGTGCACAGACAAGTCCTCCTACCCAGAATGCATTGATATAGTCCATCTTTCTTTCCTCCTTTAACAGTGTTCCAGCACGATTCCGTGCGCAATTCCCGGAACGCTTTCTCCTTCATTGAAACTGACCGTCGACATCAGCGCACCGGTCGGCACAAAAAGAATCCTTTTCCATTCCCCGGATATCAGGCGTGGCATAATATACGCCGCAAGCGTGATCGCCGCACAGCCACAGCCGCTTCCACCGGAATTGGTGTGCTGCGTCTGCTGGTCGAAGATCGTCATTCCGCAGTCCATGTGATTTTCCTTGATATCCAGTCCCTTTTTCCTGAGCAGGTCAAATAGGATCGATTGCCCAACATACCCCAGATCCCCGGTAATGATCCGGTCATAATCCTTTTCATTCCGTCCAAAATCCTGGAGATTCTGTAGGATTGTATCACACGCTGCCGGAGCCATACACGCCCCCATATTCTGCGAATCTTTCAGCCCGTAATCCACGATTTTTCCGATCGTCACTCCGCTTATCCGCACCCGGCTTTTCTTTTTTCCAACCAGAAAAGCTCCGCTTCCTGTCACAGTCCAGGTCGAGGAAAGCGGTCTCTGGTTCGCATACCCAAGTGGAAAACGGAACTCTTTTTCTGCACTTCCAAAATGGCTTGAAGTTGCGGCAAGTACCAGATCCCCGTACCCTGCCGCCGCAGTCATCGCAGCAAGTGCAAGTGCCTCCCCGGATGTGGAACACGCCCCAAAAAGCCCGAACACCGGAATTTGCAGTTCTCCCGCCCCCATTGAGGTTGCAATCCCCTGTCTTAAAAGATCACCTCCGAACAGGTAACGCACCTCCTCCGGCTGCACCCCCGCATTTTTCAGTGCCAGCATACATGCAAGCTTCTGCATCGTCCCTTCTGCCAACTCCCAGGTGTCCTCCCCGAAAAGATCATCATCCGATACGATATCATAATATTTTCCAATCGGTCCTTCTCCTTCTTTTTTCCCGGCAACCGATCCGGCACTGACCAGATACGGGCTTTCCGAAAATGCAATGCTCTGCGCACCTTTCATCCCATTCATATCCATCCTCCTTACACAATTCCGATCAGCGTCCCGATCCAGTAGAGAAGTCCCAGAACCCAGCTGGTAAAAACTCCGTACAGGATCACAGGACCTGCGATCGTAAAGATCTTGCAGCCAATCCCAAATACCTGTCCTTCTTTTTTATACTCAATCGCCGGTGCTGCAACGGAATTGGCAAATCCGGTGATCGGTACCAGCGCTCCTGCACCTCCCCAGTTGGCGATCTTCGGATAGATCCCAAATCCGGTCAGGACTACACTTACAAGGATCAGGATCAGAGAACACCAGCTTGCCGAGATATCCTTTGACATCCCCGCCTTTTCACAGGCATTTAAGATTGCCTGACCGATCATGCAGATGATCCCACCGGTTACAAACGCCTTTGCCATCGCAGGTCCCAGCTTTCTGACCGGTGTTTTCTCTTTTACATAGGCTTCATATTCTTTTTCTTTCTCTTGTTGATTCATTTCTTCCTCCAGTTACCATCTTTTATAGAAAAACAGAAGTGCACCCAGGCTTTTCCCAAGCGCCATACCAAAGATCAGACACGGCACGCATTTCAGGATTTTAATCCGGCGAATAAAGATCGGGAAAATGTTCAAAATTTCCGCAAGTGCCATTGACCAGCAGCCGACGAAAATTCCGGAGAACAAGCCGAAAACAGGTACAAGGTAGTTTCCACCCGGAATCTTAATCCCGTATACCCAGAAAATATTTCCCAGGATTCCCCCCGCCATAATGCAGTCTTCGTACAGCAAGATCTGCTGCCCAGTGTGTGTCCGGTCTGCAAAATCCGATACCACACCAAGCCCGATCAGAAAGGAAAATAGTCCTGCTGCGACTGCGAATCCGGATGCCAGACCGACTGCCGCCACCAGAATCTGCCTAATCCACATCGACTTCCTTCTCCTTTCTCGAATATGCCTCGATCAGCGTCGTCTGAATATCATTTTCATACAAACGCATTTCCACCTCCATCGGTGTCGGATCCGCCGTGAATTTCTTTCTTCCAAAATGGTTAAAAAAGATCAGAATCCCAACGATCAGACCAATGCAGTATGTCAGCTCCAACAGCGTAAATCCATTTGACTCTTCTCCCGTCAGAAGAAAATAGATCCGGGAAAACATCTCCGTTACTGACACATCATTGTTAAATGCCATAATGGAAAATGCAGCTCCGATAAACGTGATTCCTGCAATCACGACTACCTTGATTCCCTGCCAGATCCTGTTTGGCTTTTTCTTTTCTTCATAGGTAATGATCAGATCGCTCTCCCCTTCATTCTGGATCTGTAATCCGGGAATTTCACGGTGAATGCATTCCATGATTTTCAAAACCGATACGACATATCTGTGCTGCCCTTTTTCCGGAATTTTGAGGATCCTGAGCGGCTTTATCCGGTTCGTTATGGAAGGATTACCGCATTCCATCGTCAGGATATCCCCCAGTGTTACATTCGGCTCTTTGACCTCTGTATTCTTTTCCCCTTTGATATAAAGTACTTCATTCCCTGAAGACATCTGCGACCGTCCTTTCCTTTACCGGTACTGCCTGCCAGATCAGAGTTCCTTCACTCACCTGGTCTGTCCCCCGGACATCATTGTAATAGTAGATCACGCCGATCAGAACTGCAGTCAGGACCACGCAAAAGACGCAACCCCAGATATATTTCTTTCTTATTTCCAAACACATCCGCCTCCTTTGTGACTGTTTCCAGATGTAACATAGTATCCCTGTTTTTCCGGAAAACATACATCCTTTTATTCTTTTGCGCGTTCTCGCATGGTTTTCAGGATCTTTTTCTCCATCCGCGATACCTGCACCTGGGAAATCCCGAGTTCTTCGCCGATTTCCGTCTGTGTTTTATCTGCAAAGTAGCGCAGGTACAGAAGCTTTCTCTCATCCTTTTTTAATTCTTTGATCAGCTCTGCAAGCAGAAGATGATCCAGAAGCTTTTCTTCTGCACCACCTGTGTCTGCGATCTTCTCTAACAGCATCACCTCATTTCCATCCTTCATTCCGACCGGTTTATGGAGAGATTCCACTTCCCCGGCTGCCTCCATTGCCATCACAAGCTCTTCTTTTTCCACACCAGTTTCTCTCGCAATCTCTTCCAGAAGCGGTTCTCTCCCAAGCTTCTCAGTCAGCACTTCTTTTGCCTGATACGCTTTATAGGCAATTTCCTTTAAGGAACGGCTGACCTTCAGCATCCCGTCATCCCGCAGGAACCGTTTGATCTCACCGGTGATCATCGGAACCGCGTAAGTTGAAAATTTCACATCATAGGTCAGGTCAAACTTGTCGATCGCCTTTAAAAGTCCGATGCTTCCAATCTGAAACAGATCCTCAGCCTCCGTTCCCCGTCCGTAAAACCGTTTTACCACACACCAGATCAGACCGGTGTTTTCCTCCACAAGCTGTGTCCTCGCATCTTCATCCCCTTCGTGAGCCCGTCTGATCAATGCGATTGTGTGGTCCATACAGCTTCCTTCTTTTCCCCTCCTGTTGTTTTCTTCATCCGAATGGTTGTCCCTTCTCCCGGCGCAGATTCCACCTGGATCTCATCCATGAATGCCTCCATAAATGCAAAACCCATCCCGGATCGATCCATATCCGGTCTGGTCGTATAAAGCGGCTCCATCGCCTGCTTCACATTTTCAATTCCGACTCCTCTGTCCTTCACTGTGACCGCAATGGTCTTCCTGTCTTTTTCAATCCCGCACCAGACTGTAATCTTTCCCGACGGCTTTCCTTCATATCCATGGATGATGCTGTTCGTCACTGCCTCAGAGACCGCAGTCTTCACATCTGCCACTTCCTCCAGAAACGGATCCATCTGTGTCATAAATGCTGCCACTGCCACTCTTGCAAATCCTTCATTTTCCGATCTGCTGTCAAATACGATTTCCATCTCGTTAAAATATTCCATCACATCATTCCCTCCTCATAAATCTGTATGATCTTCGTCACACCGGACATGTTCAGAATCTGCCGCATCCGCTCGCTTGTATGTATCGCCCACACTTCTCCTCCAAGAAGAAAGATCTGCCGGTACCGCCCCATGATCACTCCGATTCCTGAACTGTCCATAAAATTCGTCCTTCCAAAATCAAAGATCACATACTTGATATGCTGCTCCTCAATCACCTTGTCCGCCTCCCTCTTGATCTCCTCCGCATTGTGATGATCCACCTCCGCTGGTAGAAAAATCGTAAGACAATTTTCTTTAATCTGATACTGCATCTGATTTAACCCCTTTCTATTTATGCAAAAAAAGAGAAAGTAACGCATTTTCGCTACTTTCTCTTTTGTGCTTTTCTTATTCTCTATTTTACTGTTCCTGACTGGATGAGGTATCAACGGAAGAATCATCCACTCCCATTGCATCTAGCGCACTTTGTGCCGAATACGCAGCCTGTGTTCCCGGATAATCGGTTGCTGCTTTTTCGTAATTGCTCTTTGCATTCTCCGTGTCACCTTTACCGGAATATGCATCTCCAAGAAGCTTGTACACACCACCATCACTGTAAGTATCATCCATCTTCTGGATCTTTTCAAGATTGGAAATAGCATCATCATAATTTCCGCTCTGCACCTCGTACTGTGCAGTCGAATACAGATTTACACATACTTTTGGGAATACGGATCCTGAGATTGAATCATAAATCTTCTGTCCTTCTTCTCCCAGAGAATCCCGGTTCAGTCCAAGCAGAGTATCTGCCATGTCTGCATTGGTTGTAGTGCCTCCATAATACTGCTGGTATACTTTGATCAGCGCATCATAGCTGTCCTGTGTAGATGCTGCGGTCTGCTTTGCAGATTCTACTTCATCACTGCTGTTACGGTATCCTTCCAGCTCATCTTTCAGAGTCTGGATCTGCGTCTTCTGTGAAGCAATCTGCTCACTCAAAGAAATAACACTCCGGTTCTTTGTTGACGAACGATTTTGACTCACTGCCGGTGTGATCAGAAACCATACCACCGCCGCTCCGACTACCATTCCGATCAGAATATTGACAATCGTCATCACTGCCGCATTATCTCTCAGTGTCGCCGCCGGCTGAATGATCGTCTCATTCCCCAGATTGTAGGTGACGACTGACTGCTTTCCATGCTTTTCTTCTTTGATGTGGGCGACCTGTTTATTCCGCTGCCGGTTCAGTTCATGCATGTACCGGAGCGTGATATCATTCGTCACATCCAGCTTAAGTGCCGTCTTCAGGCTCTGTCTTGCTTTGGAATACTGTCCCGAATGCATATAAAGCAATGCCAGAAGCTGATATGCTTTCAGGAAAGACGGGTGCACCACAACGATTTTTTTCAGCTGGATGATTGCAAGATCTTCTCCATTCTGTCTGCAATATCCCAGACACTGGTTATATTTGTGAACTGCCTGATTGATCTTCTCCAGCTCGCTTGGATTATCCTGTACCTTACTGATATAGTAGCTGGCAATGTTCTCAGCAGCCTTAAAATTCTTGCTGATGATCCACTCTACCAGCGCCTCTGCCACTTCTCCGCGTCCATAATAGACCAGTCCGAGAAGATTCCTTGCTGTAATATTTTCTCTGTTAAACTGTAAACTTTTTTTCAGCGACACGATTGCCCCGGATAAATCCCGGATCTGCGCCTTCTTCAGTCCATCATTGTACCAGTAGTTGGACTGGTACTCGAGTTTCTGCTTATAGTCCATCAAAATCTCCCCTATTTTTTCTGATCCATCATCTCTCTTAAGATATCTGTCATATCAGACAGATCCTCCTGATATACTGCATTCTCGATATCTTCTACTTCCAGACTTGGTTTGAACTTCTTAAGTTCTTCTTCAAAATTAAGCATCTTGTCCTCCTATCAGTTCTTTTAACTCCCCTACCAGATAGAGCGACCCCAGACAGTAAAGTTTCCCTTCGCTGCCCTTTTCATTCAGTGCACGTGTAAATGCATCAGCAAGCGTGTCCTCCCGATAGACCGGTCTGTCTGTATACTTCCGGAACAACGCGGCAAGTGTATCTGCCTGCGCTCCCCTTTTATTGTCTACTTTAGCAATGACATAGGCATCTGCTTTTGATTCTCTGCATAGAAGTTCGATCATATGGCTGTAATCCTTATCTGCAACGGCTGAAAAAAGGATTACCAGTGGATGGATTTCCTCTTCCGTCTCTCTTTGGAGCCGGATACTCTTTGTAAATTCACGGATTGCCGCAAGATTATGCGCCCCGTCAAAGATAACTCCGGGAAGAACCTCTTCCATTCTGCCCTGCCATTTAACAGATGCGATCACCTTCTGCCATTTGCAGATCTCTGCCTTGTCGCCAAATGTATATCTCATCGCCCGGATTGCAAGTGCTGCGTTCATCACCTGATAGATTCCGGTGCTCGCCACCTGCCATACGGTATTATTATCATACTCATCCAAAATAGAAAAAGCAATATGTTTGTCTGTAATTTCTTGAATTTTCAACGCATCTTTTTCCATTTTATACCACGGTGCTTCCAGATTTTCGGCAGTTTCTTCTATAACCCGACTGCTTCTTTCATCAGAGCCGTCAAAAAATACCGGTACGCCTTTTTTAATGATTCCGGCTTTTTCGCCCGCGATCTTTTCAATCGTATCTCCAAGGATCTCTGTGTGATCCAGTCCGATCGATGTGATCACACTCAGGAACGGATGCTCGAATGAATTAGTCGCATCCAGCCTTCCACCAAGTCCTGTCTCCAGTACAATATACTCTGCATCACTTTCTTCAAATGCAAGCATCCCCATTCCATACAGGAATTCAAAATAAGAAGGATGTTCCAGTCCTTCCTTTTCCAGTTCTTCTGCCACTTGCTGCACCTTTGCAAAAATCCGGCAGAAGGTATCATCGTCAATATCTTTTCCATTGATCCGGATCCGCTCGTTGAGCTTCATCAGATGTGGCGATGTAAAAAAGCCAACACGCTTTCCCTCAAAAAGAAGAATCGCCTGCATATATGCGCAGACGCTTCCCTTTCCGTTCGTCCCTGCCACGTGAAGAACCTTTCTTCCCTGGCAGGGATTCCCCAATCTTTTCATAAATTCACGGGTATGCAAAAGCGTATGCTTCTTTGTAAATTTTGGTATGTCCTCTATATACCGGACTACTTCTTCATACTTCACAATCTTTCCCGTCTTTCTTAAGCGGAACTCTACTGCTGCCCGCTCTTTTCTTCTTTATTATTCTGATCCTGCTGTTCTTCGGACTGTCCGGCATCTTCTGTCGCCTTCTGCTCATCGCCCGTTTTCGCAGCATTCTTCTGTTCCTTTTCTTTCTTCAGCTGTTCTTTTACTTCATCTGTATATTCCAGGATTTTTCCGTCTGTATAAACGTACTCTGCCGAAGTTCGGAAGATCGTATTGCTTGATCCAACCTGGCTGACCGTGATAATGTCTCCATCCTTCAGCTTGCTGTCTGGCAGCTCGATCCTTGTGTTATTAAGGAAGGTAGATTCCTGCTTTTCATCATTGATATAAACCTTGCTCCATTTAGTAAAGTTTGTTCCGTAGAGGCTGTAGGTCTCATCCAGATTTTCTACAAGATCCGTGAGCGTAACCTCCTTGATCCCCATCTGCATATGGCCTTCTGTGATCGGTGGCTTACCATTGTATACATACTGGTCTCCATACAGAATATCATACTGTAACAGCTCCAGATCCTTCAGATAATCCTTTGTCTGGCGTCTCTGCTGGTGATAGTTGAATACCGTACCGGAATGTAATCCCAGGCTGTCCATCACATCCGCCATGATCTGGTAGGACGGAATGTTCCGGTCCTCTTTCTGAAGTCCAAGATTGTCCCAGATCACATAATTTGTATTGTACAGATAACGGCTCTTCATATCCTTTGCTTCCAGTCCCATTGTCGGCAGATGGTCCCCATAGAATACGATCACAGTCGGCTCACCGCGTTCTTCCATCATTTTCACCAGATTACCGGCAAACTGATCCATCTCATATACCTGGTTCACATAGTATTCCCAGGCATTGTTCTTCTCTTCTGTCGGTGCTCCTGTTACGGTGATCTTCGGGTTCTCAATCACCTTTTCTGTCGGATAATTTCCATGTCCCTGTACACTGACTGTAAATACAAAATCCTCCTGCTCGGTAGAGTCCAGAGCGTCTTTGATGTGCGTCAGAAGAATATCATCCTTTGACCATCCATTCTCTGTTGTCTGGAGAATATTCATAAACTCTTTACTTGTAAAGCTGTCAAAACCAATATTGTTAAATACCTTCGCACGGCTGTAGAAATTCCCACCGTTGTTGTGAATCGCATGGGTTCCGTAACCGAATGCTGAAAATGCAGTTGCTGCACTTTCACATACCTCATTCTTAAGCTTTGTCTTATAAGGATACTCGCCCGGTCCGAAATAACGCAGGTTCATACCTGTCAGTACTTCAAATTCTGTATTGGCTGTTCCGGCTCCTACCGAAGGAACCTTAAAATATCCGGAAGAATAATTTTCAAACATCTTGCGCAGATTCGGAATCGGATCCTCTGACATCTGCAGATCCTCATATTCAAAAGGATCAAAGAAAGATTCCAGCTGTACAAACAAGACATTCGGTCTCACACCATTGTCGGACGTGCTCTCTGTCATCTCTCCATTATCCGTGATCTTCTCGATCGTGTCTTTGTTATAATCATTCGGTTCTGAAATACCTGTATTAAAAAGGCTGGCCGAGAAACAATACGGAAGTCCGTAATCCTGATAAGCAAATGCGATATTTCCAAAGTAAGTAGAAATAATCCTCTTATCTACAGCAACATTTGTCAGTACAGAATATCCAAAAAATGCTGCAACAACAATAATCAGCATCGGGATCCTGTGCATCTTTCCTTCATACTGTCCGGCACGTCTCCACATGGCAACCAGCCAGATGAGCAGTGCCGGGACACCAATTCCCATCATCACAAGCTCTGCCACCGAGAAATAGTTTGTAAACAGTGACAGTCCTTCTGTAAATGTCTTTAGATCCTGTGCATTAAACGGCGTAACACGCTTTGCCAGCATCACTCCGTTGACAACACCCAGAAAGAGCCACATTGCACTGATGATCAGTCGTGTAAACACCCGGCGCCGCACCAGATAAGCGATTAAAAGTGTAACGAAAATCATTCCGGCATTGTACAAAAATACCAGCGGTGTTCCTGTCATATACTGCCAAGCTGCAATTGCAGAATGTCTGGACAGTGCTTCAATGATAAAGTTAATGATACAAGCCCACAGTGCCTGAAGCGGCAAAGAGAACCGGTTCATTATCTTATAGTACGGTGCCATTTTTTTTGCGAATTTGCTGTTTCGCCGCTTTTCAAGAATCTGCTGTCTTCGCTCATGCTGCTTTTTTAAATGCGCCTTTATATCTCCTGGCTTCATATTCTTCAGCTTCTGCCATTTTCCTTTCAGATCCGGTTTTTTCCACTGAATCTTTTTAAAATGAATTTCCTTCATCGTCTTTTAACCCCTTACGTGTTTCTGTACCGTCAGGCGAAGTTTATGCTACGCCTGACGGTATATCCGGCTAAAAAAGAATATGCCTTAGTACTTTCCTGCAGTGATTATCTTCCTGCCTTTAAAGCCTCCAGACGTTCTTTCACCTGTTCCATCATCTGTGTATACTTTTCAAGCTTTGCTTTTTCTTCATCAACCTTTGCCTGTGGTGCTTTGCTGACGAATTTTTCATTGGAAAGCATTCCCTTTGCACGGTTAATTTCTTTGGTAAGCTTTTCTTCTTCCTTAGTCAGACGCTCGATCTCCTGTTCAAAGTCGATCAGCTCTTCCAGCGGTACATATACGGATGCATCCGGTACTACGATCGATACCGCATCATCTGCAATGCCTGTCTTGTCTGCCTGAATCGCAAGCTCAGAAGCACTCATCAATGGGCATGCGCAGGTTGTCAGTTCTCCGAAGCCTTCACGAAGCTTTTCGTCTTCGCATACAACATAAACTTTTGCTTTACGGCTCGGCGGTACATTCATCTCTGCACGCGCATTTCTGACTCCGCGGATCACTTCTTTCATGTGATCGGTTACATTTTCAGCGTCTGCATAGCACCATTCTTCTGTAAACTGCGGCCAGTCTGACATCATCAGAGATTCTTCTTCCGGTACCAGTGCGCTGTAGATTTCTTCTGTTACAAACGGCATAAACGGATGTAACATCTTCAGTGCATTACCAAGAACGGTCTTCAGCGTCCAAAGTGCTGCGTTGGCACTCTTATAGTTCTCATCAGAATGGTAAATTCTGTATTTTACAAGCTCGATATACCAGTCACAGAATTCATCCCAGATAAAGTCATATACTTTCTGTACCGCAATACCCAGTTCGAATTTGTCCATGTTCTCTGTGACATCTTTTGCAAGTGTATTGACCTTTGATAAGATCCATTTATCTGTAACTTCCAGATCGGCTTCGTCCGGTTTGGAAATCACTTTGTCTTCCATATTCATCATGATAAATCTGGAAGCATTCCATACTTTATTGGCAAAGTTACGGCTGGACTCTACACGTTCGTTGTAGAAACGCATATCATTTCCTGGCGCATTTCCTGTGATCAGAGTCAGACGCAGTGCATCTGCACCGTATTCGTCAATGATTTCCAGTGGATCAATACCATTTCCAAGGGATTTACTCATCTTGCGTCCCTGGGAGTCTCTTACCAGACCGTGGATCAGAACGGTGTGGAACGGTGCTTTTCCAGTATGTGCATATCCGGAGAATACCATACGGATTACCCAGAAGAAAATGATATCATAGCCTGTTACCAGCACGTCTGTCGGATAGAAGTACTTGAGGTCTTCTGTCTCTTCCGGCCATCCAAGTGTTGAGAACGGCCACAGTGCAGAACTGAACCAGGTATCCAGTGTATCTTCATCCTGTGTCAGATGGGTGCATCCGCAGTGTGGGCATTTTTCCGGCATCTCACGGGAAACAACGACTTCGCCACACTCATCACAGTAGTAAGCCGGGATTCTGTGTCCCCACCAGATCTGACGTGAAATACACCAGTCACGGATATTTTCCAGCCAGTTCAGGTAGATCTTGCCGAAACGTTCCGGTACGAATTTTAATTCGCCGGTCTTGATCGCATTGATCGCCGGTTTTGCAAGCTCATCCATCTTAACGAACCACTGCGGTTTGATCATCGGCTCAACAGTTGTCTTACATCTGTCATGTGTTCCAACGTTGTGTACATGTTCTTCGATACTTACAAGGTATCCTTCTTTTTCCAGATCTTCCACGATTGCTTTTCTTGCTTCGTAGCGGTCCATTCCGGAATATCTTCCGTATCCTTCTACGATGGTTGCATCATCATTCAGGATGTTGATTTCCGGAAGATCATGTCTCTTTCCTACTTCAAAGTCATTCGGGTCATGTGCCGGTGTGATCTTAACTGCACCTGTTCCGAATTCTTTATCAACGTAAGCATCTGCCACGATCGGGATCTCTCTTCCAACTAACGGAAGGATGACATTCTTGCCTACGATATCTTTGTATCTGTCATCATCCGGATGTACGGCGATGGCTGTATCTCCAAGCAGAGTTTCCGGACGTGTAGTTGCGATTTCAAGGAAACGGTCTGTTCCTACGATCGGGTACTTGATGTGCCAGAAATGTCCTGCCTGTTCCTCATGCTCAACCTCTGCATCGGAAAGAGAAGTCTTACATACCGGACACCAGTTGATGATTCTGGAACCTTTGTAGATAAATCCTTTTTCATGGAGACGAATGAATACTTCTTTGACTGCATTTGAGCATCCTTCATCCATGGTGAAACGTTCTCTGTCCCAGTCACAGGATACACCAAGTTTCTTCAGCTGACCTTCGATGGTTCCTGCGTATTCTTCCTTCCACTGCCAGGTTCTCTTAAGGAATCCTTCTCTTCCGAGTTCTTTCTTATCGATTCCTTCTGACTTAAGCTGGTTGGTAACCTTTACTTCTGTTGAAATAGCCGCGTGGTCTGTTCCCGGGATCCACAGTGCATTATAGCCCTGCATTCTCTTATAACGGATCAGGATGTCCTGAAGGGTGTTATCAAGAGCGTGTCCCATATGCAACTTACCGGTGATATTCGGTGGCGGCATTACCGTTGTAAACGGCTTTTTGCTTCTGTCTACTTCTGCGTGAAAATACTTTTCTTCACACCATTTTTCATAAAGTTTTGCTTCAATCTCTTTCGGATTGTAAGTCTTTTCAAGATTCTTACTCATTGTTTCCTCCTCTTACAAGTACACCGCGCACTTTCCTTTCTTCTATATAATAAAACATTGTAAATGAATAAAAAAAACCCTTTACAAAACGTAAAGGGCGTGTATAAACGCGGTACCACCTTTGTTCCACGAAATAGATTCATCTCGTATCTCTCACAGTTCTATAACGGAAACCACCCCGTGATATCCTACTCGCCCTTTTCAGATACCCGGCTCCAAAGCTACCTTCTGCAGCCGTTTCCCGGAAACCGTCTCTCAGCCAGTGAACGATTCTCTCTTCTTCGGACCAGTCTGCATACTCCTCTTTCTCATTGCCTTTTCCCATAACTATTGATAATCATAGTATCCAAAGTTCGATTTGTCAAGAAGTTCATGAAATCTTTAGAACTTCTTAAAGATTCCCACACGGCAAATCAAAAAATACGCCTGCTGTGTTCCGATACCTGCATCCAGCATCTGCCTTCTCCGGCACAAAGGGCGGAACCTCTCCACCTCTGAAAGATCCCGCCCTGAAATTCTATGCCTCGTCAATCGCTTTTCCGATATCGTGGCGCATATATTTGTTATCAAATTTAATCCATTCGGTTGCTTTGTAAGCATTGGCACGGGCCTCTTTGAGCGTTGCTCCTTTGGCTGTCACACCGAGGACACGTCCTCCGTTTGTCACGATCTGGTCTCCGTCGAATTTGGTTCCGGCATGGAAGCAATAGTATCCTTCATGCTTCTTGAACTCGTCAAGACCTGTGATCGGAAGTCCTTTTTCATAGGCAACCGGATAACCATCGGATGCAAGTACCACACAGACTGCTGCATTGTCTTCAAACTGAAGATCTACCTGATCCAGTGTTCCGTCGATACAGGCTTCGATCACATCGATCAGATCATTCTTCATACGCGGAAGAACAACCTGTGCCTCAGGATCTCCGAATCTGGCATTGTATTCCAGAACCTTCGGTCCGTCTTCGGTAAGCATCAGTCCGAAGAAGATGATCCCCTTGAACTCTCTTCCCTCTGCTGCCATTGCATCTACCGTCTTCTGGTACACATATTTCCGGCAGAATTCGTCAACTTCTTCTGTATAGAAAGGACTCGGTGAGAAGGTTCCCATACCACCGGTATTCAGTCCCTGGTCTCCGTCTTTGGCTCTCTTGTGATCCTGCGCGCTTGTCATAGTCTTGATGGTCTTTCCATCTACAAAAGAAAGAACAGAAACCTCGCGTCCTGTCATGAATTCTTCTACAACCATGGTATTACCGGATGCACCGAATTTCTTGTCCAGCATGATCTCTTTCACGCCGTCTTTTGCTTCTTCCAGCGTATTGCAGATCAGTACACCTTTTCCAAGTGCCAGACCGTCTGCCTTCAGAACGATCGGGAATTTGGCTGTCTCCAAATAAGCCAGCGCTTCGTCTGCATTGTCAAAGTTCTCATATGCTGCGGTCGGGATGTCATATTTTTTCATCAGATCTTTTGAAAATGCCTTGCTTCCCTCCAGGATTGCTGCATTTTTTCTTGGTCCGAATGCGCGGATCCCGGCTTTTTCAAATTCATCTACAAGGCCGCCAACCAACGGATCATCCATTCCTACGATTGCCAGATCGATCTCTTTTTCCTTTGCAAATGTAACCAGCTTGTCAAATTCCATCGCACCAATCGGTACGCATTCTGCAAGCTCTGCAATTCCGGCATTCCCCGGTGCACAGTACATCTTCTCTACCTTGCTGCTCTTTGCTACACAATATGCGATTGCGTGTTCTCTTCCGCCGCCGCCTACGATCAATACTTTCATTGGTGCTTCTCCTTCTCTAACGGGCAACTGATACCCTGCCATTTTTTACGGTTACTTTTCCATTTGCGATCAGGTCGATCGCATGTGGAAGTATCTTCCACTCTGCCTGCTCCATCACGCGCCGCTGCAGAACCTCCGGTGTATCGCCTTCTTCTACTTCAACAGCCTTCTGGAGGATGATCGGACCGGTATCCGTTCCCTCATCTACAAAATGTACGGTTGCTCCAACCACCTTTACCCCTCGTGCAAGTGCTGCCTCATGAACTTTCAGTCCATAATATCCTGTTCCACAGAATGAAGGAATCAGGGATGGATGGATATTGATGATCTTGTTCCGGTATCTGCTGATCATCTCTTTCGGAATCACAACCAGAAATCCCGCCAGAACGATCAGATCCGGTCTTAACTCATCAACTTTTTCAAGAAATACTTTATTGAACTCTTCTCTTGTCTCAAAATCCTTCGGTGAAACGCACTGTGCCGGGATCTGATGATTCCCGGCTCTTTCCAGTGCATATGCGTTCTTATTATTGCTGATGACACCGACCAGCTCTGTATTGGTGATCGTGCCATTTTCCACTGCATCAATGATTGCCTGCAGATTGGTTCCGCCTCCGGATACAAGTACAGCAACTCTTAGCATAAGGTAACTCCTTTTTCTCCAGCTTCTACATAACCAACTACAAATGCTTCATCTCCGGCTTCTTTCATTGCCTTGATTGTAGCATCTACATCCTTTTCATCAACAGCGACGATCATACCGATTCCCATGTTGAAGGTATTGTACATCATCTCTTCTGCAATGTTACCGGTCTTTGCGATCAGATCAAAGATTGCCGGAACCTTGTAGCTGTCTTTCTTAACAACTGCGCGAATTCCTTCCGGAAGCATTCTCGGAATATTTTCATAGAAACCTCCGCCTGTGATATGGCTACAGCCTTTGACTCTCACACCGGCTTCTTTTACATTCTTCAGGGCTTTTACATAGATTCTTGTCGGAGCAAGAAGTGCTTCTCCAAGTGTCTTTCCTAATTCATCATAGTATGTATTTAAGGATTCTTCGGTAATATCGAATACCTTACGAACCAGTGAAAATCCATTGCTGTGAACGCCTGTGGACGGCATTGCCACAAGTACATCACCTGGTTTGATGTCTGAGCCATCGATGATATCCTTCTTATCAACAACTCCGACTGCAAAACCTGCAAGGTCGTAATCGTTCTCCGGCATCAGTCCCGGATGTTCTGCTGTTTCTCCACCAACCAGTGCACAGCCTGACTGCTTGCAGCCTTCTGCCACACCGCTTACGATGGTTGCGATCTTTTCCGGATAGTTCTTGCCGCAGGCAATGTAGTCCAGGAAGAATAATGGTTCTCCACCTGAGCATGCGATATCATTTACACACATAGCAACCGCATCGATCCCGATGGTATCATGCTTGTCCATTACAAATGCAAGCTTCACCTTTGTTCCACATCCATCTGTTCCGGAAAGAAGCACCGGTTCTTCCATGTTCTTGATCCCGCTTAAGTCAAATGCACCTGCAAAGCCGCCAAGACCGCCTAATACTTCCGGTCTCATGGTCTCTTTTACGTGCTTTTTCATAAGTTCTACTGATTTATATCCTGCCTCGATATCTACGCCGGCTGTCTTATAATCCAACATTTTCCATATCCTCCTGGTATTTTCACTGACATCTGTATGCCTACATCTGCTTGATATACTCTTTATGTCCGATTTTTTCAAGCTTTTCTGCTTTTTTCTGGACGGTTTCTTTCATTTCTGCAGTGTAATCCTTCAACTTCTGAAGAAGTTCAGGATCTGAGGTTGCAAGAATCTTTGCAGCCAGAATCGCTGCGTTAGCTCCGCCATCGATCGCTACTGTAGCAACCGGGATTCCAGGCGGCATCTGAACGATTGAATAGAGTGCATCTACACCCTCCAGGTTCTTCCCTGACATTGGGATTCCGATTACCGGCATCGGGAAGATTGCTGCACACATTCCAGGAAGATGTGCTGCCATACCTGCACCTGCAATGATCACTTTGAAGTCTTTTGCTTCTGCAGACTTCGCATATTCATAGAACACGTCAGGTTCACGATGCGCAGAGATGATCGTCATCTCATAATCGATTCCAAACTTTTCCAGCATGTCAGCAGCTTTGCCCATGACTTTCATATCTGAGTCGCTGCCCATTACGATTCCTACTTTTGGCATAATGATCTCCTTTTCTCTTATCTATAAGTATTTTAATAAATAGCTAACCACTTATAAGTTATTTTACTAAGTCTTACACAGTCTGTCAACCGTTACTTAGATTTGCATTATTTAAATTTACTTATTGATACTATTGAAAATCCATAACTAATACTAATTCAGAGGCTCATTGAGGACTTCTGTTCCCGGAAGAACAAAGCATCCATCGCGGATAATTTCGGTCTCTGTTCCGTCTTTTGCCACAACGACAATGCTTCCCAGCTCGTCATAAGGAATGGTAATGTCGGTATGACACTGGAAATAAGCTTTCGATGGATCTTCTTTTCTCAGGATTGAAACACTGTTGTCTCTTGCGATGATCTCTTTTCCGTCCGGATTGTAGACTTTTACATCTTCCGCCCAGCTGTAGCAGGTATCCCCTACTGCAAAATGCGGACCTGTCTTCTCTGCGATCAGGATCGTGTATTTGTCTGCAATATCATATTTTTTCGCAACTGCATACGCTGTCGTATTGGTTCCGATCGCAAATTCCCCAATCGGAAGGGTCGGATGATTGTGCAGAATATTATCGGAAATATATTTCTTATTCTCTTCTTCGGATTCAAAGTTGGTACAGGTATAATCGGTGATCCTTCCTTCTTTGAAACCAATCTTCAGATTGTAATACGGCAGTCCGTGAAGGAATACCTTGCTTACAAAGAGTGTTCCTTCTGTTCCTTCCAGTACCGGGGAAGTGAACACCTCTCCGACCGGAATATTAACATCTGCAACACAGTTTTCAAAGATCGTCTCTTTTGTCGGATCAGCAAGCGGATGAAGCATCACTTTCAGATCTGTCTGGTTTTCGCCTGAGCCTGTTACTTTTACATACTCTCCTTTATCCAACGCATCGATCATGGTCTGCTGTACCTTCTGGTAAAGCTTGTAATCCAGGGTGTTGATCTTGATGGTTTCGTCAAAAATCTCATGATACTGTTCTCCGATTTCCGGAACTGGCCAGGAAATGATCGTAAAGCTTCTCTCATCTCCCGGAAGATATTCATTGGTCAGACGTCCGGCTCTTCCATTCATCGCAACCAGAAGTTCTTCCTGCTTTTCATTTAAACGGACTGCCTCTGGTTTCGCCTGCGGAACAAAGGTCTTTTCTCCAAAAATATCAATGACTGCCGGTCCTGCATATCCTGCTGCAATCTCTTTGTTCTGCTCATAAGTGGTACGCATCACTTCCAGCTTACGCTCCACATACTGCTTGTCCATCACAAGACCGATATCATCTCTGTGGTCATAAACATACTGCTTGTTTCCGGAAATATTGTAAAAACCGATCTGGCTGTTACGCCCTCTGGTAATTACACTGTGGCTTGTTCTGAAAATCGTCGGCTTTAATCCCATTTTAGCAAAATTTTCAATGGCTTTCTTTACGATCCGTTCAAATCCCATTGCATAGTAAATATTGACTACCGATTTCTTCGACAGATCTTTTCCGGTATTCACAAAACCGATTCGGTAACCTTCACTGAAGGTATCTGCCATCTTGTCGATCTTCTCCTGTGAAAGAGAATTTAAGTAAGCGGCTGTACCTCTTTCATTTTCCCCCACATATTCTCCCATGCGGTAGAGATAACGCAGATCGGAAAGATCTTCATTCATGATCATATTCACAATAAAGCATCCACTTTCCGGATCGATCTGGTCTTTGATGCGGTCTGCTGCAAATACATCACAGTAATCACTTGCATACCAGTAAAAGATTTCCTTCAGGCTTTCCAGCTGTGGCTGCTCCTCTTCTTCAAATTTGTTGTAGATCTCAATAAAAAGCTCTGCACCGATCACCACATATTCCAGACGCTGTTCCTGGACATAGGAAATGCTTCCGCGAATCTCCGCATACACTGCGGACAGAAAACTTCCAAGTTCTCCGCCAAGCACCGAAACCGCATATGCCGGATTTGCATATGACTTCTCATAATTTGCTTCCAGCTCATCGGCATAAAGCGCATCCATCTCTTCTCTCAGCGCTTCTTCTGACATCTCTTTTTGTCTGCCGCTTTCCACATTCTGTTTCAGTTCATCAAGCTTTAAAATAAACCGAGCCACATGTTGGAAATACTCCCGATATGGCTCTGCTGCTGTTTTTTCTTCTATTATTGCTTTGATTCTGTCAATCACCAGATTATATCTTTCTTCCATTTATACACATCCTCTAATAAATACTAAGATCAGGGCAAGCAAAACAAGTCCGTTCACAACGATTCCAATCTTACAGGTCAGATAATTTTTGTCTCTTTCTTTAAAGCCTTTGACTCCTGTCACAATACCGATGCAGGCAAGAAGCATATCAAATAGTCCAAAACTGCCTACCATCGCTGCTGATTTTCCTTTATTCATAAATGCCATCACGATTAGTCCTGCGATCACTGCCGTCACCAGTACCGCCATCACACAAGACCCGATTCCCTTACGGGAATGCTTCCTTCTCACCTGACCATACTTTCGATTTTTCCGGTTTCTTTTATTTCTGTCTCTTTCATGTGCTCTTTTTTTATCTCTCCTGCTTTGCATCGTGCCATCTCCTTATCATATTACAAATCGCGAAGACGATATACCCGATCACACCGCCAAGGGTGTTGAGCAGCATATCATCCACATCAAAACTCCCCACTCTTGTTACCAGCTGAAAGCACTCCACAAAGAAGCTCACTCCAAAACTGTAGAAAAGGGTAAGAAAAAAGCTGCGATACCGGCTTGCCATCGGCATAAAAAATCCGAATGGCACGAAAATTAGGACATTCCCGAACAGATTTGCATAAGCTACCCATCCCAAAACATCTCGATACAGCCAAAATCTTTTTATTTCACAGAAAAGAACCAGGTTATAATGATATTCCCCGGTTCCTTCCCGTCCATACCAGTCAGAAAAAATCAGAAAGTAAAATAAAAATCCAATATACAGGACAAATAAAATCTTTCCAAGAACCCGAAGTCTTTTTCTGTTCTTTGCTTTCAACTTAAAGCGCCCTTCCTAAAATGTCAGTCCCTTTTTCGCACCAAGCAGCTTTCCACCGCTGACAAGCAGAATGATCCCGGTTGTTACACCAACAACAATAGAAATAATTCCGATCGCGATATTGGCACCGCCGGCAAGCCCCATCACTTTATATGTCTTTTCTGTCACTGTAACTCCTCCTTATTTTGCGCCATACTGTTCATAGTATGCGTCGATTGCAGCCTTGATCTTGTCATCGATAACAATTTCACCATTGCATGGTTTGTTGTACAGATGCTCCACTACATCCTTCATGGTTACGATTGCATTTGTCTCAAATCCGTAAAGATCCTTTACTTCATCAAGTGCGCACTTCACACCGCCTTTTCCAACTTCCATACGGTCAAGGGATACCATCAGTCCAACAATTGTTACATCAGCGGCTCCTCTAACCTTCGGTACAGTCTCTTCCATGGATTTGCCGGATGTGGTGACATCTTCGATCATAACCACGCGGTCTCCATCCTGAAGCTTGCTTCCGAGGAAGCTTCCCTTATCTGCTCCGTGATCTTTTTCTTCTTTACGGTCTGAGCAGTAACGGATCTCTTTTCCGTATAATTCACTGTAAGCGATTGCGGTTACAACTCCAAGCGGGATTCCCTTGTAAGCAGGTCCGAATAATACATCAAAATCATCTCCGTATTTGTCATGGATTGCTTTTGCGTAGTATTCCCCGAGTCTCTTGAGCTGTGATCCTGTCACATAAGCTCCTGCATTCATGAAGAAAGGAGACTTTCTTCCGCTTTTCAGTGTGAATTCTCCAAATTTGAGAACGTGGCTTTCTACCATAAAATCAATAAATTCCTGTTTGTAGCTTTCCATTTTATTTATCCTCCATCTCTTCTCTTTGTTCGTGACCATCCGGAAGCCTTACAGCTCCCATTCTTTGACAGTCCTCTTTATTTTACGATTCCAACCATATCTTTCACCGACTCAAAGCCATTCTTCTTCATGTAGGCTTCAATTCCATCGATCACTTCCATCGTCACTGCCGGATTGTGGAAGTTGGCTGTTCCTACGGATACAGCACTTGCTCCTGCAAGAAGGAACTCGATCGCATCTTCTGCACAGGAAATACCGCCCATTCCGATGATCGGGATGTTCACTGCCTGTGCTACCTGATATACCATGCGTACAGCGATCGGTTTGACAATCGGCCCGGAAACGCCTCCGGTCTTATTTGCCACCGCAAATGTCTTACGATTGATATCAATCTTCATACCGGTCAGCGTATTGATCAGGGAAACTGCGTCCGCACCGCCTGCTTCTGCCGCTTTTGCTATCTCAGTAATATCGGTTACATTCGGTGTCAGCTTCATGATGATCGGCTGCTTTGCGATCTTCTTGATCTGTCCGGTCAGCTCTTCTACATGCTTTGCATCCTGTCCGAAAGCAAGGAATCCTGCATTGACATTCGGGCAGGAAATGTTGATTTCCATCATATCGATCGGTTCATCCGCAAGGCGTTCTACCACTTCAAGATACTCTTCCGGTGCATGTCCGCAGACATTCACAATGATCTTGGTATCATAGTTTTTCAGATACGGAATGTCTCTTTTACAGAACAGATCGATTCCCGGATTCTGAAGTCCTATGGCGTTCATCATTCCGCCGTAAACCTCGGCTACACGCGGAGTCGGATTGCCCGGCCACGGTACATTCGCCACACCTTTTGTTGTCACAGCTCCAAGCTTGTTCAGATCTACAAATTCAGAAAACTCTTCTCCTGATCCGAAGGTTCCTGATGCCACTGTTACCGGATTCTTCCATTCTACTCCGGCAATATTTACACGCATATCCATTAGATTTCCACCTCCGTAGAAAGAAATACCGGTCCGTCTTTACAGATACGTTTGTTGTGCACATTGCTGTGCGCATCCTTTTCTTTTGACTTGCATACGCACGCAAGACAGGCACCGATTCCACATGCCATTCTCTCTTCCAGAGAAATATAGCATTCGATTCCATTTGCTTCTGCATACTGTTTGATCGCACGGAGCATCGGAGTTGGTCCGCAGGCATAGATCATATCTGCTTCCAGTGCATTCTCACGGATCGCATCCATGACATTTCCCTTTGTTCCGACACTGCCATCTTCTGTTGAGATATAAAGCTCTCCTGCCTGTTCAAATTCTTTTTTCAGGAAGGTATGTGCATCACGGTATCCAACCACGATCTGCTTTTTCTCACATTCCATCTGCTTTGCAAGCTCCAGGATCGGCGGCACACCGATTCCTCCTCCCATCAGAAATACCTTCTTTCCTTCGGCCTTCTCAAACGGGAATCCATTACCAAGTGGTCCGATCACCGGAATTGTATCTCCTGCCTTCATCCGTGAAAATTCTTCTGTTCCGGTTTTTTCCCCTGTTACACGGTAAACCACACGAAGTTTTCCACCTTCTTTATCGATCTCACAGATACTGATCGGGCGTGGAAGAAGCTTGCTTCCATCATTGGTATACATGGAAATAAACTGTCCCGGTCTTGCACTCCCTGCTGCTTCTGTCTGGATCCACATACTGAAGATTCCATCTGCAAGCAATTCCTGCGATACAACCTTTGCCTGTTCTTTTTTCTTTGTAGTCATCTTCTATTCTCCTATAATCCGGATTTGCCGGTATGTCAGAAGCTTCTGTCACACCGGCTCTTTCTTTTCTCTTATCTGTTCTCAAGCGCGCCTTTGATATCTGCTACCATGGCTTCTACTGCTGCACGGGATGCATCTCCAAAGTTCTCTGCACCGTATTTTGCATAAGCTTCCTGCTTATATGCTGCAATGATTCCTCTGGATGAGTTTACGATTGCTCCAAGTCCGTCTTCGTTGAAGAAGTGAACCAGATCTTTTCCTTTTCCGCCCTGTGCACCGTATCCCGGAACCAGAATGTAAGCTTTCGGCATTACTTTACGAAGGACTTTTCCCATCTCCGGATAAGTAGCGCCTACAACAGCTCCGATGTAGCTGTAATCATCACCCATGCAGTCTGCTCCCCACTCGGCAACCTTTTCTCCGACCAGTTCGTAAAGCGGACGTCCGTCGATCAGCCGATCCTGGAATTCTCCACTGGATGGGTTGGATGTCTTAACAAGGATAAAGAGACCTTTTTTCTCTTCTTTACATACTTCGATAAATGGTTTTACTCCGTCAGATCCAAGATACGGATTCACAGTAGCAAAATCTTCATCGAACGGTACATAGGATTTGCTTCCTACCTGAACTCTTCCAAGATGTCCGACAGCATATGCTGCTGAAGTAGAACCGATATCACCTCTCTTGATATCTCCGATGACAACAAGTCCCTTTTCTTTACAGTAGTCTACCGTCTTCTTGAATGCCTGAAGTCCCGGAATTCCGAACTGTTCGTACATAGCGATCTGCGGTTTAACTGCCGGGATCAGATCATAAGTCTTATCCACGATCTCTTTATTGAACTGCCAGATAGCTTCTGCTGCTCCTTCCAGAGTCTCGCCATACTCTGTAAATGCCTTTTTCTGTACCTGCTCTGGTACATAGGAAAGCATCGGATCCAGTCCGACAACAATAGGTGCTCCTGTTTTTTTAATGTTAGCGACTAATTTGTTAATCATCTTATTCCCTCCGGTTTTCTATTTATATTTTTACTGTAACAGAAAATATTGTCTTTTTGTTACCTGAAAAAAAATATTCTTTACTTATGATATCATATTAAAAACTAAAAGGGAATGCCGTTTTCGGCATTCCCTCCGGATTTCTGTTATTGATTGATTTTATTTCTTACCTGTTCCAGTGCTGCATCAAGCTGATTATCTGCATCCGGATTATTCTCATCCTGCTGATATTCAACTTCTACGTCCGGTGTAATTCCTTTTTTGTGAATATTTCTTCCATTCGGAGTATAGTACTCAGCCATTGTCAGCTTCACACAGGTTCCGTCTCCAAGATCAAAGATCTGCTGAACGATTCCTTTTCCGTAAGTTGTTGTTCCCACGATCGGTCCAAGTCCGTAGTCCTGGATCGCTCCGGCAAAAATCTCGGAAGCACTTGCACTGTTGCCGTCAACAACAACCGCCATCGGCTTCGTAAACTGGTGTTCATCATCCGATGAGATCACCTCTTCGTGACCACTTTTGTCTTTTGTTGACACGATCGTACCTTTTGGCAGAAGCAGATCCAGCATCTGCGTGACTGTCGCAAGATTGCCTCCCGGATTCGCCCGAAGATCAACCACAAGTCCTTTCATCCCCTGGTCCTCCAGACTGTCAAGTGCACTCTTGAACTGGTCATAGGTCACACTGTCAAATTCCGTAACCCGGATATAACCGATCTGGTCATCCTTCATTTCAGACTTGACTGTCTCCACCTGGATTTTTCTCCGAGTAACTGTCATCGTCACTTCCTTCGCATCATCCCCACGCAGGACTGTGATATCAACGGTTGTATTCTCTACACCGCGGATCAGCTGTACAACATCGGAAAGATCCATTCCACTTACGTCCTTATCTCCAACCTTATACAGAATATCATTTGCCTGGATACCTGCTTCATTCGCCGGGCTGTTCTCATAAACCTGAACTGCAGTGATCACCTTAGTTTCTTGATTCTGTGAAAAAACAACTCCGATTCCCGAATACTCTCCCGAAGTTGACTCCTGCAGGGATTTGGTCTGTTCTTCATCATAATATACAGAATACGGATCTCCCAGTGCATTAATGTATCCACTGTAAAGTCCGTTCTCCAGATCTTCTTCTTTCAAATCATCTGTATAAAGATAATTTTCATCAATCAGCTTTTTCAGTTTATTCAGTTTTTTCTCTTCCTGCGCATTTACGACCTTTTCCTGACTGGTTCCAAGGTCTACACCTGCGACATTCATAATTCCAAGTGCCGCAGCACCTACCATAAACATGGCGAGGGCGCCTGCAAGCGCCCCCTTCCAAAAATTCTTTTTATTATTTTCCATCATTTACTCTTTCATACCTGTTATGTATTATCTTACAGATAGTTCAGTGGATTGACCGGTACACCACCTACATGAACTTCAAAGTGAAGATGTGGTCCTGTGGAAATTCCGGTCGTACCAACCGCTCCAATAGCCTGCCCTTTTGCTACAGTCTGTCCTACACTGACATTCATAACACTTAAATGCTGATACCATGTCTGCATACCATTTCCATGATTGATTACGATATAATTTCCACGGGCACTGTTGTACTGTGCGGTAATAACAGTACCTGAATCAGCCGCATATACTGTTGCTCCGTAACCTGCACCATAATCAATTCCATCGTGGCTGCTTGTTGCACCTGCTGTCGGAGCAACACGTCCACCGAATCCACTGGTAATCGATGCTCCTGGCACCGGATGTGCAAGCACTCCGCTACCGGATGCACTTGCCCCGCTGTTTGAACTTCCTGAGCTGCTTGAACTTGAAGAAGATGCTGATGAAGCTGCCGCTGCTGCCTGAGCAGCCGCCGTTGCTTCTGCTTCTTTTCTGCGGGCTTCTGCCGCCTCTGCTTCTGCAATCAGCTGCTTCAGCTTGTCAGCATTACTGCTGATCTCAGATGTCAGATTATCGATCTGAATATTTTTATCAGCAAGAAGCTTTTCTACATTTGCCTGTTCTCCCGCAAGTTCATCCTGCAGGCTTTCCAGCTCTGCATACTCTTTTTTAAGTGCATTTTCTCTGTTCTCGACATCTTTTCTTGTATCTTCGTATTCTACAAGAAGTTCACGGTCGCATTCAGAAATCTTGTTGATGTATTCTGCTTTATTCAGCAGATCCGCGATACTGTTCGCTTCCATCAGAATTTCCAGGAATTCATTGCTTCCGTTCTCATACATATACTTGATGCGCAGTTTCATCGTCTGATACTGGTCATCTTCATTTGCTTTCGCAGTCACCAGCTCCGTCTCTGCATCATTGATCTCATTCTCTTTTGCAGACAGATCTGACTGTGTCTTTTCCATCTTCGATACAATGGAATCTAATTCAGAAGAAAGTTCCGACTTCTCCGCCTCAGCCGTATTCTTCTGCTGCTCCAGCTCCTGCTGCTTCTTTTTCGCATCCGAAATATCATCAGCCTGTGCCGGAATTACCATACCGAAGCAAAGTGTAAATGCAAGAAATGCTCCAAGTACTTTTTTCCCTCTTATCATATTCGTCTCCCTTAAATATTATGCGACTAGACTCTTAAGTGCTTTCTAATCGTAAAGAAACTTCCTACAAAACCAATTCCGATTCCAAGTAAAAGTCCGACCGGAAGAAGTGTCTTATATACCTGTCCGACCGGAAGGAAATCCAGAATATTATTCAGCAGACTGAATTTTGTAAGAATATAAGTAATTGCTTTGTTATAAAGTATATAAAGGATACCAAGCGGAATTGCCGCACCGACAAGACCGATCAGAATACCTTCAATAATGAATGGCGCACGTACAAATCCATCCTTCGCACCAATATATTTCATGATCGCAATCTCTTCTCTTCGGACAGTAATACCCATTGTAACCGTATTGCTGATCAGGAAAATCGATACTGCCAGAAGAATTGCAATGATAACAGCAGATACATACCATACCAGCTTATTCACACTGTTCAGTGTATTGGCTACCGTATCTGATTTATTGACTTTACGGACACCATCAAGGCTCTCTGCAAAAGAAACCAGCTTCTTCTGTGAAGCCACATCCGTCATATATACTTCATAGTTATCTGATCCGGCAAGCGGGTTATCATTCTTAAAACCTTCTGCAAGATCACTGGATTCTCCGAAATACTGATCTTTAAATGTCTCCCAGGCCTCATCTGCAGATACATACTTAATTTCTTTTACGCCATCCTGACCTTTGAGCTGCTGACCAATATTATCAATCTGCTCCTGTGTAGCATCATCGTTAAAAAATACAGTGATTGCCACACCTTCTTCTGCTTTGTGTACAATGTACTGGAAGTTCATAACAATTGAGAAAAACAGTCCGAATACAAAGATACATGCAGCCATAGTTGCAACAGATGCCAGTGAAAACATCTTATTTCTTCCGATATTCTTAACTCCCTGTTTCATGGAGTATCCAACTGTACTAATCCTCATGTTTATACCCACCTTCTTGTTCGTCGCTGACAATGACACCCTTCTTCATTGTAATAACGCGCTTTTTCATCTCGTTTACAATTTCCTGGTTGTGAGTAACTACCAGAACCGTAGTTCCTCTCTCGTTTGCTTCTTCAAGAAGTTTCATGATCTCCCATGAGTTTGTCGGATCCAGGTTTCCTGTCGGTTCATCAGCCAGCAAAATAGCAGGCTCATTTACAACAGCTCTGGCAATCGCAACTCTCTGCTGTTCTCCTCCGGATAATTCCTTCGGGAACGCTTTGTACTTCTGTGCCAGTCCGACAAGTGACAATGCCGCCGGCACTTTCTTTTTGATGACACGGGTAGATTTCTCTGTAACCCGCTGTGCAAATGCAATATTTTCATAAATATTACGATCTTTCAGAAGTCTGAAATCCTGGAACACAACGCCGATTCCTCTTCTGTACTGTGGAATCTGACGATGCTTCATACGGTTCAGGTTCTGACCGTTGACAATGATCGTACCTGACGTCGGATCAATCTCCTTCATCAGAAGACGGATCAACGTAGACTTTCCGGAACCGCTGTCTCCAACCACGAACACGAACTCTCCCTGTTCGATCCGCAGATTGATACCATTGAGTGCAGCGATACCCTTCGAGTATTCCTTAGTAACTTCTCTAAGTTCTATCATATGCTCCTCCTAATTATCCATACTCCGATATAACTTAATACTCCAGTGTTTCCATGTATTTCATATATTTGACTACCATCAGCGCAATCTTGAATGTGATCGCATCCTCGAATACACGCAGATCCAGTCCTGTGCTCTTCTGCAGTTTGTCAAGACGATATACCAGCGTATTTCTGTGAATATACAGCTGTCTTGATGTCTCGGAAACATTCAGGCTGTTCTCAAAGAACTTGTTGATGGTCGTGAGCGTCTCTTCATCAAATTCGTCCGGAGATTTCCCCTCAAAAATTTCACGGATAAACATCTTGCAGAGCGGAATTGGAAGCTGATAGATCAGTCGTCCGATTCCAAGCGCACTATATGCAATAACTTCCTTCTCGTCGAAGAAGATCTTTCCTACATCCAGGGCAAGCTTTGCCTCTTTGTATGACTTGGATACTTCTTTGATGTCATTGACGATCGTACCGTATGCGATACGGACATTCTCTTCTCCTTCTGCTTTCAGGAGATCCAGAATCTCATGAGCAGTCTTGTCCATCTCCGGATAGCCATCGCCAGGGCCTAATTCTTTTACTACAATGATATTCTTCTCATCAACAGCAGTAATGAAGTCCTTGCCTTTTCCACCCAGAACAGAACGGAGACTGTCAAGCGCACTGACATCTCTTTCCCGAGAAGTCTCAACTATAAAGATATCACGTTTTACTTCTGTGTCAATATGTAATTTTTTGGCGCGATTATAAATATCCACCAGAAGAAGGTTGTCAAGAAGAAGATTTTTGATGAAATTATCCTTGTCAAAACGCTCCTTATATGCCACCAGAAGATTCTGAATCTGGAAGGCTGCAATCTTTCCAACCATGTAAACATCCTCACTTCCGCCATTGGCGATCAGAATGTATTCCAGCTGATGTTCGTCATAAATTTTGAAAAACTGATATCCCTGAATCACCTGGCTCTCTGCCGGAGATTCTACAAACGAAAGAACGGCATTCTCATAATCTCCAGGCTCTGGAAATGTCGTAGCCAAAGTCTTTCCATCTGTGTCCATCACACCAAGATCAATCCTTGTAATTGATTTCAAGCCTTCAATCGTGTTTTGCAGTATCTGATTTGATATCATATTATCTCTCCTCCATCCTCCGTGGTTCTATACACTTTGTACAATCTACATCCCCCATAACTGTGGACTTAGCCATATGCATATATAATACTTTAATACATATTACCAAAAAAATAAAGAGGAAATCACATTTTTTTATGCATTTCCTCAATTAAGTTTATTATAAAATTTATTCTGTCGAAAAAGATTATTTGATTTTTTTTATTATTTTCAGTCTTTTGTAGCTTCAATTATATTTCTTTTCTTTTTTGCTCCTTTCTGATCTCCCGCTTCAAAATCTTTTTGCCGATGAAATTTTTCAGATGATCTGCCCATCTTTCTCCGGTTGCAAAGGAGGCTATATTATGTCCTGTTCCAAGCCACATTCTGGTATTGAGCTGCTCCTGACACCGAAGGATAAACTGTTCCTGCCCCGGAAAATCCATACTGGCGATCACACAGTCCGCTTCTCCTCCATTGATCAGGTTGGTGATCCTGTCGTCCTCACTTTCATCCTGAGGCACTGCTTTCATCCCGACAATTTCGATTCCGCCGTACGCTTCATGCAGATAGCTTTGCAGACGCTCTCCCTCTTCCTCTGAACCTGCCAGTATAAAAATCTTGAAGTGATTCTTATGAAAATAGTGGAATATCATCTTCAGCAATGTCTGGTTCTCCAGCTCCTGGATCCGCTTTCTGTCCGTGATCTTCGCTGCTTCAAGAATTGCCATATCTCCCGGAAGCAGAAGATCCAGCTTCTCCAGTTCTTCTTTCATACCATCAAGCTGCGCCGCTCTCATCAGCGTATTCACAGTGACAATATCCACTGTATTCAGTTCTTCTGTCTGCATATATTCTGTAATGATCTTCATCGCATCTTTTGCCGTACAGTTATCAAGCTGTACGTCCAATACGTTTATCTTTTCACTCATTTGCCTCACCCGTTCCATATTCTCGGTTTTTGCGGTCAAGCGATTATATCAAACATACAGCGTTTTTTCAACAAACGTTGCAAAATATTCACATTTTTTAAAATTTGTAATATTATTGTAAATTCCCGGTCTCTTTCTTTCTGGATTTTTTGGAAATGATTCCTCCGATCCGTCCGGTTTCTTTGGATGACAGACTTTTCCAACCATTGTCCAGAACTTTGTCGAGAAGTCCAAGCTCCTCTGCAATCTCGTATTTTACCCGTTCACTTTGCTCCAGATTTGGAATATCTTCACGTCTGATTTTCTTTGTCTTTGCACTTTTCATGGTTTTCAACTCCTTTTTCAGAGTATTTCCAAAAATCATACATTTTATACATTCCGATCTGTTCCGCGTCAAATATCTGCTGCCCTTTCCTCTCTGACACATCGTGCCTTTTGTTTCAGACTCCACTCTTATGAAACAAAACGAAGCCGGAAACCTCTGAACCTTCCTTAAAATCATCTTTAAAGACTGGTTCCGTTCGCTTCCGGCTTCTTTATCTATCTGTTTTTTTATATCTGCAAAATCCATTTACCGGCTTTTTATTCCGGATCTGGGATCACAACCGCCGCAACAAAATAGGCAACCACAGCTGTTCCGCAGCTTACGCATGCAAGCAGCACTCCTCCAAGCCTGATCAGTGTCGGATCGATATCAAAATACTCTCCAAGTCCGCCACATACACCGCAGATCTTGCGGTTTGTTACTGATCTGTATAATCTTTTCTTTTCCATAAAAGTTCCTCCTTTTTGCGTTTCTTCTATTATAAATGTGTTTCATCTGATACATTTTTCTGTCTATGTTAATTCTAATGGAAACGGATCTCCACACTACCTGCCCCATTTGATATCTCAATCGTGCGTTTCCTTCCATTATCGATCGACTTTTCCGTGCTTAAGCCTCCATATTCCTGATCATCTCCGATCTGGATGGAACCGGCGCTACTATCCAGTTCATAATTATAACTGTCTTCTGTTCCTTCCAGATCCAGTGTTACGCTTCCGGCTCCACACTCAATCTCTGTATCCTGCTTTACGGTTCCAGAAAAGTCTACGCTTCCGGCTCCTGCTTCTACCTCTAGTTCTTCCACATCGGCATTTTTCACACTGCAGCCTGATGCTCCACTTTTTATCTTAAGGCTCTTCGCATTCAGTTCATCGATTTCCGCATTCGCTGCACCATATTCCATCTCAACCTCATCAAACCTATAGCCTTCCGGGAGATAGATCACAAGTGTTCCTTTTGCCCTGTTCATATTTTTGAAGCTACTGCGCATTCTGGTTGTTATCTCCAAAGTTTTTCCATCATCAGACAGCTTTTTCTGCACTGCATTTTCTGTTTTCATCCTGGAATCATTTATACAAATCTTGTCATCTGTACCCGTCTTGATCTGTACCTCACATGCACCGATATCAAGTTTCAAATTCTCTATATTTGAAAATGTCTCTTCTGATACAATATCTTCCGTATCATCCGCCTCATCATCGTCATCATCATCAAACCATGTATCATCATAAGAAATATAATTCTTTCTAATGATACCAATCCCATTCGGATATGTTTTTTCAAACTCTGAAAAAGAAAAGCCAAGACATAAAGCCACGATACAAAGTACAATGCCTGCTCCTGCCAGGCTTATAATCACTGTCCAGAAAATCTTCCATCCTTTTTTCATCTGCATTCACCCCTCTTTTTCTGAAATGGTTTACGGCAAAGATTCACAATCCCCCGGAACATCATCGGAATCAGTTTGATACATCCCCATCCGATCAGTACTGTAAATGCTGCGCCAACTGCAAGCATCAGGCATCCGGCTCCAAGCATTCCTATTCCGAGTACCGGTGAATAGAACAACTGTCCAAATCCATGAATTCCCACCAAAATTCCTGCAAACGCAACTGCGATGGCTGCTATAAAAACAGCAAACGCTGCAACTGCAAGTCCGATCAAAGCTCCAAATGCAGCCAATAAAAAGCCAAACGCAGTCGGAACTACGATCGGAATACCAATCACAAGGATACAAATAATCAGAATAACTTTGCCAACACTCCATTTTTTACGCGGTGTCTCTACTGTCTGCCCTGCACCATATCCATTCATTCCGGTATAGGCATATCCCTGATTTACATTCCCTGTATAAGAATACTGTCTTTCTGAATATTGTCCTCCACCATCCTGCGAATTGTTTTGGCTGTATGCATCAGAATGACTGTCTTTGTAAAATCCATCTCTTCTTGCCGGAGACTCGCTGGTGTCAAAGCGGCTGTCCCGGTATCCTCTCTCACCATACTCGCCATAGCTTTCCGCCTCACCGATATTGCCATTTACCCCGGCACGGATCGTATCGGCAAGCTTTGCCGGGCTTCCAAGTTCTTCAATTACTTTTTCTTCATTTTCATTCCCGGCATCATCAAAATAATCATTATAATACTGCAGCGCTTCTTCTCTTTCTTCTTTTGAAATTCCATGAAGCAGCGCTTCTAATTCCCGCATATACTCTGTACGGCTCATTCGGCTGCACCTCCCTCGAACATCTCTGTAATCTTCCTTATGTAGTTCTTCCACTCAACCTTGTACAAATTCAGCTGTGCCATTCCTTTTTCTGTCACTTTATAATATCTGCGGTTTCTCCCATCAAACTGCATATCGTAGACTTCCAGGCATTCATCTTTCTGAAGTCTTCTGAGTACCGGGTACATCGTTGATTCCGATACATCCAGAACTCTCCGGACATCCTGTGTGATCTTATATCCATAGGTTCCTTCCTGTTCCCGTGATACAACGGCAAGGACGATTGCATCAAGAAGAGCAGCTCCGGTGTTAAATACCATATTTATTCACATCCTTTTGTTTGTTGCTTGTTATATTGTTTTGTTAAGTATATTATATGTCATATAATATAGTGAGTCAATATAATATTGTATAAGACTTTCTGAAGATTTCCTAAAGAAATATGTGTGGGTGGATGGTGGGGGAAAGGGGACGTTATTTCCATCTACGCGCCGCTCAAGGTTATTGATTGCCCAGCCATCCGCTTGGGCGGGCTGCCGGGCCTGATGCTGTGGCAAAATTTGAGATTTGTTGAAATGGGGACGCACAGCGCCTGTAAGGCGACTGTGCTGGGGGATTAAATATTTTAAATTATTTTTGAGTAAAGAAAAAATGGGATTATTATTTGAATGATTAGAATAATAGGGATTCCTAATTTGAATTTCAGGTGGCGGGTTTTGTGGTGGTAGTGTTTCATGGCGAGGAGGGCGGCGGGGGAGCCGCCCAGGATGACCAGGAGGATGAGGGTGCGTTCGGGGATTCGCCATTTGTGTTGGCGGGCTTTGGTTTTGTCGGCGGCGTAGGTGAAGTAGGTTATGAGGTTGATCAGGAGTGCGTATGTTAAAAATAGTATAGTTATGGTTTTTGTCATTTTGGGTGGTCCTCCAGGTGGATTTCTTTGCCTAAAGTGAAAGAATAAATGATCTGCTCTTTTACTTTTTTCTGGGTGATCTGTTCGAGGGCGCGGGTGTAGAGGCGGAGCTGTTCCTGATAGCGGTCTTTTAGTTCGGCTTCGGTTTGTACGCGGTCGGTTTTGTAATCGAGTACGACAATTTCTCCGTCTTCTTCAAAGTAGGCATCAATAATTCCCTGGATCAATACCATTTCCCCTTTTTTCTGATCTGGGTAAAATTCTTTTGCCTCCACACCGAGAACGAACGGCTGCTCGCGGTAGAGTGTTTTGGCTCTTGCTGCTTTTTGCATTCTTTTTCCGGAATTGGTATTGAGATACTCCAGAATGTCTTTTTGTCGGATACATCTGGCCGTCTCTGTGTCCAGATAGCCTTCTTTTTTCAGATTTTCTATGGTTTCCTTCAAAAGTTCCATGGTGTAGTTCTTTGTAAGATTAAGAAGCTCCAGTACCTTATGATAAGCAGTTCCTTTTTTTACGCCTTTTACCTCTTCTTCCTCTTTCATAAATTTAGGAAGGATCGGAACGATCTCCTCTTCCGGAATCAGCATTTCACCATCCTCTTCTTCTGAAACCGCTGCATATTTTTTCAGCTCGGATACGGTGTACTTCATTTTCATCTGATCTTCGCCCTGATGGGGGTATCTATAGGAAAATGCTTCTTCGATCTTTGCCTGAAAACATTCATCCGTCACAGCCATCGGATGTTCCTTTGCCTCGATTTTTTCAAGGAACACTTCCTTCTCCAGATAGTCTGCGGCTTCCTTATCCAGCTCGCCTTCTACCAGAGTATCAACACCGATTACCTTCATTTCAATTGGAACTTCTGCTGTTTTTCGTACTGCTGCAGGAAGAATCCAATCGTAGTAAGAAGTCGCATGTGCAAGTTTTGTAAAATCCAACGTTTCTTTCTGGCTGTTTTCCTGTTCCATCTGGTATGCTTCCAGCTTGTCTGCCGCATGCGGAACGGTTCCGGTGAGAATCAGTTTTTCTTTCGCACGGGTAAGTGCTACATAAAGCACGCGAAGCTCCTCTCCAAGATTTTCCAGTCCGATCTCATTTTGGATGACCTTCTTTAAAAGAGTCGGTGATTTGGTTCTCCGCTCCAGATCAATCGCATCAATTCCAAGTCCCAGATCCGAATGGATCACCACGCTCGCTGTGGTATCCTGAATATTGAATCTCTTTCCCATGCCTGCCGCAATCACAACCGGGAACTCCAGTCCCTTACTTTTGTGGATACTCATCAGGCGGACTGCATCCGTTTGCTCATCATAAAGTCCCGCTTCTCCGAAGTCCACATTGTATTTTTTCAGTTGATCGATATAACGCACAAAATGATACAGCCCCTTGTAGCTGGTTGCCTCAAATGCTTTTGCTCTGGTGATCAGCATATCCAGATTCGCGCGGCGCGCCCTGCCGCCTGGCATTGCCGCAATATAATCCCGGTATCCCGCCTTTTTCACAATTTCCCACAGAAGATCATGGATTGCCGTGTACGGCACCCGCTCGCGAAAATAATAAAGCCACCCAAATACTTCCCGGATTTTTTTCCGAATCCCTTCCGGAAGGTCTGTCTCTTTTTCTGGATCTGCTGCATCCAGTACGTTCTGATAAAATGGCACTTCCGCATTCATTTCCCGGATCTTCGCCAGCTCTTCGTTAGTCATTCCTCCAAACGGGGATTTCAGAACCGCCGCCAGTGGAATGTCCTGGCGGAAATTATCGAGAACACGCAGATAATCCATCATCCAGCCAATCTCCAGCGTTTCAAAATACCCGTCTGCCGATTCCGCAAGAACCGGGATTCCTTCCTCCTGTAAAATCCGTGTGACTGTATCCGTCCATCCCGCAGGGCTTCTTGTCAGGATTACAATGTCCTGATAGCGTACCGGACGCAAGTTTCCCGTTTCTTTATCTACAACCTGCTGACTTTCCATCAGTTCTCCGATCCGCTGCGCGATCAGACGAACTTCCAACTCCTTTGCCGTCTGGCTTCCACTTCGCACAGAAAGTCCGATCTCGTCTTCCTCGCTTTTTGTATCCAGAAGCAAGATTTCCGTCTCGTCTCTTTCACATTCCGGATAGGATGCCCCTACATAGAGTGCCGCATTGTCATCATATGTGATCCTGCCAAGTTCTTCGGTCATGATCTGCCTGAAAATAAAATTCACCGCATCCAGTACCTCTGCCCGGCTTCGGAAATTTTTGTGCAGGTCGATCCGCCGGTTTTCTCCATCAGTCAGACTGTAGGTGTTGAATTTCTCCATAAAAAGTTCCGGTCTTGACAGGCGGAACTGGTAAATACTCTGCTTCACATCTCCGACCATGAAGAGATTATTCTCCCCTCTGCTGATCCGCGACACACTGGTCAGGATCGCCTCCTGGATCAGGTTACTGTCCTGATACTCATCAATCATGACTTCTTCAAAGGTATCCTGATAATCCTTTGCCACCTCAGACGGCACTCTTTTTCCGTCCTCTTTCCTGGTCAGGATCTGCAGGGCAAACTGTTCCATATCTCGGAAATCGATCAGATTCTTTTCCGCTTTCTTTTCGGCAAGTGCCCTCTGATATTCCTTCACCAAACTGACCAGTTCCCGCATAACCGGAATACAGATTTCCCGGTCTGCTTCCATCTCTGACGGCGGCTGGAAAAAGTAATTGTTTCTTATGTCCTCTGCAAGTTTCTTCCAGGTTTCCCGATAAGCCTTCACCTGCTCTCTTTTTGCAGGATCTATCGCATCATCTTTCTTGCGGGACAGGGTTTTCCATGCCGGTTTTTCCCTCAGTGCCTCATACATTTCCTCATAATTCTCTGCACAAAAAAGTTTTCCAAGAACTTTCTGATCAGATTCCAGCATTTCCCCATACATGTATGGTCCGTCCGGTTCCATGCAGATCTGATCTGCCTTTTCCATCAGCTGCTGCATATCTGCCAGGGTTCTGCGGATATATGTCATCACTTTTTCGATATAAACTGCATTTCCCCCACTCTCTTCATACATCTTCGCACAGCCATCCAGCCACTCCTCCGAATCCGGATAGCTTCCGGCGAACTCATACAGTCTGCTGATGATCTCTTCTAGCTGCAGATCTTCCCTTCCGGTCGCGAAGGTCTCCACAAAACGCAGGAAATCCTCATTCCCTTCTTCGTATTTTGCTTCCAGTAGTTCTTTCATTACATCCTGCTTTAAGAGTTTTAATTCGCCTTCCTCCGCAATCCTGAACCCCGGATCCAGATCGATCGTGTGAAAATATTCCCGGATTACAGACAGGCAGAAACTGTGGATCGTTGTGATCTTTGCCGTGTGGATCAGTGCCGACTGCCGCTTCAGATGCTCACTGGACGGATCTGCCTCCATCTCCTTTTCGATCGCGGCACCGATTCGTTCCTTCATCTCAGCAGCTGCCGCCTCGGTGTAAGTCACGATCAGCATATGATCCACATCCACCGGATTTGCATCCCTTGTAAGTCTTGCAATGATACGCTCCACCAGAACGGCGGTTTTCCCGGAACCGGCAGCCGCCGACACCAGAATATTATGATCGCGCAGTTCAATTACCTGCTGCTGTTCTTCGGTCCATTTTACTCCCATGTCTGCTTCTCCTCTTCCAGCTTCGCCATAATTTTCTCCATGACAATCTCCTTTGAAAGCTTTTCCAGCTTCCGGTATTCGTAGCCCTCGATCTGCTCGTCAAATCCACAGATATCCCGATACGGGCAGTAGGTGCAACCAGTCTGCTGCCCCATCTCATAAGGCAGAGCCTCCGCCTTTCCCCGGTACATTGCCCCCTGCAGATCTGTCCGCCTTTTCTGCGCATACGTCAGCACCGCATCAAATTCTTCCGGCAGAAGCATTTTTGATGCTTTTGAATAGCCGCTTTTTGTCTTTCCAGCCGGAATTACAAGCGAATTCCCCGAAAAATCCGCATCCAGCCTCTGGATCACCGCATCGTCCTGACGGATGATTCCATCCAGACGCAGTTCCTTCAAAATGGCTTCTTCCAGCTTTTCTTCATCCAGTTCTTTTCCAACGATCGGATCCTTCATCCGGTAATAAAAAATTCCGGCAGGTACGATCTTTTTCCCTGGATGCTTCCTTCCCTCCAGCTGAACCGCCTCTTCCATATAGACCACAAGCTGCATCTGCAATCCATGATAAAAAGCTGCCATATCAAAACTCTTCGCTCCGGTCTTGTAATCCAGAATCTTCACATAGACCTGATCCTCGGTCTCGCATGTATCGATCCGGTCGATCTTTCCACTTCCAAAACTGACCTCGTAGCCTTCCGGTTTAAAGCTTCCCTTGCGGAGCTGCTTTGTCATCGCCCAGACAGTACGGTTCATCATCCGCTTCATCCGCGGCACGATATATGCATTCCGGGCACTGCTATAGATCACAGTATTGCTGTAGTCAATGATACTTTCATCCACACTTTCCGAAGCAAACTGTTCCTGCTGCTCTTTTGTAACCTCGGTCCATTCCAGACCTTCCCGCTCTACCCGGCAGGCATATTTTTCCAGTGCCTTGTGGAAAATATTTCCGAAATCAAGGGCAGCAAATTCATAGACTTCACGCTCTTTAAGGCGCAAACCATACTTCAGAAAATGCGCACAGGCACAGGCAGCAAATTTCTCAAGTCTTGAGATGCTCGGTGCCCAGTCCCCATAAAGCTTCCTTGCGGTCTTCTCAGTCAGATCATCCTCCGGTCTGTGGTATCTGCTGATCCTTGCCAGATTATGCACCTTCTCGTTCCAGTCCTCCCTTACACAATACCAGCGGTACAATTCCTGCCAGCTTCCTTCTTCCATCTTCTTCGGATTCTGAAAGCCCTCGATCAGGGCTCCGATCCCGGTCTGCGGAAGCAGTTCTTTTACCTCCATGCCATACTGATCCATGTTAAATACATGCAGCTTCGGATACATTCTCTTCAGATCCCCGATCAGATATGCCGCTCTCCTGCTCTTTCCATCTGCCGAAACTTTACTGTAGGTCAGCATCAGCTCTTCCGTTGGTTTCGTCATGTGCAGATACAGGTAAAATTTCTGAATATAACTTTTTTCTCTCGCTCCCGGCGCAAGGGCAATCCCTTTTTCTTCAAATCGTTCCCGGTCTCTGTCGGAGATCAGCCCACCTGCAGATGCACTTCCCGGAATCAGGGAATCGTTGACCCCCAGAAGGATCAGTGCCCGGACATCTTTCAGTCTGGTTCGCTCGATATCTCCTGCCATCACTTCATCCAGGCTCGGTGGGATTACCCCAATCCTTGCCTCTTCCATTCCGGCATCCAGAAGCTCCCGGTATTCTTTGATGGCAATCCGTTCGTCTCCCAGAAGGCTGACAAACTTATCGAACAGCTCCATTACCACACGGTAAATCTGCGCATATTCTTTTGCAAGTGCCAGTTCCCCCTGCTCCGTAAATTGATTTTCCAGTGCTTTCACCTGCTTCTGGATCTCTTCTTTTTCCAGAAATTCGCAGATTGCAAGTGTCACATCCCGAACTGTCTTCTGGCGTTGCTTTAAGACAAACACCAGATCTTCTATTTTTTCCACAAAACGAACCCGGAGATGGTTCAACACCTCCAATTCTTCCTCTGTCGTATCCTTTGCCCTACGGATCCATTTTTCCTGCCATTTTTTATAGCCACGGATCCCAAGGGCAAGCACATAATTTTCCAGAAGATCCAGCTCTTCTCCGGTAAATCCGGTCAGATTGGTTCTTAAGAAACGAAAAACACTCTCCGCCGAAAAATTCTGCTCTGCCATTGCGAGCAGACTCCGTATATACTCTACAAAGGAATTTAAAAGGACATTCCGCTTATAGTCCATAAAAACCGGGATCTCGTATTCCCGGAAGGTTTTCTCGATCTCATCCGCATAAAGATTCATGTCACTTGCGATCACGGCGATCTCCCGGTAACGATATTCTTTCTTACGAATCAAAAAACGGATTCTCTGTGCAGCACATTCCACTTCCATTCGTGGATTCGCCGCCGCATAAACCCGCACATTCCGCTGTTTTTCCTTATAAGTTCTGCCACTGTAACGGAACAGTTCTTTTTCCAGAAAGCCAAGTGCCGGGGCATCTTTAAAACGGTAGACCGGCTCCTGATACAGACACACCGGCTCTTCGACCAGCACCTTTTCTTCTCCCGCGATTTTCACAAGAGAAGTCACCATCTGCTTACTCAGTGCAAACAGCTGGTATTTGTCCTTCATCACATACGGATCTTCTCTCTTGTCCATCGTAACGGTGATCATCACCTTCTGGCAGTGGTGCATCATTTCCCCGAGCACCTTGTTCTGGACCGGCGTAAATCCGGTAAATCCATCCAGTGCGATCACACTGTCTTTTAACATTCTGGATTTGCCCATCACATTGCAGAGAGTGTCCAGAATCTCTTCTTTTGTAATATATTTATCTGCAAGATATTCTTCAAATGCCTGATACATCACCTGGATGTCCTTTAATTTCCACGCCAGACAGGAAGACGCATCTGCCTCTGCGATCATCTCCTCCATCCCATCCGGGGAAATGTTGTACTGTGTCAGTTCAGAAATGACGGATTTCACTTCACTGATATATCCCGGCTTTTTGATATTTCCTTTTAAAACCTTTAACATATCTTCTTTTTTCCCGGCAAGCCGTCTGAGAATCAGATTCTTTCCTTCATCATCCAGGATCTCCCGGCCGCCGTTTCCCGTCTCTTCCAGAACACGAAAAGCAAGACGTGCAAAACTCAGCACGTCTATGTTCATAATTCCATGTCTTGGATGCCTGAGGACCAGTTCCTTCTGCGTCTGCATCGTGAACTGCTCCGGCACCAGAATGATATAATTGGTATCAGGATGCTTGATTGATTCCTTAATGATGTGTTCATATAGATAATGCGACTTGCCCGAACCCGGATTTCCGAAAATAAACTGTAAAGCCATCTGTTATACCCTCCCGTCAAGCTCTTTCGGCACGTATGCAGATACATGGATTCCATCTTCTTTGTATTCTTCTCCCAGCAGTTCTCCATACTTCCGGATCAGCTGGATCTTCCCGGATTCCTGATAAGAATAAACTCGCTCAACATAAATTTTCTGTTCCCGCAGGATCTCTTCGACTGCCTGAAGAAGCGTGTCCAGACCTTCCCCGGTCTTTGCAGATACCTGTACGATCCGGTCTGCTTTAAAGTCCCGCACAGTCAGGCTCTCCCCGATCTGATCCATCTTGTTAAATGCTGTGATCACCGGTTTGTCCATTGCCTCCAGACGTTGCAGTGTCTCGTACACCACATACATCTGCTCATCCATCTGTGGATTGGATGCATCTACCACATGCAGGATCATGTCTGCATACTTGGCTTCCTCCAGTGTACTTTTGAAGGCATCGATCAGATGATGCGGCAGTTTCCGGATAAATCCCACCGTATCTGTCAGCAGAATCTCCTGTCCGCTTGGTAGTTTCCGGCTTCTCGTCGTCGGATCCAGAGTTGCAAAAAGCTGATCCTCCTGCAACACGCCGGCTCCGGTCAGTGTATTGAGAAGGGTAGACTTTCCGGCATTGGTATAACCAACGATCGCCACAACCGGAACTCGATTCTTCGTCCGCTGCTCACGGGTCAGTTCCCGGTGCCGCTTCACTTCTTTCAGTTCCCGGTTCAACTGTGCGATCCGGTTCTTGATAAGTCTCCGGTCCATCTCCAGCTTCTTTTCTCCAGGACCTCTGGTTCCAATCCCGCCTCCCAGACGGGACATGGCTCTTCCGGCTCCGGTCAGCTGTGACTGCCGGTACTTCAGCTGTGCCAGTTCGACCTGGATCTTTCCTTCACTTGTGGATGCTCTTCCTGCGAAAATGTCCAGAATGACCATCGTCCGGTCCATCACCTTCACATCCAAGATATCCGTCAGATTGCTCATTTGTGCTGAAGAAAGTTCATCGTCACAGACAATCCCGGTCGCATCCAGCTCCCATAAAAGCTCACGGATCTCTTCGATCTTCCCTTTGCCAACATAGGTTCCCGGATGGATCAGTTCTCTTTTCTGAATCACCCGTCCAACGGCTTCCGCACCTGCTGTCTTCACCAGATCCTTTAATTCATCCAGCGAATCCTCCGTGTCGTCATTCTCCCTTGTGCTGATACCAACCAGGATCACCCGTTCTTTTTCTTCTTTGATTTCATAAAGTGCCATAAATTTCTCCCCTGCCAGATTTCTGGTTCTTTCACCAGCCTTTCTCTACTGCTGTTCACCTTCCGAAACCTGGGTATTTAAAAATTCCTGCTCTTTCAGCGCTTTTTCGTCATCTGGATTGGCTTGTAGATAGCTCTCCAGCTTCTCTTTTGCTGTCTGATAATCACCCGCTTTTTCATAGGCAACCACCAGATTATACGACATTTCTTTTAACAGATCTTTCCCTGCATCGGAAAGCTGCTGTCCATTTTCAAAATAGTAGACTGCTTTTTCCGGTTTATCCAGTTCCAGATCACAGATCCCCAGAATATTGTAAAGAGTCGCTGTCTCTTTTGTACCATTCTTCAGTGCTTTCTCCAGTGCATCCTCTGCCTTTTCATACTTCTTCTGTTCCCAGTAGCAAAGTCCGAGTCCCCGGTAGGCTTCTCCCAAATTCTTCTTTTTATCGATTGCTTCCTGAAATTCTACCTCTGCATTTTTATAATCCTTCTCTTCCAGATACTTCGTCCCTTTTTTTACGGAACCTGCACATCCGGTTACTGTCATACAAAGTGCCACAAGAATTCCTATTATAACTTTTTTCTTTCTTCCTGCTGTCACTGTTATCATTTCCTTCTTTCTGTTCATGATTTCCATATTTTATCCGCTATTCCAGGATATGCTCCATTCCCTGGTTCATGATCGTCTGAATATGATCGTCCGCCAGAGAATAGAATACCGTCTTTCCTTCCCGCCTGTTCTTCACAAGCTTCATCTGCTTGAGCATCCGAAGCTGATGGGAAATCGCGGACTGTGTCATTCCGAGAACTTCCGCCAGGTCACACACACACATCTCCGACTGAAAAAGCACACACAGAATCCGGATCCTCGTGGTGTCTGCAAACACTTTAAAAAAATCCGCCAGATCCTTCAGTACTTCCTCATCCGGGATATGCCCTTCTGCCTTATGTACGAGTTCTTCATGTATACAAAATGTATCGCAGCATTCTACTTCTGTCTTTTTCATAGCTACCCCTTTCAAATGATATTGAAGTCAAAAAGTATTTTGCTCCCTATGATACCGGATCTTTTCGTTCGATTCCTCCTGATATCATATGAATACTTGCTCATATATCTATTATGCCAAATGATCTCTGTGCGGTCAACCATTTCCAAAGATTCCTGTCCATTCAAGACAAATCTGCGCTTGGCTCATCGTATAATCGAGCAGGCTCATCATATACACAAAAACAGACTGCAAAATCTTTTTCACAGTCTGCCTTGCTATTCCTTTACAGTTCATCAATCTGCCAGTCGATTGGAGCCACGCCGTGTGCCTCAAGAAATTGATTCGTCTGGCTGAACGGTTTGCTTCCGAAGAATCCGCGGTACGCAGAAAGCGGACTCGGATGTGGTGCTTCCAGAATCAGATGGTTCGGATTGGTCAGCATCCGTTTCTTCATCTGCGCCGGTCTTCCCCATAAGATAAATACGATCGGTCTGTCCTGTGTATTGAGCGCCAGGATTGCTGCATCGGTAAATTCTTCCCAGCCGATCCCGCGGTGTGAATTCGCCTGATGTGCCCTTACCGTCAAAACGGTGTTGAGAAGAAGCACACCCTGCTTCGCCCACTTAACCAGATTGCCGTGGCTTGGAATCGTACATCCCAGATCATCATGCAGTTCCTGATAAATATTCACCAGTGACGGCGGGATATCAACTCCCGGCTTAACCGAAAAACTTAATCCCTCTGCCTGTCCGTCCCCGTGATATGGATCCTGTCCCAGGATCACCACTTTTACATCCTTAAGCGGTGTCAGATGAAATGCATTAAAAATATCATCTGCCGGCGGATACACCCTGTGTGTCCGGTATTCCTGATTCACTGTCTCAAACAGCTTTTTATAGTATGGCTTGGAAAATTCACCCTTCAGTGCATCCAGCCAGTCATTGTTAATTGCTGCCATATTCCCCACCTTTTCTCTACAGACGCACGGATACGCCTTTTTCTCTCAAATATTCTTTTACTTCTCTGATCTCCAGCTCTTTATAGTGGAACAGGGATGCCGCAAGTGCCGCATCTGCCTTTCCTTCTTCGCTGAGTGCCTCGTAGAAATGTTCCAGATTACCGGCTCCTCCGGATGCAATGACCGGGATCGATACATTTTCCGCAATCGTCCTTGTCAGCTCCAGATCATATCCGGCTTTGGTTCCGTCACAGTCCATACTGGTCAGAAGAATCTCTCCTGCCCCAAGTGCTTCTACTTTCTTCGCCCATTCGACCGCATCAATCCCCATATCGATACGTCCGCCATTTTTGTAAATGTTCCAGCCACTTCCATCTGCCCTTCTCTTGGCATCAATTGCCACTACCACGCACTGGCTTCCGAATTTCTCTGCCGCTTCTCTCACCAGCTCCGGCCGGTTAATTGCAGAAGAATTGATGGAAATCTTATCCGCACCTTCCCGAAGCAACGCCTTGAAATCATCGACCGTCCGGATTCCACCGCCTACGGTAAACGGAATAAACACGCACTCGGCAACCTTGCGCACCATGTCAACCACTGTGCTTCTGTCATCCGAAGATGCCGTGATATCCAAAAATACCAGTTCATCCGCACCGGCTTTATCGTAAGCCTTCGCAATCTCAACCGGATCTCCTGCGTCTTTGAGATCCACAAAATTCACACCTTTTACAACCCGTCCGTTCTTCACATCCAGACATGGAATAATTCTCTTCGTAAACACCGCTCGTCCTCCTACAACTCCACAAAATTTTTCAGTATCTGAAGTCCTGTATCGCTGCTCTTCTCCGGATGGAACTGGCAGGCGAATACATTTCCCTGTTCAACCGAAGCATGAATATGTGTGCTGTACTCGGTTGTCGCTTTTACGATACTTTCATCTGCTGCTTTTAAGTAATAGGAATGAACAAAATATACATACGGCTCTTCCGGCAAATCCCTGAAAAGTCTTCCATCATTCTGAAGCTTCAGAGAATTCCATCCCATATGCGGAATCTTAAGTCCCGGGCAGTCCGGAATCCTTAAAATCTCTCCTTTTAAAATTCCAAGACCTTCTACGCCCGGCGTCTCATCACTCCGTTCAAATAAAAGCTGAAGTCCGAGACAGATTCCAAGAAGCGGGATCTGTCTTTCTGCTACCTCACGAAGCACCTCATCCAGTCCGTACTTTTTCAGGTTGTACATGGCATCACCAAATGCACCAACCCCCGGAAGGATGACTTTATCCGCTGAAAGGATCTCCTCTCTGTCTCTTGTGATCACAGCTTCCTGACCGAGATATTTCAGCGCTTTTTCTACACTTTTTATGTTTCCTGCATCATAATCAATAATCGCTATCATCTGCATATCCTCACGATTTTATATTCTTGTAACGGTTCAAAGATTACTGTTCGCGCGTTGCGCAAGCAGCAACATTCATAATCCCTTTCGCTATTCCGGTCACAGGATTCTTTCTCTGCACCAGATAGTTACAGGCTCTTTTATAATGTACCACGTTACAGTGCGAATTGCAAGATTTGCCTTTATTTCAGGTGTCTTCTTTTCATTTGATCCGAATAAAATTTTGCACTAGCGTTTATTTCATATCCAGTTCAAACCAGAATTCTACCCCATTGCTGTGATTGATTGCACCATATCCTTTTCCAAAAGATTCCATGATCGCTTTGACAATGGAAAGTCCGATTCCATTGCCACCGTATTCTCTGGTTCTTGCCTTATCTACCTTGTAGAATTTCTCCCAGATATGTGGCAAATCCTCCTCCGGAATAGGCGTTCCGGTGTTGAATACCGTGATCTTTGCCACATCATTTTCCTGGGTGATCTTGATCTCGATCACCTTCTCGCCGTCTACATGATTGAGCGCATTGTTGATATAATTCCGGACAACCTGCTCCACCTTGAACTCATCCGCCCAGACATAGATTGGATCTTTGTGACAGAAAATAATCTGTGCTTCTTTCTGTTCAATCAGAATATCCAAACTCTGCAGGACACCGAAAATCAGCGAAGTGATATCAAACCGGTCAAACTGCACGTCATCCTCACCGAATTCCAGCTGGTTCAGTGCAAGCAAATTCTTGACCATCCGGTTCATCTTGCCCGCTTCATCCATGATCACCTCGCAGTAGAATTCCCGGCTCTCCGGATCGTCATTGACTCCCTCCTTCAGACCTTCCGCGTATCCCTGGATCAGGGCGATCGGAGTCTTCAGCTCATGCGAAACATTTCCCAGAAATTCGCTTCGCATATTTTCCCGTTTCTCCTTCTGCTCAATATCTTTCTGCAACTTGTAGTTGGCTTCTTTCAGATTGGAAATCGTCTGTTCCAGCTTCTCCGACATCCGGTTAAAGCTCTCCCCGAGCACCCCGATCTCGTTGCTTCCTCCGCTGGTGTATTTCGCATTAAAATCCAGATCTGCCATCTTCTGCGACAGAGTTGCCAGCTCCATGATCGGTTCTGTGATCTTCTTTGAAAAATACCACGCAAGCAACACGCCTACCAGGATCACACAGCCGCCTACAATTCCGATGAAGCGATTGAAAATGGTAACTGCCGAACGGATACTTTCCAGAGGGCTTCTCATAATGAAAATGTCACCATTATCAAAGCTTCCCCACATGGTCAGATACTCTGTATTGTTCTGCGGATCGACAGATTTGCAGATATCGTAATCGTCGGTACTTTCCATGACTTCCTGATGGTTCTTGTCATACAGATATCCGAAAAGCTGTACCACCATCATCTGCTTTTCCCTCACGTTCGTATAAACTACATTATAATCAGAATCGATGACTGCAATGGAAATGTTGTTCCGCTCTGCAAGTCTTCCAAGCTCTTTTTCCGGTGTCTCAGAACTCAGAGTATCTTTTTCCACCCCTTCCTGCACCATCGTATAGACCTTGACAAACTCTGCTTTTTTATTGAAAATATAGTACTTTTCCAGAAAACTGCCGTTGATGATCAAAAATACCACGATCATAAACAGGATCAGGCCTACAAAAACCGTCAGCATCTGTCTTTTAATTGAATGTTTCATGCTTATACCTCGAACTTATATCCCATGCCCCAGATGGTCTTGATATCTTCACCTTTTTCACCAAGCTTGCTTCTGAGCTTCTTTACATGGGTATCAATGGTTCTGGCATCTCCGAAATAATCATAGTTCCATACGTTATTGAGGATCTTCTCTCTGGATAATGCAATTCCCTGATTCTCAACAAAATAGGTCAGGAGTTCAAACTCCTTGTAACTGAGTTCAACCGGCTTTCCGTCAATCTTAACCATATGTGCCGCTTTATCGATCTCGATTCCGTCTGCATGAAGCAGATCATCTGACACAAGGGCATTGGTTCTGCGAAGGATCGCAGTCACTCTTGCAACCAGGATCTTCGGGCTGAACGGTTTGGAAATGTACTCATCCACACCGAGTTCAAATCCCTGAAGCTCGTCCCTCTCTTCACTTCTTGCGGTCAGCATAATGATCGGAACCTTGGATTCTTTACGGATCTCACGGCAGGTCTGCCAGCCATCCATATGCGGCATCATGACATCCAGGATGATCAGCGCAATATCTTTTTCCTCATAAAAAATGTCCATTGCTTCCATACCGTCTCCTGCTTCGAGTACAGCATATCCTTCTCTTTCCAGGAAATCGCGCACCAGTTTGCGCATACGGCTTTCGTCATCTACTACAAGAATTTTCAGTTTATCCATATCTCTCACGGGCTCCTTTTATCACTTTATTTCTAATTATACAACAGAATAGCAGATAATTGTGTTCTTTATGTGAAAGGATGGGGAGAATTTGTTAGTTGAAAGGGGGACGGCAGAAGAGCGGAAATATCCTGTCTGGTCTTCTTTTGACGTGGCAAATTGGTGGCTGATACTTTAAAATGAAGTTAAAGGGACACAATTTAAAAAGAAGAATGAGAAAGCTCCAGTAAGTTACTGGTTCGATAATGCGATTTTCTCACATATAAGTCATATAAGCAAAGAGACTTATCCTTAGCATTAAAATACTATGAATAAGTCTCTTTCTTTCAATTTCTAAAAATGAATGTCTAATAACGGATCCTACTTGATATCCGTTATTCTAACATTTTTAAATTATGCCATGATCGGCTTTAATGCTTCTGCAAATTTGTCTTTCTGAGCCTGGGCTTCTGCAAGATCTTTTCCAAGTGTTGTGTAATAGATCTTAATCTTCGGCTCTGTTCCTGAAGGACGAACGATAACAGTCTCGCCATCTTCCAGTTTGTAGATCAGTACATTAGCAGAAGGAAGTCCGGTTTCTTCCGGTTTGGTGTAATCTGTAACAGATGCAACTTTGATTCCGGCTACTTCTGTGAGTGGATTCTTACGAAGATTTTCCATGATACCTGCCATCTTGTCCATTCCGCTAAGCCCCGGGAATTCAAAGCTGTCTACTTTGTTCAGATAACGTCCGTACTGCGCGTAGATTTCTTCCAGTCTCTGCTTCAGTGAGCTTCCGATGCTTCTGTAGTAAGCTGCCATTTCGCAGATCAGCATAGATCCGATAACAGCATCTTTATCACGTACATACGGTCCTGCAAGGTATCCGTAGCTCTCTTCAAATCCGAAGATGAAACGGTCTACTTCTCCGGCTTCTTCAAGCTGTGCGATCTGGTCACCAATCCACTTGAATCCGGTAAGTACGCTTCTGAGTTCTACACCATAATGCTCTGCTACTGCATCCGCAAGCGGGGTAGATACGATTGATTTTACAGCAACTGCTTTTTCAGGCATGGTTCCTTTTTCAATACGTCCTGCACAGATGTAATCAAGAAGCAGAACACCTACTTCGTTACCGCTTACCAATTCGTAAGAACCATCCGGGCACTTCATTGCGATACCTACACGGTCTGCATCCGGGTCTGTTGCAAGCATCAGATCTGCGTCTGTCTCTTTTGCAAGGTTAAGCCCAAGCTCCAGAGCTGCAAAGATTTCCGGGTTCGGATAGCTGCAGGTTGTGAAGTATCCATTCGGATATTCCTGTTCCGGAACGATTGTGATATCTGTGATTCCGATATCTTTTAATACCTGTGTTACCGGTACAAGTCCTGAACCATTGAGTGGGCTGTATACAAGTTTCAGTCCTGCTGTCTTGCAAAGTCCCGGTCTTACCTGACGTGATTCAATTGCTTCATAGAGTGCCTTCTTGCAGTCATCTCCTACAAAACGGATCAGTCCTTTTTCTACACCTTCTGCGAAGGATATGTATTTTGCACCTGTGAGGACATCTGTCTTCTGGATCTCAGCATATACGATTGCTGCTGCATCATCTGTCATCTGGCATCCGTCCGGTCCATATGCTTTGTAACCATTGTATTTTGCCGGGTTGTGGGATGCAGTTACCATAACACCTGCATTACAGTTATAATAACGTGTCGCAAATGAAAGTGCCGGTACCGGCATCAGCGCGTCATAGATTCTGACATTGATTCCGTTTGCTGCCAGAACACCTGCTGCTGTCTTTGCAAATACATCACTCTTCAGACGGCTGTCGTAGCTGATCGCTACAGTCTGTGTGCCCCCCTGTGTCTTAACCCAGTTCGCCAGTCCCTGTGTTGCCTGACGTACTACATAAATATTCATACGGTTCGTTCCTGCTCCGAGAACTCCACGAAGTCCTGCTGTTCCAAACTTCAGAGCCACAGCGAAACGATCTTTTATCTCTTCGTCATTTCCTTCAATTCTCGCTAATTCCGGACTCAGATCGGCATCTTCCAGATCTGCTTCCAGCCAACGTTTGTACTCTTCCTGATACATCTTGACCACTCCCTACTATAATTTGTTCTTATTTTTGTACATTTTGACAAAAATATACTTTAAATATACCATATCTTTGACTAACCCGCAATGATTTGGGCGAGAAAAGTCCGTTAAAACACTCTTCATTTTCATCTTCCTCCATAACTAAATTGTTCTCTCACCATCATCAAAGCATATCCAAGTAAGTTCTGACCTTTCCACTTATCCAGATCAAATCTGTTCTCGTCTTTCATGGATAACCCAATTCCCCATATCTGATCTTTTACCGCACATTCTGCAAGTACCGCATCTTCTGTAGCACTCAGTTTCTCTTTCAATTCTTCATTTTGAGAAAATTTTGCCTTAAGTCCTTCGTAAACAATAATCTGGATTATGAAAACAAATAATCTCCATCACTGTTCACCCAACCTTTCACTACAATCATACCAGATTTACATCTTCCAAACCATCTCCACGCCAACTTTCATCACCCCGGCAAGCACCATCACCCAGATTGGATTCATCTTCACCTTCCTGAGCAGGATCACACATACCACAAATATCCCAACCATCAGCCAGTTGGTACCAGATATCACCATTTTCCCGGAAGATCCCCAGAACGCTGTCTGTAAAATGGAAATCCCCGCCGAACCGATCAGTGCAACCACCGCCGGTCTGATTCCTCCAAGTATTCCCTGCAGCATATCCATTTCCCGGTATTTTAAGTACAGTTTTGCAATAATCGTCACAATCACGCAGGACGGTGTGATATATCCAAGTGTAGCCACAACCGCTCCCGGCATTCCGGTCAGTTTCATTCCAACAAAGGTTGCTGCATTGATCGCAATCGGTCCCGGTGTCATCTGGGAAATGGTGATCAGATCCGTAAATTCCGTCATACTGAGCCAGTGATGCACATTTACGACCTGCCCCTGGATCAGTGGAAGTGCCGCATATCCACCGCCAAAGCTGAACAGACTGATCTGAAAAAAGCTTAAAAATAATTGTATATAAATCATACTCTTTTCCTCCGTCTGTTCCAAAATGTCCGGATTATACCAAAAATCCCACTTGCAATCACTATATAAATCACATTGATTCCCAATACACAGGCTGCTATAAAGGCTGCAATCATAACAATCGTTGCCACATTATCTTTCTTTTTTACGATTCCGCATCCCATTTCATAAGTTACCGAGGCAATCACAGCTCCGACACCTGCCTGCATCCCTTCCAGCATCTGACTCACCAGATAATTATCCCGAAATGCATTATAAAAAGCAGATATCACAGAAATGATCACAAATGGTGGAATAATCGTTCCAATAATTGCAACCAGTGTTCCTGCAAGGCCGGCAAGCTTATACCCAACCACGATTGCCCCATTTACCGCAATCGGTCCCGGTGCTGACTGCGCGATTGCCACCAGATCCAGCATTTCATTTTCTTCAATCCAATGATAATCATCCACAAACTTTTTCTTCATCAGCGTGACGATCACATAACCGCCGCCAAATGTAAATGCACTTAGATATAATGTAGACAGAAAAAGTTTAACCAAAACTTCTCTTTTATTCTTCATAATTTTTATCCTCCACCCATTAGTATATCTTTGCTTTATACAGATGTAAATTAAAATCCAGGTAAATTTCAAAACCTTTCCAATACAATTTTACCTCTTGACTTTTCCAGCAATCCCATTTATCATATATAACATATCAATTTAGTGGGTTTATAAGAGGAGTGACACGAAATGAAAATCTTATGCTTTGGCGATTCAAACACATATGGCTACAAACCGGACGGAACCGGCAGATTTGACACCGACACCCGATGGACCGCTCTGCTTCAGAAGAAACTGGGCGCTGACCACCGCGTGATTGAGGAAGGTCTTTGTGGAAGAACCACTGTATTTCAGGATGATCTTCGTGAGGGACGCCGTGGACTTGATCTGATCGGCATCACTATGGAAATGCATAATCCCATCGATCTCCTTATCCTTATGCTTGGGACCAACGACTGCAAATCCAGATACAACGCTTCCGCCGGAACCATTGCCAAAGGACTTGCACAGGTCATTCAGAAAGCCCGAAAAAATGCTTCCCAGCCATTTGACCTTCTCGTCATTTCACCGATCCATCTGGGCGAAGGTGTTGGCGAACCTGGTTTTGATCCGGAATTTGATGAGAAATCTGTAGAAGTGTCTAAAAGACTTGCAGAAGAATATCACAAGGTGACACTTCTGCATCATGCAGCATTTCTGGATGCCTCCGCATTTGCCACTCCGAGCGCGACAGACCGGGAGCATCTGGACGCGGCCGGTCACGCTGCACTTGCTAATGCGATCTATGAAAAAATTATCGATATGCAAAAAGAACTGGAAAAAGCGGTATAGATCACCGATATGCTCCCTCTCAGGCAGACAAGTGAAATAATAAAACTTGTTGCCTGAAAGGGGCATATCACAATCTATACCGCTCTTCACATGCTTTCTTAAATATGGATTCTCATCACATTGATCACAAATCCAATCGCTCCAAGTGCCAGAAACACAAGCGCAGCTCCTGCTGCCTTTTTTCTTGTTTCAATCTTTTCCTGATCTTCGATGCTCATATTCTGAACCGGATAGTTTCTCCTTCCGATCAGATAAAGAATCAGTCCACTTGAATTATTTCCATTCATCGCCCAAAATCCCCAGAACTTCGGGTGCTTTAAGCCTCTTGCTTTTGCATCCAATACCGTCATCTGATAAATCTGCCATGCGGTGCAGATTGCGCCCACCAAAGCGATTGCTCCGCTTGCTACTGCTGCCATTTGATTCCATTCCATAATTATCTGTCTCCTAAATCCGTTTGATAATCTGATAAAGCAATGCCGATGAGCTCATGATCACCACGCAAAATACAATTACCAGATAATAGGTCCCTTCCGGCAACAGCATATTCAGCGCGATCAAAAGTATCATCAATACAATATTTAAAATAATTGCTCCAGTCAGTTTTTTGTTGCTTTTTACAACGTTAGTACTCTCTGCCAGATGTTCTGTCATCTTCTGATCTCCTTTCAACAGTTCATCAAGACTTACGGAATAAAGATCACTAAGCGCAATGACACTGATAATATCCGGATAGGATTTTTCATTTTCCCAATTGGAAATCGTCTGGCGCGAAACATCGATTTCCTCTGCTGCCTTCTCCTGCGTAAACCCGGCCTTGATCCGTGCATTTTTTAGTTTCTTCCCTATTTCCATAATTCCTGTCTCCTCCTTTCACGGACATCATTCCATATAGAGCACCCAAAGTCTATCAAACATCTTTTACAAGTGACATTTTTGCATGTCAAAATTCTTTTACACCGGCAAATATACCTGTATCTTACCATCCGGAGAGAATTGTATCAAGAAAACTATGGCACTTTCTCCCCGCATCTGTTAAAATAGGATTTCAGAAACGGAGGTTTTGAAATGCTAAAATCCTATGTCTGTTTTGACCTGGAAACAACCGGGCTTGACCCACTTTATAATGAAATTATTGAAATCGGAGCACTGAAAGTCCGTGACGGAAAGGTTGCCGAACGTTTTATGGAATTCATTCATCCGCAGGAAGAGATTTCCCCGATGATCACGAATCTCACCGGCATTACGAATGAAATGGTTGCAAATGCCAGACCTGCCAATGCTGTGATCAGTGATTTTCTTGAATTCTGTGAGGATGATGTCCTGATCGGTCACAATGTCGGCTTTGATTACAGCTTCATGAAATCAGGTGCTTCCAATTTAGGACTTACTTTTGAAAAATTTGGAATCGACACATTTAAGATTGCCCAGCGCACCTTAAAATCACTTCCATCCAAAAGTCTCTCCAGTCTGTGTGAATACTACCAGATTGAAAATAAAGCTGCGCACCGCGCCTACTATGATGCGCTTGCCACAGCAAAACTGTATCAGACACTGGCACACTATTTCGAAAATGAGAATCCTTCCCTTTTCAAGCCACAGCAGCTTACATACAAAGTAAAAAAAGTACAGCCTGCCACAGCAAAACAGGTCGCACTTTTGCAGAGACTGTGCAGCCAGAAGAAAAAAACACCGGAATGGAATCCCGATACGATCACGCGCAGTGAAGCATCACGACTAATTGACTCCTTATTAAAAGCATAAGTTGTATCCTAAAGCAGAACACAGACTTAGAAAGGTCATTGCATATTTTAAAGTCAAAAAGATAGAATACGTCTTAAAGAATCTTCTTTCTTATAAACGTACTCTATCTTTTTTATCCCAGATATGCGATTGCCTCTTCTCTCGAAAGCCAGACATGAATCCCGCCACCGGAATCTACAAACCGGTCCGGATTAAAATTCTCCGCATATACCATCTGTCCCACTCTGTAATAAAAATTCTCATCCACGTAAGAATGTGCCTCTGTATAATTTTCTTTACCATCGATGGAATCGATCGTCAGCACCTTCGCCTTTTCGCAGCGTATCTCCTCCCTTGTCCCAGACACACGTCTTGCATCCTCCGGTATCAGAAGCAGGACGATCCGCCGCCCATAACAGACCTTCCATCCAAGAAAGGCTCGCTTTTCCGGACATGCCATCCAGAAATGCTTTGTCGTCTCATCGGCATGAATTCCAGTCAGATCCGCCTGGTAAAAAGCGGCAGAATATACATCTGCTCCACGGATATCCGCATTACTCAGATCACAGCCTCTGAAATCCGCAGACTCAAGAATCGCATTTTGCAGATTGCACCCTGAAAGACTGGTTTTCTTTTTAGACCTATCCGGAAGAATCAGCTCTCCAAAAAGAGCATTCTTTGCTGTTATCCCGAAAAGATCCGCCCTGTCGAATGTCATCCCTTTAAAATCACAGTCGTCAAAATTGATATTTTGCAGATTCCATCCGCTCAAATCCATATTTTCAAAGGAACACTGACTTAAGTCAAGCCTCTCAACGCCTGCTCGCATCTCCAGTATCCTCTTCAGTTCTTCTTCACTGATCTTTTGCATATCACTTTACCTGCCTGCAAATGTAAGCTTCCAGATTCTATTTATTTACCTTCCAGTTTTCCAGAAGCTTTAATTCTATTTTCATGCCATTCGGCAGTGAGAACCAGTGATCGTTGATTGCTTTTACCGGATAAGCTTTGATCTTTTCCATCGTCTCTTCCACAGAATCTACCGCGATTGAAATATGATCGTAGCCATTTTCTCCTTCTGTGTTAATTTCTTCCATTTCACAGAGCTGGATGCCTTCTTCGTATCAGCATTTTCTTCCCGGTTTTTCACCGATTTCTCTCCACAAATGCATTTCAAATACATCTTCAAAAAATTTCTGCGCGTCCTCATAAGATGCAGTTCTAATTGCTGCATGATCAATTTTTGCCATGTTCTATATCCTCCTGTTTTCGCAGTTTGTGTTCTATTTTAGGATAATTCATTTTTGGGGAGGGTGCAAGGAAAATAATGGCATGATGAGATAGAAAAAAGTTATTAAAAAATAAGGCTGTGACACCAGTTTCATACAATTTGTTGCTGGGATGTAATACTTTTGATTTGGCCGGAAGATTCTTCTTAATTCAAAAAAGAAGCCCCACACAAGGACTCCTTCTTTAGTAGCGGGAACTGGATTTGAACCAGCGACACCGCGGGTATGAACCGCGTGCTCTAGCCAACTGAGCTATCCCGCCATATGATATGTTTTTGCGCCAGCTCTTCAGAGCTGTGTGCATCGCACGAAGTGCGCTTCACATTTCGCGTTCAATGCTTTCGACTTAAAAAAACTTTCTTGCGAAATGGGACCAATAGGGCTCGAACCTATGACCCTCTGCTTGTAAGGCAGATGCTCTCCCAGCTGAGCTATGATCCCTCATCACATTTATGCGACTTGTTTAGTTTACTATTATTTTCAATAAATGTCAATAGCTTTTGCAATTTTTTTTGCAAAATTTCCCTTTTCACTTTCTATATCGTATCATGATCCATTTTCCAGACCATTACCTGTAAATTTCCGCCCAATGATCTTTCGTCATAACATTCGTATGACCAATTCTCACTTCATTTAAAAGTGGCACCGGAACCTCATTGCAGGTATGATGGTAAACAAACCCCAGTTTCTCCTGCACTCTTTTTGATTTCTGGTTTCCATCATAATAACCACACCAGATTGTTGTCATGCCCAGCTCTTCAAACCCATGACGTAATAACTCTCGGGCAGCCTCCGGCATATAACCTTTTCCCCAGAATGGCTGTCCCAGCCAGTAACCAAGCTCGCACTCGTCATCGCGCTCAGTCATATCCGTATGGCCATTCAATTTTAACTCCACTGCACCAATTGCAATATTATTTTCCTTTTCACAGATAGCGTAACACTCTGCTCCATTAAATACATTTCTGATTACAGCTCTGCTTTCTTCCACATTCTTATGCGTCGGCCAGCCTGCAACAGGTCCAACCTCCGGATTCTTTGCATATTCAAACAGACTTTCCGCATCTGTTTCTGTCCATTTTCTTAATACTAATCGTTCTGTCTCTAACATTTTCTTTCTTCCTCAAATTATAACTCTTTTTTGTAATAATGTCTTTTACCTGTTTTGGGATACTCTGATAATTCAAATGCCTGTGTATAACCATGCTTTAAATAAAATTCCGGTGCCTGAAAATCAAAGGTATCGACAAATTCATATCCGTATTACACTATAAAAATAACGGCACTGTATATCACTTTCATAACATACAATGCCATTACTTTTATTTTCTTCGATACACCAAACAAAACATATTCTGTATACAATAATATCATATACAAAGTTCGACTTGTTCAGTTTTAGTGGACCTGAGGGGAATCGAACCCCTGTCCGAAAGCTCTTCCATAAAGGCATCTCCCATCACAGTCATTCTTTTGACATTCCCTCCATAAACCGCCGAACAACAGGCTGCTTACTTTAGTAGCTTCATAAATTCTTCCATTCCCTCAAAGCTTTGGAAACGAAGTGCCTCATCTGGTCGAAGCCGGTTACTTAAGCGATGAGAGACTTAAGGCCGACTGCTGCAACTAGGCAGCGTACGCTAAATTTTCGTCTGCGTTTATATTTAGTTGGAACTTTTAACGTAGTGTCCCGCTACGGATGGCTTCCTTGACTTCCGTGCCCCCGTCGAAACCAGTACAAGCCCTGGTTCTTAGAAGCCGTATCATCAAAAATACGTTCCTGCAAATAAGATCCATTCAGAAGTAATTCTTCTGTGCTCCCATTTGCTCTATATATTATATGCGGACATCCCGGCTTATGTCAAGGGATCTCCGCATATAATTTATCAACATAATTTTATTTTACGCTTCTTTTGTCTTTCCCACTTCCAGCATTCCGCTCTTCGCAAGTGCTGGTCTCAGCGCATTGTAGATGATCACTACAACGATTGTAGAAAGGATCGCATTTACAAAGGTCGCTGCGGCACTCCATTTTGCAAGCACCTCAGCCATCTGCTGTGGCTGTCCTAAGATGTACTGTTTGTAGAAGTATCCGACGATCGGATCTGCAATAACGTTAAACGCAAGCCCGGCAACAGATGCCAGCAGGCTCCATTTGAAAATGTATTTCTTATCGGTACTCTCATTGATCTTTGCGATCTTATGTGCTACAAGTCCTGTGATCAACCCGATGCAGAGCTTCAGGATAAAGGTCTTCGGTGCTCCGGTAATATAGATCGGATCCATCACATCTGCGATTCCCATTCCGATCGCTCCTGCAAGTCCGCCGTACCATCCGCCTAAAAGAAGTGCTGCAAGTACGCAGAATGCATTTCCAAGGTGGATCGATGTTGCATCTCCTCCCGGCATCGGTATCTTAATCTGCAAATATGTGAAGATCACATAGCAAAGTGCAGCAAACAACGCTGTCTGCGCAATTTTCATAACGGTTGAATTTGTTTTCATAGTCTGTTCCATCCTTTCTCATTCCCTGCAAATCACTATACCACGTTAATTCATCAGGTCAGTGAACATTCTACCCCAACACTGTCGTCGCTAAAATATACAATTTCCACTTTTTTCAGGGGGACAGTTTTATATTTAACCGAAATTGCGGATCTTGAATTCTCTTTCTGCCTCACGCTTCTGGTCTTTCTTCGCGATATCATCACGCTTATCATAGAGCTTCTTACCTTTTGCCAGTCCGATCTCTACCTTAACCAGGCTCTTGCTGAAATACACCTTCAGCGGTACGATCGCCATTCCTTTTTCCTTGGTCTTGCCGATCAGCTTGTTGATCTCCGACTTGTGGAGAAGAAGCTTTCTCACACGCAGCGGATCTTTGTTGAAAATATTGCCTTTCTCGTATGGGCTGATGTGCATGCCATAGATAAATACTTCCCCATCCTCAATGCGGATAAAGGATTCTTTGATACTGCATTTTCCCATGCGAAGGGACTTTACTTCCGTACCTGCAAGTGCAATTCCCGCCTCATAAGTATCCAGGATAAAATAGTCGTGATACGCCTTTTTATTATTCGCAATCATCTTGCCCTGCGCTTTTGCCTTAGCCATCTTCTCTCTCCTCTTTTCTTTCCTTTACAAGTCTAAAATCAATGGTTCTTGATATCTCATCACAATCGATCATCTTCACACGTACCTTCTGTCCCAGCTTATAGATCTTTCTGAGATGGGAACCTATCATCTGGTAATGTTCTTCATCATAATCATAGTGGTCATCCGTCATATTGGTGACATGCACCAGTCCTTCCACGGTATTCGGAAGCTCCACATAGATACCCCACTTCGTGATACCGGAGATCACGCCCTCAAATTCCTGCCCAAAGAAATGCCGCATATACTGCACCTTCTTCAGTTTCAGAGTCTCTCGCTCCGCCTCATCCGCACGGCGCTCTAAAGAGCTGGTCTCCATTGCCACCTCCGGCAGGATCTTTTCATAATGATGCCGCTTTGCATCGTTCATTCTGCCACGGAGATTATCCTTAATAATACGATGAATCTGCAGATCCGGATAACGTCGGATCGGAGACGTAAAATGCGTGTAATACTGGGTAGCAAGTCCAAAATGTCCGTCATTGTCCGGCGAATATCTCGCCTGCTTCATGGAGCGGAGTGCAAGCCTTGAGATCATGGCCTCTTCCGGCGTTCCCTCAATCTTATCCAGAAGCTTCTGCACTTCTTTTGGACGGATCTCCTGTCCTCCCTGCATATGCATGGTATATCCAAAATTCTGTAAAAATGTCACCAGCTTTTTCATCTTATCATCATCCGGCGTTTCATGCACACGGTATAAAAATGGAATCTCCTGCCAGAAATAATCCTCTGCCACAGTTTCATTTGCCACAAGCATAAAATCCTCGATGATCTTCGTTGCCACGTTGCGGTCATAGGCTTTGATGTCCACCGGCTCACCGTTTTCATTCAGAATGATCTTCGCCTCCGGAAAATCAAAATCAATTGCACCTCTTCTGTGGCGCCGCTCTCTTAAAATGTGCGACAGCTCTTTCATCCGCTCAAACATCGGGATCAGGTCCCGGTAGCGCTCGCATTCTGCCTCGTCCCGGTCTTCCAAAATCTTCTTCACACTGGTATAGCTCATTCGCTCGTCTACATTGACCACAGTCTCTGCAATCTGGTGATCGATTACATTTCCCTTCGCATCAATGGTCATGATACAGCTCAGTGCCAGCCGGTCCTCGCCTGCGTTTAATGAACACATTCCATTAGACAGAACTCTTGGCAGCATCGGGATCACACGGTCTGCCAGATAGACACTGGTACCTCTTTTCAGTGCTTCCCGGTCAAGGGCGCTGTTCTCCTGCACATAATTGGTCACATCAGCGATATGCACACCAAGAATATAACGGTCTCCCTCTTTTGTCAGAGTGATCGCATCATCCAGATCCTTCGCATCCTCGCCGTCAATCGTCACGGTCTGCCAACTCCGCACATCCTTACGTCCTGCCATATCAGCGTTCGTCACTGCCTTTGCCACACGCTCTGCCTGATTCAGTACCTTCTCCGGAAATTCGGTTGGCAGATCATATCCTTTGACAATCGACAAAATATCAACTCCCGGATCGGTCACATGCCCCAGGATCTCTACGATCTTTCCTTCCGGCTTCTTTCCATTCTCCCCATAAGAGGTCAGCTCGACCACAACCTTATGCCCGGTCACAGCTCCTTTAGAGCGCTCTGCCGGTACGAAGATATCCTGCAGGAAACGCTCATTATCCGGCATAACGAATCCGAAATTCTTCCGGCTCTGATAATAGCCGACGATCCGCTGGGTTCCTCTCTGTACGATCTTCGTGATCTTTCCTTCTCTTCGCTTTCCTTCCGGTGCTTTGGTGATGACAACCTCTACCTCATCTCCCTGCATGGCACCGTTCATATCATCTTCCGAGATAAAGATATCTTCACTCTCACCTTCCACAGTGACAAAGCCGAAGCCTCTCGCATTTGCCTGGAATATTCCCCGCAGCTGCTTTGCCTCACCTTTAATGTATTTTCCTTTCTGTGTGACATGTACCCTGCCTTCCTTTTCCAGGCTGTCCATAACAGCTTTGAGTTCCCCTTTCTGATCTTTCGGGACCTGAAGCAGCATCGACAGCTCTTTCAGCTTCATCGGCACATAAAATTCATCACAGATAAATTCATAAATAATCTTTTTACGCTTTTCAAATAATTCGTCCATCTCTTCTCCTGTTTCTCAACATATCATCATCGATTCTTTTCCCGTACCGGCACAAAAAGTTCTGCCACCGGAAGATTTTCCTGCACAATATCGAAAAAAGAACACCCTATAGATACTATAGAGTGTTCCTCATCTTCTTTCAATCATTCGTTATGCAAAAACTTTCAGGTTCAGGACTGCTGCAAGTACGATAAACAGAATTGCTAAAAACTTGGTAGACTTAACAAGTGCGCCTTCCATAGAACGACCTTTGTTCTGTCCCCAATAAGAATCTGCCATACCTGCGATTGTTCCAAGACCTGCTGACTTACCTTCCTGCATCAATACGATTACTGTCAATGCGATACAATCTATTGCAAATAAAATTAAAAGTACTGTTTTTAAAATTTCCATTACTAATCACACCTCCTGATGTTTGAACCACTCATGTATTTTACCATAAATCTACTTCCGATTCAAGCAAATTTCATGGATTTCAGTCTTTATTTTACCAGTTTGCTTCCTTTCAGCTTCACAACCCGGTCAATCCGGTTAATGGATGACATTCGGTAGGCATAAGCCCCCGACTCAAAAAGTGCATAAATGCTGCCACCGTCCTGATAGATCTGTTCCAGCCTCTCTGGAAATTTGATCGTCTTATAAGCTTCGGAAGTTGACAAGATTCCATATCTGGAATAGTTGAAGATCTGTACCTCCGATGGCAGGATCCCCCAGGACCTGGTAAGCAGGATCTTATTGTTGTAAAATGCCATTCCCTGCACCTTACCGGAAATTACCTGCATACTGACCGCATAGGCAACCGGATCTGTCACACCGACCGTCCGTTTCAGGTTCATATCTTCTTTTTCATACAAGGTACCGTCTGCATTGATCAGATATTTTTCAATGACACTGGCATTATCCTGTGTAAAGAATCCGACAAACAATGCACCGTCATGATACGTCATAAATGACGCCCGCTTGATCTTGTAAAGGTTGTAAGACATATCGAATTCAATCGGATGATATCCGTCATCAAAGGAATAATTCTCCAGATGAGACAGTGTGATCGCATTTGCCTGCGCCCAGGTGGAACCCTGTCCTGTCACCCACAGGATCTGGTTCATCGTATCGTATGCCATCCCGCCCACATGGGCTTTGGTGTTCAGCACAATCTCTTTCACAAACTGTCTGCTTTCTTTGTCGATCACGTAGATCACCGAATCATGTGCCTTTGTCTTACAATAAGCACTGACCAGAATATAATCCTCTGTAATTGCAAGTCCCTGTGGTGTCATGGATGTGCAGACTTCGGCTTCTCCGTCCCCTTTTACTTTCAGCGTCCTTGTTGACTTCAGACCAGGAACAACATAAGTCCCGTAGTCATTGTCCACTTCGGCTTCATCGCAGGCGTACTTATAAACAGTCTGGTTGCGCTTCAGCGTTTTCAGATACTGCTCCATCGTGTAAACGGAATCCGTATTCGTCACCTTCCGGTTTGTCTCCGGCTCCACCTCGGCTCTGTACTGGAATGCGTAATACCAGTAGCTTCCTCCGATGATTCCCACAACCAGAAGAATACTGATGATACTGCGGATATGTCCAAACATGGTCTTCTTTTTCCGGACCTTTTTCTTCTTTGCTTTTTTCTCTTCCTGTCTTACTTCCTCGTTCTCAAGCTCTTGTCTATTCATTCATGCCCACTTCGTTTTTATATACTTTCTGTGTTGAAAATCCCCGTCCTCTGACCTCATTTACATTGCCAATGATCATAAATGCCTGTGGATCTGTCTCCTGAACAATCTGGTTCAGGCGCATCAGCTCACGGTTGGACACAACGGTAAGGATCATCGGCTGCTCTTTTTTCAGATAGCCGGTCTGTGTATAGACCAGCGTGGTTCCGCGGTCCAGCTTTTCCTGGATCAGCCGGTTCAGCTTCTCGTACTCTCCGGAAATGATCTTGACCTGTGTTCTGGTCGATCCCATCAGAAGCACTTTATCCAGCATTACTGTATAAATGAGGACCAGAAGAATACCATAGATGATCTCTTCTTTATTTGTAAATACCATCTGGAAGATCAGGATTGTAAAATCAAATACATAGAGCATCACCGATACCGGAAGCCCGAATTTTTTATTCAGTACCAGTGGCGGGATATCCATACCTCCGGTTGATGCTCCGCATCTTATGACAACTCCGATTCCAAGTCCGATCATCAGACCTCCGCAGATCGTCGAAAGCATCTTATCGCCTGTGACATTCTGCAGTGCCGGTACATTCTCCAGTATTCCCAGAATGATCGGATAATAAAAGGTACTGACCAGCGTGGTAAGTGCAAACTTCATTCCAAGTACTGCTGCCCCCAAAAGGAACATCAGTGTATTGAAGATCAGTACAAATGTATGAATCTGCATCCCGAAATAATGATTCACTGCAATTCCAAGTCCCGTTGTTCCTCCGGTGATCATATCATTCGGCAGGATAAACATTACGATTGCAAGTGCATAAACAGTATTCCCCAGTAAAATCAGGCACAGGTTTTTCATGTTTGACAGTTTCATATTACTCTCTCCTTGACATATGTATTTCGAATACAGATTTCCCCAATTTTCTGCAATTCAATACTTTATAGTATACTCGGTACAGGTTTTACGGACAAGGAATTTTTTAATTTTATTCTCTTTTTTCCTTTCCTTTGGTATACTGTTGTAAAAAGGATGTGCATCGGCACATCATAACTTTTATTTCGTAAGACAGATTTTGATTTTCCAGGAAAAGAGGTTATCGAGATATGGACAAGATCAAACAGTTACAGGACATGATTAACGAGAGCAACCGAATCGTTTTTTTCGGCGGTGCCGGCGTCTCTACCGAGAGTAATATTCCGGACTTCAGAAGTGCAGACGGACTCTACAGACAAAAGTACCGCTACTCACCGGAGCAGATTGTAAGCCACAGCTTTTTTATGCAGCATACGGAAGAATTTTATGATTTTTATAAAGAAAAAATGATGTTCCTTGATGCGAAACCAAATAAAGCGCATCTGAAGCTTGCCGAGCTGGAGGCCGCCGGAAAGCTGACCGCCGTTATCACACAGAATATTGACGGACTCCACCAGGCTGCCGGAAGCAAAAATGTACTGGAGCTTCATGGAAGTATCCACCGCAATTACTGTATGCGTTGCAAAAAGCAGTACAGTGCACGTTTTGTAAAAGAATCGAAAGGAATCCCAACCTGCGACTGCGGCGGAACCATCCGCCCGGATGTAGTTCTCTACGAAGAAGGACTGGATAACCAGATCATCCAGAAAAGTATCCGCGCCATCTCAGAAGCAGATATGCTGATCATCGGCGGTACTTCTCTTGTGGTCTACCCTGCTGCCGGATTTATCGATTATTTCCACGGCAAATATCTGGTACTCATCAACAAGGATGCAACTGCCCGTGATGTAGGTGCAACCCTGACGATCCATGAGCCGATCGGAGAAGTATTAGACCGGATCCACGTATAACCGGAGAATCCAGGAAATTTCCGCTATACATGTAAACTGTAATTTTCCGTACAACATGCCATTTTCATGCAGTCCAAAAATCCTCTGCCAGCTCTTTTTATCAAAGAGTGACAGAGGATTTTTCACTTTAACCGTTATACGTCTTAAAAAAATGATACAGATTGTCCAGTGCTTTCGTCAGCACCGGGATTTCTTCTTCATCTAAGGTCTCAACGACCGCTTCCACCATCTTCCTGTGAAACTCTGCGTGATGGTGGTACGCCTTCTCACCCTTTTCCGTCAGCTTGATATTGACGATCCGGCGATCTTCCTCACTCCGGTGACGGACCGCATACTTTTTATTGACCAGACTGTTCATCGAAGTCGTCAGAGATCCTACGGTAATCCCAAGCTTCTTTGCGATCGTAGACATATTATTCCCGTCACCCAGACCGACTGCCTCAATGATATGCATATCATTGTTCGTCAGATCCTTAAACTCTTCTGTGATCACTGCTTTTTCTTCCAGTCCCCAGATATCATTAAAAAGATGTACCAGTATCTTATTGATGCTCTCGTATGCGTCCAATTCCCCTTCTTCTCCTTGCTGTGTCTTTTTCTAGTTCAATTATACACAGTCACCTAACAAAGAATCAATCACTTCTTTCACGGTTTCTATTTTTTCTGCTTTCCACACGTCCGCTCCGCAGAACAGAAGCGCCTCACCAATCTCACCTTTTGCCGCTTTGATCAGTGCCTCCGTGATACAGTACGGCACTTCCGCCGGGTTACAGTTCTTCAGACACCCAAGACATCTCTCAGGCTTCACCCTCTCTCCTGCCATCACATGACTGATAAATGGATTCTTAATTGCCCTTCCCGGCATTCCAACCGGACTTTTCACCAGAATGACATCCTCTTTCTTCGCATTCAGATAACTCTGCTTGTAACTGAGATTCGCATCGCACTCCCATGTCGTGACAAATCTTGTTGCCGCCTGGACTGCATCTGCTCCTAATGAAAAGGCATGCTCTGCCGCATCTTTATCCGAAATTCCTCCGGCTACTGCCACCGGAATATGCACCTGATATTTTTGGGCGTACTTTCTGACCACTGCCATGATCCTCTCGATTTCATTATCATAGCTTTCCTGTGTATAAGTTTCCAGCTGCTCCCGGTCAAACCCCAGATGTCCTCCGGCTTTTGGACCCTCGATCACAACCAGGTCTGCGGTCCTGGAAAATTTTTTATCCCAGTATTTTAAGATAACTTTCGCCGATTTTTCAGTCGATACGATCGGAGCGATCTTGGTACTGCTGCCCTCCACAAGTCCCGGCAGCTCGATTGGAAGCCCTGCCCCGGATACGATCATATCTGCTCCGGCGTCCACTGCTGCTTTCACATGCTCGTCATAATCCTTCAGCGCAACCATGATATTAAATCCGATCACGCCATCCGGAGCCGTCTCTCTTGCTCTTTGGAATTCAGATCCGATTGCACGGATATTTGCCGCCCTTGTATTCGTTTCAAAATCCGGTTCACGAAATCCGATCTGTGCGGTTGAGATGATCCCGACTCCGCCTTCCTTTGCAACCGCTCCGGCAAGCTGTCCAAGGCTCACACCGACTCCCATTCCCCCTTGAATGACCGGTCTTTTTACTTTCAAATCACCAATCACAAGTTTCGGTAATCCTTTCATTTTTCTTCTCCTCTACTACATCCTGCGGAATCTGTCATACCGCTTTTCGGTAAGTTCTTCCTTTGTCATTGCTCCATATTTTTTCAAAAAAATACTGATATAATCATCCATCGGATCTGTCACTTCTGTAAATGTTTCCAGATTGAAGTCTTCCGGCTCCGGAATCACCCGTTCTACGATACCGGCTTTCAGGAGATGATCTGCTGTCAGCTTCATCACACCTGCCGCCTCTTTTGCACGGCTGCTGTCCTTCCACAGGATACTTGCAAATCCTTCCGGTGAAAGGATGGAGTAAATCGAATTTTCAAGAAGCCATACTTCATCTGAAGTTGCCATTGCAAGAGCTCCCCCGCTTCCGCCTTCTCCGATCACAACAGACAGGATCGGAACCTGAAGATTTGACATTTCAAATAAATTTCTTGCGATTGCCTCACCCTGTCCTCTCTCTTCTGCTTCCAGCCCACAGAACGCTCCCGGCGTATCTACAAAACAGATGACCGGACGGTTAAATTTCTCTGCCTGTTTCATCAGACGAAGGGCTTTGCGGTATCCGTCCGGTGACGGCATCCCAAAGTTACGTTCGATATTTTCTTTTGTCGTGCGGCCCTTTGCCTGCGCGATCACCGTCACCGGCATTCCGTGAAATCTTGCAATCCCGCCAATGATCGCCTTATCATCCTGGTAATAACGGTCTCCATGAAATTCCATAAAATCTGTAAACAATTCTTCAATGTACTCCGCACCGACCGGACGAGCCTTGTCTCTGGATAACTGCACCCGTTCCCATGGTGTCAGATTCTTCTGTACCGCCTGGGTTTCCTTTTCTTCTACTTCCGGCAAATCGTATGCTCCCTGCTTATGCATTGCTACAATTTCTGCCAGTGTCTCCCTGAGACGCGGACGCTCCACAATCTGATCCACAAATCCGTGCTCCTGAAGGAATTCTGCCCTCTGGAATCCCTTCGGAAGCTTCTGCCCTATGGTCTGTTCAATCACACGCGGACCTGCAAAACCGATCAGTGCCCCTGGCTCGGCAAGAATGATATCTCCGAGCATGGCAAAACTTGCCGTTACCCCACCGGTTGTCGGATCGGTCAGCACGCTTACATATAAACAGCCTGCATCATGGTGTCTTTTCAGTGCCGCTGAAGTCTTTGCCATCTGCATCAGAGAGTGGATCCCCTCCTGCATTCTGGCGCCTCCTGAACAGGCAAATATAATAATCGGAAGTTTCTCACCGGTTGCCTTTTCTACTGCACGGGTAATCTTTTCACCAACCACTTTTCCCATGCTCGCCATCATAAACCGCCCGTCACAGACTGCAAGAACTACTTCATTTCCCGCGATCATTGCTTTTCCGGTTACAACCGCCTCATCAAGCCCGGTCTTTTCCTGTAGTGCTTCTACCTTTTCTTCATAGCCTTTATAATGCAGCGGATTTCCCGAAGTAAGTCCCTTGTCCCACTCTTCAAAGGTGCCGGCATCTGCTACCATTTCAATCCGGCGCATCGCATGCACACGGAAATAATTCTGACATTTTGGACAGATATAATATCCCTTCTTCACATCCTCTGTCAGAATGGCAGATTTGCAAACGTTACATTTTTTCAGAAGTCCCTCCGGAACCTCCGGTGCCATATGGACAGGCTTTCCTTCGCCAAGAGATATATACCCTCTTCTGCTTGTTTTCTTGAACATATTTGACAGTTTCAAATTGCTTTACCTCCGCTTTTGTAGAGCTAACCTTGCCGATTCTTTGCTTCTCTTTCGGCAATAAATTCAATATCAAAATCTCCTGCCTGATACTTTGGATCATGCAAAATATCATATTGATAATCCACATTAGTATCAATGCCTTCTATAATTACCTCACCAAGTGCACTCTGCATCTTCCGGATCGCCTCGGTACGGTTTTTTGCAAATACGATCAGCTTTGCCAGCATATTATCATAATATGGCGGTACGGTGTATCCACTGTAAATTGCTGAATCAATCCGCACACCCTTTCCTCCCGGAAGGTACATATCGGTGATCGTTCCCGGACACGGGCGGAAATTCTTTTCCGGATTTTCCGCATTGATCCTGCACTCGATGGCATGACCGGTCAGCTTTACATCCTCCTGCGTAAAGGAAAGCTGCTGACCGTCTGCGATCCGGATCTGTTCCTTGATCAGATCGATCCCCGTCACCCATTCTGTGACCGGATGCTCCACCTGGATTCTGGTATTCATTTCCATAAAATAAAAATTCCCGCTCTTTTCCAGCAGAAATTCAATGGTTCCTGCATTTTCGTAATGCGCTGCCTTTGCCGCTTTTACCGCTGCTTCGCCCATTCTCCGGCGAAGTTCATCCGAAATCACGGCACATGGAGATTCTTCGATCATCTTCTGATGATTTCTCTGCACCGAACAGTCACGTTCTCCTAAATGCACCACATTTCCATACTTATCTGCCATGATCTGAAATTCAATATGCTTCGGATGCTGCACAAAATGCTCGATGTACATAGTGTCATCCCCAAAAGCTGCCTTGGTCTCTTTCTGCGCGGTATTAAATGCCAGGTCAAATCCGGCTTCATTTTCCGCCACACGCATTCCTTTTCCGCCTCCGCCGAGAGCCGCCTTTACGATCACCGGATAGCCGATCTCTCTTGCGACTTCTTTTCCTTTTGCTGCATCATAAATCGCTTCTGTGCTTCCCGGAATGATCGGAACCCCGGCATTTGCCATGGTACTTCTCGCCTCGGATTTATTTCCAAGCCTGCTGATCACTTTCGAATCCGGTCCGATAAAAATGATGTTGCACTTCTCACAAAGCTCTGCAAATTTCGTATTTTCAGAAAGGAAACCAAATCCCGGATGGATCGCATCTGCTCCCGACACGATGGTCGCGCTGATGATCTGCTCCATATTCAGATAGCTTTCCGAAGATGGTGCAGGTCCGATACAGATTGCTTCGTCTGCAAGCTGTGTATGCAATGCTTCTTTATCTGCTTCCGAATAAACTGCAACCGTCTCGATCCCCATTTCCCGGCAGGCACGGATGATCCGCACTGCGATCTCTCCACGGTTTGCGATCAATACTTTCTTAATCATCTGTTTCCGCCTTCCCGATCATCAGAGACAGCTCTGCCTTTACTGCAACTTCTCCATCCACTGATGCAACAGCTTCTCCGATTACCAGTGGTCCCTTCTGACGGATAATTCTTGCTTCCAGTTTTAATTTGTCGCCCGGAACAACTTTTCTGCGGAACTTGCAGTTCTTAATCCCACCAAAATAGCCGAGCTTTCCTTTATTTTCTTCCTGCATCAGAACCGCTACTGCACCGACCTGCGCCAGTGCTTCAATGATCAGCACTCCCGGCATCACCGGCTCCTGTGGGAAATGTCCGGCAAAAAAGTCCTCTCTGTAAGTCACACATTTATAGCCAACCGCATATTCTCCCGGCTCGTAATCTTCGATATAATCTACCAGCAAAAACGGATGTCTGTGCGGAATGATTTTCTGAATTTCCTTGATTCCCAAATGTTTCATGCTTTTCGCCCTCCATCCAGCTACACGATTCGGAATAATGGCTGTCCGTATTCCACAGTTTCTCCATTTTTCACGAGTACTTCCGATACCACACCGTCAAAATCACACTCAATATCATTCATCAGTTTCATCGCCTCTACGATGGCAACCGTCTGTCCTTTTGCCACATGATCGCCAACTGCCACAAATGGTGCTGCCTCTTCCGACGGTGCTGCGTAAAAGGTTCCAACCAGAGGGGATTTGATCAGCTGCCCTTCTGCTTCTTTTCCTTTTTCCGGTCCATCCTCCGGCTTCAGTACTGATGCTGCATTGCTCTGCGCTCCTGGCACGTTTTGTACTGTCGCCATCTGTGCTGCGCCTGTACTGACAACCATCTGTTCTTTTTCTTTCTGTATTTTCAATTTCACACCGTTTTCTTCATACTGAAATCCTGTCAGGTCCGAATCCGAAACGGTCTGAATCAGTTTTACCAGATTTTCTAATTCCATCCTTCTACCTCTATCCTTCATACTTCTTCAAAAGAAGGGTTGCATTGTGTCCGCCAAATCCAAGGGAATTGGTAAGAGCACATTTGATCTCTTTTTCGACCGGTGCCCCGACAGCATAATTCAGATCACATTCTTCATCACATTCTTTTGTTCCGACTGTCTGATGAATAAATCCGTCCTGAATGGATTTTACGGTAACGATACATTCTACTGCACCAGCTGCGCCCAGAAGATGACCGATCATGGATTTCGTTGAATTCACAACCACATCCTTTGCCGCATCGCCGAATGCTTTCTTGATCGCATAGGTTTCAAACAGATCATTGTGGTGCGTGCTGGTTCCGTGTGCGTTAATGTACTGCACTTCTTCCGGCGTCACGCTGCCCTCTTCCATCGCAAGCTCCATCGCCTTTGCCGCACCGCTTCCGTCTTCTGCAGGGGAAGTGATATGATAAGCATCTCCGGTTGCCCCGTAACCTGCAAGCTCTGCGTAAATCTTTGCGCCTCTTGCTCTCGCATGCTCCAGCTCTTCCAGAACTACCACGCCGGCTCCTTCTCCAAGAACAAATCCACTTCTGTCTTTATCAAATGGAATCGATGCACGCAGTGGATCTTCACTGGTAGTAAGTGCGGTAAGTGCGGTAAATCCGGCAATCCCTGTCGGACAGATACAGCTTTCCGTACCACCTGCAAACATTACCTCCGCATCTCCGTACTGAATGGCACGAAGCGCATCCCCGATACAATTGGTTCCCGTCGCACATGCAGTAACGACATTCGTGCACTTTCCTTTAAGCCCAAGCTGGATCGATACATTTCCGGCTGCCATATTGGAAATCATCATCGGAACCATCAGTGGTGCTACCCTTCCCGGTCCCTTTTCCAGAATCGTCGTGTACTGTTTCTCGATCTGCTGCAGACTTCCGATTCCCGAACCGATGATCACGCCACAACGGTATGGATCCTCTTTTTCAATTTCAAATCCCGCATCCGCGCACGCTTCCTTCGCTGCTGCAACTGCGTACTGTGAAAATGTCTCCATTCTCTTCGATGCCTTGAAATCCATCCGTTCTTTCGCAACAAAGTCCTTGACCTCCGCTGCGATCTTCACTTTATATTCGGTTGTATCAAATTTTGTGATCGGACCGATTCCTACGGTTCCATTTTTGATACCGTTCCAGAATTCTTCTACTGTATTACCAATCGGGGTGATCGCTCCAAGCCCCGTAATAACAACTCTGCGCTTCATATTGCCTCCTTTTGTGGAAAATGCGGGAAATGTAGGTTGTGACACCACTCCGCACAAATATTATCGGAGACATTCAGTTGTGCAAACCATTCCGATGAGCCTCTTAAACCAATCATTGTGTCAGCAAAGGCTTCCACAATGATTTGAGTCTCATCTCCATTGCACAAAAATTGAATGCTTCCGATAATATTTGTGCTTCGTGGCGCTCAAGTCTACTGGCTAAAACGCGTTTTCCACGAAACGTTTTTGGTGTGTTGTTGACTGTTTTACTTTTTGATATAATTTATCATCTTATAAATATTTTTAGGTGAATTTCTTGGGTTATTAATCCTATCCCCCAAATGCTAGTTAAAACCAATTTCTTCCCCTCCGCAATCCACACTTAGTATATTGAACTACTTCACGGATGTAAAAATGGTTTTCTCGATAAAGTTGAATGACAAATTGTACAAAAGATGTCATTCAAATTCATTTTTCGAGCAATGGAGATGAGACTCAAAGGATTGTGGAAGCCTTTGCTGACACAATCCTTGGTTTCAGAGGCTCATCGGAATGGTTTGCGAGTCTGAATTTGAAGGACATCTTTTGTACAATTTGTCCCTCAACCTTCTCTGCAACCACTTTTACATCACCATCCCCCCATCGACCTGCAGAACCTGCCCGGTAATGTATGCTGCGCTTTCAGACGCCAGAAACGCCACCGCCTTTGCAACATCTTCCGGCTGTCCCATTCTGGCAAGCGGAATCTGGCTACGCATTTCTTCTTTGAGCTTATCGGAAAGAACTTCTGTCATCTCCGTTTCAATGAAGCCCGGTGCAACCGCATTGACCGTGATCCCGCGGGATGCCAGTTCTTTTGCCGCAGATTTGGTCATTCCGATAATTCCTGCTTTTGATGCAGCATAGTTTACCTGACCGGCATTTCCGCTGATTCCAACTACGGATGCCAGATTGATGATTCTTCCGCTTCTCTGCTTCATCATCTGTCTGGATGCAAAACGGATGCAATGGAAAGTTCCTTTCAGATTGACATCAATGACATCGGAGAAATCTTCTTCACTCATACGCATCAGCAGACCATCCTTTGTGATCCCTGCATTATTTACCAGAATATCGATTCTTCCAAACTGCTCGATCACTGCTTTTATAAATGCTTCACATCCCTCGTAATCTGCTACATTGCACTGCATACACTGGGCACATCCACCCTTTTCTATGATTTCATGTTTCACTTCATCTGCTTTTACTTCAGAACCATTGTAATTGATCACAACTGTTGCTCCCTGTGCAGCAAGCTCCTTAGCAATTGCCTTTCCAATTCCACGGGATGCGCCGGTAACCACCGCGATCTGCCCTTCCAAATTTTCTCTGTCTGTCATATGCTTTTCCTTTCCATTGCCTGTTTTTTACACCAGTTCAGCAATTACTTTTTCCATATCTTCCCAGGTTTCGATATTGTATACTTTGACACCTTTGTCAATGCGCCGCATGAATCCGGCGAGTGTTTTTCCCGGTCCGATTTCTACGAAAGTGTCCACACCATCTGCAATCATAGTTCTCACACTTTCTTCCCATCGTACCGGTGAAGAAATCTGTTTTGCAAGAAGTGCCTTCGTTTCTTTGATATCCGTCACATATTTCGCCGTAACATTCGTCACATAAGGAATGGTAAGCGATTCAAAAGTGCGTTTTTCCATTTCTTTTGCCAGCTCTTCCCCTGCGCCCTCCAGCATCTTCGAGTGGAACGGACCACTTACATTTAACAGAACTGCCCTTTTTGCTCCGGCTTCTTTTAAAGCTTCCGCTGCCTGTCCGACTGCCTCTGTTTTCCCGGTAATCACAATCTGTCCCGGACAGTTATAATTCGCTACAGACGCCCCGGGAATTTTCCCGGTCACTTCCGCAACGGTGTCTCCATCCAGTCCCAGGATTGCCGCCATGGCTCCTTCACCTGCCGGAACGGTATTCTGCATCAGAATCCCTCTTTTTCTCACAAGAGAAATGGCGTCCTTCGGCTGCATGCCTCCCGCTGCGCTGATTGCACAGTACTCTCCAAGGCTGAGCCCGGCTGTCACATCCGGTGTAAGACCTCTTTTTTCAATCTCGGCTGTCATGGCAAGACAGGCTGTTACCATTGCCGCCTGTGTATATTCAGTCTGATCCAGCTGGTCATTTTCTTCAAAGCAAAGCTGTTGCATATCTATTCCAAGCTCAGCTGTTGCTGTATCAAAAATTGCTTTTGCCAGACTGCTTTTTTCATAAAAATCTTTTCCCATACCACATTTCTGTGCACCCTGTCCCGGGAAAATGAATGCTGTTTTATTCATAAAATCCTTTGCCTCCGATCAGTGCATCCGTTTCATTTACCAGCTTCCGGATCAGGTCCTTGCAGCTCATAATCTCTTTGACCATTGCCGCACTCTGTCCTGCCATTACGCTTCCGTTTGTCACATCTCCATCTACAACGGCCTTTCTTAAGCCTCCAAGTGTAAGATGTTCAAGTTCTTCAAAGGATGCACCGTTTTTCTCAAGGTCCAGATATTTTTTCGTCATTTGGTTGCGAAGTGCTCTTACCGGATGTCCGGTGCTTCTTCCGGTTACTCTGGAATCAATGTCCTTCGCTTTGATGATCGCATTTTTATAATTTTCATGTACAATAGATTCTTCGGTCGCAACAAAATGGGTTCCCATCTGTACGGCTTTTGCTCCCAGCATAAATGCTGCCGCAATTCCTCTTCCATCTGCAATTCCTCCCGCTGCGATCACCGGGATCTTTACTGCGTCTACAATCTGTGGAACCAGCACCATTGTTGTATTTTCTCCGATGTGTCCGCCGGATTCACATCCTTCGGCAACCACTGCATCAGCCCCACACCGCTCCATTCTTCTTGCAAGTGCAACAGATGCAACTACCGGAATTACTTTAATTCCTGCTTCTTTCCACATTTTCATATATTTTTCCGGGCTTCCGGCGCCTGTCGTTACAACCTTTACGCCTTCTTCCGCCACTACCTTTGCTACATCCTCTGCATAAGGACTCATCAGCATGATATTTACTCCAAATGGTTTATCAGTCAGCTTTTTTGCCTCTCTGATCTGTTCACGTACCCACTCAGCCGGGGCGCTTGCAGCCCCGATGAGCCCAAGCCCGCCGGCATTTGATACGCCGGCCGCAAGATGATACTCAGCAACCCAGGCCATTCCGCCCTGGATGATCGGATACTCGATTCCAAGTAATTCGGTTACTTCTGTTTTCATATTACAACCTCTTTCTGTATGCGTTTTTTGTGATGCTTATTTTTTCAGTCCTTCGATGTAGGTTACGACACTTCCGATTGTCTTGAGATCACCGATTGCTTCGGTGTCGATCTCCACACCAAATTCATCTTCAAATGTCATGACCATATCCATCAGATCGAGGGAATCTGCTCCGAGGGATTCAAAGGTTGTCTCTGCTGTGAGATCTGCTGCGTTTACGTCAAGTCCTTCTGCTACAATTTCTTTTACTTTTTCTAACATGGTTTTTGTCTCCTTATTGTTGATTGATTTTATGTTTACCACTCTATGAGTGTGGCTCCCCAGGTGAGGCCGGCGCCGAAGCCGCAGATAACGATCTTCTGTCCTTTTTTGAGGCGGCCGGCTTTGTTTAATTCATCCAGGAGGATCGAAATGCTGGCGGATGAAGTGTTGCCGTATTCTTCGATGTTGACCGGAAATTTTGTTATGTCTGTTTTCATTCGTTTGGCTACGGATTCGATGATCCGCAAGTTTGCCTGATGCAGAACGAAAAGATCAATATCTTTCTCGGTCAGATCTGCTTTTTGCAGAAGTTCTCCGATGACTTCCGGTACTTTTTTTACGGCAAATTTAAAGACCGCCTGACCATCCATGGATACATAGGTCTTTTTTTCATTTTCTTTGTCCTGCCAGTTTTTCTGCTGACGGCTCTCACAGGCAAGTACCTGTCCTTTTGCTCCGTCGGAATGTGTGACGGATGGAAGGATTTCTCCTTCTTCTGCCCGGATCACGGCTGCTCCTGCCCCGTCACCGAAGAGAATGCAGCTTCCTCTGTCCTGCCAGTTGATGATTCCAGATAAGGTCTCACTTCCGATCACCAGAATATTCCGGTACATTCCGGCGGCTATGTATGCCTGCGCAGTGTTGTAAGCATACACGAAACCACTGCATGCAGCACTGATGTCAAAACAGGTGGCATTCTCTGCGCCCAGCTCTTTCTGGACTTCACAGGCAGTACTCGGTATCACCGTATTCGGTGTAATCGTAGATACCAGTATCAGATCCAGATCGTCTGCATTTAACTTTGCATCTGTAAGTGCATTTTTTGCCGCTTTTACCGCCATGCTGACTGTTGTATCTTCTTCTGCAATGTGTCTGCGCACGATACCGGTACGTTCCCGGATCCATTCATCATTTGTCTCTACCATTTTTGACAGGTCATTGTTGTCGTAGTAATGCTCCGGTACATAGGAACCGGTACCGCATATCCTTCCTCTCATGGTTGTTCTCTCCATTTGTTTTGTTTTAAAATCATTTTAGTTTAAAATACTTTTACATTCAAACTATTTGATAATATAACATAGTTGGATCGGTTTTGCAAGAGGAATTTTTTCCGAGTAGACATTTTATTCTGGTAAACAGTCTAAAAAAAAGAGACATTGACACATTCAGTTCAACATCTCTTGTTCATTTCCATTACATGATATAATTATCAAAAGTATCTGGTTTTATCATGTCTTTCATTATTTCATAAGTTTTTTTCGATATTTTTCTACCATTTCCTGATACGCTTCTTCTGATAATGTTTTTTCACCCGGATTCATGGCAAATACACCGCCCCATTCATATTCATCTTTGTACTTTGGTACCAAATGAAAATGAAGGTGATGTCCGGTATCTCCATACGCTCCATAATTTACTTTATCCGGATGAAATAATTCATGCATTGCAACCGCTACTTTATTAATATCTTCTATATAGGAAGCTCGTTCTTCCGCTGTGAGTTCTGTGATCTCACTAACATGTTTCTTATGTGCCACGATCACACGTCCCGGATGACTCTGTTCTTTGAATAAATATACTTTAGAACTCTCCAATTCACAGATTTTGATTCCGAAAGCTCCTACCAGTTCTCCTTCCATACAATATGCACAATTCTGATCTTTCATTGTTTTCACCATAATCCTTTCTATCTTAATCCGGTTGATTATTCCTTTTCATTTTCCTATATATGTATATCTGATACAAAATCATAACGCTCCATCCAATAGCGCAAGCATAAGCTGCTCCATTCATGCCGATATGCGGAACGAGGGTGTATACGAAGATGGTTCGCAGACTGATCTGGATACAGGTTGAGATCAGGGTGATCTTCATTTTCTGAATACCACGGAAGTAACCCTGGATTCCATTGGTGACACCTGGGAGAATATAAAAGATCGCAATGCATCTTAAATAATTAGCTCCAATATCTGCCATTTTTCCACTTCCAAATATATGAATGATCGGCTGTGCAAACAAAAACACCACCAGGAAGATCAGGATACCGTACAGTACTTCCAGAACCAACCCTTTCCGGAAACCTTCTTTTTTCTTTTCCTGATTGCCAGCCCCAACACTCTGACTGATGTAAGTCATCATGGCATGACTGATACTCTGCTCTGGGATGCATGCGAAATCATCTACGCGGTTGACTGCATTAAATGCCGCGATCACACTGACTCCGTACTGGTTGATACAGCCCTGGATCAGAATTTTCCCAATTGGCTGCATCAATTGCTGTAAGGCTGTCACACCACCATTTTTCAGCACGATTCGGATAATTCCGGTGTCTGGTTTCCATTCTTTTCTTCCAAGTGCAAGGATTGGCATCTTTTTGTATACATAGATCATACACAAAATACAGGAAATACCTTCTGCGATCAGTGTCGATAATCCGGCGCCAATAACGGACATGCCAAATTTCCCTACAAAGAGTAAATCCAGCACTACATTGACTCCACAAGAAAGTGCCAGAAACCAGATTGGAGTCCTGGAATCTCCGATACTGCGGAGTGCTGCCGTTATAATATTATAAAGAAAAGTAAATGGAAAACTAAATAAAATAATTTTCAAATACGCACCTGTAAGATCATAAATCTCATCCGGAACCTTTAAGAATCTAAGCAGTGGATGATACCCGACCAGGCTGACTCCAAGAATAAGAAATGAAAGAAGCACTCCCATCACCATCGCAGACGCAAATGCCTTTTTCACTTCTTTATACTTTTCTGCCCCATAACAGGTTCCCATAAATGCGGATGCACCAATTGAAAGCCCCGATGCTCCGAGAATAATGATCGACATCACCGGATTGCTGATTCCGACTGCCGCAAGCGCCTGTTCTCCCGCACATCTTCCTACGATCACCGAATCCGCTGCATTATAAGTAAGCTGAAGGATATTTCCAAGCAGAATCGGCACTGCAAATCCTATCAGATTACGATAGGTACTCCCTTCCGCCAGATTTTTCATGTTATAACCTCTTTTCTGTTAAAAATCTGTTGTACATCTGCGCACGATCTCACACGGAACACACACATTTTTCTCGATCTGCCGCTCATTTTCCAGAAGTTCTATCATACGTTCTACTGTATTCTTACACATCACGCCCAGCTTACTGTCCACCGAAGTAAGCTCCGGTTCACAGCTGATCGCCAGAATGGAATTATTATAACCTGTGATCGCCAAATCTTCCGGAATTGAAAATCCTTTTATTTTCGCATACTTGATCGCCCCGATCGCAATTCCATCCTCCGTTGCAAGTACGCTGTCAAAATCCAGCACATGGTTATACTCCAGTAGCATATTCCTTGTATATTCGATCTCATTTTTCGTCTTAAACTTCAGATCTCCGCGGATCGGATAGCCCGCATCCTGCAGCGCAGCTTCATATCCTGCCATCTTCTGATTCGCACTGAAAGAATCCGAATCATACATAAAAAGAATCCTCTCTTTTCCTCTGCGCAGAAATGCTTTCGTCACCTCGTAGGTCGCCTGAAAATCATCCGCATAGGTACAATAAATATTGTCTCCTGTTACTTTTGCATTGATCATAAATACCGGTGTCTGTTCTGCTGCTTCCCGGATATAATCCGTGTCAAATTCATCTCTTCCGTTGCCCGCATAGGTAGAACCTACCAATACCAGTGTGTCAATTTTTTTAGAAAGGAGAAGCTTTACATAGCTTTCCTTTTCTTCCTGTTTGAACCCACTACATCCAAGAATACAGTCATATCCGTGGTCATGGAGGCTGTTCTCCAGATAAGAGATTGCCTTCGCCATATAAGTATCTGAAATATTCGGACAGATGATTCCGACTGTCTTCATCGTCCCCAGTCCCAATCCTCTTGCAAATGCATTCGGCGTGTATTCATTTTCTTTCATCACGGCAAGCACTTTTTCTTTCGTCTTCTGACTGACTTTCGGACTGTCATTCACGACTCTGGACACGGTTGCGATCGACACGTTTGCAAGTTTTGCTATATCATATATATTCACTGTTTTTCTCCTGTTTTCTCCTAAAATAAACCATCCGGAAATTCACCCTTTAAGTGGAAAAGCATATCAGGCAGCTCCTGTCTGATATGCTTTTCGTAAGCTCCAGTATTTATTTTAGCATCTATAGTTTTACAGGTCAAATCCAAAGTAGCTTACAGCGTTATTATATGAAATTCCACACACGATTTCTTCCAGAGTCTTATAATCTGCCGGATATTCTCCGTTCTCAACCCATCCTCCGATCAGTTCACAGAGGATTCTGCGGAAATATTCGTGTCTTGTGTATGATAAGAAGCTTCTGGAATCGGTCAGCATACCTACAAAATTGGAAAGAAGTCCAAGATTTGCAAGGGATGTCATCTGTGCGATCATACCCGTCTTGTGATCGTTGAACCACCATGCACTTCCCTGCTGGATCTTTCCTGCTGCCTCTGTTCCCTGGAAGCATCCAAGGATGGTTCCGATTGCTTCATTATCATTCGGGTTCAGAGAGTACAGGATTGTCTTTGGAAGCTCGTTTGTTGCGATCAGAGAGTTCAGAAAATCTGCTGTCTGTGCACTCGGTGCATAGTTGTTGATGCAGTCATATCCGGTATCCGGTCCAAGCTGCTCATACATGAACGCATTGTTATCTCTCTTGCATCCGTAATGGATCTGCATTACCCAGTTTTTTTCATGGTATGCTTTTCCTACGAACTGCATAAATGCGGTCTTAAAGATCATCTCTTCCTCTCTTGTGATCTTTTCTCCGTTTAAGCTCTTCTTGAAGATTGCGTCAACTGTCTCCTCAGATGCAGGTGCATACATCACATACTCTAACGCATGATCAGATACGCAGCATCCCATCTGTGCAAAGAAATCCATTCTGTTCAGAAGGGCTGCCTTTAAATCAGCAAAGCTCTTGATCTCTACACCGCTTACTTCAGAAAGTGTCTTCATATATTCCGGATACTCTGGTTTCTCAAGATTCATTGCCTTATCCGGACGCCATGCCGGAAGTACTTTTACTTCAAAGCTTTCATCTTCCGCAAGGATCTTGTGCCATTTCAGATCATCTACCGGATCATCTGTGGTACAGATCAGTTTGACATTGGATTTGCGGATGATATTTCTTACAGACATTCCATCTTCCTGCAGCTTTGCGTTACACAGATTCCATACTTCTTCTGCTGTATCGCCATTCAGATAACCATTGTATCCAAAGTATCTCTGCAGTTCCAGATGGCTCCAGTGGTAAAGCGGATTTCCGATTGCTTTTCCAAGAGTTTCTGCCCATTTCTGGAATTTTTCGCGATCACTTGCGCCACCTGTGATGTAATATTCATCCACACCGTTGGAACGCATCTGACGCCATTTGTAATGATCTCCACCAAGCCATACCTGTGTGATATTCTCAAACTTACGGTCTTCTGCGATTTCCTGCGGATTGATATGGCAGTGATAATCTACGATCGGCATCTTTTCTGCATACTCATGAAATAATTTCTGAGAAGTTTCTGTTGAAAGTAAAAAATCTTTATCCATAAATGGTTTCATAATTTAAATCCCCTTTTCTTCTATATTAAATGTATCCCATCATCTTCGGCAGCCATAAGCTGAGTGACGGAATGTATGTAACGAGCATCAGTACAACAAAGATTGCTGCAAAATATACAAGAAGCTGTCTGAATACTGTTTCAATCTGAACCTTTCCAACCTTAACACCAACAAACAGTGTCGTACCAACCGGTGGTGTAATGGTTCCGATACACAGGTTGAAGATCATCATGATACCGAAGTGAATGGTATTCATTCCAAGTGCTGTACATACCGGAAGGAAGATTGGTGTAAAGATCAGGCATGCAGGTGTCATATCCATAAAAGTTCCTACGATCAGCAAAATAACGTTGATCAGAAGTAAGATTACAATCTTGTTGCTGCTGACAGAAAGCAGTGCTGTTGATACCAGTGTCGGGATATTGGTAAATGCCATAACCCATGACATAATGCTGGATACACCGATCAGGAAAATGATGATCCCTGTCATCTCCGCACTTTCTTTTAAAATCTGCGGAATTTCTTTGATCGTGATGGAACGGTATACAAAAAGTGACAGACACAGACTATACACAACGGCTACTACAGAACCTTCGGTTGCTGTGAACACACCAAAAATAATTCCACCGATTACAATTACAATAAGAAGGAGGCAAGGCAGCGCCTGAAGGATGATCTTTCCGGCTTCTTTTGCTGTAAATAAAGATTTTGCGCGATAACCTTTTTTCTTTGCAATGAAGTAAACAACCAGCATACATGCAAGGCCCCATAAAGCTCCCGGAATATATCCTGCCATGAACAGCGCTGCTACTGAAGTACCGCCACTTACCAGTGAGTATGTGATCATAACGTTACTCGGCGGGATCAGAAGTCCTGTCGGTGCGGTTGCAATATTGACTGCTGCTGAGAAGTTCGGATCGTATCCTTCTTCTTTTTCAATCGGTCCAATGATGGATCCCATTGCAGATGCAGCTGCAGTACCGGAACCGGAAATGGATCCAAACAGCATGTTTGCCAGAATGTTTGTCTGTGCAAGTGCTCCCGGTGCACGTCCGGTGATCAGTTTTGCAAGGTTGATAAGTCTTACGGCAATTCCACCTTTGTTCATAATATTACCTGCAAGGATGAAGAACGGAATTGCAAGCAGGCTGAATACGGAGATACCTGAGAAGATTCTCTGGCATCCGGTAAGTACGGCAACATCAAGGTTCATAACCGGCAGGATCGCACACACGGATGATACTCCGAGGGCAACCGCGATCGGTACGCCTGCGATCAGCATGATAATTAAGAGGACTAAGATAATCAGTCCGGATACTAATGCGATATTCATTTATTTTTCCTCCTCGATTTCAGGATTCTCATATCCTTTGCACAGGTCTGCTAAGTTCAGCACTCCATAAAGAGCGATCAGGATACCACAGATTGGTACAACAGCGTAGATCACGCCCATCATAACACCAAGGGATGCTGTCTTCTGTGTCATCGTCAGTCCCATAATTGTAAATCCACCGTAGATCAGTACAATAACTGCAAATGCGATCACAAGAAGCTCGATCACGATCTCAAGAATTCTTCTCTGCGCTTTCGGAAGCTTGTCTACTACAAAAGTCATTCTCATATGGTCACGTTTACCAAATACATACGCGCTTGAGAACATTGCCATCCATGCAAATGTATAAGTCAGAAGCTCTTCAGATACGGTACTCGGACTGTTAAAAATGAATCTGGTTACGATCTGATAAGTTCCTACGATCACCATAACTGCAAATAAGATCACACAGATTGTTGAAACAACCGCATTCAGACCTTTTCTGATTTTGTGTAATGTTTCCATTATTTACCCTCCCCTGCGTACTGTTCATTGTATTTCTGGATATGATCATACAGGTCACGGATATTCGGGTTATCCTCAAGCATTTCTTCCTGTACATTCTTCACTTTATCCTTGAACTCATTCAGATCCGGTTCGATAAAGGTTACGCCCATATCTTCTTCGGCAGTCTTCTTTGCTTCCTTCACGTCTTTCTCCCACTCTGCAAGCTCTGTATCTGTAGAAATCTGAGCTGCCTTTTCAAATACCTCACGCTCGCTGTCACTTAAACCGTTCAGGAATTTATAGTTTGCGATCAGGACATCAGGGATCATCTGGTGTTTTGAATAAGTAAAATATTTTGCCACTTCACCATGCTTGTTATCGGTAAGTGCAAGCTCATTGTTCTCTGCTCCATCGATAACGCCCTGCTGGATCGCTGTATATACCTCACCAAAGCTCATCGGAGATGCTGCCGCACCAAATGCTTTTGCCATCTTGATACTTGCCGGGCTCTGCTGTACACGGATCTTCATACCCTTCATATCATCCGGAGTGTTGATCGGCTTTTTCGCATAGAAGTTTCTTGTTCCTACGTTATACCAGGTAACAACCTGAAGACCGGTATCTTCGGTGGATGCATAAATCTTGTTCATATAATCGGTGTCATTCATTGCTGCAAAGTAAGCTTCCTCTGATGTAAACAGATATGGCATACTGAACACTTCATATACGTCAGCAAAGATTTCCAGGTTCGGAGTACCTGCTACGGTAAAATCAATTGCTCCGGTCTGTGTCAGCTCGATTGCTTTTGTCTGACCTCCAAGAAGCTCATTCGGGAAAATCTGTACTTCATATTTATCACCGAGTTCTGATTCAATGTAGTCCTTAAATTCCACAAGCCCTTTATATTCCGGATGCTCCTCGGACTGGGAAAGTGCAACTCGAATGATTCTCTTCTTAGATGTTGTACCGTTACTGCTTCCACATCCGGCCGCCAGTACGGTGATCATACCTGCGCAAAGCATTGTACTGACAATTTGTTTCCATTTTATCATCTTCTTTGTTCCCCTTTCAGTTTCTACTGAATTCCTTTCTGTTGTGTAAGCCCTTACACTGTACTTTCAGTATATGTCAATTCTTTCACAAATGCAAGTTGTATCTTATTCGCATTATAACCAAAATTTTACGTCGATTTTTGTGCATTTTTACTGTTCTTTTATTTTTTCTTTATTTTCTATTGACGTTTCACTCGGTTAGATGTAATTTAAATGTAAGCTCTTACATTTTCAATATTTCAATACAAAGGAGGTTCGTTGATTCCTTGAAATCTTTTATTCGAATCAATTCATTAGATAATGTAGCAGTTGCCCTTCAGCCACTGGCTAAAGGCACTGTAGTTGAACTTGATGACGTAGTAGTTACATTAACAGAAGACATCATGCAGGGACACAAGTTCGCACTGAAAAATTTAAAAGCCGGTGATTCCATTATTAAATATGGAAATCCGATCGGGCATGCAACCGCAGATATTCCTGCCGGTTCATGGATTCACACTCATAACTTAAAAACCGGTCTCGGAGAACTTCTTACCTATACTTATAATAAGAATGTTACCAAGCTTCCAAAAAGAGAACCAAAGTTCTTCCAGGGATATCGCAGAAAAGACGGACGCGCAGGTGTCCGTAACGAGATCTGGATCATTCCTACTGTAGGCTGTGTCAACAATGTCGCAACAGCAATCGAGCGGGCCTCTCAGAAATATATAACAGATCAGATCGACGGTGTCTGTGCATTCCCGCATCCTTATGGATGTTCACAGATGGGAGACGACCAGGACAATACCCGTCAGATCCTTGCTGATCTGGTAAATCATCCGAACGCAGGCGGTGTCCTGGTTCTCGGACTTGGCTGTGAGAACAGCAATATCGATGAGCTGAAAAAATTCATCGGTGATTATGACAGCGACCGTGTACGCTTCCTTGTCGCACAGGAATGTGAAGACGAAATCAGCGACGGAATCGAAGTTGTAAAAGAACTGATCGCCTACGCTTCTACTTTTAAGCGTGAACTGATCAGCGCTTCCGAGCTGGTGATCGGTATGAAATGTGGCGGCTCTGACGGTTTATCCGGTATCACAGCCAATCCGACCGTCGGCGCATTTTCTGATAAGCTGATATCCATGGGCGGATCCACTATCCTTACCGAGGTTCCTGAAATGTTCGGTGCCGAAGTTTCTCTGATGAACCGCTGTGAGACAGAAGAATTATTTAACCAGACCGTATCTCTGGTCAATGACTTCAAGAACTACTTCAAGAGTCATAACCAGACAATTTATGAAAATCCTTCTCCGGGAAATAAAAAAGGCGGTATCTCAAGCCTTGAAGACAAATCCCTCGGATGTACACAGAAATCCGGAAGCGCACCAGTTATGGGCGTTCTCTCCTATGGCGAGCCGGTAAAAGAAAAAGGATTAAACCTTTTAAGTGCTCCGGGAAATGACCTTGTTGCTTCGACTGCACTTGCTGCATCCGGTGCACACATCGTCCTTTTTACAACCGGACGTGGAACACCATTTGCAAGCCCGGTACCTACTGTTAAGATTTCTACCAACAACCAGCTTGCAAAGAAGAAACAGAACTGGATCGATTTCAACTGCGGCGTTATGGTAGAGGATACTCCTCTGGATGAGCTTTCCGACAATCTTCTGGACTTCGTCCTCGAAGTTGCTTCCGGTAAGAAATCCAAATCCGAAGAAGCCGGTTTCCACGACATGGCAATTTTCAAACAGGGTGTTACTTTATAATATAGAAACGTTTTTACGAAAGGAACAGGAATCAGTATGAAAAAATTATCTTACGCTACTTTAAAAGAACAGGGATATGACGGATATCTTCTTGAATCAGCACCGGAACGTGTTCTTCAGTTTGGTGAAGGAAACTTCCTCCGTGCATTCGTAGATTACTTTATCGATGAATTAAATGAAAAAGCAGGCTTCAACTCAAAAGTTGTTCTCTGCCAGCCGATCGCTCCGGGACTTGCTGATATGATCAACGAACAGGAAGGTCTTTATACCTTATTCCTCCGCGGATTCCAGGATGGTCAGAAAGTCAACAAAAAGCGTGTGATCTCCTGCGTAAGCCGCTGTCTGAATCCTTATCAGGATTTTGAAGCCGTTCTTGCATGTGCAGATAATCCGGATCTTCGTTTCATCGCCTGCAACACAACAGAAGCAGGAATCACTTATGATCCTTCCTGCCAGTTCACAGATGTTCCGGCTGACAGCTACCCAGGAAAACTGACACAGTTTATGTACCGCCGTTTCCAGAAATTCGGGAAAGAAGCCGGAAAAGGATTCATTATTCTTTCCTGCGAACTGATCGACAACAACGGAAAAGAACTGGAAAAATGTGTATTACAGTACGCCAAACAGTGGGATCTGGGTGAAGACTTCATGAACTGGATCAAAGAAGAGAATATCTTCTGCTCTACTTTGGTAGACCGTATCGTAACCGGATATCCGAGAAATGAAGCCGCTTCTATCTGCGAAGAACTTGGATACGAAGATAACCTGATCGATACCGGTGAAATCTTCGGTTTCTGGGTAATCGAAGGACCACAGTCCATCAAGGATGAATTCCCGGTTGACAAAGCAGATCTTCCGATCCTGATCACAGACAACCACAAACCATACAAACAGAGAAAAGTCCGCATCTTAAACGGTGCTCATACTTCTTTTGTACTCGGCGCTTACCTTGCAGGACAGGATATCGTAAGAGACTGCATGCATGATGATGTAATCTGTGGATTCATGAACAAGACTATTTACGACGAAATCATTCCTACACTAGATCTTCCGAAGGCTGAACTGGAAGAATTTGCCGCTGCCGTAACAGAACGTTTCAAAAACCCATTCATCGACCACGCTCTGCTTGCCATTTCCCTGAACTCAACTTCTAAGTGGAAAGCACGTGTTATGCCTTCACTGAAAGGTTATGTAGAACGCAAGGGCGAACTTCCGGCATGCATCACTGCATCCTTCGCATTCTATATCGCATTCTACAACGGATATACCCTTACAGAAGAAGGGCTTACAGCTAAGAGAGCCGGCAACGAATACACCGTCAAAGATGACAAGGCAGTTCTGGAATTCTACGCAGCTCACAAAGATGATTCTGCTGCTGACCTGGTTCATGCAGTATGCACAAACACAGACTTCTGGGGTGAAGATCTGACTCAGATCCCGGGATTTGAAGCTGCTGTATGCAACTACCTGACCCAGATCCGCGAAAATGGAACCTATGAAGTAATGAAGGGTCTTCTGTAATTTACAGCCCTTTACCAACCTGTCAATACATAGAACCTGCCACTGGAAGCTTCTATTGCATACTTTGGCATTTACCAGGCATCACATCGTTCCTGTTGTGATGTCTGGTTTCAGAAAAAAAGGAGATTTAGATTATGAATACAACTTTAGAAAAACTCGGTCAGTTCGGTGTCGTACCTGTTGTTGTACTGGATGATGCAAAAGATGCTGCACCACTTGCAAAAGCGCTCTGTGAAGGCGGACTTGCCTGTGCAGAAGTTACTTTCCGTACAGATGCAGCGGAAGAATCCATCCGTATCATGACAGAAGCCTATCCGGAAATGGTAGTCGGTGCAGGTACCGTCCTCACAACCGAACAGGTAGACCGTGCAGTTGCTGCCGGTGCAAAATTCATCGTAACACCTGGTCTTGATCCAGTGATCGTAAAATACTGTCTGGAAAAAGAAATCCCGGTAACTCCTGGAATCGTAACTCCAAGCGAACTTGCACAGGCATACACACTCGGACTTCGTCTTGTAAAATTCTTCCCGGCAGAGCCATCAGGCGGACTTCCAATGATCAAAGCTCTTGCAGCTCCATATAACATGATGCAGTTCATGCCAACCGGTGGAATCAGTGCTGCTACGCTTCCGGATTACCTTCGCTATGAGAAAATCTTCGCATGCGGCGGAAGCTGGATGGTAAAAGGTGATCTTATCAAAGCCGGTGATTTTGAACGCATCACAGCCCTTACAAAAGAAGCAGTTGAACTGGTTCACTCAATCAGGGAGGTATAAAAATGGCAAAAGTTGTAACCTTAGGCGAAATCATGCTGAGACTTTCCCCTCCGGGATACCAGCGCTTTGCACAGGCAACCGATTTTGAGATCAATTATGGCGGTGCTGAAGCGAATGTATCTGCTTCTCTGGCACAGTTCGGACATCACTCTGTTTTCTTATCAAAGATTCCGGAAAATGCCATCGGAGATGCAGCCATCGGTGCTTTAAGAAAGCTGAATGTAGACTGTAACCATATTGCCAGAGGCGGCGAAAGACTCGGTATCTATTTTCTGGAAAACGGTGCTTCCATCCGTCCTTCCAGCGTAGTTTATGACCGCGCAGGCTCTGCAGTTACCAAAGCTTCTCCTGAAGAGTTTGATTTTGATGAAATCTTCAAAGATGCAGACCTCTTCCATGTATCCGGTATCACCCCGGTACTCAGCGAAGAAGCAAAAGAACTGACCTTTGCTGCCCTCAAAAAAGCAAAAGAACATCACGTAACTGTATCTTTTGACCTGAACTACCGTTCCAAATTATGGACATCTGATATTGAAGGAAAGCAGAAAATGCTCTCTGAAATGATGGAATATGTGGATATCTGCTTTGGAAATGCCCGTGACGCCGCAAAATGTCTCGGCTATGCTGAAGAAGGTACTGATTTTATCGATGGCGATTACAGCATCTGTGTGGATGAAGAACATATGCGTCATGTACTGAACCATTATCACTTCACCCACCTGATCACCACACTCAGAAAGAGTATCAGTGCCTCTGATAACGGCTGGTCAGGAGCTGTCTGCACCGCAGATGATTTTTATAAGGGACGCGATTATATGCTTCACATCGTTGATCGTGTCGGTGGCGGTGATTCCTTCGCTTCCGGTTTCCTTCATGGGATTCTTGCTGATATGGATGCCAGAAAGGCTCTGGAATTCGGTCTTGCAGCCGCTGCGATCAAGCATACGATCCCTGGTGATCTGAACTATATCAGCGAATCCGAAGTCCTTGCCATGATCGAAAGCGATGGTGCAGGACGCGTACAGCGCTAATTCTCTAATTCTCAATTCAATAGATGTACAGAGCTTTATATTAAAAAATTCACTTACTCCGTTCTCTGTACAAGAAAATTCCTGTGATTCTGGCACTTTCCAGATCACAGGAATTTTTATATGTCTTATTCAGTTGCTTCCAGGCAGATTTCCTCCGAAATCCCTTTGCTTCTACGGATCCCTGCAAACAAAGATCCGGATATATTATGCCATACACTGAAGATCGCTCCCGGAAGGGTTGCCAGTGGATTTGCCGCGAAATTGGCAGTCGCAAGGGAGATTGCAAGTCCACTGTTCTGCATTCCGACTTCAATGGCAATGGCGGTTGCCTTATCGTACTCAATATGTAAAATTTTCGCTGCGCCAAGTCCAATTCCCATTCCGCAGAGATTGTGAAGCATCACAACTCCGAGAACCAGAAGTCCGCAGCTTAAGATTTTTTCTGCATTGACGGCTACGATTCCGCTGATGATCATTACGATCGATACAACTGAGATCAGTGGCAGAACCTCTGATATTTTCTGGATCTGCTTCCCCCAGACCCAGTTGATCAGAATTCCCAGAAGTACCGGAACCAGAACAACCTTTACTACAGAAATCACCATTGCCCAGAAGGATACTTCTACCCAGGCTCCGGCGAGTACATACACCAGAAGTGGTGTTACAATCGGTGCCGCAAGAGTTGATGTGATCGTCATTCCGACAGAAAGCGCCACATCACCTCCGGCAATATAGGTGATCACATTGCTTGCCGTTCCGCCCGGACAGCAACCAACCAGGATCACGCCAAGTGCCAGATCTGTCGGCAGCTGCATCAGCTGACACAGGATCCACGCGATCACCGGCATGATCGTGTACTGTGCGACGAATCCGATCAGGATTTCTTTTGGTCTGTAAAAGACTCTTTTGAAATCGTCCATCTTGATCGTAAGCCCCATCCCGAACATAGCTACTCCGAGAAATACAGAAGTGTAGCTCGTTGTCCAGGCAAATCCATCACGCCAGAAAAACGCCACTACGGAAAAACAGATAATGATGACCCCGATATATTTTGTAAGAAAAGAACTGATCTTCCCCACTTTTTTCATCATATTTTCCATAGTCTATACCTCGTAGCTGAAGTTATCGATCAGCCTTGTTTTTCCGATATAGACTGCCATGGCAACCAGAACGTCTTTTTCCACGCTCTCAACCGGCTGCATATCCAGTGCATCTACCATGGATACATAATCAATCTTTGCAAGCGGTTCTGCTTCGATCACTGCGCGCATCTTTACCAGTACTTCTTCTGCCTTGATTCCCTTGCAGATCGCTTCCTGACCGGTTTTAACGGCTCTTGAAAGGCACAGTGCAGCCTTTCTCTCTTCTGCGCTTAAATAGGTATTTCTGGACGATTTGGCAAGTCCGTCTTCCTCACGGATGATCGGGCAGCCTACGATCTGGATATCAAAATTCAGATCCTGCACCATCTTGCGGATGATTGCAAGCTGCTGTGCATCCTTCTGTCCAAAATAAGCTCTGTCCGGTGCTACAATATTGAATAATTTGGAAACAACCGTACATACCCCTTTAAAATGGATCGGTCTTGTCTTTCCACAAAGGGTATCAGATAACGTATCAATACTTACATAAGCATGTGGATCATGATACATATCCTTCGGTTCCGGATGGAAGATCAGATCTGCTCCAAGGCTCTCACAAAGCTCGCTGTCACGTTTAAAATCTCTCGGGTATGCTTCCAGATCTTCTGTCGGTCCAAACTGAGTCGGATTTACAAAATCAGATACCACAACGATATCATTTTCCTCACGGCATCTTTTGATCAGGCTTGCGTGTCCTTCGTGTAAAAATCCCATGGTCGGCACAAGACCTACGGTTTTTCCTTCTTTTTTCCAGTTCTTAACTAATTTTCTTGTCTCCTCGACTGTTGTTGTTACCTGCATGATAATTCTCCTCTTTATAATAAATTCGGAGATAGCCTCTTGTTCTGAATTCAACTAATTTCATGTTCTGTTTTGCATAATCTGCGGATTGCTACGCACTTTGTGCTCCCGCGATCCTGATTATGCCATATCTTTCAACAACCCATGTTTTTCATAATTTGTCACACGGCTGATCTTATTTTCATCATCCACGAAAACAACTTTTGGTTTATGTTCTTTGGCTTCTTTAGCCTTATAATTTGCATAACACATGATAATAATCTTATCACCTGTACTTACACATCTTGCCGCAGCACCATTTAAGCAGATCATTCCGCTTCCACGCTTACCGCAGATCGTATAAGTCTCAAACCGGCTTCCGTTATTCACGTCCACGATCTGAACCTTCTCGTATTCCATAATTCCTGCTGCATCCAGCAGATCTTCATCGACCGTAATACTTCCCACGTAATCTAATTCTGCCTGTACTACCGTAGCACGATGAATCTTTCCTTTTAACATCTCAACTGTCATGTCTTACTCCTTTTTCTGTCCGGAAATACAAAAATAAGCATAAATATAGAGTGCAGCCATGCTTTTCTTCCTTAACAAAAAGCTATTATATGAAAAAAAGCATCGTCAAGGCATACTTCTCCCTGCAAATGCTTCTGCTATTCTTCGTATTCCCTGAGTCTTATTTTACCTCTTAATAAATATAAGCTCCTTCTCCGTCACTTGTTGACGGAAACGATTTCGATATGAAATTGTTGTGATTCAGTCAGAGTATAGTTTTGTAGTTTTCCAAATACTACCTCCGCGGATATTATGACACCTTGACAAGAGATTGTCAATCCGATGTTCTCATGTATTTAATTCAAGACATCTGTGCGGAAGATGGGGCGCAACTCGTCCGGTGGACGAGTGCTTTGCGCCGACCGTAGCGAAGCGAAGACCTGAACCTTGGGTTCAGGGATCGCTTCGGTACAATAAAAGAAAACCTCAGGTGAATCACCTGAGGTTTCTTTTATTATGCGGAAGATGGGACTTGAACCCACACGCCCTTGCGAGCACTAGAACCTGAATCTAGCTCGTCTGCCATTCCGACACTTCCGCGTCAACAAAAAGAATTTTATCACATCCATACCGGTTTGGCAAGTGTTTTTTATATTTTTTTTGACATTTTTACAATTCATTAAATTAGATCAACTATTCTGACTGCAATTCGCCGCATCAATCGTAATTACAAGAAGAAGTCCCAGTAATTCATCTGTCGGATTTGCAAAATCTAGCACATAAGTATCTCCCCAATGAAGTAATTCTTTTGTAATATGTACCACCGGACTGCATGCTTCATAGATATCATAGTTCCATCCCATGAAGTCCCCCTCTACATGCCACCCGTTAAAATCCACATCATACTTTGGTCTGAATAATGTAAAACGCTTTTCAATCCGTCCAAGTGTCTGTCCATTCACTTCAATTTCAAATACCGGAAGTAAGGACAGCACTTTTTCTTTAATCAGCCCAAGCTCATTCCCTGCCATATCATACACATGCAGCCGGTGTCCGATCGACAGAAACTCTGCTTTTACAAAATATTTTACATTTCCATTTTCATCATACACATCATAAGAATCTGTCCACGAAAAGACTCTCTGCCTGATCAGTAATTTCATACCCTTCTCCTACTCCGGAAATTCAAATTTCCTCAATTCACAGTTCTTAATTCCAAACGCCGCAAACTCTTCGTTCGTCATATCATAAAAATACGACTGGATCACTCTGGAAATCCCATTGTGTGCAACCAGCAGATACACCTTGTCATCCGCTTCTTCCCTGATATCATCCAGAAGATTGTAAATTCTCTGGCACAGATGCAGCATGGTCTCACCGCCTTCAAAATGATTGATAAAGTTCTGCTTTGCTTTTTTGAACTCCTCACCATTTCTCGGAGTGGATTCATATTTTCCAAAGTTCTGCTCCTTCAGCCGTATCTCCTCACGCATCGGAATCCCTGTCATCTCCGAAATATGGCGTGCTGTCTCTTTCGCACGTACCAGAGGCGAATACAGGATCTCATCGATCTTTACGCCCTCTTCCTTAATCTTTCTTCCAAGCTCCATTGCCTGTTCATGTCCAAGCTCTGTCAGCTCGATATCGGTCGCACCACAGATTTTATTCTCCACATTCCATACAGTCTGTCCATGTCTTGCAAAATAAAAATATCCCATTCTTCTGTACCCCTTTCTGCTTTCCCTTTTATGCAAGCTCCCTATGGCTTTCTTGCGCTCATTATATCACAAAAGCCGCAGACCGAACATAACGGTCTGCGGCTTTCGCCATAACTTTCTTTTATCGGACAGTCATTACTTATCCGCTTTCTTCTTATCCTGTCTGTCCATATAGATCTTTCTTCCCATAAAGATCAGTGCAGACAATGCAAAAATGATCAGAAGAGCTGTTACCATAAGTTTTGCCCCTCCTGTCAGCATTCCTCCAACGTATGAATATACAATTGTCGCCGGAAGCTGTCCAACTCCTGTCGCTACAAAGAACGACATAAATGACATTGATGTAAGACCTGCTGCATAGCTTACAATATCAAATGATACAAATGGAAGAAGACGACAAATCAGCACCGTATTCTTTCCATATCGGTCAAAGAATGTATCGATCTGCTTCATTCCAGCCTTGCTTGTAAGCTTTTCAGCAACATCACGTCCAAGGATTCTCGCAATAAAGAAGCACACTGCTGCACCTGCCATTGCACTGCTCCATGACAGGATTGCTCCCTGCCACCATCCAAACAGATTGGCATTTGCAAATGTAATCAGAAATGCCGGAAGCGGTGCTGCAATCGACTGAAAGATCATAAGCAGGAACGAAATCACTGCCGCATATGCACCATAGGATGCCACAAAATCTCTGACTACTGTAAAGTCACCGCTTGCAAACATTTTAAATACCTGATTCATCACATGCTTCACTGATGGGAATACATAATAACTTCCTACAGATGCAGCAAGCAGCACCAGTACAATAATTTTCCCGACCCATTTGTTTTTCTTTTTTTCCATTTCTTTTACCTTTACCCTCTCCAATACTTTGTCTTTGCCCGGTTCACCATCGATTTGGCTGTGTCCGGCTGTTCTTCGACTCCCAGAATCTTAAGCAGAATATGCTCCGTTTCTGTAAATCCTTTTCTTGCGAAGCTTCCTGAACAGGACGCACAATATGTACAGATATTCTGTCCTCTTTCTCTTACCTTCGCCGCCATCTTTTCTGCCAGGTCACTTTCCTTTCCCCCGGCACATCCACCCAGACCACAGCACTGGGCTTCTTTCACAATCTCCGGCTCCTCTTTTAAAAAAGGCCGGATCTGTTCCAGAATCTCACCGGACTTGCGATCCGGACATGGCGGAAAAACCGTCAACTTCTCTTCAATCTTCTGTCCGATTCCAAGCTCCTGAAGCTTCTCATAAATGCTTACGATCCGCACATTTTTCAGACGCGGCTTCAGAAAATCATAGCAGTTCGGGCAGACCATGATCAGCTCCTCAATCTGTTTTCTGGCAAATGTTTCTTCCATCTGCCTGATGATCTTCTCTTCCTCCGGCTTCATGCCAAGCTCTGCAACCGGCTTTCCACAGCAGTCAAACACAGTCCCGATTCCAGCCTTCTCTTTCAGCAGTTTTGCCAGATACTTTGTTGTCTTCGGAAAATAGGACGGAAAATTACATCCAGGAAACAGTACACTCTTTGCAAAGTCCTGATAATTCTTAAAAATGTAATTCTTCTTCTCCTGAATCAGCATCTGATAGCCTTTTTCTTTGACCTTACCGGCATTATCTGCCACCTGCTTCTGCCGCATATTCAGTATGATTTCCCGTCCATCTATTCCCTCCGGACAGACTTCTGTGCATTTTCCGCACAGAAAACAATGATACAGTAACTCATTCAGCTTCTCCGTATCACCAATGTCCAATTTATATTTTTTAAGAAACAGACAGTTTTTCTGACACAGATGACAGTGTGTGCATTTGGAAGAATCTGTCGTTTTTTCTTTATTCCCCATCTGCTTTTTCCTCCAGATCTTCTTTTAAATATCTCTTTTTCAGAATCACACCCATTCCGGTTACCACAAGCGCCAGAAGAACCGCAATCCCAATATAAAGAATTCTGTTCTCTTTATCCGCAAGCCCCGCTGTGCCAACCGTATACATTGCAGTACCCGGAAGCATGAAGATCAGTGATCCAATCGCATAAGTACTGAAGTGAATATCCGTAACTCCATATGCAAAATTCTGAAGATTAAACGGAAAAACCGGAACCAGACGTGTGATCATCAGCACAAAAAGTTCATTTCGCCCGGTATCATCAAACAGCCACTTTTTCAGGATCTTATTCTTTGCCACCATCGGTCCCACACTGTCTTTCAGGAAAAATCTTCCTGCAATAAACGCCAGAATCGCCCCGATCGTTGTCGCAAGGGAACAGCAGATCGTCCCCAAAACCGGTCCGAATAAAAGCCCTGCCAGAATTGCAAATGTAACTCCCGGCAGTGCCAGAACCACGCATCCTACAACCGTAAGCACAATGTATACCAGCATTGCCAGCGGCAGATTATCTTCTACCATCTGCTTCATAAATTCCAGATTTTTCGTGTCCCCTATGTAAGAAGACCATCCGAAAATATGATTTAGAATGACAACCAGTATGATAATCCCCGCAAATATCCATACCTTTTTATTTTTTTTCACTCTTTTTTCCCCAATACTCTTTATTTGCCGAGCATTTCCTGACAACCTTTTCCGGTAAATGCTCATAATTTCTTCCAAAATGGTATGCCAGATACCGCACCATACTCCGAACAGCTACTTCTCCAAGATATTCTTCCATATGGTTCTGTTTAAGCAGTGCGGATGTTACTCGAACCAGACGCATTCCCTCTCTTCCAGGTCTTGTATTCTCAATCATCTCCGGATGCTCTGCATGCGCAACTCCAATATCAAAATTCCGCTTCCACAGTTCTCTCAGATTATCCTTACGATAATAAAGAATTTCCGCTTCTGGCACATAAACGATCTGCCAGCCTTTCTCAAGAATCCTTCTTGCCGCCAGCATATCTTCCCCGGCAATCATCTTCTTCCCAAAGCCTTCCGTTTCCAAATAGGCCGTTCTTCTGTATGCCGCACATACATTAGAATTAAAAAATGTCCGGATCCCCAGTTTTTGCATATCTTCCAGCGATCTTGTCATCCCCTTCGGAGGATAATTGAATTGCCTTACACAACACTCGATCGGCGCACATTCCTCATCAGTTATATGTCTCCCGTATGCAATCGCTGTTTTCTCATCCACAAACGGTTCTGTCAGCTTTTCGATCAGATACCGACTCTGTGGAATCGCCGTCTGTACCATAAAAATCACAATCTCTGAATCCAGTAACCGTATCATTGCATCCCGGCTTCCTGCGTGGTCATATTCCTCTCTGGGCATATACCTGGCTTCAATTCTCTCATCCATGTAAACTTCAGGAATTTCCTTATCTACTGGATTTTCATAAAGCACATCCAGATAAATCCTGTCTGGAGTCACACTCTGTCTTAACAATCTCTCTATACACATCTTCAGCCTTCCATCTGGACGGAAGACCAGAATTACAACATCTATCTTCATTTCATCATCCCGTTTCTTTTTTCTAAACAACAGTATATACAAAACATGCACCTGAATCAATCAAAAATACCGGGATTTCATTCTTCATTAAGCAAGCAGTTCTTCTACGATCCGAATCACTTTTTCTACAACAGACGGACAGTAATCCAATAACTTTCCACTGTCAAGTGCTGCTTGCAGTTCTTCCGGTTTTGAGACATCATATCCAATCAGATCTTTACATTCATCAGATGGTAATGCCTGAAGAAAACGTTCTCTGAATTCAACTGTCTTCTGTATCATAACGTTTTTCTGCTCCAACAGATTCTTATCTTCAGCATGTCCATACGCAAGCCCAAGCACCATAAGTGCTCCTGTATAGGCGCCACAGGTTTTCCCCTGCTGCATTCCTCCACCGAAACCTGCCGATATCTTTTTGACTGTTACCTCATCTATACCAAATCTGTCCGCAAAATACGAACAGACCACCTGAGAACAATCATATCCTTTTATGAATTTTTCCCGAATTTCCGCTTCCTTTATCATGATTTTTTCTCCCTTAAAAATTTATTCAATATTATTTTTATTGTACCATATTTTAATACTTTTCACTAATTCATTTCTACGATATTCATCGTTATATATAGTTTATTTCTATATATAAAAAAGGCAGTTCTCATTAAAAAGAACCACCTTTTCAATCTGCTTCTATCTTGAATTATTCAGCATATATTATGCCGCAATTTCTTCTTTTTTCTTCTTATCCATCGTCGAAAGCTCTTTCAGTTCCCGCACCATGAAATACCCACAGACAATTGCTGCAGCCGCATCTGCAATCGGACCTGCGTACATAACGCCGTCAATTCCCATAAATAGCGGAAAAATCACGATCAGCGGCAGTAAAAAGATAATCTGCCTTGTCAGGGACATAAATACCCCCAGCTGCGACTTTCCGATGGAGTTGAAAAAGTTCGATGTAACCGGCTGAATCCCATTTACGATCGTAAGGAACATATAGATCCGGAAATACCGCTCTGAAAACTGAAAATACAACTCACTTCCTGATCCAAATACACTGATAATCTGTCTTGGGAATACCTGAAAACAGAAAAATGCAATCCCGGAAAGGACCGTTGCTGTTCCAAGCGCAAGCAGATAACTCTTCCGCACACGGTCGTATTTCTCAGCACCATAGTTGAATCCAATGATCGGCTGGATTCCCTGTGAAATTCCAATGACAAAGGACATAAAGATCATATTCACCTTGGTAATGATTCCCGCACAGGCAAGCGGAATATCGCCGCCATATACGGACTGTGCACCGTAATGCGCCAGCGTATTATTCAGCACGATCTGTACAACCGTCATCGCAATCTGGTTAAAGCAGGCACTCGCACCGAATTTGAAAATATTCCGGATATGTCTGCCTGTCATATGGAAACTGTTCTTTGTAAGCCGGATCGTTTTGAAATGAAACATATACCGCAGACTGATGCAAAAAGAAACAATCTGTCCGATGATCGTAGCAAGCGCTGCTCCGCGCATTCCCATATGCAGTCCGAAAATGAAAATCGGATCCAGGATCGTATTGACAATCGCACCTACCAGCATGGAGGTCATAGAATACCGCGGACTTCCATCGGCAAGGATCAGCTTACTCATTCCTGTATTCGCGATCAGAAACGGGAAGCCAATCGCTGTGATCCGTGTGTATTCCTCCGCATACGGAAGCACTTCAGATGTTGCCCCAAAAAATTTCAGCATCGGCGTTAAAAATAATGTAGTAACTGCAAAAAGTGCAATTCCGAAAATCGCCATCAGGCAGATCCCGTTCCCCGCGTATTCCGCAGACTCTTTTTCTTCACCCGCACCAAGCTTCAAAGAAAAATTAGTAGCACTTCCGATTCCAAGTAACAAAGAAATGGCTGTGCAGGAAGTCGACAGAGGAAACGCAATATTCGTCGCCGCATTTCCAAGCATCCCAACACCCTGACCAATGAAAATCTGATCCACGATATTGTACAGCGCTGTCACCAGCATGGAAATAATGCATGGTATTGCAAATCCGACCAATAATTTTGATTCTTTTTCATATCCAAGTGGATTGTCCTGCTCATTTTCAGCCGTCTTATTCACTGCATTTTCACTCATCTGCTTTTCCTCCCGCTTTTTCTAGCACTATTTTCGTTTCTTCTTATTTATAAGTGTATTTTTCTCACATTGATTTTTGCTCAAATATCTTACAGCAGATTCTGATATTTGTCAATCAATCAAACTGGTTGATTGATTATATTATTGTACACTTTTTGATGCATTTTCTATTGACTTTCCAGCTTCCTTTCCCCTATAATTACAGTAGTTTAAATACAACAAAATTCAGGAGGTAATTTGTAATGATGAAAACTTATAAAAAACCTGTAATTTCTATAGATAATGGAATTTCAGAAGGAGTCTATGCTGCAAGTGGTGCAGCTCAGGGAACACTTAATGTTACTTATTATGGTGTATGGGATCGTTGGGGTACTAATGGTGGAAAAGGTCTTGCAATGGCGAATTGGTCTGATATTGATGGTACGATTACATTGAATATCAACTTTAATGATACCATTGATGGGGCAGAAACAGATGATGCTTCTGTTCAGGTATCTTGGTCAAACAAAACTGCAACATTTACTTTTGCAAGTACTGCATCTAACCCACTCACAATAGGTATCCATTTGGATCATGGAACATCTATTGATAATCTGAAAATGACAGGGTTTACCTATTCAGTAAATTAGTAATCATTTTTATATATACAACAGCTTTTTTTGAAGCTGTTGTATTTTTATTGTACAAAATTGCACTTTCTTCTCGATAAATATTGACACTTTTTCTCAGCATGATATTCTATTAGAAAGAAACAGTTTCATCTTTATTTTTATTACATTATATAGTCTATTTTTGTAATGAGAATTATCTATGAAATTATATAAGAAACCGATCATCTCTATCGATGCCGGGATAGCCGAAGGGATTTATGCTGCAAGTGGCAATACAACAGGGTATTCCTGTAAGTTTTTTGCGATATGATGGAGATTGGGGAAATGGTGGTACTGCTGTTTATTCCGTAGATCTCAGTTCTTTAAATCGAAGTCAGTTAACTGTTGTTCTGACATTCAATATGGATATCAACGGGGGCTGGGGTGGAGGAGCTTCTTGTGCTGTAAGCAGTAAATATTTAACATTAAATTGGTATTCTGCTCCTGAAAGTGCAGAAATTTCTGTACAAATACAGGGAGCTGATGTTAGACAATTAGAATGTACTAATTATTCTTATTCAAATAACTAATTTACATATGAGGAGGTAATTTATAATGAAAACTTATTCAAAACCAATCGTAACTATAGACAATGGATTAGCCGAAGGCGTGTACGCTGCAAGTGGATGTTTAGTAGGCCGAATTGCTGATGAAAGCTATGAAGGAGGTATGGGCAATAAGTATCGTTTTGCTGTCTATTACACCCATGAAACTACAGAACATTCTAATAATGCACAGACTGTAGTTGTAAAATTAAATGCACCTGTAAAGGTCGTAGATGGTAGTGCTCAGAATTTTCTTCAGAGTGGTAACGGAACCGACACCTTAACATTTGTAAGAACTTCTTATATGAATAAAAGTGGTGCTGATCAAGGTATGTTCAATGTTGTTGTACAGCCTGTTGTTGGTGATGCAAGCAGCTTAAAAGCAACTCTTGTTTCTGTAACTGATACAGGTTATACTGTCTAATTTTTAAATTACAAGATTCTGTGAAGCAATATATCTTCACAGAATCTTTTTTCATTTTCCTATTTCTTATTATCTGTCCATACTTCCTCACTAATTGCCACAATATACTGTTTTCCGTCTTTTCTCTTAACATGTGCCACTTTCGAATATTTTTTCCCACCATAAATATCTGTCACAACCAATCGGGTCTGATAATCTCCATCCGGCACATCTGCAACTGAAAATTTTTCTTTTCCAGTGTAAACTCCGCCTTTTATCCCCTCGCATAATTGTTTTGTCCCATCTGATAGAAGTTCATAGAACATAACCTTCCATTCATCCCCAGGATCTACCATCTCCATTCTGGATATCTGATTCCCATCGGTACTTATGAATCCCAGTGTATGAAATCTACGTTTATTACTGTCATATGTAAAGCGCACAGTCCCCGCCTGTCCATTCACTCTACAGGTGGCGGCAAAAGTAGAAATATCATCTCTTTTATCAATCGGATAACAACAGATAAATTCACCGCCAAACTGAATCCAGCGTCCTTTAAATGAACTGGTAAATCCTCCACTCTTATCTGCCTTCACATCTGTATCTGCCCCGTAAGATATCCATCTGGAATAACCGTCCGCCCGTGTATAGTAGTAATATGCCTCATATTCCACTCTCTGTACATATTTTAAAGAAGCTGTGCTTAACTGGATATGTAATTCTCCATCCATTGCACTTCCGCTGTCGGTGAATACAATCATCTTTCCACCAACTGCTTCTCCATAATTTTTCTTCAGAAAATCTGCATATTCTGGGACAGGTGTATTTTCCAGATATGTATACAGATTCGAAACTCCGGATACTGGATAATAGATACTTAGTCCACTTACTCCACGTTTCATCTTACCTGACATCGTTGTAATACTCTGCCCCAATAGTTCGTTCAATTCAGTAAAACCCAGATTACCGGCAAAACTTCCCAGATCAATCATTTCGGAATATCCTTCGCTCTCTGTATTCATACCAAAATGAATCGCATCTGATGCCGCATCCACAATCCACTTATTCTCTTTTCCCTCTTCCATAAGTCTGACTAATTTCTGGAAATTTTCTTCCACTTCTTTTATCAAATCCAGCCGGATGTGTGAAATCGTATAACCGTAATTCTGCTTTTTCATGCACTTATCTGCATACGCTTCCATCATTTTTTCATAAAAATCCGATGTTCCAAGTCTCTCTGCTATCTTTTTATAGTCCCATCCATACATGGATTCAATTTCCTGGCTGGCAATCATATTTTCGGCATATCGCGCAGTAATGATTGCCGTATCCAGATTAGCTCCAAGACAAAGGTCATATCCGACAAATGCATATTTTCGTCCCAGTAATTTTCTTCCCGCATCCAAAGCCTCATCCAGTTCGGTAATCCTCATGATATCCATCTGGTAATTTTCATCACAGCAGATACCACGTGCTGAACCGCCTCCATGATCCCACAAAATAACACTTTGCTCACTTTTGGGATATTCATTCGCACAAAATATGAGAAAATCAGCCAGTGTCCTTCCATTTCCCATATTTGCCTGTGGCAATTGTTCCAGCAACACCAGTTCACCCTTCTCTATCTTCCATCGATTGATACTGTCTGATGGAATGTTATGTCTCCGCCATGAAGATGCTCCGCCTGTCTGTAAAATAATCTGCACATTTTCAGGCAGATGAGCTGCCAGCAACTCATCAATGTTTTTGCTGGCAGCTCCCCGCTTTGTCTCCAGATCACTTCCACACATATAAATGCAAAGAGTGTAGGTTCCATCCGTCTTATTTGTTTTCTCTTTCCATAAAGCCAGACATCCGAAGACGATTAAAAAACTTATTAAAATGCTCCCTGCTGCTTTTAATTTTACTATTTTTTTCATCCTCATTGATTCAGTAATGCTTTATACATATAATATTTTCCATCTCCCTGTTGGAAAGATATCATCAAATCTTCTCTGTTTACAGAAGGATCGTTATCATATGATGAAGCGGTTCTTCTCTCTCCGGTAAAATCTGTCGGCATAACTACGTATTCTGCATCCATATATCCGGCCAGATACTGATCCCGGTTATCTCTCGTCGTCTCACCTTCAAACTGGTAAGAATCTTTTGCCATATTGAACAAACATACTGTTCCATCCGCCGGAACTGCATATGTATCTCCCAGGTTACTGAATAATAAAGTCATCTCCTCATCCATTGTCCGGCCAGTCATCCGATTTTCAAATTTATCCTTCTGTTCAGCTGTCATATGTGTTATAAATGCTCTGTTATGAATATCCTGCCATCTGTTTTTCATAAGTTCCACTACCTGAGAATAATTTGCACAATTACCAATTTCATCATCTGAAATCAAAAATGGTTCTGCAGCTACATATGACTTTGTTACATAACAATATGCTGTGTCTGTCCGTTCACCTACATTATTGATTTCCGCCTCAATAATTGCATTCGCCTTTTCATATTCTGCTGTAATTGCCTTAAATGCATTGTTTCCCGGATAATTCCATACATCATAATATGTGCATAGCATAGAATATCCGTAGTCAACTACATATCTTGCAAGAGCTCTGTACGCTTCCCGATATGACTGGGATGATGCGTCAAAATTAAAGGCATATGTACACAAAGTATCATAATCTCTAAATGGATTATCTTCAGGTTGGCTCCGGACCATCGCGGTTGTTACATCGATCAACGCATTTTCAAGATCCGTAAATTTATTTTTTGCATTATCAAAATATGGATTATGTTTCTCATCCCCATCCAGAATCACTTCTCGTGCTTTTTTGCTATATTCTTTCCATTCATCGTAAGCTTCATCACCTGGCTTCAGATCATCCGTAAATGGAGCCGAAGGTTCTTTTAATCCATCTGTTCCTGTCACATTCCGCAAATTCTGATAAATTCCTGCGCAAACATTTGTTTTCACTTTTAATTTATCCACCAAAGCACTAAAACTTGTCACTCTGTCTTTATAGGTCTCTTCCAGCAGTTTATCAAGTGATTTATTCTGCTCAGCCAGTGTATCGTTGATCTTATTCACACCATCCTGAAGCTGCTGCAACTGTTTCGACTGTTCGGACTGCACCACACCAAAATATTCCAGAATCGAAATACTCGTCTTCACTGCACCGGTCACACTGGATGCTACACCGGATGCACTGTTGATTGCCTGATAGAATGGATTATTCGTCAGCATATCTACTGTCTCAGATATCGCACTGATCGCATCTCCAAATCCTTTTCCCATCGTATCCTGTGTATAGCCTCTTGTATAGGAAGTCTCTGTATCTTTTTCTTCTCCCCAGACATTTACCATTGTACCAGAAGCTGCCGTTACCGTTCCTGACAGATTCATTGTATCTACGCTCAGCTCCCCTGCCGGTATCTCCATGATCAGTTCTACATTTCCATCGTCCTGAAGATCTACAGATCTGATTTTTCCTTTTGAAAAATCACTTCCAAGTGCAAAATTTTCCTTTGTAATATTCTCAACGAATGTTCCCTGCTGTGGCATCAAAATTAAGGTAAATACAAGCTTTCCTTCTTCCTCATCTGCATAATCAAATACCGGATAAAAAGAGGCTTCTGATGTTGTAAGAAATCCAGAAAGTTCCTGCCCGGTATTCGTTGCATCCGCTTTAATATCAAGCACCTTCCCATCCAATATTTCTATGGATTGATTTATGGTTTCTGCCTTATTATCCACCGAAATCTGAACAACTGTTTCCTGATCACTTTTTCTCTCCACTTTTTCTACTTTTAATCCTTCTATCACAAAACTTTCTGTTTTTACTTCCGAAGCAAATGCTCCGCCACTTAACAGAACCGGTATAGAAAGCATGCCATCTTTGATTTCCAGATTATCTCTCGATATACCGACTGCAGTATCTTCTACTGCTATTACTGTACTGACATCGCCATATCCATTCTCAACTCCGCCGCGACCTACACTGACCGTACCTCCAAGATAAACATTGGTATAGGAATCTCTCTTCATCTCTCCAGTCAATTCTACTGTAAGGTTCTTTTTCCCTGCTGAAACCAGATTCACTTTCATCCTTTCAAAAGAGCCTCCTGTGTGAATATCTTCAGCTGTAATCTCATCGGAAAACGTCGTCCCGGTCAAAGCCATCTGAAGCTGGATTTTCTCTTCCCATGGATAAACTGTATCTCTGTCACTCTGCAAAAAATATGTATCATAAGAAACCGGCACAAAAGCAGACGCCTCTTCCTGCCCTTTTACACTTACAAAATAAGCTCCTGTCGCATTTTCAGCTGCATTCTTGTCTTCAAAATTTACTTGCAGATTATGCTTTCCTCTTACATCAATTTCCTTTACCTCTGCCTGTTCCTGATTAATTTTTGTTCCTGCCTCTTCCCCGACATCCTGCATGGTATAGTAATACACCTGAATATCATCTGCTGTCGTTTTTCTGGAAAGTGTGACATCTGGAAGCGAGACTCTGGTTGAATAAATACCTCTGCTGTTATAATTGAGTTTTTCTGTTGTCTGTGCTTCTTCTTTTGTCTGACATCCAACAACCGTTCCTGCCACATATACCAGACATAATAACTGTGCTACACAGGCACGTGTGCGTTTTTTCATCTTCATACTTTCCCACCTCTCCTCACTGAATTTTCTTTCGTTTTATGGACTCAGTGTAACATGATTCTTTTTGTTTAACATCGTACCTTTTCACACAAAAATGGAATTTATTTTAACAAATAATCGTTTTTTGCGAATTTGCTATTTGCAAACTTGCAATTTTGTATTTTTTCTCTTTTTTAATTTCAAAACACCAGATTACTATCAAAAAAGCGGAGCATTCTATCTCAAACAGAACACTCCGCCATCTAAAAAAATTATTTAAAAATCCCTTACCATCATATCAATTTCTTCTTTTTCAAGTACCTGACACTTCTTATCCCGAATCGCATACACCCTTGTACAGATATTCAGCACCGTCGGTCTGTGAGTCGTCACAATACAGGTTCTCGGATAGGTATCCGCCATAATATTTTTCAATACCCGCCGCTCCGTTGCCACATCCAGTGCAGAGGTTGCTTCGTCCAGAAGCAGGATCGGAGATTTTCTCAGAAGTGCTCTTGCAATTGAAAGCCGCTGCGCCTGTCCTTCCGAGAAACCACCGCCGCGCTCTTTTACCACACTGTTGATTCCATCCGGAAGCTTTTCCACAAATTCCCAGGCCTCTGCAAGTTTCAATGCCTCAACCACTTCTTCATCTGTCGCATCTGGCTTTACATTTCGCAGATTTTCCGCAATCGTACCGGAGAACATGGTATTTCCCTGCGGCACATAGGAAAATAATTTTCTGGTAGACGGCGACATCTCAATCTTTTTACTCCGGTCTTCCCCGGCGCACACCCATTCTTCTCCACTCTGGGGTTTTAACAGGGATAAGATCAAGCGCAGCATCGTGGTCTTTCCTTCTCCGGACGGTCCGACAAGAGCCACGATCTCATGCGGATAAGCCTCCACTGTCGCATGTTCAAATACCTGTGTTCCCGAATTGTACCGATAGGTCAGCTCCTGCATATTCAGTCCGATTCCTCCGGTACGATATTTCTTTTCAAATGCCTTTACCTTGTTATCCCTGCTGTAATCTTCCTGTGGCATCTCCACAATATCCATCAGACGACCTGCAGAGATGGTCAGCGAAATCGCCGATGGAATCAGTCCGGTAAGTGAATTGACAGAACTGGTAAGATTTCCCGAAAGTGACAGGAACATCGTCATCGTACCGTAACTGATCACACCGCTCCATACGCGGTAGATTCCCCACCCATAACAGCTGTAGGACACAACAAATCCGATCAGAGACATCAGGATTGAAGTCAGCATTGACATTTTCTGAAATTCCAGTCTCATCCCGATATATTCCTGTTGCAGATTTTTCAGCCGGTCGATATAAAATGAGATCAGATCGAATGCCTTGATCGTCTGGATATTGGAAAATGTTTCCTGATTGAATCCGTAAAGCTTTGCATTCATCTGCGCACTTCGTTCATTGTTATTCCGCATTCTCCGAAGGAGAGGTCTTGAAAGCAATGCACTGAATGGAATCCCGATCAATGCAAATACAGCAAATGTCGGATCATAGTAGACAACGATTGCCAGTGAACTGAAAAAACGCACCGTATAAATGATCAGATTGGGAATCCAGTTCAGGATCCCGCTTGAAATATTGGATGCATCTGAACTCCATCTGGTCACCAGATCGCCGGTATGATATGCCGTCAGCGATTCCCAGTCTGTCACCATCATTTTTGCAAAAATATCATTCTTAATCTCTGCATCTACCTTCAGATTGATAAAGGTTGACGCATAACCGGATGCCTGAGAAACCAGTATATTTGCAATCGAAAAACCGATCATCGCCGCAAAAGTACTGAGCAGTTTCCCAGTCTGATGCCCGGTAATGATATCTACCAGATCCTTCGAGATCAGACTTGAAATCAGAGAGACCCCGGTTCCGACAAGTCCGAGTGCCGTATACAGAATCATCGCCTTCCAGTAACGCCTCGCATATTGATAAATCCATTTTGTCTGGATCCACATCTTCTGAAACGTCCCCGCTTTCAGATGTTTCCAGAATAACTGTATTTTCTCTTTCATTTATCTACCTGCCTCCATCTGATCTATCCGCGATTTGATTGGTGCAACTGCGGACGGATTTTTCGTACATTTCAGATAATACACCTGACTTTTTGCCGCAATTCTTTCTGCGAATTCAAGATTGACCTCCATCTGCTCTTTGGTCCAGGCCGGTGAGATCATCCTCTGCATTACACGAACAATCTTCTCTGCTACGCCAAGCTCTTCCAGATGATCCCTGCTGTCACGTCCAAGCAGGACAATCCCTCCCAGATCCTGTGTCTTCGTCGTATAAATCCCGGAGGTTCCACACCATGGCATTCCATACACTTTCAATTTTCCATCTTCTTCTCCGATCAGATTCAGATCCCCGTTCAGATACGGTGTATGGATCTGTTCATGCCAGAGTGCTGTGTGCGTGGATTTTCCCATTCCTGAATGCCCGGAAAAAAGCCATGCCTTATCCTGATATAGAATAGATGCCGAATGGATTGCGTATAATCCTTTCCGCTGTGCGAGATACAGATAAAACAGCCTAATCGCATGGAAAAGATTTTCTTTCTCTTCCTCCGTCTGTTGCATCAACGCATAAATGCGTACATAGCTTCCATCCTTTGTCATATAGGCCTCAATTACATTTTTCATCTGATGAAAAAGTACCAGATATCCGTCTTCCCATTCGCAGATACTCATTTCCTTATTCCGTATCAGCACCGTTCCATTCGGTTTGTTCATCGGAACGGCTATTTTTACTTCAATCGTCTGGTCTGCTCTGTCCTCACCACAGAAAAATGGGGCAAACTGTTCTGGAAATATTTCCGCCGGACCACATAACTTTATACAGATTCCGCCAATTTTCATACAATGATAAAATGGCTGATTTTCTTCTTTCAATTCTTCACGTAAGATCCCCATCCCAAGAAGCTGGCTGACGAAGTCATCTACATCTTTTGCAAGTGCTTCCTTTTCCTCATCTGCGATCTCATAGTAAGCAGCCACTCCCGCTGTAATCTCCTCAATTGTTTTTTCCTCTTCCAGATAATTCCAGATAAATTCACCGGTCTCATTCAGAATAAGACCTCTCTTCTGATCCGCAATATTCTGTCCATATGGAAGCAGATAAACCGTATCCTCTATTCTTTTCAGTACATAACCTTTCTGACGTTTTATCATAACTACTCCTTCTTTTTAATCAGGGCTCTATTATACCATGTATTTCTTCTGTTTTCCTGAAATCTGAATCATATATGGTTTTTTTCTCATTCAGGTGCTATACTGAATGAAAACGACATTGTACACCGCCGTGTGCATTCCCGCGGAGCATTTTTAATTTATCAGGAAAGAACTAAAATGACTATGAATCCTACTTCAAATGACACCCCTTACGAAATTGATATTGAACAGCTTCTTGCAGACGGACACCCGATCCGCATCAAACCGCAGGGTTACAGTATGTATCCTCTGTTTATTCCCGGTCGCGATGAAGCGATCATTGAACCCGTATTCCCGGAAACACTTCGCCGGAATGATGTTGCTCTTTATCGCCGTGATCACGGGATTCTTGTCCTTCACCGGATCTGCCGGATTACTTCTGATGGCTTTTATCTGGTTGGTGATAATCAGTCCGAAATCGAAGGTCCGCTTCGCCCGGATCAGTTTCGTGGCAGATTAACTGCTGTCATCCGAGATGGACGCCAGATCTCTGTCCGGAATCCACTCTACCGTTTTCTGACCTCCCTCTGGCTTTTTCTCCGTCCGATCCGTCCATTTTTCCATGAACTTTGTGCCTTACTGCGTAGAGTTCATTCCTAATTTCTTTCTACAATTAGTATCCTTCTATTACTCTCGAAGTCCGGTATCTGAAAGTCTCTCGTCTATTCGCAGATCAATCAATAATTTAATCCCTATTGCAAGCAGAAGATACAAATGCAGTTCCATTGCAACCGAAAATCCACGTATCATGATCCTCCACAATTTTTGTTCTGGTCTTTTCAGGTTTATTGAAAATGCCAGTTCCCGAAAACTCTGATCTGCAAGAGGATCTCTTCCATACATTTTCAAAATTCTTCTGACAGCTTTTAATGATCTTCTCTGGTTCACATACTCCATCTTTGCATTAAAAAATGTCGCAAAGAAAATCGTATATTTCACCAAATCGCAATATTGTGTCTTTTTTTCCATCTCCAAAAAGTGCTGCAGATCATGTCCCATCTCTAACCAGGATCTGATTGAATCCGGATTATATCGGTAAGAAATCGATGCTTCATTCTTTCGGTAAATATATCCGATTTTCTCAATAACTTCATACTTTGGCTGCTGTGCATAGCACTGCATACTGAACATTTTGTCTTCTGCATATGCATACTCTTTAAAACAGATTCCTTGTTTTTTCAGGAAATCCCTGCGGTATAATTTTCCCCATACATAAGACAACATTCCTGACGAAAAAAAACCTTGAAAACGAAATTCTGTGGATTCCCTTGGAAATGTTTTCAATATCTGGCAGTCTGCCGCCGGAAGGATCTTTCCATTCCATAATCTGGCATAATTACAAACTACAATATCCGAATTTGATCTTTCAATTTCATCTACAAGTTTTTTGATATTCTCCTGATCTGCCAGATAATCATCTGAATCCAGAAACATCAGATAACTGCCTTTTGCCTCCTGCATCCCTATGTTACGAGCATTGGACACACCCTTTTTCTTCTCTTTTATCGTTCTTATACGAGAATCCATTTTTTCATATGAAAGACAAATTTCCAAACTCCGATCATCTGAACAGTTTTCTATCAAAATCAGCTCCCAGTTCGTGTAAGTCTGTTTTCTGACACTTTCAACTGTTTCCCGAATGTATTTTTCCACATTATGTACCGGTACAATAACCGAAACTAATTTTTCTTTACTTTCATCCATATTCTTCCAATAATCCTCTTTATTAATCCAAAAACTTCCTGCCATTCATCTGTCCTACAATATACTATCCATAAAAATATATTTGGTATCACCACACAAATGGCTAAACGGACTACTAAATTTATAAATGCTCCCGCATGAAATGCGCTGCAGCACAGATCTGTAAGCCCCCACGCCACAGCCATCATCAGTACATTTCCGGCATATCTCAGATAAAATTTAGCCGGCGACTGTCTGAACCGGTATTTGAACAAAATATACGGTTCCACCCATACCGAAGTCAGCACTGTACTGAAAAATGTCCCTGCAAACACTCCGAAAATACCGAATTTCAGAACCAGCACGATTGAAATAACCAGATTCAGTGCCGCCTCTACAACTGCTTTATAACGGTCATACCAGAAAGCTCCCATAGATTCTTTAAAAATGATGACCGCTTTTCTTGTCCCGTTGATGAAAAAATTCACACACAGAATCAGTACGATTTCTCTGGTAAATAAATATTTCTTTCCAAATGCAAGTTCCACAAACGGATTCAGCAGTTCAAACAGACAGATCGCTGCAAATCCGTATACCCACTGTCCGATAAAAAAGAGCAGTCCGAATACCTTCTGAACCTTCTCTTCCACTTCCATCGCCCCCAGGTTGCCGACACTTGCCGTCACTCCCTGCAGTGCCTGGTCAAGCACCTGTCTTACCGAACCAATGATCAGAAAATAATTGGAATAGACTCCGGCACTGACTACCCCGACAAAGCTGGAGATCAGAAGATTGTCCGTGTTATTCACAACCACATTGCCAAGCTTATGCATCATCATTGCTCTGACATTTTTTCCGATTTCCTGTTTTTCATTTTCCGGAAGCTTTTCTGTACATTTTTCTTTCAGATACGGAAACAGTTCATCTGCCTTTTTTGACATGCATACGTTACCCATAAAGGTACACAAAATAGCAACTATTAAAAACAGAATAAAATTACCGGTCAGCAAAAGTACCAGAATCTGACAGATGTCCTGGAGCACAAGAAATCCATTATGATAAAGTACCGTCAGATAATTGAGCTGATGTGCTGACACCAATGTTTTTTTATAAATCAGCAGATAAGAGATCACCGAATTTGACAGATACAGAAGATAGATCAGAAGCAGATGATCTACATCCGGTCTGTCCTTCATAAGAATATTAAGGAAAGGAACCAGAAGCAGACCTGCCCCCAGCACAAATGCTGCTGTCATCCGGTAAAAACTGCGGAACATCTGCATCAGAATCTGCTGTTTCTTAATATCATTTTTTGCGATCGGCTCATACAGGGCAAACGTGATCGCAGTCCCGACCCCCAACTCTGACAAAGATAAAATATTCAAAATATCTGTAAACAGTCCATTGATCCCAACGTATCCCTCACTGAGGGTTCTGGTAAACACAACCCTGGTAAAAAATCCCATCAGGATCGCTGCCGCCTGCGCGACAAACGCAACACTTGTATTCATAACTGAATATTCTGTTCTTGTTTTTGTCTTCACCCTTCTACTGTCCTTTCATTCTGTTATGATTTCCACGTTATCATAGCATTTTCATTTGTAAAATGCTATGATAAATTTATCTTTCTCATAGGAGTGATCGATTTCATGAAGTTAAACCGCAGACTTATAAAAGCAGCTATTACTACAATCATTATTTTTGCACTTGTCCTTGGCTGTATAACTGCATATTTTAAAAAATCAACAGATTATACAGCTGTATCTTCTTCTGAAACAAATACAACTCTGTCCAATCCGTATATCGGATGGTATTCTCTGATCGGCTATACCCTCTCTGATTCCGGACTTTCCTCTGTCCCTTCTTCCTATCTGACAGCAGATTCTCCGACAGAACTTGTACTGCTTGAGATCAATCTCCGGAATTACGCGGACTGTGACATTTCCGTAAGCGGTCTCTCTAATCTGGATCTGCTGCTTTCCGAATGGTCTGACACAAAAAAGCAGCTGATCCTTCGTTTTGTCTATGACTGGGATGGCAATAATCTTCAGACAGAGCCTTCCTCCCGCAGTCAGATTGAACGGCATATCGAGCAGGTTGCTCCATTTATCAATAAATATAAAAAATCTGTCTATCTTCTGCAGGGTATTTTTGTCGGAAACTGGGGCGAAATGAATCATTCCGAATATCTGTCTGCCGATGATATGACGTTTCTTGCGCAGAAGCTTGCTGCTCTTACAGATCCGTCCATCTTCCTGGCTGTCCGTACACCGGCACAGATGCGTACTATTTTAAAGACAGCCACGCCACTTACCGGCACAGATGCCTACAGCGGTTCTCTTGCCTCGCGCCTTGGCCTTTATAACGATGGAATGCTCGGATCTGCGACCGATACCGGTACTTATGGCGATTCTTCATCTGATACTTCGGATTATACAGCTTCCTGGCCGCGTGCTGAGGAACTTGCTTTTCAAAATCAGTTATGTAACTATGTTCCGAATGGCGGCGAGGTCATTCTTCCAAATTCTTATAACGATCTGGACGAAGCAGTCTCATCCCTTCGCACCATGCATGTATCCTATCTCAACCGAGACTATGATACCGATGTTCTCGAAAAAAAATGGAAAACTTCCACCTATTCCGGTTCCGATCCGGTCTGGCAGGGAACGAACGGCTATGACTATATCAGCAATCATCTCGGCTACCGGTACGTTCTGAAGACTTCTTCATTTTCTCATAACCGGTTATCCATTACCATCGAAAACAAAGGCTTTTCAAACTGTTATCGCCCGGTTCTTGCCTCGCTTACCGTAGCTTCCACAGATCATAATTTTCAGAAAACGATTTCCATCGATTCGGATCCCCGTACCTGGCTTTCCGGAAAAAGCGTCACTCTTCAGGTTCCTATTGACACCGATGAGCTTAAATGTACCTCCTATACCCTTTCCCTCAGGCTCACCGACACGACTCTGAACCGTGAGATCCTGCTTGCATCTGATCTCCCGCATAATACTGATGGCTATCAGCTTGGAACCCTGACTGTAGATACACTTTTCTCAAAACTTGCCAAGTAAAACCCCATTCTCTGCATCTTTATTTGCAAACCGGATTTGCCGCCCATCCTTTTTGCGATAAAGCTGCAGAAAATATCTGGTTCCTTTTTTCTGTTCTTCTTTCTCCAGTCTAATCTCCAGTGCACTTTCCTTCTGGCTCTCCCACTTTTTCGGATCTGCCTTGACTTCTCTTTCTTTTCTTCCATTTTCCGTACAGATCTGCAGACTGCATATGGCATCCTCACACAGATTTGCAAAACCGGTATTTTCTATTTGGATCAGCAGACGGTTTTTCTTCCATTTCACGTCCCGCACAAGAAAACGGTATCCCAGATGTGCACCCAGATATTCATACGAAGAGATCCTCTTCTGCTGCCACATAATTTCTTCTTTTTTCCAGTAGTCAAGCAGCTCCCTCTGATAGACACTGTTCAGATAACTGATATGCATCCTTTTAAAATCTTCTGCAGCCCTTCTTCCATCCATATATGTCTGTCCTGCCATATTCTGAGTGACCAGTGCCTCTCCCCCGACATACCTGTATTTCAGCTTTTCATACTGCCAGGAAAGTTCCATCTCCCTTTCTTTTGGGCTGGCTTCATAGGTACCAAGATCCGTTTCCGAACCAAAGATCCCATCGTTAAAAAGTGTCAGTTTTTCCTCTGCTTTTTTTCCTAACGCTTTCGCAATACCTCTCAGATGTTCTGGTTTTCTGACCGCCAGCTGACAGCTGTACTCTGTCGCTTCCAGCATCTCTTCTGCCAGTCTTATCAGCCATTTTTCAGATACAAATTTGGAGCCATGCATTTCTCCCCAGCTGCCGGCCAGTATTCCCTGGACTGCCATAATCTGACTGTGATATTCTTTTATAATCACGCCAAGCTGCCTGATATGCTCCAGGAGCATTTCCCCGCGCTCCGGCTCTCTTTCCATTCCTTTTCCTTCTGTATCATAGGTAAAACGAACAATCATATCCTTTTGGTTCTCTGCAAAAAAATGAAAAATCTGCCGGACAGACATCAGTGCATCCGCAGATAGTTTTTCTCCGCGAAATGCACCGATATTGATCAGCAGAAGTACGATTTCTTCTTCCTCACAGGCAATATACAATTCCGGCTCAGAGCATCCGGCATCAAACGTGTAAAGATGATACCAGCCGATCCCCGGATTTGCTCTTTTTTCCAGATTTTCTTCCAAAGCTGCTTTATGAAATTTTTTTATGATATTCCGTTTTGTTATCACCTTTCAGTCCTGCTCCTTCATCTATTTTCAATACCTTGCACCGGAATACAACGGCAAGCACACTGAAAAACATACGGCACATATACCAGATTGGCTTTAATCCCGAATGCATACTCTCACCGGATTCTCTCGCATGCATAACTGCCGGAATTTCTACCACATTAAATTTCAAAAGGATCATCTGCATGATCATATTGGTATCTGGATATTTATCATCAAAATGATTATATTTTGAGTAATACAGTACTGCTTTCCGGCTTAATCCCTGCAGCCCGGTTGTAGGATCTGCAATTTTCCTTCCTGCTGCAATACGGATCATTGCCCTGAAAAGCCGGAAGGCAAGCTTCTTTGCCGCTGATACCGGAAAGTCAGCGCTTCCCTCCATAAACCTTGCTCCCAGAACAATATCCGGATAATTTCCGTTTTCATCTTTTTCCTTCAGCCTCTTATAAATGACCGGAATATTACATACATCGTGCTGTCCGTCTGCATCCATCTGGATCACATACTTATAGCCGCGCCGGATCGCATATTTGTAGCCAAGCTGGAGCGCACTTCCATATCCAAGGTTGAACACATGCGTTACCAGCGCATGCCCTCTTGCTTTTACGATCCAGTTTGTCGCATCGAATGAAGCGTCATTCATCACGAGCACATCCGCGATTTCTGCAATTTCAGGTCTCTCCAGATCATTTAATACTTTAACGATATTGGATTCCTCATTATAAGCCGGAATAATTACCAGTACTTCCTTTTTCTCCATCTTTTGTCACCCTGCCCTCAGTCCATCATCCTCAATAATTTCTGTATATCTTCTTTATACTCTGTCTCTTTCTCTTTTGCATGATTGCCAATCCTGCATCTCAGCGCATCATCTTCAATCAGCTGAATAATCCTGTCCGCAATTCCTTTCGGGGTAAGCTCGCAGAGCAGTCCATCCACACCGTCTTTGATCTGTTCCCGGTTCCCGTTGCAGTCGGATGCAATAATAGCACATCCCAGAGTCTGTGCTTCCTGGATTGCAATACTCTTTCCCTCAAACCGGCTTGCATGAACATAAATATCCGTCTGCTTAAAATACGGAAATGGATTTGACACCATCCCTGGCATTCGAAATTCTTCTGCAAGTCCCAGTTCTTCCACCTGCTTTTCCAGCATTTCGCGCTCATTTCCTTCACCCAGCACATACCATCTTGCCTGATATCCGGCATCCTTCACGATCTTCATTGCTTCGATCGCAATATCATATGCTTTCTGGTAGGTCAGTCTTCCAACAGTAAGAAGCCGGACTCCCTCATAATGATCCTGAAATCCTTTTCCCTTTTCTGCAAGTCTTCTGATCTTTTCCTGATTGATAATATTATGAAAAACTTCTGTCTTCTTTTCATACTGCGGATACACATTCAGAAAATGTTTTTTCACCTCATCAGACACTGTAAAAATCTTATCCATCTTCTGATAACAGTCTCTGTCCATTTTTTTCGTATAACCGGTACTTTCATAATCAATATGTACAAATGCTACCTTTTTCTTCGCTTTCACATGATCCGCCACATAATAGGTTGATCCACCCTCCAGATATGCAACCGCCAGATCATAGGTTGCATCAAATCGTTCACTTCCATCTGAAAGAACCCTCCACAGGATTTTATCAGGCTGGATCCGCTTTTTCTTCCGCATATCCAGATAGATTTTTCCGGCATATTTTATTTTCCCGGCTGTATGACCATTTTTAAGAAAAGCACGGCAGACTGTTCTGACCATCATGCTCTTTCCCTTTGAAGAAAGCACAGAATCCTCACTGAATGAGGAATTCAGAAGTTTCACATTCTCCGGAACTCTCTTTCGCATTTCACCCTGTCTCATAATGACATACAAGGAAATCTCATACTCCTGTGTATCCAGAACATTTAAAAGTTCGATCAGCGCCGTCTCTGCTCCTGCATGTCCAAGTGTATTGATTACAAATAGTATCTTCTTCATGTTCTTATTTCTCTTCTGTTATTTTTTCTAATTCTCTGAGTATTTTTTCATTTTCCTGGTTCAGCAAAGATACCTGCATCGCAAGCTCCTGATTCTTCATAGACAGTGAAGAAATCAGAATACATAATTGATAGCCGCCCCATAATACCAGAACGCCGATGGTAAACATTGCAACTGCTGTCCCTCTTGCCAGCAGATAACACCAGCCGGAAAATGCCGGAACCGCTCCGGTCAGAATCGCGGTCAGTCCAAGGAATTCCCATACAACCGCCAGATTGACGGTCAACTTCCGCACGGCATGTAAAAAGAATGTGAGTGCCATGATCACAATTCCGGTTATAATCAGTCCTGTCTTAATAAATGCTGCTGTATTCATTTAACTTTCCCTTTCCTGCTGCTTTTTCAACACCTTTTTTCTGTCATATACTTTTCCGGAAGGCATCTCCCCTTTTCCTCTCGGGATCAGGTTCCCTCTGCAGAAAATGTGGACATCCATATTTTTTTCCACCCAGCGAAGTCTGCCGTACGCACTGCACCATCCGGCAAATGCGCCCACCAGAAGTCCTGTTCCATACCAAATCTCTGTCAGCTGTGTAGAAATCAGGCTTCCGATCAGTGTAACTCCGCAGAAAATCCCTGCTGTCAGAACCGCTCCCGCAAGATCATTAAAATAATAAAGAAAGATGATCGCAGAATACATCAGAAACAAAATAAAATATCCTGCCGCCAGAAGCGGATAAATCTTCATTGTCATTCCTGAAATCCCTGTTCTTGGAAGAAGTACAATACAAAGCAGATAGATAACCACCGATATGATAAACTGGATCCGCGCAAGATTCATCAGCTCACTTGCCAGCTGCCGGAACATTCTCCGCTTTGTATTTTCAATATCCGCTCCACGGCCTCCGATTACAGCCTCTGAATATAACTTATACTTTTCGTGAAAATGCATTTCCACCCTTGCAATAAAAATAATCGTTGCGGAAATATTCGTAAACATTGCCAGACAGCTTGCCATATCATATGGCTGGTTACACACAAAGCTTTTCACAACCATCATTCTCAAATCCGTTGTCCAGAATACAAAGTTATGAATGTATAACCCCAGAATATACAGAAAATTGGTAAGTACCAGCTGCCAGTATTTTCTGAAATAATGAAGGACCGGTCTGTATCGGTTGCTGCTTTTTACAAAATATCTTTTTACAAGTGCATGCTCAAGAATGGCGGTAAAAAAGAATCCTGTCACCATTCCAAACAGCATACTCTGCGTCACACCCCATTTAAAAATGTACCGCATGATCACCGCACATACAAACGCTTCCACCATTCCCAGAAAATAGAACCAGGAAATCTTCTGATAATCTTTGCAGATCGACAGATAGAGCATGGAATAGAACACCAGCACCAGACTGGTATAGCCACAGAATCCTGCAAACACATATGCCACAGAAACTCTGCCTACAAAATGTTCTCTGATACAGAACGGGATTCCCAAAAGACAACTGAGAATAATATTCATCATCATTCCAAGATAGTAGCATGGGCGAATATCTTCATACCGTTCTTCATAAATCACATCGGACATATATCTGGAAAGCACAGCATTAAACGGTGCTGCTGTCAAAAGGGCAAAGATAAAAATATACAGAATCGTACAGGAGAAAAGTTCTCTTTGTGCATAGCCGATCTTGTCAAATCCAAGCACCACTTCCATACACACCAGACTGATGATGATCACCATCATCGGGGCGATGGTCGCCACTGTACTGTATGCAAATCCCAGAAAATCTGTCGTCAGCGTATTCTTTTCAAATATCCGGTTCAGTCGTACACCGATTCCAGCCATTTTATCTGCCCCTTTCTTCCGGTAACTGTTCTCCGTCCGGAACTGTTACCGTCTCTTCCTTCCATTCCAGTTTCATACTTTCAGCAAAATCCCGGTAGATTTTCCAATAAGTCTCCTGCATATATTCGATCCGGTATTTTGCCATTACCCGCTTATATCCATTTTCGCCCATCCTGAGTCGCATCTCTTTTTTCTGTGCCATATCGATCATTGCCTGAGCGATTTCCTCTACATTCATGATATGGGTAACAATCCCTGCTGCCCCATAGTCATCACTTTCACCATAGATCAGCCCGTGACAGTTGCCGACATCTGTCGCAATCGCCGGCTTATGTGCCGCAAACCCTTCAAGAATCGTAAGTGGCTGTCCTTCACTGATACTGGTCAGTATGGTCATATCCATCCGTCCAAGATAATCTTTGATATTGATCCTTCCGGTAAATACAACATCTTGGATCTGCATTGCTTCTACCAGTTCAAAACATTCATTTGCATACTGTTCATCCTCGTCGCATGGTCCCATGATCCAGAGTTTCAGGCGTGGCTCTCTCTTCTTCGCAAAACCAAACGCTTGGATCATCGTTTTTACATCCTTGATCGGCGTAACACGAAGCACTGCTCCGATATTAATAAATCCTTCATCCTCTTCCGTTTTCCCCGGCAGATTCTGCAGATTCTGCACACGGATTCCATTCGGCGTAACCATCGTTTTTTCTTCCGGACATTCCAGCTCGATCTGAAGCTCTCTTGCATGCTCAAACAGACTTGTGATCAGACTGCCTTCCTTGTATGCCAGCTTTGACATTTTGCGAAACTGCTCGATCCAGATGTTTTTATAAATTCCCTGCACCCATTTTGCCTTGATCAGTTCCTCTTCCCTTTCCCGGGTATAAATTCCATGTTCAGAAATAAGGAGCCTGCTGCCATACCGGTGTTTTGCCATGCTTCCAAGTACCCCGGCATAACCGGTTGCCACACAGTGATACAGATCTGCCTTCGGAATATCTGCTTTCAGAATGATAAAAAGTGGAAGATAGATTGACCGCATGGTCCACAGGAAATCGGAAAAGACCACCTGACTGTATTTCAGTCTGTAGCACTCTATTACTGCACGCAGAAAATCTTCTCCCATCAGAAGATCATTCAGTGAGATATCTTCCTCCTGAAACATATCAAACAAGATATTCCACTCAATCTTCTGATTCAGGATCAGTCCTCTCATTGCACGGTACTGTTCCTTTTTCATTCTTTTTCTGCGCCGTCTTTTTACACTCCAGTCTACATCATCCAGATAAATTTCATGGACTTCTGTCACATTTTCCGGAAGCTCATATGCGTATTTTCCCCGAAATGAACGATTTGCTACAATTGCAAGAATCACAAATTCTGTATTCGGGAATAAATTGATCAAACTGTGTACCCAGCTGGATACACCTCCAACAACAAAAGGATAACATCCTTCTGCAACAATACATACTCTCACAGTATCTCCTCTTCTTAGTAGTACTTCTGTGTTTCTGAAGATTTCATTTTTATTGCTACTGTATTGCTGTCTGCCTGTATCAGCCAGACATCTTCTTCGATTTCTTTGTAACTTCCGCCGACAATCTTATCAATTTCCTCATTATGCGTCCGCAGAATAAACCAGGAGGATCCCTCCGTGCTTTCTTTTTCCAAAGTAATAATATCATTCTTTCGTTCTTCTGTATAGGAAAGTGAAAGGAAATTGCGTATACGCCTATCGCATTCCGAAACGGTTGTTCCGTCAAAATCCTGAAATTTTTTCCAGTAAGTTTCTGTATTGGCCGCAAATTTTTCAGAGAGTTTCTCCCATCCATCGTCTTCACTTTCCGGATATACCACCTGACTCATATCAGTCAGAATACTGCTGTATCCAAGCGCAGTCTCAATACTTTTCACCCGGAAATCCTGGCTGTAAGTATGTTCAAATCCGTCAACGGTTGCCTTCTGGCTTGTTACATTTTCATTTGCGTATCCGATCAGATTACTCTTTCCATCCTGCCTTTTTATAACAGTACATACATTTTCAAGAACAGGCTGTCCAAGTGCTCTTTCCATCTCTGCGTTACTTAAGTCTCCCTGATAAAAAGAAGCAATTTGAAAATCTGGCATTTCTTTCCCGATAAAAGCCTCATCTTCTTTCAGTTTCTTCACAATCCCTGTATTCGACACGGTATCCCCGGAAAGTCCGGCTTCTGCCTTTTCTTCATTAATTTCTTTCAGATAATAGCGCAGATCCTTTGCGAGCGGTTCCTTCTGATCCGCATAATCCAGTTGCGGCGCCACCATAAAGGAAAGTCCCATATTGTTTCTTTCATGAACCGCTGTGATCGTCGACCATACAATATCCCGAAATACACCCCTGACAGACTGACTGTACATCTTCTCCATCACCGCATCATTTTCTTCTGCAAATCCGGGATAATTTGCAATGACCAGATTCTGTGCATTAACCACCGGATAAATCGTATAGGAATTCGTTTCGCTGAGCATCCCCGTCAGCAGTCCAAGGCCGGTCGCATCCTCCATGTAGCTTCCGTTTACCGCAAATACATACGCATTTCCATAACTCTTTCTCCAGATGATCACCGGATATTCTTCCGCTTTTAATGTCTTGTCTTTCGGAATGCCTTTCATATATACTTTTGTTGCACCCTCAAGTCCAAACCATGGAAATGTCAGTTCCATGTCCTGATTTTTTTTATCCTCTTTCGTCTCTGCCTGATAGATTGTTTCACCACCAAGAAGAAATCCTTCATAAAGGTGAATCCCTTTCACCGTAGTACTTTCACTTTTAATCTTCTGTATTCCAAGCAGACTGCGAAGTTCCCCGTTTTCTTCCAATAGCTTTACATCCGGAAGCTCACTGAAGATCAGATTGATTCCTTTCTCAACAAAGCTCTGTAAAAGCTCTGTTTCATGGATATCTTCCCACTCCACTGCATCAGGATTGATGACAGCCATCTGCGGAACATCCGCATTCTCACTTGCAAGCGCATCGGACAAAAGCTGCAGCGACTGATAATATCCCATTCCTTTTTTGATATAATAAGTCCAGTTTGCAACCACATTTCCAACCGGATCGTTCTGACTTTTCCCGACATATACAATTGTATTCTCATCCGGTTGATATGCAGTACTTTCACCAGAAAGCTCTTCGGTATCACTTACATAACTGTTGACTTCATAGTCGTTCCATCTCTCTTTTGCAATATTCAGAAACTGAAACAGAAAGAAAGTAATTGCCATAATAATTGTAATTGTCAGAAAATTTCTCTTAGATACCACGCTTACTTCGCCTCCTGTTTTGATTCTGTTGTATCCTGCACTGCATCCGCAGCCGGATTATTATAGCCATAATCAATCGCAAAATTATACAGACTGTTTCCATTTTGTTTCACCCGGTAACAGACAAATTCATCCGACTCATAATAAACTTCCATTTCATTCGGATACAATTCCATAAATTTCTGTGCCCAGTAATACATATGGGACATCGTAACCCACCGGTCTCTTCTCTGATAGGCTCCGATTCCCCCTGACGTTGAAAGCGGTTCACTGGCATATTCCTCTGAAATTTCTCCAAGATCCATGCCGTTTGCTGTTCCGCTATAATTCAGCGGAATCTTTTCTATAAAGAAATACACATTATCTGTTGGAATCGTCAGTCCTTTACTCTCGGAGCCTTTACGCATATTCCTCAAAAACTCAATTATCTCATAATGATACCCATATGCATCCGTCATTCGCAGTTCATCATTTGCTGACACAATCGTCCATGTGAAATCTTTATTCTCATTCATGATATTCGTCACACAGGTGATCGCTCCATTTGTCTCCAGTGCTTTCACATAGACCGGTTCCTTTAACAGTCCCTGGTCTGCAGTTTCCACTCCTGCCAGCACAAGAATCAGAAGTGATGTGATGCTCATCATCCACTGTCTTTTAAACCATCCAAATAACAGGTAAATCACCGCATCTGCTGCCAGTGCCCAGATAACTACAATTGTATAGGCAAAAAAGATACTGTTTCTGGAACCATCCATTAATTTTGGAATTCCAAGTCCGCCTGCCGACTGCATAATACACATGATAAACGTATAAAACGCCATAGACCACAGCGTTGCTCCATAATTAACTCTCCTAAGCAGAAAACTTAAGAGTCCGAGTACCAGAAGCATCACGCCTCCTCCGATCACACACCATGCCAGAATGGGTTCATTCTGTGTTACATTGGTCTGAATGCCGGAAAGAATGATTCGGAATTTCTCCTGCAGGATCTCTTTTATCGTCTTCTCCGGTTCTTCTGTTACCTGCTGATTCGCATTACCATTTTCTCCTGTCGTTTTATCCTTGTTAACTGTTTCCTCCGAATTTGTTTCAGACTCTATCTGTTTCTTGATCCTTTCAAGGGACTCTTCATCCACATCACCGACTACCGTAATTTCTTTTCCACTGTCTGTTGTGATCACTGTCTTTTTAGACTGATCGATCGTCGTTCCATCTGCATTGGTCGCATCAGAGCTGTCTTTCCCTTTGATGACATTCAGCCCCCATCCCAGTGATCCCTGGAGTGGATTTCCCATTGCCACACCGATTCCCATTGGTATAACTGCCAGCATGACACTGACAATTCCTGCCGCCAGAACCTGCTTCAGATAACGCCATCTCCAGATCCGGAAGAAATAACCTCCGGCAATTCCCAGGCAGAAATAACCGGCTATCATGGTATTGTAAAAATGAACCGTCAGCGTGAGTGAGAAGCTGATTACCAGTCCAAGCAAATACCATCTGGATCTTCGTTTCCTTTTTTCTTTTTTCTCTTCATCCGCCTCTTTCAGATATGCTGCATACTCGTCGAAAAATCGTACCGCAAAACACACAGTCGGAAGAATAAAAAGCATTCCATATTCCTGCGGAAGAGTGGAAGCATACCTTGTGTAAGTATGTCTGCCAAACAGATTGGTCATGAGATAAATCCCAACTCCCAGATACGGTGTAAATCTTGCTTTACAGATCATCCTCAGACAGATCACAATTGCAAAATGAATAAAAATGACCTGAACAAGAGAAAATAAGCGAAGTAAAATATATGTCTTAATGTCAAATACAACATGCAGATAGTAGATCATGCAGTGAAATCCGTGCGGATACACACCCATCTTGAAAATCTGATTGGAATCCATCAAGTTGATCCAGTAATTGTGAACCGGCACATCGGATGCCTTATATCCATACTCCGTAAAATTATTCAGTCCATAGATATACAAAAGACCTGCCATCACTGCCAGGCTCAGAACAATCTCCGGTATATGCCGGCGGATCTTTTTCAGGTTCCCCTTTGGAATTTTGCCGGAAATATATGCTGCCACATCTGCAAGCAGCGTCTTGATACCATAAGTACCGCTTAACAAAGACTTAAATCTGCAAAGTAATTCTGTAAACTCATTTTTTACGTCATCAAATCCTTTTCTTCTTTTATATCCATGAACAAGTAAAGGAATCACAGAACCAAGAATCAAAGTCGCACGACAGGATATATGGAGAAATTCCAGTAAAAATACCAGATTAATACAATAGAAATTACCTGCCAGAAAATATACGGTAATTCTTTCAGAATATGAAAAATCTTTCAGCCTTTCCTTCAGTAAAACGCAGGGAATAAGCAATGTCACAATACTGTACGCAATAAACATTTCCGTAAACTGCATGACGGAAAGTACTCTCATTGACATCACCTATCACCTCCTGTTTCACAAATTCAACTAAATACACGTATAAATTCCAACGTTTCACTGTCAATTACAATTTCTGATTCTTTCAGCTGATCAAGAACTTCAAAAAAGTGTTCCTGATCTCCTCTGGTATAATAAAGCTTCATCCGGCATGAATACGCTACAAGCTGATCCGGATATGCTTCCTCCAGACGCTGGCACCACATCTGTGATTCATCAAAAAGCTTCAGATCCAGATTCCTTAGTACAATCGCCTCGTAATTAGCCGGAGACATTTTCGCCGGATTTTTTCTGTAAAGCTCCTGTCCCGCCTCATTCAGCATTTCTACAAAACGGCTCTGTTCCACACCGGTAAACACCTTCTGCTTCAAAACACCATTCATATAATCAAGCAGCATTTCTTCACAATCCGTTTCATCATCTTCTTCATTTTTCATCTCACCATACAGCTTCTGCACATTTGTACGAAACTCATTCAATTCATCCCGCAGCACAGATGCCGCATAATGAGAGGTCTCTGAGTCTTCGCTGTTAAGTGCCAGCGTGATCGATTCCAGAGATTCCTGAATATCACCACGCAGTACATTCAGCATAAGTCCCCGCAGATTCTTCTGGTCACTGACCGCAAGCGCTTCTTCGACCGGTACAATATTTCTTTCACGTTCCTCATCTGCTCTTAAGTGGGATTTGATCCTCTCTTTGCTGAAAACGACATCTTCAAGATCTACTTCTCTGCGGAAGAACAGACGATAGATCAGGTGGCTGCCAAGAAAGAAAAGCGGTCCCACAACCGGACAGACCAGCATGACAACAAAGCGTATGGTATAGGTCCTCCGGTTATCATGAAGTACCGGCTGTCCTTCTTCTTCGGCTGCTTCCTGTGCCGGAACTGCAATGACAATTCCCCAGATCAGATAAAGCACCGCGATCAGGGTATTTACAATACATACAATCACAAAAAACAGTTCTTCTCCTGTCAGCACCCTGTCACCTCCCCGGTCACAACATGACTGTCATACCCGATTTCACTGATACGCGCAATGACATAAAATGCATTCTTTCTGTCCGTATTCGGAAGCAGTACATACAATCCATCTTCCATTGTTCCGATATAATCTGTCTGTCGCAGAAGAGCCGAAATCTTCTTTCCCCTCTTCTCAAACTTTTTATCTACATCAATTTTCACCAGCGAACATTCTGTGAGACCATTTCGTTTTGCCTCTTCAAACGCATGTACCAGAAGGGTGAATGCTTCTGTATCAAGAATATTCGTTCCTTCCACATATCGCTGGTCTTTCAGTGCATTCAAATACCGGTTCGCCCGGACAACTGCATTCTGGATCAGATAGCCAACCACCGTCAGACGGTTTGCCTCTGAAAGATTCATCCGCTCCCACGGGATTCCCCAGATCATCAGGATGATCTGCATTTCTTCTCCCTCGTAAATCGCATTTGCCATCAGCGGATAGCCTTCATGCAGTGTTTTATTGATATACACACGATGCTCTTTCAGATCATCATACATTTCCTGCATTTCCACATATTCAATAGAATTGCCCAGTCTTCTTGCTGTCTCTGAAGTAAAAGAGAACAGTCTTGCATATCGTCTGTTTGCCACCGTATACACCGCAACATCTTCGCTTTCCATCAACTTAGAAAGAATCTTTGCCGCATAGAACAGTACTTCCTCCGGACCATATTGATCCAGTGCTGAAGTGATCTCATATATTTTCCCCAGACTGTCCTTATGGTTTACGATCTGAGACTCAAATGTATGCTTCATCCGGACATTGCTGTCATTAATGTCCGCCATATCGTCCAGCTGTCCGCTCAGATATCCGATCTCCTCTTCATCCTGATTCTTGACAAAATGAATCCGGTCACGCATATACCCGACAACCATTCCCAGAATAAACAGCTGTGCCATCCAAACATAAGTATTATAATTAAGCAGTACCTCAAACCCACTCTGATCATACATCTGTCTGAAGCAATATCCTGCGGTTGCCAGCAGCGAAGAAAAGATCGCCTGCTGTTGTCCATATACGATTGCAAACAAAAGTACATACAACAGATAAAAGTCCAGTTTATTAAAATACTGGCTTCCAACTGCACGGTTATTCAGCATAAAAAACGGGATAAAGCAGATCATATTCTCTGCATAAGGAATCAGGAGCCGGATAATACTTTTCATCGTATACCAGATACCTATCCCCTGCTTTTCATCTGTCCCTGCTTTGAGAAATGCATCTTCGTGCCGTTTCATATACTGCACGACCTTTTTTACCCCGGTCTTATAGTCTACAAAAATCGTCTGTCCAAATTCTTTTTTGTAACGGCTGCCATCCAGGAGCAGACGATACCCCATTCCAACCGTATCATCATGAATTTCACAACTGTCTCCGAGATTTTCTTTTACCAGATCGGCCAGCTCCGCCTGTGTGATTTTCTTTCCGGAGGAAATATGATAAAGTCCATGATCAAGATCTCCCGCTGTAACCAGCTGTGCAATAAATTCAACCGCATCACTCTGGTAAATCATCGAAAATTCGTTTCTGCTGTTTGCTGCGATCTTTTTGGTCTTTAGTGCCGTAAGGATCATCTCAAAGCATGGATTCTCTTCGATCTTACCTTTCTGCGGAATTCCATACAGATGATCCAGACGCAGAATGGCAGTTTCGACACTTCTCGTATCCCTGTAGCTTTTACAGATCGTTTCTCCCTGTGATACTGCCATTGCCTTGAAGCTTTTTGCAGATACCGGTTCTTCTTCTCTGACATCATCCAGATAAGACCGTCCATAAACTTCCTGCGAAGACAAATAGACAAATCTTCCTTTCCTGCTTCCGCAAAAAGCCGACAGTATATTCGTCAGATCTGAAGTAAACCGGACGGACTCCTTACGTGCCTGCGACCAGTCATAATTTGTATCATATGCTCCCAGATCAATTACAACATCCGGCTGCGTACTTTCAAATATTTCTTTAATTCCGTCACAGTTGTATGGAAAATTATATTTTTCAAAAACCTTATGATATCCATGAGTTCTTTCCCGCTTACCGGTAATCAGATACACCCTGTGCTTATCCTTATTAAATTTATCGATCAGCGCATTCATCAGGCTGCACTCTCCACCGATTAAAAGTATTACCATATCATTGCCTCATTTTTTTCCAGAAAAACCAGTACTTCCTTTACATCTTCCAGTATTTCTTTCCCACTGATATTGTATTCTTTTCCCAAAAGTTCCGCCATTTTCTCCGGCGTTTTGACCTCTTCCAGATGATCATAAATAAATGCCGCCGTTTCACTTAATGTCATTGGTCCATTGATCCGCTCTGCAGTCTCGCCTCTTGGAACCATTACATATTCATCTATCACCTGACGCATGACAAAATTCTGCGTTTTTTTCATAATTTATCCCCTCATTCGCTCTTCCTACATCTGTTTTCTCACAACTCTGTATTCGTCTCCACATCTGTAGTAAGGACATTGATAATGATGATCGGTCAGGAACCGCATCATCTCATCCTCATCCAGATTTCTGTCACATGTATAGCATTCATAATCTTCATCATAAATATAAAAGGTACATGTATCACAGCAGCTTGCCATATTTGCCATAACCTGCCTCCTGTTATTTCTTTTCATTTTCAAAAATCGGAATCAGCTGCAGCTCCTCGTTCTTTTCCCGAAATGTCCGTAAAGTCTCCCGTACTGTTGTATTGCGCAGTTTATATGTGTTACGCACAAAACATACAAACGTGATCCCCCACAAAACCGGACACAAAACCGGACACTTACCAAGCTTTTTGAAACGGACTTTCATCTGCAGGTGTCCTTCTTTAAAATAAGTTCCCAAATGAATCTTCTGATATGTTCCACTGCCAACCAGTGTTGTGTTATCCGCTGATCCTACATCTTTTTCAGACAGAACCCTCTCTGTAAATTTCCGACAGACTTCTCCATCTCCATGTATTTTTTCATCAATCTCACAGGGCAGTCCCAGATAAGTCCTGCATGACTCAATAATCGTCTCATAAAAATGCATGATATGAGATTTTTCACACCAGCTGTGAAGTTTTTCAAAATCAATTTCTTTTTGCCGCCTAATAACATAAAACGTAAAATCACACAGCAGACGAATTCCAAATCCACTGTACAGATAGTGCTTTAGCATATGGTGCAACATGTAAAATACGTATTCCGTAGGTGGAAGAACCTGATATTCAATCCCCTCAATCTGCTGCTTTTCGCCACAAAGATTTTTCTCTGAAAACACTTCATTCACAACCTGATTTGCGGGTTCATACTGATACACTCCAACAATATGATAATGCAGTTCCAGAAGATAAGTCCGACCGGTCTGTGCAAATGTATAACGATAAGTCAGATGGTGGTCGCTGACCTCAGCCTCCTCCACAAATCCTTCCTTTTCGAGTACTTCTTTTGCTTTCTTAAGCGCATTTTCATTATTAATATAAAGATCAACATCTCCCAGTTTTCGATACTCTGCCACCGGATAATATGCTGCCAGACTGATTCCTTTCATCAGATAACTCGGAACCTGATTTTTGTTCAGCAAAGAAACAATCTTTTGCGTAAAATGTTCAATCTGATAATAATTATAAAGCAGCATCTTAAGCTGTTTTTTTAATTCTGCAGTATTTTCGCTTTTCCCCGCTTCCATATAAGGGATAAAGGCTGCTGCCATAAAGTGTTTGTCTGCATATTGTCTCAGTATGTTCCATTCATTTTTCGGTATATTGACTTTTTCCTCTGACTGAATACAATAATTTCGGATCAGCTGAAGATAGATCTGATCAACATGTTCCATCTTACATTATTCCTTTCTTCCCACTACTGGTTTTGCCCAGTTTACCACCAGAATTCCAATAGAAACAAGTACAAGCGCAATCAGGTCTTTCCCTCCGAATGTATTTCCTTCCCGCAGAATAATTGCAGAAAGGATCACTCCAAACACCGGATTGGTAAATCCAAAGATCGATACCTTGGATACCGGATTGTATTTCAGGAGGATTCCCCAAAGCGTATATGCTACCGCTGAAATCAGTCCCATATAAATCAGAAGGATCAGTGCCGGTATACTTACCGTGTGGATTCTTCCACCCATCACAAGTCCAATGATGATCATAATCATTCCGCCAAGGGTAAACTGATATCCGCTTAACATAACCGGATCTGATTTGGCAGAATATTTTTTGATCAGTACCGAGGACAGGGCATACGCAATGGCAGAGATGAAAATAAATCCATCTCCGGTCAGATTAAAACTCATATCCACATTGCTTCCATTCAGATTGATCAGAACTACACCTGCAAATCCAACTATACATCCGATCACTTTTTTCTGATCCAGCTTTTCCTGATGAAAGATCAGGCTCGAAACAAGGATTGCCAGGAATACATTGGATGCTTCTACGATTGAACCTTTTACCCCGGTCGTATGTGCCAGTCCCACATAAAAAAAGAAATACTGGATCACGGTCTGTAAAAGGCAGATTTTCCCAATTCTTGAAAAATCTCCTCTTTCTGCCGGCTTCAGTAACTGTCCCTGCAGGAGTGATCCAAACAGGATTACCATAAGTCCTGCGATTGTAAACCGGCATCCTGCAAACAGAATCTGAGCGGCCGTATCGGCTGAATCAATCTGAAACAGCCGATATCCAACCTTAATACAGGGAAATGCACTCCCCCATAATGCACAGCAGACCATTGCCAGAAGACACACTACCCAGGTTTTCTTCATTGTAGTCTCTTTTAACTTTATCATATCTTTTATTTACCGAGAAGTTCATCTGCAAGTTCTTCCATTGCAGTCACATCTGTATCCTTCATTGTGGACTTGATCGTAACGGTCTTTTCGCAGAGTGTGATCTTCTTCATTTTCTCTACATAACTCTTCATCACACGTGCTGCTGTCGGCGCCCAGGAACCATTTTCAATGATTGCGATCTTACGGTTCTGGTAATTTTTATTAGTCAGCTTGTTCAGGAATGTCTCCATACACGGAAATACGCTTGCATCATAAGAAGCTGCTGCGAGAACCAATTTGTCATAGCGGAATGCATCTTCAATCGCTTCTGCCATATCATCTCTGGAAAGATCTGTGATCGCTACCTTCTTTGCGCCTTTTGCTTCCAGGATCTCTTTCATCTTTTCCGCCGCTTTCTTTGTATTACCATGGATAGATGCATAGGCAACCAGTACACCATCGTCTTCCGGTTCATAACTGCTCCATGTCATATATTTTCCAATATAATATCCCAGATCTTCTTTCAGGATCGGTCCGTGAAGCGGGCAGATGGTCTGAATATCCAGAGTTGCTGCCTTTTTCAGAAGTGCCTGTACCTGTGCACCATATTTACCTACGATGTTGAAATAATATCTTCTTGCTTCACATGCCCAGTCTTCATCCGCATCCAGAGCACCAAATTTTCCAAATCCGTCTGCTGAGAACAGGATTTTCTCAGATTTTTCATATTCTACCATAACTTCCGGCCAGTGAACCATCGGTGCCATGAAGAACTGAAGCGTATGGCTTCCAAGTGGAAGTTCTTCTCCCTCTTTCACAGCGATCGCGCGGTCTGCCAGATCTGCGATTTCAAAGAACTGCGGAAGCATCGCGATTGCCTTTACACTTGTGACGATCTTTGCTTCCGGATATTTGTCTGCGAATTCCTTGATACTTCCGGCATGATCTGGCTCCAGATGAGATACAACCAGATAATCCGGTGTCCTTCCATCCAGTACTCTCTCCAGATTCTCTTTCCATTCATCTGTCTTTCTTGTATCAATGGTATCCATAACGGCAATTTTCTCATCAAGAATTACATAAGAGTTGTAAGACACTCCATTTGGAATAATATACTGACTCTCAAAGAGATCCAGATCCCTGTCGTCTGCTCCGATATACTTTACTGCATCTGAAATTACTACATCTTTCATGTTAGTTCCTCCTCGTGATTGATCATAAAACAATATACTCTGGTACATTTTTGTCAAATGCTTTTTATATAACAAGAAAGCGTATTTCTTGTTATATAAGAAAGCTGGAAATATTTCATTCCAGCCCCCTTGTTTTCCACCCTTAATAATACTATGGAAATAGCACACTTTCAACAAAAATGCTCGTTGTTTTTCATTGTTTTTTAAAAATGTACAATGGCGGAATTACAGAACTTTTTCCATAACTCCGCCATATTCTTTCCTTTAGCTGTGCTTTTCAAATACTTCCATAAGTCGTCCGCAAAGACCATCCCAGGAAATTCTCTCCAGATGCTCTCTCGATGGTCTGCTTCCCGGATTTTCAGAAAGTCTCCTGATTGCTTCTGCAAGCTCTCTTTCAAATACAGGAAGTGCTTCCTCTACCGGTTCATCTTCATTGATCCGCTCCGGCGGCTCTACAAACACAACTCCGTTATCCGGAAGATTCTGGTTCACCCAGTTCTGAATGCCCGGGAGATCTGTACAGATCACATATGCCCCACACGCCAGCGCTTCAATGATCACCAGCGGAAGTCCCTCATAAAAGGATGGAAGCACAAAAATATCGCTCTGATTGATCTTCTTCGCCAGTTCCTGCTGGGTAATCTTCCCTGCAAATGTAACCTCAAACGGACTTTTTTCAGCCAGTTCCCGGATTTCCCGGTATTCCCGTTCATCTCCTGCTCCCCCGGCAAGTTCCAGTGAAACTGCAAAATCGGAATCTTTCAGATAATCCAATGACCGTATCAGGCTTTTCACACCTTTTTTCTCAGCAATCTTTCCTGCAAAGATCAGTTTCAATTCTCTTTCTGACTTCTCCTTATCCGCTGCCTCCTGTCGGAAAACATCACTGTTATAGCCAGTTCCGATCACGCTTACCTTTTTTCTCACAGACTCCCCATAAATTCTGCAGATAATTTCCTTCTGCTCTTCATGAAGTGCAAAAATCCCATCCAGCTCCGGTATCATCTGTAAAATATACTCCCGGTTCTGCTCTGTTTTGCGAATCTGGCGCAGATCCGATCCATGAGATACCCCGTATACTTTTTTCTCTGGATATAGTTCTCTTACAAGTGAAGTCAGCAGATATAAATGATGACACAGAATCACGTCCGGATTTAGTTCGTCCACCGCTTTTTTTAAAATCTCTTCAAATGCTTTTTTAAACGCTTCCGTCATCTCATCTGTCAGATCCGAATACTTTGTACTTGTATATGGCATCTCGTCTGACATCCCGGTAATCGGATACGGTAATTTCTCTGACTCAAAATATACCGGATAAAACTTCACGCCCTCCGGAAGGCTCACCTGGTCTGCTTTTGTGACTCCCGCGATCACTGCCTGACCGATTCCTTTTTTCTCAAATCCTCTGACCAGCTCCGTCAGATAAACCCCACTTCCGGTGCTATCCGGTTTCTGGGCTGTGACACTTAATATTTTCATTTTTTATTCCTCTTGCTTTTACATTTTCCCCTGTTACATGAATCCATTGTAACACAGAATATATGCTTCGCACACGATATTTTTGAATCATCTATTCCATCAAAAAATCTGCACTTGGCTTATCGTATAATCGAGTAGGCTGACTCCTACTCGATTTGTATACTTTGTACATCATCTCGCTTAACAGCTCGATGATGTACATTCGCCAAATGCAGATCCTTGTGCAAGCACAAATCTGCACTTGGCTCATCGTATACACAAAAAAAGCACAGCCATATTTTCATATGCTGTACTTTCAAACTGCGGATGACAGGACTTGAACCTGCACCTCAAAGAGACTAGATCCTAAGTCTAGCGCGTCTGCCAGTTCCGCCACATCCGCATTTTTTTAGTCCCACGGAAAACCATGGGACTAAATAAGTGAGCGTGCGGGGATTCGAACCCCGGACAACTTGATTAAAAGTCAAGTGCTCTACCACCTGAGCTACACGCCCGTAACTGGGCCAGCTGGATTCGAACCAGCGAGTGCAGGAGTCAAAGTCCTGTGCCTTACCGCTTGGCGATGGCCCATTATCTTTATGCTTATAACATAGAATGTGCCAAGGCACATTCCCGCGCCTGCGACAACCGCTTATGGCATCTTATGATCTGCCACAGCTCTCATATCCTGCCGGAGACTTTTATGATATCTACTTTTCAAAGTATCTATCATAAAAAAAATGCGAGCATCTCTGCTTGCCATTTCTTTCAAATATTAAATATATTAAAGGGTGGATACAGGGATTCGAACCCTGGGCCTCCAGAGCCACAATCTGGCGCGCTAACCAACTGCGCTATACCCA
>CAKRFP010000002.1 GCA_934320645.1 uncultured Bariatricus sp.
ATTCCGATGACATCGGATGGACCGGATATGGATCTGGTAGAGCAGTATGTGGAGAATGATCCGGCTGTAAAAGGTATTTGGTGTGTACCGAAATACTCAAACCCACAGGGAATCACTTATTCGGATGAAACAGTACATCGTTTTGCAAAATTAAATCCGGCTGCAGAAGATTTCCGTATCTTCTGGGATAATGCATACGGAATCCATCATTTATACGAAGACAAACAGGATTATCTGATCGAGATCCTGATGGAATGTAAAAAAGAAGGACATCCGAACATGGTTTACAAATTCGGTTCTACTTCAAAAATCAGTTTCCCGGGTTCCGGTATTGCGGCGATTGCAGCATCGGATGAGAACCTTGCGGAGATCCGTAAGATGATGTCTGTACAGACCATCGGACATGATAAATTAAACCAGCTCAGACATGCACGTTTCTTCGGAGACATTCACGGAATGGTTCAGCATATGAAGAAACATGCAGATATCTTAAGACCGAAATTTGACACCGTATTAAGTGTACTGGAATGTGAGCTTGGCGGACTTGAGATTGGTTCCTGGATGGCACCGCGTGGAGGATACTTCATTTCCTTCGATGCGCTGGAAGGATGTGCAAAAGCAATCGTAGCCAAGGCACAGGAAGCAGGACTTATCCTTACAAAAGCCGGAGCAACCTTCCCATATGGAAAAGATCCGAAAGACAGCAATATCCGAATTGCACCGTCCTTCCCGACACCAGAAGAGCTGGCAGTCGCAGCGCAGGTGTTCGTGCTCAGCGTAAAACTGGTAAGTATTGATAAAATTCTTGGCGAAAAAGTAGAAGTCGAAGAAGCTTAATATATGTGAGAAAACAGTGGATTTTCCGGAAGGAGAGTTCACTGTTTTTTTGATGTAAAGGTTGTGGTGGCCGATTTTACAAAAGAAAGTCCTCCAATTCCATTGTGCAAACCATTCCGATGAGCCTCTTAGGGCGGGAAGCGTGTTCAGCAAGGGCTTCCACGCTTCCTGAGTCTCATCTCCATTGCACAAAAAGTGAATTGGAGGACTTTCTTTTGTAAAATCGACTGTTTAACTGTACTGGTAAAAATGACGGTGCTGAATTCGGAGAGAAAAACTGTAGAGAAAGAAGAAGCTTCGATGAAAGATGTGTTTTTTCGATAGTGAGAGAGGGAATTTTATCAATGGGGGAATCTGTGGGAGTGTGTTGAAGAGGGGAGAGTTTAGAACGATATAGGAAAACTATGACATGGGGATAACGGGAAAAGGAAATGCGATTTATGAATTGATTTGAGAGTCGGATATTACATTAATCTTCCCTTCCGACTGCAATTCTCTAAATCCTAGTCCTCACCATCCCAAAAAATTTCGTATATGTAAAACAAAGTTACCAATATACAGACCAGAGGAAACAAAGTACTCCCTCACATGAATTTGCACTACGGAGTTCAAGACTTAGGAATCGTGGAAGCTTTTGCTGAACACGATTCCTGCCTTAAGAGGCTTGAACGAAGTGGGTAGTGCAACTGAATGTGAGGGAGTCCTTTGTTTCCTCTGGTCGTCTTATTGCAACCAAATATATTTTACATATCCTAAAATTCTACATCTTCTTCTGCGCAGTCGAAAGCATCAATTTGATACGGTTCAACTGGTTTACTTCGCTTGCTCCCGGATCATAATCAATTGCAACGATGTTGGATTCCGGATGACGGCGGCGCAATTCTTTAATAACACCTTTTCCTACGACATGGTTTGGCAGGCAGGCAAATGGCTGGGTGCAGACGATGTTCGGTGCACCGCTGTGGATCAGTTCCAGCATTTCTCCGGTCAGGAACCATCCTTCACCGGTCTGATTGCCAAGAGATACGATCTCTTTTGCCATGGAAGCCAGGTGCTCAATATGTGACGGCGGATCAAAGCGTTTGCTTGCTTTTAATGCGTCAACCGCAGGTTTGCGGAACCATTCCAGAACCTTGATTCCGAGATTACCCATGCGGGCGGTTGATTTCTTCATGCCGAGATGTTCTGCTTTAAAGTTTGTATTGTAGAAGCAGTAGAGCAGGAAGTCGGTCAGATCCGGAACTACGGCTTCGGCACCTTCCTGTTCAAGAAGATCTACCAGGTAGTTATTGGCAGCTGGAAGGAATTTAACAAGGATTTCTCCGACAACTCCGACACGTGGTTTTTTGACATCTTTTAATGGAAGAGAATCAAAATCTTCTACGATCTGGCGGCAGAGACGCTTAAACTCGCGTCTGCTTGGATAGCCTTTCTTGATAAATTCGATAACTGTCTTTTCCCATTTCTTATGCATGGCATTGGCAGAGCCTGGAACAGCTTCGTATGGGCGGACACGGTACAGGCAGCGCATGAAGAGATCGCCAAATACCAGACCATACACACCTTTCAGTACAAGCGGAAGGGTGATATTGAATCCAGGATTGCTTTCAAGCCCACTTAAGTTGATTGAAATAACAGGGATATGTCCGTAACCGGCTTTTTTAAGAGCGCGGCGGATAAATCCGATATAGTTGGAAGCACGGCATCCGCCACCGGTCTGTGAAATAATGACAGCCAGGTGGTCGGTGTCATATTTACCGGAAAGGATAGCTTCCATGATCTGTCCAACTACCATCAGAGATGGGTAGCAGGCGTCATTGTTTACATATTTAAGGCCCATGTCAACTGCATGCTTGTTATCATTTTTCAGTACTTCCAGTTTGTAACCTGCTTCCTGGAAAGCTGGCTCAATCAATGAAAAATGGATCGGCGACATCTGCGGACACAAAATTGTATAGGTTTCTTTCATTTCCTTTGTAAAAGGAATTTTTTCGATATTTGCCGGACGAATGGTGCGCTCCATATGCTTCTGCTCGCGGACGCGGATGGCGGCAAGAAGAGAACGGATACGGATACGTGCAGCACCCAGGTTATTTACCTCATCAATCTTGAGAGAGGTATAAATCTTGTCAGAACCGGTCAAAATATCTGCAACAGCATCGGTTGTTACGGCATCAAGACCGCATCCGAAAGAGTTCAGCTGGATCAGATCCAGATCATCTCTTGTCTTCACAAAATTGGCTGCTGCGTACAGTCGGGAATGATACATCCACTGATCCATAACGATTAGCGGACGTTCTACCGGATTCAGATGTGAGATGGAATCTTCCGTCAGAACGGCAAGTCCGTAGGAGGTGATCATCTCCGGGATACCGTGGTTGACCTCCGGATCGTAATGGTATGGACGACCGGCAAGTACGATGCCGCGGGTTCCTGTCTTTTCCATGTATGCGAGTGTTTCTTCACCTTTTTTGCGGATGTCCTGACGGCATGCAGCAAGCTCTTCCCATGCAGCATGAGCGGCATTTTTGATTTCTTCTGCTGGAAGATTCTTTGCAGAAGTAAATTCACGGACCAGTCCGGCGGTGATTGTCTCTTCACTTGTGAGGGCGAGGAATGGATTCATGAAATCCACTTCACCGTGTACGATCGGATCCATATTGTTCTTGATGTTCTCCGCGTATGAGGTGACGATCGGGCAGTTATAATGATTGTCGGCGTCGGCAAATTCACTACGTTCGTATGGTATACAAGGGTAGAATATAAAGTCTACACCCTGGTTGATCAGCCACTGTACATGTCCGTGCGCCAGCTTTGCCGGATAACACTCGGATTCGCTCGGAATAGATTCAATACCAAGTTCATAAATCTTATGTGTAGAAGCAGGAGAGAGTACCACATGATATCCCAGCTTTGTGAAGAAAGTAAACCAGAACGGATAGTTCTCATACATGTTCAGAACTCTCGGAATACCAACCGTTCCGCGTTTTGCTTCGGATGGAGCTAATGGTGTGTAACCAAAATAACGTTCATTTTTATAAGCGAAAAGGTTTGGCACATCACTCTTTGCTTTCTCTTTTCCAAGACCGCGTTCGCAACGGTTTCCGGAAATAAAACGACGTCCGCCACTGAATTTGTTGATGGTCAGACGACAGTTGTTGGTACAGCCGTTACATTTTGCCATTGAGGTTGTATAGGTAAGTTCATTGATTTCATCAATGGAAAGCATGGTTGTATTTTTGCATTCTTTGAAACCATAACGTTCTCTTGCAATCAGTGCAGCTCCAAAAGCACCCATGATTCCTGCAATATCCGGACGGATTGCCTGACATCCGGCGATGGTCTCAAAGCTTCTGAGTACGGCATCATTGTAGAATGTACCACCCTGTACAACAATTTTTTTACCAAGCTCAGATGCATCGGATACCTTGATAACCTTGAAAAGGGCATTTTTGATAACCGAATAAGCAAGTCCGGCTGAAATATCAGATACTTCAGCACCTTCTTTTTGTGCCTGTTTTACCTTTGAGTTCATAAATACGGTACAACGGGTTCCGAGGTCGATCGGATGTTTCGCAAAAAGTGCTTCATGTGCAAAATCCTCTACGGTGTAGTTCAGGGATTTGGCAAAAGTCTCGATAAAGGAACCGCATCCGGAAGAACATGCTTCGTTGAGCTGTACGCTGTCCACAGTCTGATTCTTGATCTTGATACACTTCATATCCTGACCACCGATATCGAGGATACAGTCTACATCCGGTTCAAAGAAAGAAGCGGCGTAATAGTGAGATACAGTTTCAACTTCGCCTTCATCCAGAAGAAGTGCGGCTTTAATGAGCGCTTCTCCGTAACCGGTTGAGCAGGAGTGAACGATCTGTACACCTTCCGGAAGCTGGCTGTAAATATCTTTGATCGCACCGATGGTCGTACCAAGCGGATCGCCGTCATTGCCATGATAGAAGGAGTACAAAAGAGTACCGTCTTCTCCGACCAGAGCGGCTTTTGTGGTGGTAGAACCGGCATCGATTCCAAGGTAGGCATTACCACGGTAGCTGGCAAGATCACCAACCGGCACCTGATGCTTTGCATGGCGGTTCTTAAATTCATTGTAATCTGCTTCACTGGAAAAGAGCGGCTGCATACGCTCAACTTCAAAGTCCATTTCAATATGGGCATCCAGCTTTTTCTGCATCTCACCAAGAGAGGTGACTACATCCTTTTTAGAGTTCAGCGCAGAGCCGACAGCTGCAAAAAGATGGGAATACTTTGGCGCGATAATGTGTTCGTCATCCAGTTTAAGAGTACGGATAAACGCTTCTCTCAGTTCGGAGAGGAAATGAAGCGGTCCACCGAGGAAAGCAACATGTCCGCGGATTGGTTTTCCGCAGGCAAGGCCACTGATGGTCTGGTTGACCACTGCCTGGAAAATAGAAGCGGACAGATCTTCTTTGGTAGCACCGTCATTGATCAGCGGCTGGATATCTGTCTTTGCAAATACGCCACAGCGGGCTGCGATCGTATAAAGTGCTTTGTAATTTTTGGCATATTCGTTCAGACCGGTTGCATCTGTCTGGAGAAGGGATGCCATCTGGTCGATGAAAGATCCGGTACCTCCGGCGCAGATTCCGTTCATACGCTGCTCAATATTTCCATTTTCAAAATAGATGATCTTGGCATCTTCGCCACCCAGTTCGATTGCTACATCGGTCTGCGGTGCATAATCCTGAAGAGCGGTGGAAACGGCAACAACCTCCTGGACAAAAGGTACGCCAAGGTGCTTTGCCAGAGTAAGACCACCTGATCCGGTAATCATTGGAGATACCTTGATCTGACCGAGCTTGTAGATAGCACGACCGAGCAGATCAGAAAGGGTTTCCTGAATATTGGCGAAGTGACGCTCGTAATCAGAAAACAGAACATCATTATTGCTGTCCAGAACTGCGATTTTAACAGTTGTAGAACCGATGTCAATCCCCAGGGTATGTAATTCTGTCTGATTCATGATTTAACTACTCCTTATTACAATTAAAAAATTTGTCTGTGTTTTTACCTATTAAATGTAGTTCGCAGAGAACTACAGTATCTTACATTATACGACAGAACCTTCGAAAATACAAACAGAAGTTGTGTATGGCGTTGTAGAAAAAAGTGCCTGGAAGTGAACAAAAGATGTAAATTATGTGAAAAGAGAGTAAAGAGGTGGAATGGAATTGACAAAGTAAAAAGCAGACGATAAAATAACATACGTGGAAGGAGATTTTGAATGAAGAACTGGTTAGATAAAATGGAGCGCAGATTCGGGCGCTATGCAATTAGGAATCTTACAATGTATCTGCTTGCAGGTTATGCGATCGGATATCTTTTGAGTTTTACGATGCCACAGCTTCTCACCTATTTTACACTGGAACCGGCACTGATTCTGAAAGGGCAGGTGTGGCGACTTCTGAGCTGGGTGATCATCCCGCCGAATGACAATATTATTTTTGTTATCTTTATGATGCTGTTATACTATTCCCTTGGTAATACGCTGGAAAACTACTGGGGGGCATTTCGTTACAATGTTTACATTTTTTCAGGGATATTATTTACGGTTATTGGAGCTTTTATTGTGAATGGACTGATCGGAGGCGTTACCGGATTTGGAAGCCTTTACAGTACTTACTATATCAATATGTCTATTTTCCTTGCATGTGCATCCATCATGCCGGATTATCAGCTTTTGCTTTACGGCATTATCCCGGTCAAGATGAAGTGGCTTGCAATTCTGGATGTGGTTCTGCTTGCGGTAGACGCAGTGCAGGGCGGTCTGATCATACGGATCGTGATCATCGCATCACTTTTGAATTTTATTATTTTCTTTTTCTGCAACCGGAATCTGCGTGGACACAGTCCGAAACAGGCTGTCCGCAGAAAGAAATTCCAGAAGCAGATAAGCCGTCCGCAGAATCAGTATGCAGGCGGTGCAAAGCACAGATGTGCAGTGTGCGGACGTACTGAACTTGACGATCCGACACTGGAGTTCCGTTATTGCTCAAAGTGTAACGGGAATTATGAATATTGCCAGGACCATCTTTTCACACACGAACATGTGAAGTAGATGTTCTACCATAGAATCAAATTGAATGATAAGAGGAGGAAACAATGAAAAAAACCAAGATTGTTTGTACAATGGGACCAAACACCAACGACAGAGAAATGATGAGAAAGCTGATCCAGAATGGAATGAATGTGGCACGTTTCAATTTCTCACATGGTGATCATGAAGAACAGAAGTTCAGAATGGATATGCTCAAAGAACTTCGTGAAGAGGAACATACAAACACTGCAATCCTTCTGGATACAAAGGGACCGGAAATTCGTACAGGAATCCTGAAAGACGGAAAGAAGATTACTTTAAAAGAAGGAGAAACCTTCACTCTGACAACAGAAGATATCGTAGGAGATAATAAGAGAGTATCTATCACATATAAGGGACTGGTACAGGATATTTATAAAGGCTGCACCATTCTGATTGACGACGGTCTGATCGGACTTCGTGTAGAGAGCAAAACAGAGACAGAGATTGTCTGTTCTGTAGTAAATGGCGGAGAACTTGGCGAAAGAAAAGGTGTTAACGTACCGAACGTAGCCATTCGTCTTCCGGCTATTACAGAAAAAGATAAGGATGATATCCGCTTCGGTGTAGAGCAGGATATTGACTTTATTGCAGCATCATTTGTAAGAAATGCAGAGTGTGTACTTGAGATCAAGGCATACTTAAAAGAACTCGGCGCTCCGTATATTCCGATCATTGCAAAGGTAGAGAACGCAGAAGGTATCGAGAATATTGATGAGATCATCCGCGCAGCAGACGGTATTATGGTGGCACGTGGAGACCTTGGTGTAGAGATTCCGGCAGAGGAAGTTCCGCATCTTCAGAAGATGATCATTCAGAAATGTAATGACAACTTCAAGACAGTTATCACTGCAACACAGATGCTGGATTCCATGATGCGTAACCCACGCCCGACAAGAGCAGAAGTAACAGACGTTGCCAATGCGGTATACGACGGAACAGATGCAGTTATGCTTTCCGGTGAGACTGCACAGGGTAAATACCCTCTGGAAGCACTCCAGATGATGGTTCATATTGTAGAGACAACAGAGGAACATCTGGATTATGATTCCATTCTTGCAAAAGCAGGAGATCATCTGAAATCAGGCGTGTCCAGTGCGATCGGATATTCTTCTGTACTTGCAGCTGCAAACCTGAATGCAAAATGCATCATCACTCCATCTGTATCCGGAGCAACAACAAGGGTTGTATCCAACCTTCGTCCGAAACAGGAAATCCTTGGAATTACACCGAACGAACGTACCCTTCGCCGGATGTCGATCTATTGGGGCGTAAGAGCACTGAAGTCTCTGGAATTCCATACAACAGATGATATCTGCAGCGGGGCAATTGATCTTGCACAGGCAAAGAAATGCGTGGACAGTGGAGATATTGTTGTCCTGACAGCTGGTATTCCTTCACCAAGCGTTCAGCGCGAGAAGGGTTCTGTAAGTAATATGATGCGTATTGCAACCATCGACTAGACGAAAGAGAGATGAACAGGATGAAAAAAGAACCATTCGTAACAAAGACACAGTTAGATGAAATCGTAAAAGAATATCCGACACCATTTCATCTTTATGATGAAAAAGGGATTCGTGAAAATGTAAAGGCACTCAAAGAAGCATTTGCATGGAACAAAGGATATAAAGAGTATTTTGCAGTAAAGGCAACTCCGAATCCATATATTCTTAATATTTTGAAAGAATACGGATGTGGATGTGACTGCTCTTCTTATACAGAGCTTTTAATGTCTGAATCTGTCGGACAGGTAGGAGAAAATATCATGTTTTCTTCCAATGATACACCGGCAGAGGAATTTGCACTTGCAGATAAGCTCGGCGCGATCATAAACCTGGATGATATCACACACATTGATTTTCTGGAAAAGACGATCGGAAAGATTCCGGAGACGATCAGCTGCCGTTATAATCCGGGCGGACTTTTCAAAATTTCCAACAGCATTATGGATAATCCGGGAGATGCCAAATATGGTATGACAACTGAACAGATATTTGAGGCATTCAAGATTCTGAAGTCCAAAGGCGCAAAAGAGTTCGGTATCCATGCATTCCTTGCAAGTAATACTGTAACTAATGAATATTATCCGACACTTGCACGTACTTTGTTTGAAGTAGCAGTTAAGCTTCAGAAGGAGACCGGTGTACATATCAAGTTCATCAACCTTTCCGGTGGTGTGGGAATCCCTTACAAACCGGATCAGGAACCGAACGATATCAAGGTGATCGGTGAAGGTGTAAGAAAAGTGTACGAAGAGGTTCTTGTTCCGGCTGGAATGGGCGATGTGGCGATTTACACAGAGCTTGGCCGTTTTATGCTTGGACCTTATGGATGCCTTGTGACAAAAGCAATCCATGAAAAGCATACGCACAAAGAGTACATCGGTGTAGATGCATGTGCCGCAAACCTGATGCGTCCGGCTATGTATGGTGCCTACCATCACATCACAGTTATGGGAAAAGAAAACGAGCCATGCGATCATACCTATGATATTACAGGTTCTCTGTGCGAGAACAATGATAAATTTGCGATCGACCGGCAGCTTCCGAAGATCGACATGGGAGATCTGCTTGTGATTCACGATACCGGAGCACATGGATTCTCTATGGGATATAATTACAACGGACGTCTTCGTTCCGCAGAAGTTCTTTTGAAAGAGGACGGAGGTACACAGCTGATCCGCAGAGCAGAGACTCCGATGGATTACTTTGCAACTTTCGACAGCTTCCCGGTTTATGAAGAACTTAAGAAGAATACGGAAGAAGCAGATAAGCTTGGAAAATAATTTTAAATAGTTCATTTTGAAAAAATACTTGCGAACCGAAGATAAGTATGATATGATTATCTTCGGTTCGTGATTAAAAAGCATGAATTTTATGCCGGCATGTCGGAATGGCAGACGAGGCAGACTCAAAATCTGTTGCGGGTGACCGCGTGCGGGTTCAAGTCCCGCTGCCGGCAGTTGATAAGTAACTGGAATTGAATAAAAGATATGAGAAGTACATTGCGATGATTCGTGATGTATTTTTTCGTATATACACAATTATTGTGGCACATTTCGTGTATCTGTAATTTTGATGGGGAGCTTTTTTACCCCTTCATGTATTGAAAATATATCAAAAAAATGTCATAATGAGATGTTGTATATTTGAACGAATAGATAGAAAAGATAGAAATAAGTAAATGGACTTACAGAGAGGCAGTTGATTATGAGCAAAATCGTATTGATAGACGGACACAGTATTCTGAACAGGGCGTTTTTCGGACTTCCGGATCTGACAAATGCGGAAGGACTCCATACGAATGCAGTATATGGATTCTTAAATATTATGTTCAAGATCCTGGAGGAGGAAAAACCGGAATATCTGACCGTTGCATTTGATGTACATGCGCCGACTTTCCGCCACAAAATGTTTGAGGCATATAAAGGGACGAGAAAGCCGATGGCAGAAGAACTCAGGCAGCAGGTTCCGTTGATGAAGGAGGTTCTGCATGCCATGGGAATCCGGACGATCGAGCAGGAAGGACTGGAAGCAGATGATCTTCTCGGAACACTGTCTAAAAGATGTGAACAGATGGGGATGGAAGTGGTCATCATCTCAGGAGACCGTGATCTGCTTCAGTTGGCGACAGAGCATGTGGAGATCCGGATCCCGAAGACCAAACGGACCGGAACCGAGATTGAAAATTATTATGCAGCAGACGTAAAAGAAAAATACCAGGTCACACCGACAGAATTCATCGATGTGAAAGCACTGATGGGAGACACTTCCGATAATATTCCAGGTGTGCCGGGAGTCGGGGAAAAGACGGCAACCAAGATTATCGTAGAATATGGTTCCATTGAAAATGCTTACGAACATGCATCTGAGCTGAAGCCGCCGAGAGCATCAAAGAATCTGGTGGAATACTGGGAACAGGCACAGATGAGCAAGGAGCTTGCAAAGATCAATGTGGATGCAGATTTTGCCTATGAACTGGAAGAGGCGAAGCTTGGAAATCTTTATACAGAGGAAGCGTATGTATATTTTCAGAGACTGCAGTTCAAGAATCTGCTGAGCCGCTTTGACGTACAGAATGAAAATTCCATCGAAGATACGTTTGTGATCGCAGAGAAAAAAGATCAGATCGAGGAAATCTTTGCGGAGGCAGAAAAAGCACGGACTATCGGAGCTGTCCTTTACAAAGACACCAGAAATGTGCTTCCGCTTTTTGCAGAAAGCGCCCAGATGGGTGGAATCGGAATCGCATTTGGAAAAGAAAAGATCTACTGCATTCCGGCAGGAAACGGTTACAGTATGAAGGAACTTCTGGATGCACTTGTAAATGCCGCAAAGCATGTGAAGAGACTGGTTATGTTTGATCTGAAAGCGTCACTGCCTTACCTGAAAGGACTGGAAGAGGTACAGGAGAAATGCTTTGATGGCATCGTTGCAGCTTATCTTCTGAATCCGCTGAAGAATGATTATGGATTTGAGGATGTGGCACAGGAGCATCTGGGACTGATGATCGATCCGAAGACAGAACTGGAGAAGATGGTCTGCTATGAAGCCTATGCCGCTTTTGCATCATTGGAAGTTCTGGAAGATAAACTGAAAAAAGAAGAAATGTGGAAGCTTTTTACCGAAGTGGAGATGCCGCTTGTATTTACCCTGTTCCACATGGAGCAGAACGGGGTGCGCGTGGAAGCGGAAGAACTGAAGCACTATGGCGAGCAGCTGGGTGGAAAGATCGTACAGCTGGAAAAGGAAATCTATGAGCTTGCCGGGGAAGAATTTAACATCAATTCGCCAAAACAGCTAGGAGTCATTCTTTTTGAACATTTGTCGCTTCCGAATGGGAAGAAGACGAAGACCGGATATTCGACGGCAGCAGATGTTCTGGATAAGCTGGCTCCGGACTATCCGATCGTGGCAAAGATCCTGGAATACCGTCAGCTTGCTAAGTTAAAATCGACTTATGCAGACGGGCTTGCGGTCTTTATTCATGAAGATGATCACCGGATTCATGGCAAATTCAACCAGACGGTTACGGCAACAGGACGAATCAGCAGTACAGAGCCGAACCTGCAGAATATTCCGGCGAGAGTGGAGCTTGGAAGACTGATCCGCAAGGTCTTTGTACCGGAAGAGGGATATGTGTTTGTAGATGCGGATTATTCGCAGATCGAGCTGAGAGTACTGGCGCACTGTTCCGGGGATGCAGCGCTGATCGAAGCATACCGTGAGGCGAAGGATATTCACCGGATCACCGCTTCGCAGGTGTTCCATACACCATTTGATGAGGTGACAGACCTGCAGAGACGCAATGCAAAAGCGGTCAATTTTGGAATCGTCTATGGAATCAGTTCCTTTGGACTGAGCCAGGATTTAAGTATCACAAGAAAAGAAGCGGCAGCATATATTGACCGCTATTTTGAGACGTATCCGGGCATTAAGAAGTTTCTGGACGATGCGGTTGCCCATGCGAAAGAACAGGGTTATGTGGTCACTCTGTTTGGCAGACGAAGACCGGTTCCGGAACTTTCTTCCAGCAATTTTATGCAGAGACAGTTCGGAGAACGTGTGGCAATGAATTCCCCAATCCAGGGAACGGCAGCGGATATCATGAAGATCGCGATGATCGCAGTGGACAAAGAACTTCACAGACGAAATATGAAATCCAGACTGGTCCTGCAGGTACACGATGAACTGCTGATCGAGACATGGAAGGATGAGGAAGAAGAAGTACGGGAGATCCTGAAAGAAGGCATGATGCATGCGGCAGATCTTTCGGTGCCACTTGAGATCGACATGCACAGCGGTAAGAACTGGTATGAGGCAAAATAGAAGGAAACAGATATGAGAAAGATAGGAATAACAGGCGGCATCGGTTCCGGAAAAAGCAAGGTGCTTGATTTCTTAAATGAAGCTTACGGTGCGGTGATCTGTCAGGCAGATTTGGTGGCACATCAGGTACAGCTTCCGGGAGAGGAATGCTATCAGAAGATTATGGATATGTTTGGAAAAGAGATTTTAAATCCGGACGGGACTATTGACCGGAAAATCCTTGGTAAAATTGTGTTTGATGATCCGGAAAAGCTGGAAAAGCTGAACGTGATCGTGCATCCGGCGGTCAATGACCGGATCCGGGAAGAGATGAAAAAGGCGCAGAAGGATGGAAAAACAATTTTCGTTCTGGAAGCTGCACTCCTTACGGAACCGGTGTACCGAAAGATGCTGGATGAGATCTGGTATATCCATGTACCGCAAAAGATCCGAATGGAAAGACTTCGCATTTCACGCGGATATACCGATGAAAAAATGTATGCAGTGTTTGCAAATCAGCCGTCGGAAGAGACATTTACAGAAGCAGCAGATCTTGTGATCGAAAATGGCGGCGATTTTGAAGAAACGGAAAAACAGATAGACTTGGCACTGGGAAGAGGCTAAGAACAGGGAGAAGAAACAAGATGAGATTATGCAGTATTGCCAGTGGCAGCAGTGGAAACTGTATTTATGTGGGGAGCAATCACACGCATCTGCTCGTAGATACAGGAATCAGCAAAAAACGAATTGAAGAAGGCTTAAAAGAGCTGGAGATCAAAGGGGAAGAGCTGGATGGAATTCTGATCACCCATGAGCACGCGGATCATATTCAGGGACTGGGCGTGTTCAGCAGAAAATATGAGATCCCGATTTACGGCACACCGGGAACCATCCGGGGAATCCGTGATTATAAGAACCTGGGGAAGATGCCGGAAGGACTTTTTCATGAAATCCAGGTAGACAAAGATTTTAAACTGGGAGATATTGACGTGCATCCATTTGCGATTTCCCATGATGCAAATGAACCGAGCGGTTACCGCTTTGAGCAGGATGGGAAGAAGATCGCAGTAGCAACGGACCTTGGAAAATATGATGATTATACAGTGGAGAACCTGAAGGATTTAAATGCGGTCCTTCTGGAATCCAACCATGACATACATATGCTGGAGGTCGGACCTTATCCGTATTATCTGAAGCGGAGGGTTCTTGGCGACAGAGGACATTTGTCAAATGAATTGTCAGGACGGCTTCTTTGTGATATACTACACAATAACTTGCAAAATGTGTTGCTGGGACATCTGAGCAAGGAGAATAATTACGAAGAGCTTGCATATGAGACCGTCAAGCTGGAGGTCACTTTGGGGCAGAATCCTTATAAGGGAGAGGAGATACCGATCGCAGTTGCAAAAAGAGATCAGGTATCTGCAGTGATCGAGGTTTAGGAAAGGGCCGCATGCAAGATTGAATTCAGGAGGACAGACAGAATGAAGAAATGCATTATTACAGTAGTCGGTAAAGATTCAGTCGGAATTATTGCGAAAGTATGCGCATACCTGGCGGAGACCAATATCAATATTTTAAATATTTCGCAGACGATCGTGGACGGATATTTTAATATGATGGCGGTTGCAGATGTGGAAAATTCAAAAAAAGAACTGGATATCGTAGCGGTAGAGCTTCAGAATATCGGTCTGCAGATTGGTGTCAATATTCATTGTCAGAGAGAAGAGATTTTTGAAAAAATGCACAGACTGTAAGGAGAGCGCTATGATTAATTTTTATGAAGTAGTAGAAACCAACCAGATGATCGAAGAAGAGAATCTGGATGTAAGAACGATCACACTTGGTATCAGTCTGATGGACTGTATTGATTCAGATCTGGACAGACTGAATGAAAATATATATAAGAAAATTACAACACTTGCAAAAGATCTGGTCTCCACAGGAGAGAAGATCGAAAGTGAATTCGGAATTCCGATCGTTAATAAGCGGATTTCCATTACACCGGTTGCACTGATCGGTGGCTCGGCGTGCAAAAAGCCGGAGGATTTTGTGACAATCGCAGAAACTCTGGACAGAGCAGCAAAGGAAGTCGGAGTAAACTTTATCGGTGGATATTCCGCAATCGTATCCAAAGGAATGACGAAGAGTGATGAACTTCTGATCCGTTCTGTGCCGATGGCAATGGCAAAGACAGAGCGTGTGTGCAGTTCGATCAACGTAGGTTCAACAAAGACCGGAATTGATATGGATGCCGTCCGCCTTTGTGGTGAGATTGTAAAAGAGACAGCCGAGCTGACAAAGGAGAATGATTCGATCGGTTGTGCCAAGTATGTAGTTTTATGTAACGCACCGGATGATAATCCGTTTATGGCAGGTGCATTTTTAGGGGTTACGGAAGGCAATGCCGTGATCAATGTCGGTGTCAGCGGACCGGGTGTTGTAAAAAGAGCAATTGAAAAATGCCGTGGCAAAGGGTTCCAGGAACTCTGTGATACGATCAAGAAGACGGCATTTAAGGTAACGAGAGTTGGACAGCTTGTAGCAGGAGAAGCGTCTAAGAGACTTGGAATTCCATTTGGAATCATTGACCTGTCTCTGGCACCGACACCGGCTGTGGGTGATTCTGTTGCTGAGATCCTGGAAGAGATCGGACTTGAGAGAGTCGGCGCACCGGGAACTACAGCTGCACTTGCGATGCTGAATGACCAGGTGAAAAAGGGCGGTGTTATGGCGTCCTCTTATGTAGGTGGTTTAAGCGGAGCCTTTATTCCGGTCAGTGAAGACAAAGGAATGATCGATGCGGTCAATGCAGGATCCCTTTGTATCGAAAAGCTAGAGGCAATGACCTGCGTCTGCTCGGTAGGTCTGGATATGATTGCGATTCCGGGCAAGACAAAAGCAACCACGATTTCCGGAATCATTGCAGATGAGATGGCGATCGGAATGGTGAACCAGAAGACAACGGCGGTTCGTGTGATCCCTGTAGTAGGAAAAGATGTCGGAGATATGGCAGAGTTTGGTGGACTTTTGGGATATGCGCCGATCATGCCGGTCAACGAATTTGACTGCAGTGCATTTGTGAACCGGAAGGGAAGAATCCCTGCACCGATACACAGTTTTAAAAATTAGAAAGAGGTAAAGATAGCATGGGGAAAGTTGCGATTGTAACAGACAGTAACAGTGGAATTACACAGGCAGAAGGAAAGAAGATGGGGATTTTCGTCCTTCCGATGCCATTCTATATCAATGAGGAACTGTTTTACGAGGACATTACACTCACGCAGGAGGAATTCTATGAAAAACTGGCAGAAGATGCAGATATTAAGACTTCCCAACCGGCTCCTGGAGATGTGATGGATATGTGGGACAAGGCACTGAAGGAATATGACGAAGTCGTACATATTCCGATGTCAGCTGGTCTTAGCAGTTCCTGTGAGACTGCGATCATGCTTTCCCAGGATTATGACGGAAAAGTACAGGTTGTAAATAACCACCGGATTTCGGTTACACAGCGCAGATCAGTGGAAGAAGCGAAGCAGCTTGCTGACGCAGGAAAGAGTGCGGCAGAAATTAAAGAATTATTGGAAGAGATTCAGTGGGACAGTGATATCTATATTACAGTAGATACCTTAAAATATCTGAAAAAAGGTGGCAGACTTACCCCGGCTGCTGCAGCGATCGGAACCGTCCTGAATCTGAAACCGGTTCTCCGTATTAAAGGGGAGAAGCTGGACGCTTTTGCAAAGTCAAGAGGATGGAAGAGTGCGAAGAAGACGATGATAAAGACACTTAATGAGGTTCGCACTTCAGAGTTTGGAGATTGTGACGGACCGAAAGATCTGTATCTGGATGCGGCGTATACTGGAAGCCGTGAAGAGGCACAGGAATGGCTGGATGAGCTTCATGAGGCATTCCCGGAGTTTGAGATCCGGATGGATCCTCTGTCACTGAGCGTGGCATGCCATATCGGACCTGGGGCGAGAGCTGTGACACTGACGAAAATTCTTCATGTAAATTAAATGAAGGGGAGAGGCTTTTTGTACAAACATATGTGAGGCAAAGAGTCTCTTTTTTTCGTGAGATAAGTGTGTGAGGGAGCAGGATACAAATAAATACCGGCAAATCCAAGTTGCGCAAGGGCATTCCGATGAACCTCTGAAAGCGAAAATTATGTCAGCAAAGGCTTCCATAATTTTTGAGTTTCATCTCCATTGCGCAAGATAAGGATTTGCCGGTATTTATTTGTATCCTGCTCCCAGATGACTTTATTGGCGAAAGAAGCAGGTGTTGAATCACTGAGAGGTTTGTTTGTCCAAAAGGATGGAAAATAATGCTTTGGCAAAAGGCAGGGGATGGAAGTCAGGAAGTAAATGTTAAATGATTTGCAGCTGTTTCTGGTATTCATTTGTAAAAGGGGTGCCAAATTTCTCGGTGAGTGTGGATTCGTAGAGGTCGGAGGCAAAGATATCCAGGTTCAGGAGGGTCTGGGCGGCGGGGGTGAGGTTTTTGGCGTCTGCCAGTTTGGTGATCAGAGGGATAGATGAGGTCTCTTTGATCTTTTTTAATATCTGGGCATCTTTTTTCTGAAAACCGAGGACACGGGCGTACAGGGCAGACTGTTCTTTTTGTGCTTCGCAGGAAATTGTGGCGGAAGCTGTTGTGGAACAGAAAGGGGGTTCGTGCCGGAAGGTGTCTTTTTTTATGCCGAGCAGGATATGCAGCAGGGAGCGGCTGATCCGGGTGTAGGTGAGTTCTCTGGTTTTCAGAAGATCACAGAAGGAACTCCAGGTGGCAAAATCATTCTTCCGGTTGATGATGCGGTTGGCGAGATCCTCGCTGACATCCAGGTAAGAGGTCAGCGAGGAGGAAGTCTCCAAAAGCAGGCGGTATTTTAAAAGGAGTGAAAAATCATCCTGGGTAACCGGAAGAGAGAACCGGTAATTCTTTCGCAGCAGATCCAGGGAAGCGGATGGAAGCTGGGCTGTGACCGGCTCGAAAACATTCTGCATCGGATCTGGATTTAAGAGCTGGTTCCGGATCGCGGTGGCAGAGCTGAAGGTTTTGCAAAGGTCGGTATCGTGGTAGCCGGATTCCTGGCGGGAGATGGTAAAAGGCTCGATCGGACTTTTCAAATAGTGGAGCGCTTTTAAATATTCAATCCCAAGGGTGTTGTTTGGCGAGGACAGGATTCCGGCAAGGGAAGAATCTCCTGTGTATGCGCAGAGGGCAGTCTGACGCGCCTGTGGAAATGGTCTGCCTTTTCTCAGCTCGTCCTGCAGGATTTGTCGGTATGCTTCAGGTTCTTCGGAAAGAATCCGGGAAATCTGCGAAAGTTTCTGGATATCGCCGCATTCACTGCCAAAGCAGAGGGAAGAGATACAGCCAAGATTATTGAAAATGGAAACAGCGCCTCGGGCAAACAGTTCTGCGCTTCCGCAGGCGAAAAGAACCGGGAGCTCCAGAACGAGGGCTGCACCGCCCGAAAGGGCAGCTTTGGCACGCAGATGTTTTGGGGCAATGGCAGGGGTGCCGCGCTGGACGAAGTCACCGCTCATAAGGATGACAGCTGCGTCTGCACCTGTTTTTCTGAGTGCCTCTTCTATATGATACTGATGTCCGTTGTGAAATGGATTATATTCTGCAATGATACCGACTGTTTTCATACTTTTAACTAAAATCTCCTTGTGCATTGTTTGTGAAAAGATTATACTATAAAAAGAGTTTTTATGCAAAATACATCCCATATTCTCTGCTTTTGGGGGGCGAAAAGGAGGAAGAGACAAGATGAATAAAGAAAAGCTTCTTGATCTTCTGGAGAAGAGAGAGTACAAGGAATTAAAAGAAGAGTTAGGAAATTTGTATCCGGTTGATATTGCTGAAATTTTGGAGGATGTAGATGAAAAGCAGATGCTGCTTTTTTTCCGTTTGCTGGGGAAGGAAGAGGCGGCTGAGACATTTACCTATATGAACAGTGATATGCGTGAGATACTGATCGGCGCACTTACAGATTCCGAATTAAAAGAAGTCATGGACGAGATGTATCTGGATGATACCGTAGACGTGATTGAAGAGATGCCGGCAAATGTGGTAGACCGTCTTCTGATGATGACGGATGAGGATACCAGAAAACAGATCAACAGTCTGCTTAAATATCCGGAGGACAGCGCAGGAAGTGTGATGAATGTAGAATACATCGCCCTTCGTCCGGATATGACGGTTGCGGATGCCATTTTAAAGATCCGGCAGGTCGGGATCAACAAAGAAACCATCTATACCTGTTATGTGACGGAGAAACGAAAGCTGATCGGTGTGGTGGATATCAAAGATCTGCTGACCAGCAGCGAAAGTCGTACGATGGAAGAGATCATGGATACCAATATTCTATATGCACACACCACGGATGACCAGGAGACGGTGGCATCAACCATCCGCAAGTATGGTCTTGTGGCAATTCCAATCGTGGACAGGGAGCTTTGTATGGTCGGAATCGTAACAGTTGACGATGCGATGGAAGTCTTAAAAGAAGAGGCAACCGAAGATATCAGTATCATGGCAGGTGTGACACCGAATGAAGACACCTATTTTGGAACCAGTGCATTCCAGCATGCGAAGAACCGAAGTGTCTGGCTTCTGTTTCTGATGCTTTCCGCAACTTTCAGCGGCATGGTTCTGGATCATTTTTCACCGGTGATCGTGGCGATGCCGGTTCTGAATACGTTTGTTCCGATGCTGACCGGAACTGGCGGTAACTGCGGTTCCCAGAGCTCGACACTGATCATCCGCGGTCTGACGGTAGGAGAAGTGCAGTTCCGGGATATTTTCAAGGTTATTTTTAAAGAGTTCCGGGTGGCACTTCTCGTTGGGCTATTCCTTGCAGTTGTGAATGGAATCCGTGTCGTGCTGATGTACCAGGGGAAGATCGATAATCCGGTTCTGCTTGCATTTGCACTGGGACTTACTTTAATGTGTACGGTGGCAATGGCAAAACTGATTGGCTGTACCCTGCCGCTTGCAGCGAAGAAGATCGGACTGGATCCGGCGATCATGGCAGCGCCGCTGATCACTACACTGGTAGATACCGGTACAACACTGGTATATTTTACAATTGCAACCCATATTTTTCATCTGACAGTGTAACATTGTACTGAAAAATATTACGTGAAAAAAATAACATTGCTTGTATACAATGTGTGCAAGGAGTATAATTAAGAATAGAGTGTGAGTTCTAATAAAGAAAATTCTAGTACCAGAAGGGAGAAACATCAATGAATGTATTAGTAATCAACTGCGGAAGTTCATCACTGAAGTTCCAGCTCATCAACTCAGAATCGGAGGCGGTTCTCGCAAAAGGACTTTGCGAAAGAATCGGTATTGACGGAAGACTTACCTATCAGCCGGCAGATGGAGAGAAGAATGTATCTGAGAAGGCTATGCCTACACATACAGAAGCAATCCAGTTCGTAATCGACGCGCTGACAGATGCAGATACAGGTGTTGTTAAGAGTCTTAACGAAATCGGAGCAGTCGGACATCGTGTTGTACACGGCGGAGAAAAATTTGCAAAATCTGTAGTTGTAACACCGGAAGTAAAAGCTGCAATCGCAGAGTGCAATGACCTTGCACCACTTCACAATCCGGCAAATTTAATCGGAATCGAAGCTTGTGAAAGCCTGATGCCGGGAACACCACAGGTTGTAGTATTTGATACGGCTTTCCATCAGACAATGCCTGAAAAAGCTTACATGTACGGACTTCCATATGAATATTATGAAAAATACAAAGTAAGACGTTACGGATTCCACGGAACAAGCCACAGCTTTGTATCTAAGAGAGTTGCAGAGATCGTTGGAAAACCATACAATGCAACAAAGACAATCGTATGCCACCTTGGTAACGGAGCATCCATCTCAGCAGTTCTTAATGGAGAATCTGTAGATACATCTATGGGACTTACGCCACTGGAAGGTCTTGTAATGGGAACACGTTCCGGAGATATCGATCCGGCAATCATGGAATTCATTGCAAAGAAAGAAGACCTTGATATTGCAGGAATCATGAATGTTCTGAATAAGAAATCAGGTGTGGAAGGTGTATCCGGTGTATCCAGCGACTTCCGTGATCTTGAAGAAGCAGCAAATGCGGGAAACAAACGTGCAAGACTTGCACTTGACGTATTTGCTTACAGAGTAGCAAAATATGTTGGTGCTTACACGGCAGCTATGAACGGTGTAGATAACATCGTATTTACAGCTGGTATCGGAGAGAATGCAGGTACTGTAAGAACAGCAGTATGTAGCTACCTTGGCTATCTTGGAATTACAATCGACGAAGAAGCAAATGCAAAACGTGGAGAAGAGATCGTAATCTCTACACCGGATTCAAAAGTGAAAGTCCTTGTAGTTCCGACAAACGAAGAACTTGCAATCGCAAGAGAGACAGTTGCACTGGTATAGTATAATAGAAGAAATTAGAAAAAACCTTAAAATCTGTAAATAATCTGGTTGACAAAAAGAATTTACATGGTATAATAGTTTAGGTGTGAACAGGAGAATGAATTATGTTAATTGACCTGTCCGAAGTCTTATCTGAACCGCATAAGTCCATTGACAAAGTGGTCGGCACTGAGATGAAAGAAGTGAAGGTGAACGGAAGTAAGTTTCCGGTAAGCCAGACACAGCCTGTGCATATTCATGTTGAGTATGCCGGAGAGAAAAAACTTCATATCAGTTGTGAGACAAGTCTTACGGTGATCATTCCGTGCGACAGATGTCTTACAGATGTACCGACAGATTTCACGCTTTCTTTTAAGAAGCAGGTGAATACAGCTCTGGCAGACGGAGAAGATGATGGCGAATCCGATGAAGCGAATTACATTGACGGATATCATCTTGATGTGGAGCAGCTGCTCTATAACGAGATTTTAGTAGGGTGGCCGATGAAAGTTCTATGTAGCGAAGACTGTAAAGGGATTTGCAGTGTATGTGGTCAGAACTTGAATGAGGGAAGCTGCGACTGCGAAGACACCAGTCTTGACCCTAGAATGTCAGTTATCCGCGATCTTTACAAGAATTTTAAGGAGGTGTAACCTATGTCAATTTGTCCAAAGAATAAATCTTCTAAAGCAAGAAGAGACAAAAGAAGAGCAAACTGGAAAATGAGCGCACCGAATCTGGTGAAATGCAGCAAATGTGGAGAACTTATGATGCCACACAGAGTTTGCAAAGCTTGTGGATCTTACAACAAGAGAGAAATCGTTACTGTAGAAAACTAATTACAAAAGGCTATAGTACAGGAGTTAGGCGTAGTGCTTAACTCCTTTTCTTTTTAATTTAACCCAATTTTAACCCAATTGAGATTGCAAAATAATTGAATAGAGCTGTGTATAAGATTGAGTTTTAGAGATAAATGGAATGATAAGATATTTGACACAAGCATATTGAAGACGAGTATGCTTATTTGAGATATTTTATATCTCCATACACAAATAATACAGGTATATCGGTCAGGTTTAAAAGTACCCCCGGTATGCCTATTTTTTACGCTTTATACAACTGCTGCCAGTTATTTTTTCTTAGTTGATCTGCCAACCAAATAATCTATGGACACATCATAATAATCTGCAAGCTTAATAAATACCTCTATCGGGATATTTATTTTACCAAGCTCATATTTTGAATATGTTGTTTGCTTGATATTCAGATATTCAGCTAATTCTATTTGTTTTTTATCATTATCTTCTCGAAGATTACGAATGTTCTCAAATAGCATATCCGTGTCCCTTTCAGTCATTTGTACCAATTATATAAAAGTCTTCCCGCGACTATTGAAAAATAGTCGTATTACGACTATAATTAAAAATATTAAAGGAGGAAGAGGAGAGCCTGAAAACAGGCAGAAAGTGTAATTGAATAAGATATTCAATTATAAGGAGCGATATTACGCATATCGATAAAACCCTATAAACTACTAGGTAATTGACACGTCTATACGGAAAAACTGTTAAAATAGTTGAATCAAATAATAGGAATGATTCCTATTTTTGTTAAAAGTATCAAGGTTTTTACGATATGAAGTGCGATAACTTGTGTATCTTTTGGGGTAATGCGAAAATGCTTGTAAAATAGGCGATTTAAGCGATTTTGAATGCTTAATGGTAAGATGTTCGGACAAGTATATAAAAAGGCTTATTTGCTTAATTTTAGGGCAAATTTGACGTTCCCTGGATGAAGGTATATGAGAGATAGGTTATCGAAGTAGGAACGGTGTTTTTTGCGATATGAAGTAATATAACTGCAAGGATAATGAAAAAGAAAAATATGTGATGGGGGAAAGAAATGGAAGATGCATATCAATATCACGAAGTAAATTCAGAGCAGTCGGAACAATCACAGAACAATGATGAACCTCCGAAAAAGAAGGGCAAAATCAAAAAGATATTAACTATAGCGTACATAGTATTATCTGTTTTTGTGATTGGAGATATGTCAAGTAATATATCTTCTCTGGAATCTGCTAATAACAAACTGGAAAATGAAAACACGGATTTGGAAATCCAAGTGGATTCTTTGAAGGAGTTAAAGGATAAAAATGCTGAATTAAAAAATCAGTTGGCAGAGAAAGAAGATTTTGAATCTAAATACAATGACTTAAATTCTCAGATTGAAGATTATAAGGATCAGCAAGCCACAATCAATGATCAGAACAATAAGCTTACTGAATTGCATTCTCAGTATGATTCATTACAGGCTGACCGAGATAATTTACAACAGCAAGTGGATGCTAAGAAAGCAGCTGAAGAACAGGCGGCACGTGAAGCACAAGAGCAACAATTACAACAGCAGCAAGCACAAAGCAATGAAACAACAGTATATTGGACTTCTGGCGGAGAATGTTATCATTCGACTCCAAACTGTGCAACATTAAAACGATCTACCAGTATTAGCAGTGGTCCGGTAAGTTCATGTGGTGGAAGAAGACCTTGTAAAGTGTGTCACTAAGAAAAAAGATGTATATAAAATACAGTATGGATATTAAAAAATGCGAGAGAATGAGGGAGAAATAGATATGGCTTTAATAAAATGTCCGGAGTGCGGAAAAGAGATTAGTGATTCCGCGGTTAAATGTCCAAAATGTGGTTATCCGTTAAAAGCAGAAAATAAGAGAAGAGAAAAAGAAAATAAAGATCAAAAATTAATAGAGTGCCCAGAATGTCATAATATGGTAGAATCGCAGTTTGCTACATGTCCTTGTTGCGGTTATGCGTTAAAAAAGAAACCAATAGTAGTAATTGAAAAAATTAGAAATATTTTAAAATCGAAAAAAGGCAAAAAAATATTGATTATAGGTATAGTTTTAATTGTAATTATTGGTGGATTTATAGGATATAAATGTACATATAATGAATTTACTCAATATACAAAATATATAGGAAAAAGTTATAAAAAGCTGCCAAAAGGATTAGAGCACAAAGATTTAGAGTATGAGGATGACACTTGGCTTGCATCTACTACAAAAGAAGATACAAGTATATGTAGTGTGAAGGGTATTATTTATTATAGATATAGTAAAATGGATATGTCGGAATATGGAACAAAAGCAGATCAGATATATGGCGTAGAATGGGATGCTGATAATCCGGATCAAAAAGATTGTGAAGAAATTCAAGACAAACTAGTAAAAATTTATGGAAGCTATGATAAGAAAAAGATAACAGATTGGCTTGATGATGATTATCTTGATGTGGATGAAAAATATACGGAATATACATGGAATGATGAAAAAGGAATGAATATTACATTCACAATACATGACGAAGATGATGAAGATGATAGTATAGATGAAGTGTATATTTCTTGGGAAAAAGCAAAATAATTTTATTAGCACTGGATTTAAATGATTCAGTGCTTTATTATAGTGTTTAGAGTAATCAAAAGAGGTAACTGAAATGTCTGTTACAAAAAAAAGTGGGGCGTTTTATGTAATTCATCCAGAAAATTCAGGACAGGAAAAAGATATTCAAAGAAAATATAATCGCCATTATGATAAAGAGAAGAAAGAACAAAAACGAAAAAATCGAGAACAATTTTATATTAAATTTTTGTCAAAAAAATATAATTTAAAACAGAAAAAAATATATGAGTTAATGGATGAGTTTGAAAAGAAATGTGTTTACAATAAAAATGGAAAATGTTTGGGTAGAGTGTGTATGCCAGGAGAAAAGGAATGCATATATTATAAACGTTTTCAAGATATTGTTAAGGTTGAAGCTTATAAAAAAGAAATAGAAGATATAGCCAAAAGAGTACATAAGAGAGAAAAAGAGATAAAAAGTATTCAGTCGGTAGTCGAACAAGGCACATTAAAAAAGAAGCAGTGTAGACAGATAAATATTAAAGATTTTGTTGTTAGAACAGCTGCATTTAAGTGTATGCATAAACATCACACTATAGAAAATATTGATGCGGTAGTAGATGTACATGAAGATGACGGTAAAAAGCATTCTGTTAAGATTACTGCCGGATACTGCACTCAGTGTAACATTTATTTTATTATGGATTCCGTGTATCGGAATTTGAAGAGACAAGGAATTATCTTATGCCGGATTACAGATGAAAAAACTTATCTGAAGGGTGGATTTATGAATGGTGCAAAATTGGCACAGGAATCTATTCTAATGCAGTATGGATATAATGTATCACAGATGGAAGGATTATCTGCAACAAGACGGCAGAAGATACTGGCGGTAATAATTGATAATAAGGTATTATCTAAAAATGAAATTATCAGCTATTTGGATTTCTTTATCCGGCAGCATGGCAGACGAAGTAATATGGAACTTGCAGTTGCTAAATGGGAGGATGACCGTAATTTTGTAGAACATTACAGAATTGGTGAGTATACGCAGTATGGAGTGAATGCAATACATAGAAGATAAGAGATAATAATTGATTTCCCACTCCTGCTGCCAGTACCCACCAATCCGGGGGTAACTGATCTGGCGTAGTTTTAAAGTACCCCCGGTGCTGCTGAAACATCAGCTCCAAAATTTGACCGAGCGTGTAGATGAATCACATTATAGCTTTCCGGCGCAGCGTTTTCCTCTTTAAGGTTTTAACTACCCCGCACGCTGTAACCCGTGTCACAGACCAACAGACCGCATAAGTTAGTGCTAATCTTTTGATTAAATCGCAGAAAATCAGACTAGAAAATAATAAAAAAGAGATTCCCTATCAACTGGAAACCTCTGCATATTTGAAACAAAAATACCCCGATATACTCAAATTTAACCGTTGCTATAGACCAGTTATCAGGGTATGAAAATTAGGACTAGGAGAAATCCCAGTCCTTTTTTACACTTTATTCAATTAAAGTGTCTGCTCTGTACATCACATCATCATCAAAATTCGTTGCCGGATTGTAAACCAGTACCGTTTCTACTCTGTCACCTTGCTTCAGATCGGCATCATACTTGATATAACCGCCCGTGTCGAGTTCTCCATCTCCATTTCCAGAAATAACAGTTCCTTGCACAACCTGAATAATTATTTTCCCATTTCTATGATTGATTGCGTCAGCACTTCTTTCATAATCTGTTTGACTCTTAATGTAGTATGTCTCTGTTTCAAATCCTGTTGTCGTTGCTGTATCAGTTGTCACTATGCTACTACTTGTCAGCATCGTACCACATACAATACCACACATTACCTTTATCATTCTGTTTAACATATCTATTATACCTCTTTCTTATAGTGTCAGGGTGTACCCGTATCAGATACACCCTTTGTATTTACTGTTCATTCATTATGTATTTAACTGCTTTCTCTGCCTTGCTTGACGCTGATACTATAAACTTCTTATCACCTCTCAATCTTCCTAACCATCCTTGTATATAAGCGGAAGAGTTACGGAAGCTGTTCTTTGTCTCAATTCCTAAGAGATTGACAAGAAACGCACTTCCTAACTCGGCTGTCAGTTCCTCTTTGCTGTAATTTTCACTACCAAAATACATACAGTCTTTTACGTCCTCTCTGTCAAGTCGTGTCTTATATCCGGTGCTATGTACCATTTCATGAAAGAGTGTTGAATAAAATTCCTCTACATTCCGGTATTGTTCCTTGCAAGGTACTTGAATGTAATCGAATTCCGGAGAGTAAAAAGCTTTGTCTGTCAGCTTTTCCAGGATTTTTAAATGTTCCCGTGTCATGTATTCAGTTTTAATTCTTTCAGCTTCTTCTATAGGTTCAAATTCATTCAGATCTAGTTCTTTCGCTTCGACTCCATCTACCTGTGAAACATGAAACACATTGTAATATCTCAATAGTGGAATTTGTTTGATTATCTTTTCACCGTCTGCGTTTTCATCTTCATATGGCTGAAGTTTCCAGAATACAACGATTTCTGATTTCTCACCTTTTCTGATGTGACCGCCTAACTCTGACCACTGTTTAAATGTGGCATATTCGCCGGAATGCTGTAGAAGCATCTGATTTAATAATGAATAAGGTTTCTTACTTATTCTGTTGTAAGCTCCATCGATTACACCGCCCCAAGGTTTCTGCCATGGAATAACACCTTGTTCTAACTGTTCTATTATTCTGTCTGTTACCATTTCGTATACATCTTTTTTCATATCTTAGAACCTCCTCTGTATTTATTTGTTAAGATAATTATACATTAGTACCAATATATATTCAATATACATTAGTACTAATACTTGATTGATGAATTTGTGCAAAATAAATAAACTGCTCGAATATACTGGTACTAATACACAATAAAAGAGCATTGGTACTAATACAAAATTGTGTATTATGCGAATTGAAAATACATTAGTACCAATGTACAATATAATCATCAAAACAAAACAACGACAGCAACAGCGAAGAGTGAAAACGAAGTGGCGCAAGCGTACCGGAAACACTCACATAATATTGAACAAGGATAAGGAGAGACTGAGACGGGCGAAGATTCCTAGATACTTTAAAAGCCTTGCAGAGCTGATGCACCATCAAGAAAGAAGAGGTAAGAGTTATGTGTATTACAAGAAATGAATTAGAAAAGAAGATTGAAGAATTGAGAAGCCTTAAAGCTTTAAAGGAAGAGACAGAGAATGAGCTGAAAGCTCTGGAACATGAAGTTATTTCCTATATGACTGAGAATGAACTGACAGAGGAAATCACGAACAATGCGAAAATCACATACAAGCCACAGAGCCGAACAACACTTGACAAGGCGAAGCTTACAGAAGTTCTGGGGGATGACTTGAAATCATACGAAAAGGTTACTACCTATTCAGTATTACGAATTAAATAACAGTCACGGCGGAGCAATCCGCCACGCTGTAATGACACCACCGAAGCGGTGAGCGTTCCAAGTCGCTGAAAGTCAGAGGACAGCAGATAAACAGGAGGGTTTAAAAAGATGAAATCAGAAAGAATTGAAACTGTATACAACTATGATGAATGGTGTCGACTGGTGGAACGCCACGGGAAGAAGATGTTAAAAAGATACATCTGCCGGAAGATTAAAAAAGTAGTTCGGTTCATGTCGGTGATGCTGGTCATGTATCTGGTTTACGCATTGTGCTATGCAGTAGCTTTTCAGATTAAATTCTAAGAAGGTCAGGGCTTATGAAGTTAGAAGATGTTTTATCAATTGTATCCGAAGCACGTAATTTATACGTCTGGGAAAATGGTGAAATCATTGCACAGTATGACGGTCGAGATTCAATACCGGAAGAGTTAAACGACAGAGAGGTTGAGCTTGTAGATTGTAGCAACAATGATTTTCATGTGTATCTGATAGAAGAATAAGAGGAGGACAAAACAATGATGTACAACGAATTTTTAGAACTGAGTGGAAAGAGTGAGAGTTATATCTCTTACAAGGAGTATACAGAGGAGATTGAGCCGATTTATATGGCTTGCGATTTACCGACTAAAGAGGACTTTATAAAGGTTTTCAATGAAATATTTGAAAGAATCGTATACCCGATTGTAGAAAATACAATTTCAAACTTTTCTACAGAGGAAAAGCTTGCATATCTTTATAATTTCCAGCGTGAGGAGATGGACGAAACGGTAAGGATGTTCGATAAAAAAGCACGAAAAATAGCATATGACTACATGAAGTTATATCTGACGGTTGTTGTTTAGGGGAGGGCAATTTATGTATAGACAGTATGAAAATCCAAACAGATTAGAAGCCGAGCTTCAAAGATTAAAAGAAGAGTATTGCATAGCAGTTGAAAAAGGTGCTGATGAAGATACATTGATCAATTTGCATTTTTCTATTGATGATTTAGAAGAGCGTGTCAATCATGCTTGGCAAGATGATGAAGAGTAGGAGGTCATGCAGATGGTGAAGAAAACTTATAAAATCATTGTCCATTTCTCCACGGGAGAAAACACTGTGGTAGCGGTCAGTAGATACAAAGGTTATGCGGAGTTGTTGGCAAAATGGATTGATGATTATTACAGACTGAAAGACATGAAAGTGATTGTAACAGTTAGATAGAAAGAAAAGAGGAAAAAACTATGCCAGAAGCAATTTATACAGCACGTCCGTTGACAGATGAAGAAAAGATTTTTGCAGAGAAGAACCATAATTTGATGTACAGATATATCAGGATACATGAACTGGATCTGGAAGATTGGTATGATATTTTAATCATCCCATACCTTCAGGCAGTAAAGAAATACTTCACATATGAACATTTACAGAAGTATAAGTTTGAACAGATTTTCTTCAGAACTCTTGACAGTGCCAGGAGCAATTATTGGAGAGCGATGAACAGAAAGATGCGCTGTCCGTCAGGGGGGATTTATAGTTATGAAGGCTTGGTGTGTAGGAGCAATAAAGACTATGGTACTGGATTAGATTATGCAGAAAGTATTACATATCTGGTGCATGGTATCTGTAATGAGTCTGCCGAGAATGAAGTTGTAGGAACCGAAATGTTAAAAGAAGCATTGAAAAGCTTAGATGAAGAAGATCGGATGATTATTGAAAAGAAACTGTACGGATATTCTGACGAAGAGATTTATAAATCAATGGGAATCTCAGTCAAGAAATATAATCAGATTTTAGATAGACTCATAAAGGCAGTTGAAGAAGTTGTGTATGACGTATAAATGCAAACTGATAAAAGAAATTTGTAGAAAATCACCATAATAATTAAATATGAGGAGTGCGGAAGATGAAGAAAGAAGTTATGAGCTTTGCGGTAGTTGTAAAGGATGGAACAGTACAGCAAATAGGGAAAGGAGTAGTAAGCAGACCAGTGATTTGCTTTGCTGGTCAGTCTACTAAATGGGCGAAGGATATCTATAAGAAAGGTCACGGACCAGTGCCGGAGGTGGAATGAAATGGCAGAAAGAGATTATGCAGAACGTCCATTAACTAAAGAAGAACAGACATTTGCAGAAGAAAATCATGAACTGATGTATAAGTATATGAAAGCTTATAAGCTTGATCTGGAAGAATGGCATGATGTCCTGATTATTCCGTATCTTCAAGCGGTAAAGAAATATTTTTCATATTCTGACTTGCGGAAATACAAATTTGAGCAGATTTTATTCAGGACATTGGACAGTGCAAGGAAGAATCACTGGATAAAGGCAGAGAGAAGAAAGTGTTATCTTTCTAGAAATTACTTTTATTATCCAACACAAACAACGACAGAGGACGAAGCACTTGCGCTTGGAATGCTGAAAGTAGCTGTGGAATCGTTGACAGACTCGCAAAGAGAAATACTTTTATCACTGGTGAACGGTAGCAGGAGCAGTGATGTGATTGAAAAGTTAGGTATTTCATCAGCGATTTATTATAGACAGGTGAGAACAATAAAGCAGATTATCAGAGGAGAAGAAAAAGATGTTTAAAGGAAAATCAAAATATTTTGATATGGGACAAACTGTAATGACCAGAAATGTATTTGTCAATGTAATGGAAAGCGAAGCTTTTGCAACAGGGGTATCAATTGCGTTGGACAGATACGTTGTGAAAGACTGGGGGAATATAGGAATTGATGATTGGGATTTAAATAATCAGGCTCTTCTTGATGGTTCAAGAATCTTTGCTTCATATCCAACCTGTAAGGGAGATATATGGATTATTACTGAGGCAGACAGATCAGCAACAACAGTATTATTTCCGTGTGAATACTAAAGGGAGAGAAAGAAAATGTATGTAATTAAAAATGGAAAAAACTTTTATGTTAGAATAGAAAATGGAAACATAACTAAGACACAGAAGTTTGTAGAAGCTACAAAGTTTAGAACTACTGAAATAGCACAAATGGTAATAAATTTAAAGCCGGGGCAGTTACATTCTTATCGAGTATGTGATGTATACAATAAGATTGTTTATCCAAAGGGAAGGGTAAGAGTTATCTATACTCCAAGAGAAAGAAAAATGATTTACAATAAAGCAGAGGGCAGATGTCAGTTATGCGGATGTAAAATTACATATGATGAAATGACGTTAGACCATATCGTACCGCTTGCGATGGGAGGAGAAGACAGCCTGGAAAATCTTCAGGCAACTTGTGAACCATGCAATAGCCATAAAAATGCATTGCTGCCGGAAGCCTACTTTGATAAGGTAAACAGGACATTTGTATTCCAGATGAATAAGAAGTATTCGCATAATCTGTTGTGGAAGTTATCTAAGTTGTTCATAGGAAGACTGGAAAAACAGGCGTAGAAGTGAAAGCACTGGCAGGAGAAATCTTGTTGGTGCTTTTAAGGAAAAAACTTTTGTGTTATACTATATTTGTCACAGTATATCTTGTGATAGATATAGAGAAAGCGAGGACAAAATGTTGGCTTTAACAGACGCGAGAAAGAAAGCAAATGAGAAATATATACAGAATAATTATAAACAGGTGAAATTATCTATGCCGAATGCAGAAGCGGAGGCATTGGAGCAATATTGCAAAGCAAAAGGATTGACAAAAGCTGGGTTTATCAGACAGGCTATCAAAGATAAAATGGAAAGAGAACCATAATCAAACCGGGTTTTCATACAAACATAAAAAGGACGGTGAATTATATGTGCACAAAAAATGAACTGGAAATAATTTTAAATAAAATTGCAAAAGTTTATGAGTCTGTATATGGAACGGACATTGTTAGTATTTTGCTATATGGTTCTTATGCAAGAGGGGACTATCAAAAAGATTCCGATATTGATATAGTTGCTATTGTACAAGGCAGCCGTGAAGAATTACAAGCAAAATTAAAACAGGTATGGGATGCATCGGCTGATTTGGAATTGGAATACGGCACAATCGTTTCTCCAACTGTGATTCCATATGAAGAATTTGAAAAGTACAAAGATGATTTACCATATTATAGAAATATTCAAAGTGAAGGAGTGAAGATAGTTGCCTGATAATAGAAAAGAATTGATGGAATATCGTTTAGAAATGGCACAAGAAAGACTTCATTCTTCTAAGATTCTTTTAGATGATGAAAGTTATAAGGATTCAATAGGACGTTCGTATTATGCAATGTTTACTGCTGTAAGAGCTTTACTGGCAATGGAAGGTCAGGATTTTTCTAAACATGCTGGGGTAATAGCGTATTTTCAGAAAGAATTTATTAAAACGGGGAAATTTGATAAGAAGTATTCAAAGTATATAAGTCAAGCATTTCAAATTAGGAATAATACAGATTATGCAGATTTCTTTATTGTATCAGCACAGGATGCAAAAGAACAGTATGAAAAGGCAACAGAGTTTTTAAATGTTATCACAGAATATTTGAAAGAAAATTATTAAAATGCATATTTCTGAGAAGGGAGCTGAAAATACGATGTATCCTTATATGACTTTGGATAAAGAAAATCAGGAATTATTTATCAGAAATGCATTATTATTGTATCCTTATATATTGAATCAAACGATATCACATGGTCGTGCAGCTGAAATTCTGGGAATTAAAAAATCGGAGCTGATTGATTTGTATGATAAATTGGGATACTCCTATTTTGATATGACGATGGATGACCTGAATGATGAATTGAATACTTTCAGACAGCTCAAAAAGAAGAACAATTAAGTAGTATAATTATAGTGATAGCACAAAACACCAACGGGACCAGAAATCTCATTGGTGTTTTTTCATGTCTTCCAGAGCTTTTTCCAGTGAAGCTTTATCCCACTGCTGCCGGAGCATTTCATGCTGTAGCTGTGAAATCCGGCGATCCAGATAATCATTTGTCCAATCCATAAGGAAGTTAGGAACAACAGGTAAGTGCTGAATTATGGAAAAGACAACATCTTCTAATCGTGATTTTATACTCATAACAAATTTCTCCTCTCATGGAAAGTATAACGGAACTACAGAAGCAACTCAATAACATTTTGTTATTAAGAAAATTATGTTTTAAAAATCAGATGAAAAATGAAACAGTTATAAATAAGACAAAAAGAGCCGGTATACAACCTCAAACAGATGATTTCTGTTCCATAAAATATTTTAACCATTTCTGAAACAAATTTAGATTTCTGTGAGAAAAACAGAGATTTAAAGACAATATATATAGTGAAAGGAAGTGGTTAAATGGTATATGGTTACGCCAGATGTTCAACTAATGAAAAGCGGCAGGACATTGACAGGCAGAAAAGAGAATTGAAGAAGCTTGGTGTAAAAGAAAAAGATATTTTCTGGGAATATGAATCAGGTGCAAAGCATGACCGGAAAGAATTAAACAGACTATTTGAAATTGTAAAGCCAGGTGATACGATTGCTACAACAGAAGTATCCAGACTCACAAGGTCAACAGTACATCTCTGTGAGATTATGCAACAAGTACAGGAAAAGAAGCTCATGTTAAATATAGGTGGTTCTTTCATAGCAGACTGCCGGAGAGAAGAGATTGATCCTATGACAAAAGGCATGATAATGATGTGGGGAGTCTTTGCAGAAATGGAGCGTGATATTATCCGGGGACGCATTAAATCAGGTATGGAAAATGCAAGAGCTAAAGGGAGTAAGCTGGGAAGACCAGAGCGAACAATTGAAAATCTTCCGGCATCTTTCCTAAAGTATTATCCAATGTTCCAGAATGGAAGTATCAATATATCAGAGATGTCAAGGTTATCAGGAATTGGGAGAACTACGATTTATCGGTATCTGAAACTGATAGAAAAATAGAAATACATATTATATGAAAGAAACTTACTCACAGAAAGGAAGGTAATTTATGAAAGAGCAGCAGTTACAAAACAAGTTGGATGAATATTATAACAGAGGTATTCAGCAAGGAATCCGTATGGTGAAAGATAAAATGCTTCTGGCTTGTAAAAAGGGAACACCGATTGAAATTGACGGAAGAGTCTATTATATAAGAAGCGATCTGGAGAACCTAAAAGAGATTATGGAGAAGGGCGTATAGAAGCTTCGTGCCCTTATTTCCAACAACTTTGGTCGTAGAAAGAACGATCCTGAGAAAGATCGGAAAGCTTTGGTAACATATGTAGAACTGAATGGGTATAAACACGGAGAAATTGGAAAGAACCATCTTCAGAAAGCCCATAATGGACTTTCTGAAAAATTATCTCTTGATCAGATTGCGGCAGAATTGCATATGTCAAAGACCAACCTCAAGAGAGCCTTATCTATCGAACGTAACCTTACAGAACCAATGAAAAAGCTGCTTGATGATGGAATAATATTTATTTATATGAATGTATGTTATAATTATAAAAGAACATGTGTGCATATATAGAACGGAGAAATAGTTGATGAAGGATGAAGAAACAATTGTAATTGACACAGATATAAGATACAAGAAAATTATTGTAAGAAATATTACCAACTTTCATGCAGTTAAGAACACACCTAAAATAATTAGAGTAGAAAGGAAAATATATTTTCCGAGTACTGAAATGATACAGGAATCAATATCTAGGATGAAAAGAACAATGAAAGAATTAAATGAAAATATAAGATCTTCCATTGTTAATATGGCATTGGATACATATGCTATTGACTCTATGGGGGAAATTATTCGTAATTCATTCGCCCCAATTATAGAACAAATGAGTTTTAATATATTAGAAATTGGTAATATGAGCCGTGAAATAAAAGATAGAGAAAAATTTTTGAATATTGCAGGAGAAAATGCATTACCTATATTTCTTGAAACAGGTACTCCATTGCAGAAAAAAGTTTTGGAAATAGCAGATAGTTCAAATAGAGATATGTTAAAAAGCAATCTTGAGGAAGTCATGTTAAATTATTATGATGATGAACAGATTGATGAAATTTTGTATTATTGGGTGGAGAAAAATTGGATAGAAGAGGAGCGCAAAGAAATACTAAAAGAGTCAATTGAAGTATACAAATTAGGATATTACGCAGCAGCAACGAGTACATTGATGTGTCAAATTGGAGGAGTTATTACACGTTTATATGAATTGGTTGATATTGATCCAAAAGTAGAGCAATATGAAAAAGAAATGTTAAAAGGAATATATAATATATCGAAGGATAATTCAGAAAAAATGAAAGCAGTAGTAATGATGGATTTACAAAAATCTGGATTGTACATTTGGTGTAGGTGCGCAAACTATTTGGTTTATTTCATATATTCATCTAATAAGAAAATGACGCATTTTGAAAAAGATCCTGGAAGAAACAAGATATGTCATGGGGAACAATATAATTACCGAAATAAAATATTTGCTTTAAAAGCAATCTTAGCTATGGATATGGTTATACAATTAAGTGATGAATTGATCGGATAATACTTATTAGAATCCAACATTCGTCGTTCTGCAAAAAAAGTTGGAAAAAGAATTAAAGAACTGGAAAGATTGTATGGAATTAGAAATGGTTCTGCAAATGAAAAGGGTGACAATAGAATTGGTGAGCCGAATAATTCGGAAGCACCAAAAAAGACACAATGCGACTTAGCAACTCAAATGGGAATGTCAGTAGATACTCTCCAGAATTACAAAATGCTTGCTGAAATGATTCCAGAATTGGAAGAATTATTGGATCAGCAATAGGAACTATGATACGATAGATATATGGAGGTGTCAGAAGTATGATGGATTATTTCCCGAAAGTTGTACAGGTAATACCACAGGACAATTTTCAAGTACAAGTATTTTTTGATGATGGAAAAATTGTGGTTTATGATGCAACCGAAGATTTAAAAAGTGATTTATTCAAAGAGTTCAGAGATATAAATAAATTTAAGGACGCTTGCACCGTTTTAAATGATACTTTGGCGTGGGACACAACCGAAGACAGAGATGAAACAAAGTGCATAGATATTGATCCGTTTACTTTATATGAGTTGGAATCTATGAATCATCTTATTGCATAGAAGATTTACTAAATGAATGAAGAAACTTATCAGGACCAGGTATTGAAGCTTCGCAAAAAGGTGCTTGAAGCAGAAAACGAAATGGCAGCAGGTAAATCAATCAGTGTATCTGAAGCAAGAGAGCAGCTGCGACAGCGAGTAAAACAGATATATAAATAGCAAACCCTCCGGTTAATGTGCCGGAGGGAATTTTTGTATTAAAGTGGACTATAACGATTAGTCGGAATAGCACGGGCATTTGCATGAATATATTTTTCAATAGTATCTTCAAGTGTATGAAAACATGATCCGCTAGTTATGGTTACGTTTCCATCGTCAAGGGTTTGCTCCAAAGAATCAATGTCTTTCATAATGTCACGTAAAAGTTGGTATAATTCTTCCTGTTTACTTTCGTATAAGAAACTCATATAAGGCAATCCAGCAAGCATAACCATAAACAGTGTATCAATGCGTGTAGAAGCATTGCAATTTTTTAAGGCATTTAAAAAATTATCTTTGTCGGTCGGATCACTAAGGGAATCAAAGGTTTTCCGAATCTGTTTATCCAGGCTTTCGAGTAAGGAGTTTAGAAGACGTTTTTGTTCTTCTGGTGTCCGATTATTATGGATGTCATATAATTGCAGTTTTCGAATAGATTCTGTTAGAGGAACTGCACCAATAACCTTATCAAGGTATACTTCACTTTTTTCTTTGTAATTTTCCATTTCCAGAGAGGTTTCTGCACCATATTTTACAATGGAAATCACATTTACTAAGTCTGGTCGATATATTGTTTTCTGGCGTGCATCATCACCTTTTTTCCCGTCACGTTCTACTTGCGAATACCAATAATCGTTTTGCTTTACCAGGTTTGATATTTTTTTCTTGGTAAGTTTTTTAGATAAGCGAAGCTCTTTTAAATGGTCGATTAATTTTATTTCCTTGCCATCAACAAGCAAGAGTTGGTTTTTATTATAACGTGGGATGGGGGTAGCAATATCTATCATGAAAAAACCTCCTACAATTGTATTGTATATAGAATAAATTTAAAAAAAATACAATTTCAAGTTTATAATAACATATTTATACAATAATAGCACTATATATACAAAAACTTTCTTAGAAATGGCTTATAATAAATTGTCAGAATTGTCTTTTCCCCGTAAAAACTTTTTATATACAATCAATTTTATACAATATTTATGATTAAAATATATTAAAATAAAGAAAAATTGTATTTATATATTGACATGTAGACGGTGTAGTGCTATGATGTACTCAACAAACGAAACAGAGATACACAGACAAGCATAAGATAATAACAACATAAGTATCCAGTACAGAGAAGGAGAGAGATTTCAATGAAAAATGGATATGAAAATCGATATGGTAGTTGACAACTCGAACACTAGTTCGATATAATAATAGAGGAATAAAAAAGAAGGTCAACGCTCGCCAAAGCATCAACCTTCAGAATGATACGCCAATATCATTCAATATGTAAGTACAGACCCATAAATGAATCTGTTCCCTATTCACAGAACAGTATATCAAAAATTTTCATTCGTGGCAAGTCTGTCACAAAAATTCCAACTATAAAAAAGAACAAAATGAGTACAAAAATAACGGGATTATTCTATCCATAGTTTATTTTTTGTACCTCAAAATCGTACATTTACAACTAAATACGGAGGAAATGCTTATGCATAAAAAAGACTGGGAAAGACCAGAGTGCGACTGCTGCCGCCATTACTCGTATGAATGTATTGCCGGAGCTTGCTTCTGGTATCCAAATGACAAGAGGATTCCCCGTGAGAAGTCAGGCTGAAACGACAGCCATTTATTTTTACCAAAGAATGAACTGGTAATACCACATTAAGAAAGTATCACGGGAACAGTAGAAAAGATAAGGAGTAGATAACGCATGGACATGGACAGAATGGACTATGCTCTCATGAAGTTTCTAAAAAGTAATAGTTGTGTTGGATTTTTCAACGGCATGACTGCACAAGAAATCATGGACAAACTTGGGAGCAGACGATCAACAACATATAGAAAGCTAATCCGGCTAATTGGTCAAGGATATGTTGAGAAAGGCTGTAAAGATATAAACGCTGATACATACTGCATTACAGATAAAGGAATCAAATTAGTAGAGCAGTCAGAAAAAGAACTGAAGGGAGTTGGTGACAATGCTGAAAGATAATATAGCAGTTGTAGGATTGGGACTTGGAGGCGAGACAGTCGGACTGGAATTTCAAAAAAGGAACTATCCTACATACTTAATCAATGGTTCTGCGCAGGACAATAAGACACTTTCTGGTGCGAAGAATCTTATGATTTTGGAAGGATATGATGGACTTGCCGGAGATAGGAGTCTCGCTCTAAATGCTTTGAAGCAGAACAAAGATATCATTATTCAGCTTGGAGAAATCAAGCAGAAAATCATACTTTGCATTGCATCAGGCGGCGGTTCAACAGGTTCAGGAACAATCCCTTATATCTGTGATCTGGTAATCAGACCAGATAATATTGTAGTTCCTATTCTTCTAATGCCGAGAGCAGATGAACCAATTCAAAAAAGACTAAATGCGTACAATGTAGCAAAAGAGATCATGGAAACTGATGGAATCGGTGCAGTAATCTTTGTAAATAACGAAGCATATCAGGATTTAAAGAAAATCAATGGATTTCTGGTTAATATGCTTGATGCATTCTTCTGTGATTCATCATCTTCCAGTGGTTCTAACTTTGATGATTCAGAAAAGATGAAGATGCTTCAGGAGTCAGGTGCTTTTGTTCTGGCAATGCTTTCAAATAAGAATGCTGATGCAGGAAAAGTTACTTCAAACGATATGGTGAATGCTTTGACTGCGAAGAACATTTTCCTTCCGATCAATAATGATGGGGTAGTTGGAAACATTGGAGTCATTAACCAGACGGGGAATAATATCAATGAGCATGAGATTGTAAAAGCAATTGGAGTTCCTGAAAACATCTTTGTCGGACACAATGGTAGTGTAAATATTGCTTGTGCTTCAGGTCTTGGAATGCCTACAGAATATATTTCCAGATTAGGAAAATCCGCAGTTGAAGAACAAAAGGAACGATTAAACAAGCGCAGCACGGTAACATTATTTCTGGATGAATTGGATATGACAGTTGAACCAGTTGAAGAGAAGAAACAAATTACTGGAAAGCGTAAAAGAGTATCATTTGACGAATTACGAAATTTATAAGATATACGAGAGGAGAAAGATTGTTATGGAGATTAAAATGTTTGGACATTATTACAGAATGTTTAAAGGAACAGGAGGTATTCCAACAAAAGTCACGGTAGTTGGAATTGAAGGAGATATTGTTACTCTTGTTAGAGGACATCTTACGAAAGATGATTTTGAAGAGAGAAGTGAAGATTTGGACGAAGCAATTCAGCTCTTTTGTCTTACAAAAATGAAATGTAATAAGAATAAAATATTGACCAGTCTGACACCAAAACAACAAAGACTTATTGAGAAAGAGGATAGGCAGATTGAACGAATGATTATGCAAGTGTGGTGTGCGTTAGAGAGGTTAAAAAATGGGGAAGATGGAATAATGAAAGGAACAGTAAAATGGTTTAATACACAGAAAGGATACGGATTTATCACATCAGAGGATGGCATGGAAATATTTGTCCATCAGTCTAATATTTTGATGGATAGATTCAGATATCTTGATGATGGCGATTTTGTCAAATTCGACATGGAAGAAAATGAAAGAGGTTTTCAGGCAATCAATGTAACACCAGTGCTAACTTTGAAGATGATGAAAGAAAAGGCTGAAGAAGAAGGAATGCATTTGGAAGAAGCGCATAAGGATGGATATGGTCAGAAGAGGTGGTTAATTGTGAGCCAGAATAATATTGTTCAATCAGGAGAGCATGGAATGTCATTGGAGGAGTTGAATAGGTATTTTTCAGAGTAGCAGAGAAGGCATCACTATGCAAGCACTACAGTCCAATATAATTCATGCAACCGGAAGATTGTTTATCAACTGGAATACACCAAATTTAAAGTCAGTTCCATTTATACAATTGCAATATTTTCCACCGGGTGAAGCACATGAGCATGGAAGCATTATTGTACCAGTAGTAAAAGATGGACTGACTGAACTAAAACAGTTTGCAGTTGATCCGGAAAACATACACAAGCTAGATATTCCGGGTGGAGTTGGAATCCTGATGCAGAAGTACAACAGCAATGAGAAAGTGTTTATTGCAATCTGTACCGGAGCAAGTAACAGAGTGGAGTATAAATAAAGGAGAACAAAATTATGAGACAAGAATGGAAAGAATTGGTGGATGTAGAGAAAAAATATTCAATAGACGAAGCTATTGAAAAATATAACGAGGTAATGGAGTTCCTAAGAAGCAAAAAAATAAGAATTATTATGACTGCACAGGGAAAAAGACAACCATTAGAAAATGAAGTCCATCTTTCTGATGAAGATAAAAGAAAATATACGTTTAAGTATTTAATGTTGAATTATACGAAAGAAAGTTGTGAAAAGATAATTAAAGGTATTGATACGATTTATCACTTTTATGATATTACATCTGAAGAGGCTGTTGAAGTGTTTGAATATTCCAGAATAAAAGGCGTGACAATTTCAGAGGCAGTTCAAACTAAATTAGGTGGAATGGGATTAGAAGAACTTGCAGAATTTACAAGCGAAGTATATATGAAAATTAAAGAGATATTGAACCATACATTAGTCAATACAACAGCGGACAAAATGAAAGAAGCTCTGTTTACATATTCAATGGGGAAAATGATAGTTGATGCGTTTTCAAAAGAAAATGAAGAATAAAAATTATATTTTATATAGAAGGAACTGCGGCAGCAGTGTCGTAGTTCCTCATACAGAAGGAGGCATGACTTATTTATAAAGAAGAATCGAAAAATCGTGTAATTTTTAATCAGAGAATGGCAGGATATCTGATGCAGAAAGGTTTTGTACTTCTGGATATGCGACCAGATATGAAGAGTCCAACCAGAAAAAATATCTTTATTTTCAAAAACACACCACAACTCAGACAGTCTATTGACGAATATCTCAATCAGCGGTAGTTGGAGGTGTGCCAATGAAAAAGACGGATGCTATAAACAAAAGGTTTTCAGAGTTAATTGGAGATACATATAAATCTTGGAAGAATACCAGAATAATTTTTGATGGTGGAACTGGAACAGGAAAGACATATTTTGTATTGAATAAATTGGGAAAGGATGTACAGAAGCAAGGAAAAATGATGCTATATCTGTGTAACCGTTCCAAATTAAGGGATCAAACATATCAGGAAGTAAAGAGACTGGGATTGCAAAATAATATTACTGTTACGACATATCAATCCTTGCAGAATAAGATTAAACATAAAAAAGGACTTTTCCACTATGATTATATCGTTGCTGATGAATGTCATTATTTTACAAATGATGCATTATTTAATGAGTATACGGACTTGGCATATGAATATCTGAAAGCGCAGAGAGGAAATGTAATCATCTATATTAGTGCAACAGCAAAGGTTTATTTCCGCTGGATGCGACAAGAGAAGAGAGTAACAGAAGATCATTACTTCTCAATTCCTAAAGATTATTCATATGTGGATCAGGTTTATTTCTATGATAAAAAATTTCTTATACCTAAGATGGATGAAATTCTGGAAAAGGAAGAAGAAAGCAAGATAATTGTATTTTGTAATTCCATTGCACGAATGGATGAACTACACAAAAAATATGGTGATGTCGCATGTTATCTTGCTTCAAAGAATGCTGAAAAAGTAAAAGAGTTCTGTGATGAAAAATGTATATACGAGCATTCAGATGGAAGAGTTACATTTGATAAAAGAATCCTGATAACAACAAAAGTAATGGATAACGGTGTAAATATTAAGGATAAAAATGTAAAGCATATTTTTTCAGAAATCCTGGATGCAGATTCAGCAATACAGGCATTAGGAAGAAAGCGGCAGATATCACTGGATGATACTTGTACATTTTACCTGAAAGATTATTCTGGACAGGCGATACAAGGACTTTTAAATACGAACGATTATCAGACAGAACCAGTTTTGACATATCGCAAGAATTATGCAGAGTTTTTGCATAAATACGGACAAAATAGGAAACGCATCAGGAATAATAAAATCTTTTATACAAAATTTGCTAATGATAAGGACAAAAGTAAGATAACGTACAATGGAATGCGTCTGAACAAATATTTGATGGATAATACTATTCTGAAGGATATGAAAGAAACTTCTTATAAATCAGTTATGGTTGATTTGTTGGGAGATATATTAGCAGATAAAATATCTGATTTGGATGTTTATGTAGAAGAAAAAGATGAATTTCTGGAATATCTGAAATCAATAGAAGGAAAATACTTATATGCTTCAGATAGGAAAAAAATTGTAAAGAAGTTTGAAGACATAGGTGTTAAGCTTCGTAGACAAGGAATCAATACTTTAAATGGTGCATTACAAGATAAGTATGAAGACAGATATAAGTGTCGTTTCAGAAATAAGGAATTAGATGAAAATGGAAAACTCACTAAGAAATCTTTAGTAGACTATCGAAGAATATTGGAAGATGGTTCAGTTAATTCTATGAGAAATAAGTTTTATTGGATATTAGAGTAAAATACCTTGGCTTGTAATTGGCATCTCACTATATATTATAGTGAAGTGTCAATATCGAGCCAGATAAAAATGAGTCATAAGAACATGGTGCTTTAAGAAAAAGAATTAAAAAAGTAGTGTGTATCTTTGTTTGCGCCACACTTGGTGCAAACAAAACAATGCAACGGGCTTAGATTGTCATTGCCGCCGGTTTTTGGCGGTGATGGCAAGATAAACTGTTGTATTGATAGGGGGAGTGGGGGAACCCCACATAATATAACACAAGGAAAGAAGGATATGAACATGACATATGATATTGATGCAATTAAGGAAGATTATTGCAAAAGATATGAAAGATTTATGACTGAACTTTTAAAGTCACATATCACATTTATGGATAAAGCGGAGCTACTGGAAAAGATGGACCAGGATATGCAAGAAAAGATTGCGGAGTTAAAAGAAGTGGATTTTGCTTGCTGATATGGCAGATTAGGTGTTCTACTTTCTTTGCCACCAACTATTTTCCATTTGCTGCGCTGTCGCTCCGCGAAATGAAAAATACCCAGCTCCAAAGAAAGTAGCAAAGAAAGGAGCTATTGTATCACACTTACGAAAAATAGATTTTAAATGGAGAAGAAAACGTTTATGATTAACAGAACCAGAGCATATGAAAAGTTCCTGACGTTGTTAAACCAGATTGACAATTCTAATATGTCATTGGACGAGCAGAAGGAACTATTAGACGAAATGAAAAATGACATTGAGTTTAAGATTCAGCAAGTGTATGCGGATCAGAATGAATGGTAATAAAACGATGGAGGAATACTAAACATGGATTGTCAACATCAAAGATAAAATACATCACCCTTTTAGAGAAAATATATCATGTCACACATATCTCATTTTACACAATGGAACTGGTAGCAGAAGAAACAATATTGTCTGCTGCTACTGTTCCAGAAGATGAAGTGTTCGATGTGATGAATTGTCCGGGATTAAAAGTTACCTTGATTAGGATGGATGGACAGGCAGAAGAGGTTGATTTGAAAGAATTAAGTAGGAGAGTTGGACAATGGGATTAAAGGAAGAAATGAAAGATATAATACATCTGATCGCAGAGCCATTAAATAAAGAGGAATATGATATATATTCGGTTGAGACAGACTGCATTAGAGATGTATGTGAATTATATAATGAAGATGTTACATATGGGGAAAGTGCCATGTGTGATAGAGGGTGTTTTGCTTGTTCAAAATGCGAGCATTGTCAGAAAATAAAAGTGGATCTTTCATTCTGGGATGGAATAGAGTCGTATTATAATTACAGATTTGGAAATAAAGAAGAAGCACCAAGCGTCAAGGTTATCAAGAATCGTAAGCAGTTGTTAAAGGAAATGGCTGATTTGAAAACGGGACTGGAATGTTACAAAGACTTTCGTGCTGAGTTTGGTGAAAAATACATAGAGTATTTAGCGTATGCGAAGAAATTTGCAGATGAAGTACGAAAGAAGTATTTTTCTGTATTCGGATTAGTACAGACTGATATCTTACCTATTATTTTTCATACAGATTATGAGACTGATAAAGAACATAAGATTGATTATCGGACACAAGGAAATCTCAAAATCTGTGGAAAACAGACAGTAATGAATATATACTGCTGCCTTTTTGATTTTGAAGAAACAAAGAAGTCCATTCGTCATGAAGTATTACATTATATGTTGTACATAGCCGGATTCCAGTATAAAGACGATAGTGCAATATTCCATTATTTCTGTAATAAATATGATGCTCATGCGTATAAGAAAATGCCGGAAGAACAACAGCAATTATATAATAAGCTTCAAATTGCGGAAGTTGCATCGACACAATTGAAAGGAATTCCGGAAGACCAAAGAGATGTAGCTGTGAACGGGATGATTGTTGCTATATGTGCCACAGAAGAAAATGAAGAGTTATACAAAGATACGATTGTATGTGGTAATGAATTGATGAAAATGTATGGAATGAGTCCTAAAATATCCCAATGAAATTCCTCTTTCAACATTCATCGAAAAATCTTCTTGTTTTCTGCCATATGAATCAATGTAAAGTGATGGAATAAACATCTCGCCAAAATTGGCGACATCTTCTTTTAAAGCTAAAATGCTTCTTTTAACTTTTGAATGCTCTTTTCCAAACTTTTCAGCAACTTCACGACTACTCGCTAATACTTGACCATTTTCTTCTTTTAATATAATTTCATTCATAAAATTAAATTCTCCTTTTTCCTAAAAATACAATTTCTTAGTAGAAGGAGAACTGGTCGGTAATTATCCAACAAAGTTCTCCTAACCAAACATAATCAGAATAAGGACACCATGTTCCAGATTGATTCTTAAATATAATTCGATTTAAATGCATAATTTTATTTAATTGTGTAGCACTATTTAAGCCTAAGTCTTTTGCAATAACTGTTGTAGTTATAAGTCCATTTTTATTTAACACGGTATCATGATATTCAACCTTTGGTTTTTGTTCTTCAATCTCCGCAACAAGAGGTGCTGTAGCAAGCTCAACTAACTTCTTATGCGCATAAGCAACTTCGCTCGCATCTTTACTAAAAAGTTGTAATTTTAATTTTTCTTCTTCTGTAAGTTGAATTCCCGTTTTTAATTTTTCTTCCATTTGATTAAAAGCATTTATATATTTTAACTTCCATTCAAGAGCTTTCTTTCCAGTAAATCCCATAACAATAAGAGAAAAACCATCACGTTACCTAAAAACTGTCATATATGCTTGCTTTATTTCAATTCTACGGCTCAAATTTGAATTGGAATTTTTAAGGTGAGTTCTTCTTGGGTGGAAGTGTTGGAAAATGAAATAGAGTTGATTTGGTGAGATTTGAGCAAAGGATAATGGTAAAAATGTTCGTGTAGCAGTGGGGAATAATATAAGAAGAAGTACAAATGAGAGGAGTGATTTTTATAAAAATCAATTATGAAAAAGTTTTAAATCCGATTTCTATTGAAGCCATAGAAGCGAATCAGGTATACATCAATAGTTTTACAAAAGATCATGCGAATGTAACCTACAAATTTAAGAAAGACTGGATTCCATTTGAGAAGATAAGCACCCATGAAGCAGTATTGAATGACAGTTTATTCTTACGTTTTATGCAGACAAGCATTACCAAAAACAGCAGCGGTTTCAGTAAAGACTTTATTGTGATGAAGTTTTCTTACGATGCAGAATTTATACTTGAAGATGGAGTGGAACAAAAAGTCAGTAAAAAAGACTTGAGGAATTTCTACTATATAAATGGTGTTACATTTGAATCTGAACGTATTGGCAAGCATCAAAAAATAGAATCGATTCATTACAAGATGCTCTATAGAACGTCAGGAAAAGCAAAGAAAGGTGAATGTGTCTTCATCCGGGAATGTTTATTCCACAAAGCTATCAATTACTTGACGATGGGATTCTACGACATGATGGAAGAAAAAGCAAAAGCCAATCCTGAAGCTGTATTTAAGTTGGTTGAATTATCTGCATATCTTAGTTTGACTACAGCCAGTGCAATGGGATATCTCAATATTCCGCTGAAAAATATCTTGGTTGTAGAAGACGAAAGTGTACTTACAAAGCCAATGGCAGCAGAGATTGTTCGTGTGGCAGATGTAGAGCATACATCTGATGAATTTGTTTTGGAATTTGATGATCCACGCATGGAAAGAATCCTTAATAAGCATAAATGTACCTTAAATGAAGTGACTGCTGCCGAAAAAGAATACACATATATTGAGAAAAGAACCAAAGAAGAATTGAAAAAGAATGGCATCCGTATCAATGGCAAATATCCGGGGCATCATGAGTATAAGAATTATACTACAAAGGAGTGTGTAGTAGAAGAAGTTCAGGATGCAGAGATTGAAAATATCTTATGGGATGGAATGGGACTTATAGATGAATCCATTTTTCCTGATTATGCAGATGGATTTGTATATTGTCGGTCGCATTTCTTCAAGAGCTGTTTGTTCCGCGGAAACGTACAAGAGTATTTCAAAGATTATTGCGAGAGAAAAGGATATGACTTTGAAACATACACAGTAACAGATATGTTCGGTAACAAAAAGCAGCTTTCAGATATCAAAGTAGTCATTACAGATAAGTCTTTGAAGTGGTTGAAGTTTATTGATATGATGGGTGGAACAAAGAAGAAAGCTTATCGAACCTACCGGAAGTTAATGAAAACATACGAAAATGTTTTTGCTGTAGTAAAGACTGCTCATAAGAGTAAATGGGGAGATTTGCAGCTATCTGCATATCAGATGAACAATTCTTTGCCATGTACAGATGAAAAAGTGTTAGAATCGATTACGGACCAGGCAGTTAATTATATCAATGGACTGAAAGACAGTGATGAAAAATACTTAGAATATCTGGATATGACAAAGAGTAATTTTAACATCAATGGACTTCTGGTAGACTTAGTAAAGTGGAATCCTGATTTTCTAAAGACGGAAATTTTCAGAGTAAAGAAGAAAAAAGATGTTTATGGTTTAGTGGAGAGTTTCCAGAGAGGACGATTACCACAGCTGGGAGATAATCTTACGATTATGGGAAATCCGATTGCACTTTTGATGAAAGCAACCGGAGAAAATCCTCTGAAAGAAGGTATATTTGAAGTGGAAGAAGATGCTATTCAGTGTTACACAGAGAGATTTCCGGCGGGAGAACATTTAGCAGCATTTCGCAGTCCACATAATTCGCCAAACAATATTTTACATTTTCATAATATCAATTCAGAAAAGATTTCAAAATATTTCCCGAATTTAGGACAAAACATCATCATCATAAATTTAATTGGTACGGATGCACAGGCAAGGGGATCAGGCTTTGACGAGGATTCTGATTTTGTCTTTGTAACAAACCAACCAGAGATTATAGAACTTGCAAGACAGGCATATGTTGAATATCCGACTATCATCAATGCAGTAGATGAATTGAAGAGTAGTGAGTACCATTTTCGCTTAGAAGATTATGCGACTATGGATAATAAGATTGCTGATGCTCAGGCTGCAATCGGAATGTCTACGGATGCAGCACAACTGGCATTATCTTATTATTATAACGAAGGGATGGAGAGTCAGGAGTTAAAAGAGTGCTTCATTATCCTATCTGTAATTGGTCAGATAGCAATTGATCTGGCGAAAAAGGAATTTGACATAGATGTGAAAAAAGAAATACAGCGGATTAAAAATCTTTCGTTTATGAAGGGGAAGCCAATTCCAAAATTTTATGCAGATAACAAGAAGGCTCGGAACAATAAAGATTTTGGTAAAAGGGTTAAAAAATTAAATTGTCCGATGGATATTATGGCAGGAATAATAGATAAAAAGATTATTGCTTATTCGACAAGAGTATATCATGAAAAAATTGGAAATCTTTTCAATAGAGATATTTTGGGAAATGGTAATAGATATGCGAAAGAAAGGTTTATCAATGAAGCAGAAAAATATAACTCTGAAATTGGTAAATTGGAAAGTTTTGCACGTGAAAACAACATCTCTAAGGATATACTTTATCAACTAAAGTCAAGACAGACGAATAGGTTCTTGCAGAAGATAAAGAAGAAAATGGATCAGGAAACCGTCTTCCAGTTAATGGTATATGCATTTAAAGATGAAAATTCGGACATCAGAACGACCATCTTGAATATGCTATATCAGACACATAAAGAATTATTATTGAATTGTTTTGTGAAAAATAGCCAAAATTGACAGAAAAATTTACACAAAATACACAAAAGTAGCGTAAATTAAACAAATTGAAAGTCCAGTTATGAGAGAGAGGAGCAGTTTACCTCGATTTCGCAGCTACATGAAAGGAACGTAAGCCGAGTAGTGGGGCATAGTCTTCAGGTCGGGGTGTGGATGCCAATACGCATTCCGGCTTGAATGATGAAAAATGACTTTAATTTTTATATAAAGAAATATTTTTATAAAATTTTTTATTTACGTGAGGAGGTGAAACAATGACACAGGAAGAATTACGAGAACTATATAAGGAAAGAGTTCAGAGAGAAAAACAGTGTTATATTAGTAAACAGACAAATATTAACAGTGGATTACTTTCACAGTTCAAAACAGGAAAAATCGACCTTTATCCGCATCTCTTTAAGCGGTTGGAGGAATATCTTTTAAATAATTAAATCAAAATTCTAATCAAATTCACAGGCATTTCAGCCTACAATTTCACACAAAATAAGGAAACAAAAATATGAGTAAATCATTTAACTCTTGGTCTGCGCTTAAAGCAACACTTCAGCAAGAGGTCAGGTCAGCTATGGAAGAGACTGTCGATAATTCTTTTATGGATGCTCATACAAATGTAGACCAATATTACAATTCAACGCCCGGACGTTATGTTAGAACAGGGCAATTAGCAGAATCACCAGAAGCATTATTATCTGGAAGTGGGGATTCTTACCACGGAGAAATCAGTCTGGATACAGGTTTCAGATACAACCCTTCCGGCAGAGATACCATGACGATTTATGAGTATGCAGAGTCAGGAGGACTGCGTGGTGACGGTGGTTTCTGGGAAAAAACAAAACAAGATGTAGAGAAAAATATTCAGGAATCTTTCGGAAAGAGATTCAGTTAGGAGGACTTATGGACAAATTTAAAGAAATTATTGGGGATACAATCATTCTTTATTATGAAAATGGAACAGCAGTTATGGGAGTATTAAAAAATGTACGGATTATTCAAGATTCCGACAGAGAGAAGCCGTTTATTCTTACAGAACTTGAAATAGGAAATAATACTTTTTCATTTGATTTGAATGAAGCTGCTTATTGGAATGATGTTACTTTAGTTAATGAAAGTAAAGAAAAGGATTTGAAAGAAAAATTCGGCATTACTTCTGAGATGACAGATTCAGAAATTCTTCATAAGGTTGCAGAAGAGTGGAAGAACTATGATAAAGAGCAGAAAGAAGATGTATCTAAACTTATTATGGATACTAAATGGGAAATTTTTGCTGAATTGATGGGAGCATATCATATTCTAAAGGACGAGACTGCAAGACAGCATAAGGAGATTATGAAGCTTCTGGACGAGAAGAAAGCTGATCTTGAAGAAAAGTATAAAAAAGTCGGTAAAGAACTAGAAGCAAAGCAGAAAGGTCTGGAAGTATATAATATCATCAAAAATGCTTGCGCTGCATTCTATAATGATGGGAGGAAGTAAATGGCAGAAGATTTTAAAATTAACATAGATGCCGAATTAGATACGGCTGAAGCAGAGAAAAAGTTAAATAGTCTGCTGAACGAAAAACATAAAATTACAATTGATGTAGATGTCTCGGGACAAGATACATCAAAGAAATTAAAACAAAATATTGAAAATGGCATAAAAAATGTCAAGATTGATACATCCGCTTTGAGTAAATCTCTGGCGGATTCTTTTAATATTTCAGACAAAAGCACCATCAGCAGGCTTCAGAAGCAGATATCATCTATGATGTCACAGCTTGGTAAGTCTTGGAATGGACAGAAGTTTGATATTTCAGATGGTTTGTTTGAAAATTCTATGACAAATGTCGTAAATACAATCAAGAAGAATGCAAAGACGTTACGTTCTTCAGGTGCTTATGATGGATTCTATGACTACTTTAAGGATCAGAAAATCCTTGTCACTGATGCACTGAAAAGTCAACTCGGTGATGTCAATTATAAAGAGTTGTTGAATAATAACATCGGAAAGCTCGTTACCGATACGAAAAAATCAACAGCAACAATCAATTCCATGTGGTCGGAACTCTCCGGCAAATTCCCTAATTTATTTCCTGATGATATCGCAAATCAGGCAGACCAATTAAATCATGTGCTTGACATCTGGAAGAAAGCGCAGTCAGAGATTAAGAAGATTTCAGCAGAAAATATGAACTCTGTCGAGCTTGGACAAGTAGATTCTAAGGCTTGGGAGTCTGTAGTAGGTATTGGAGCGAAGATGGAGACTGCTCTTAGACAGAGTATTACAGATGCTACACAGCAAGGAAAGACTACGGTTGACCTTGATGTAAATGTCAATGCAGAGAAGATTTCTGAAGATATAAGAAATGCAATTAAATCAGCAAGTACCGGAACAGGTGAAGCTTTAAATCTTGATTTGGATATTAACAGTGAACAGTTATTGAGCAATCTTCGCACAGCTATCGAAAAGCTTGGGACAAGAGATGAACCAGTAAAGGTTGATATTGACGTAGATAAAGCATCATTACAGGAAAAACTGAATGCAGCTTGTAAAGATATGGAGATTCCAGTTGATTTCAAAATCGACTCGGAAGATATTACATCAAAGATAAAAGCAGCAGTTGATAATATTCAGGATATTGAACTTGACTTGAAAGTTAATACGGATTCTGTGCGTGAAGCAGTAAATAAGAGCATTGACAGAATCGAACCAGATATAGATAATACAGGACTTGTAAATTTACAGCAAGCTTTACATGGTGTCAATACAGCCGGATCTCAAACTCAAAGTGTCTTTTCTTCTCTTGGTGGAACATTTAAAGAAGCGTTTTCAGCGTATAGTTTAGCAAATTTAATGCAAGATGGAATTTATAAGATCGTTGATGCCGGAAAAGAAGCTATATCCACAGTTAAAGAGTTAAATGATAGTATTACATCATTAGAGATGGCAACCGGAGAAAGCTATGATACGGTTAAACAGATGATGTCTCAATACAATAAAATGGGACAGGAGCTTGGAGCAGTCACTACAGATATTGCTGAAGGTGCGGACTCTTGGCTTAGACAGGGGAAGACGGTACAAGAGACTAATCAGCTTCTGAAAGATTCTATGGTGTTAAGTAAAGTATCTGATTTAAGTGCAGCAGATTCTACTCAATATCTTACATCTGCTATGAATGGATATAAAGTCGCAGCGGAAGATGTAATGGGAATCGTTGATAAAGTAAGTCAGGTAGACCTTTATTCTGCCACAGATGCAGGTGGACTTATGGAAGCTATGTCAAGAGTAAGTACCATGGCAAGCACAGCCGGAGTATCAATGGATAAACTCTTGGGATTTTTGGCAACAACTGGTGAGATTACACAGAGAAATATGTCAAGCATCGGTGAATCTTTTAAGACGATATTCGCACGTATGTCTGATATCAAAGCGCAGAATTATGAGCTTGTAGATGATGATGGAACTGTAGAAATGCTGTCAGATGTTGAATCAAGCTTGAAGAAGGTCGGTATCGATTTAAGAAAGACTGTTACGGAATACAACAGTTATGGAGATGTTCTGGATAATCTTGCCGCAAAATGGAACTCATTAAATGAGGTTCAGCAGAATGAATTAGCAAAAGCATTTGCCGGAGCAAGACAGCAAGAAGTATTTCGTACTCTCATGGAGAATTATGATCGTGTAAAGAAGTATGAAGAACTTGCTGAAGATTCTGCCGGAACGGCAGAAAAGAAATTTAACGATAACTACTTATCTTCATTAGAAGCGAAGACGCAATCCTTGAAAGCGTCAATGGAGAGTTTATCTTCTTCGCTGATCTCTGATGATATGTATGCGGGTTTCCTGGATGGATCAAAAGCAATTACTGACTTTATCGATAAGACTAATCTTTTAAAAGGTGCGCTTGCAGGACTTGGTACAGCCGGAGGCTTGTTTGTATTTCAGAAAATTGGTCAGTTTATTAAAGAAGCCGTTACAGAATTTTCTAATCTTGGCAATGCTATGAATATGCTGAAAGTTGGCAATCTTGGAACAAGTGAATTCCAGAAGTTGCTTGTTCTGACACAGGGATTATCAGACTCCCAGATGAAGCTTGTGCTTTCCAGTACTGCATTAACAGATGCGCAGAGAGTACAGTTACTCACAAATTCCGGAGTTGCACAAGCTGAAGCAGAAGCACAGGTAGCTGCTATGGGATTATCTGCTGCTAATGGAACAGCGACAGCAAGTACAATCTCTTTATCATCTGCTTTTGAGGGGTTATGGGCTACACTTATGGCAAATCCTTTAATTCTTGTTGCGGCTGGTGTAACTGCTGCCGTATCTGCTTATTCCTCATATCAGCAAAGCATTAAAGAAGCTGTCCAGAGTGCTTCTGAAGCAGGACAGGCTTTTTCAGAAAATTATTCCTCATTAGATGATAGCATCTCAAAAGTACAGGAGCTTCGGACAGCACTTGCGTCAGGAACAATGTCTGAAGAAGAAGCTTATCAGGCTAAATCCGACCTTTTATCTATTCAGAATCAATTATCAGATTCTTATGGAAATCAGGCAGATGGAATTGATCTTGTTAATGGTAAGCTTGATGAACAGATTGAGAAGATGCAGCAGTTGGCGGTAAACAATGCCAAAGAATTTTTAAATGAAGATGATAAAGGGATCTCCAAAGCAAAGAAAGAGATGGAGAAGGAACGGTATTATTCCTTTGGAAATATTGAGACGAATACGAAGAACAAAGATTTAATCTCTGATCTTCAGAAGATTGCAAAGAGCATTGACGGAATTGATTTAAGCGCAAATGCTGATGGGAATATGTTTGTTCAGTTCCGTGGGGATGCTGAATTAGCCGATGAATCCATCAATACTTTTATGAATAAAGTCCGGGACCTGAAAAATGAGATGGAAGATAGTGGTCAGGATACGTCTGTTTTGGACAATATCATCAAAGGTGGTAGCGAACAGCTTTCCAAAAACAAAGAAATTCTGGACGATTATCAGGAGTTATATAAGAATGCACTTCAGGCTGATATGATTTCCAAAGGCTTTGACAAAAGTTCTCCCGCAACAGTCCTGAATGACTACACAAAGGCTGTGCAGGATTATAATGATGCTCTTGCATCTGGTGATACATCTGCAATCGATAAAGCAAAGACCGCGTTCGATAATGTGCAATCTTCCGTAGATGGAGTTGTAAAGAAATATCCTGAATATAAGTCCATGTTTGATGAAGTCGGAGATTCACTGGATGAAGCTACGATTAAATCAAACGATTTTACAAAAGCTCTTGCCGGAAAAGACTTTAAAGATATCGTATCTAAATTTAAGGATCTGGAAGATGTTGATTTAAAAGGACTCAATATCAATGGTAAGAATCTGAACAGCACACAGTCTGCTCTTAAAGCTGTAGTAGATGAAGCAATCAAGACAGGTGTGGTTGCAGATGATTCTTCTGAAAGTATTGCAAAAGTAGTTGATATGCTTGTGGATTTAGGTTATACAGCTACACAGTCAGGTTCATCTCTTACTGAAGCTTTTTCACAGGCACAGACATCAATTCAGCAAGCAACATCTGATATTTCATCTCTTCAGAGCCTACTTTCAAGTTCTATGTCTGGAAAAGGAATGTCTGCCGATGATGTGACTGCGTTCAAAGATATGTTCGGAGATGATGCAGCTTCAGCATTGGAAAAGACTGCTAATGGATATCATATCAATCAACAGGCACTTGCTAAACTCCAAAATCAGCAGAAGCAATCTGTGAAATCTGATTATCTTTCTGCTATCTCAGAAGAACAAGAAGCACTTCAGAAGGTCAATGAACAGATCGCAAAAGCTATTTTTAACGGTGACGATGTTTCAGGACTTCAGTCGCAGAAACAGAGTATTGAATCCAATATTTCTTCATTACAAGATCTTGCTTACCAGTATCAGAATGCTATGTCAGCATATAACCAGTGGCAAGCTGCAATGTCTGGTGGCGAAGAAGGTGATATGTACGATTCTATCCAGAGCAATCTGGAATCTGTAAAGGATTTATACGACAAAGGACTTGTAGGAGAAAACAAATTCAAAGAGTTTGTTGATCTCATGTCCAATCAGGATTTATCTAATGCGTCTGTAGATCAGATTGTATCAGCGTATGAAGCAGCAATGCCGAAGATGGAAAGATACTTCACTGAAGGTCAGGAAGGTGCAGTCAACTTCTTGAACGATATCCAGAATATCAATCAGGAATGGGCGCACATGAATGAAGATGGTTCGTGGGATATCAATTTTGGAGTTGGTAACGATCAGGATATTGCAGATGCACTCGGAATTGATGTTGAAGCTGTACAGGCGGTTATGAGAAAACTCAAAGACTATGGCTTTGACGTAAATCTCGATCAGCCAGTTGCATCTCTTGATGAATTAAAGTCTGCTGCCGAGTCAGCAAAAGAATCCTTAGATGGACTTGGTGATACATCTTTGGATAGCATTAACCTGGATTCATCAAGCTTCGGAGAAGTTACTGACAACATTGACAAAGTAAAGGAATACATTCAGACCATCAATGACTCTGATTTAGAACCGGATGTGAAAACAGAGAGACTGGAACAGGCTAATAATATTCTGGAATATTTGGTTCAGAAACAGCAGGAAATCGGTTCGAGTGAGATAGATATTTCTGTAAATATTGATGAGTTAAACAGTAAAATCAATGATGCAGAAGAGGCACTGAATGACTTCAAGAACAGTGATGGAACTGTGGATTTATCGGTAGAAGGTGCGCAAGAAGCTGTTACCAATCTTCAATCATTACTGTATCAGAAGCAAGCACTTACCAATAATTCCGCTGTAATATCTGTAGATTCAAGTCAGGTAGATGGTGCTCTGGGAGATGCTATCGGTAAGATTCAGGAGTATCAGGCAGCAGTCAATAATCTGAATGCACAAACAGAACTTCAGAAAGCCGGAGTACAGATTGATACCTCTGATGCACAGGCGAAGGTACAGCAACTTGCCGGAGAGATTCAAGGACTTGATGGAGAGACAAAAGCATCACTTGGACTTGATACTAGTGCATTTGATTCTGCTCTTAACACAATCACTTCTACGAAGATAGATGTAAATGCCGGAGTAAATCTGGACCCATCTTCTCTTGGAACGATTCAGTCTACTATCTCTGCAATTTCACCGGAGGTACTTGTAAAAGCCGGAGTGGATTCAAGTCAGGTAGATGGCTATGATCCGGGAGATAAGGACGCTACTGTTAAATATAAAGTGGATTCTTCTGCGGTAGATAATTATAAACCAGATGATAAGAATGCTACAGTGACATATTCTGTGTCAGTTGTAGGAATGAGCCAGATTACCGATCAAACAAGAAATCTTACTTATAATGTAAGTACAAAAGGTAGTTCAAAGAAATTTAATGGTACAGCAAATGCATCTGGTACAGCTCATGCATCAGGTGATTGGTCTGCGCCGAGGACAGAAACAGCTCTTGTCGGAGAGCTCGGAACTGAGACAATTGTACGAAATGGTAAGTTCTTCACTGTAGGTGATAATGGTGCTGAATTTGCAAATATCCGTAAGGGTGATATCATATTCAATCATAAACAGACGGAAGAATTGTTCAATAATGGTCATGTTACTTCTGGTGGAGGACGTGCAAAGGTTGTAGGTGAAGCTTTTGCAAGTGGTACAGCTTATTCAAGCGCACATGGTAAATTAAATTACGGCAACAGTGGAAGTAATGCATATTCATCTTCTTCCGGTTCATCATCTTCTAACACTTCCAACAACAACACCAACACTTCCAATACCAATTCAGATACATCATCTACAGAAAAAGCAACAGAAAATCTTGTAGATTGGATTAAGGTTTTCTATGACAGAATATCTCGTCTTGCAGATTTAGCTGAGAAAGCAATTGACCGCGCTGTTGGACTTATCAATAAGCAAGCAGCTGCGACAGATGCAATTAACAAAGTCCAGAATGAGCTTTATGCCGCACAACAGGCAGCAAATAAGTATCTGGAATATGCAAATCAGGTTGATCTTTCTGATGATTACAAACGTAAGATTCAGAATGGAGAATTAAGCATCGAAGACATTACGGACGAAAATGTAAAAGATGCTGTTTCAAAATATCAAGAACGGTATAGATTTTATGCCGTTATAAAATCTATTTAATTGCGGGGAGTCCCCATAAAATTTAATTGGCTACAACGTAACTGGAAACGGTAAGCGTGAATGCGGTAGAGTTCAAAACTCACAGCCCTACATGGGTAGAAACCATAAAAATAATTAAATCAGGGATAACCGGGAGTGCAAGTCTCCCAGACGCAACGAACCTCCTAAGTCATATTGATATGGAGGACGCTCAGAGACTAACCCTCTTATGGGTGGCGTAAGCCTTAATGTAAGGTCGCAAGCGATTGGCGACTTGAAAAATATAGACTATTTGAATAAAAAATGATATAATTATAAAGATGCACAGAAAGAACAAACGTTTGCAGTAGTTTGCACAATATATGTGATATGATTTTTGGATATTTTTGTAACTATTTTTGTGTGGTATTTTTCTCTAATTTAGGTATAATATAAGTAAGAAAACTTATTGTTTTCTTATTATGTTAATAGCAGGCAACTTGAGTGTCTGTTTGTCGCATAGTATATATTGCTTGGTCAGAAAAGTGATATATACTGACATCAATGGGGTTTGATGTTCGACCACACTCTGACTAGGCTCAGTCCGAAAGAAAACATCATACAAAGGACTCTGTATTTTTACAGAGCCTTTTGTATTTTACGGGAGATAAAAATGGAAGAAGATATATTATATAATGCGGCAATAAAATATGCAAAATTGCGACATGTTGCGTATGAAATTATACTTGGAAGAAAAGGAAATTCATATGAATTAAAACTACATTTTCCATACGAATCGTTTTTTCACTTATCAGGAATGCAACATTTGGAAGATTTAAGATTTCCATCTTCAAATAAAGAACGTATTTTTAAAGAAATATTAAATGGTAATTTAACAGGTGAATATCTTAAAAAATCAGAATATTATGATACGTGGAGAATTGAAGAACGTATTACTAATTTGTACTTACTTGAAAGTATTCTCGAAGATAATAAAGTAATGTATAAAATAAATCCTAAAGCATACACACAATATACTGGCATAATTGCAGATTATCTTTTGGAATATAAGGAAAAAGATATTTTTTATTTATTTGTTATTGAAGAAAAATTATCGCCAAAATTCCCAAAAGAGCATAAAGGATGTTCTTTCTTTAAAAAATATTTAACGGATTATACGCGTGGAACAGCCAAAAGTACATTGCTACTGTTAAATAAGATAGAAAAAATGGGTACTGAATTTGAAAATAAAATAGAATTATATAGAAACCCTTCTTTTCAACTAAACTCAGAGCAGTAAATCACTACTGCTCTTTTCTAATATCAAAATCAAAATAAAAATCCAAAACAAATTATTCAAATAGAAGATATAGTCCAATCTCATATGAAAGTATGAGGAGTATTTTATATACTCTTATCCGTGTAGCGAACGGGTAAAAATACAATGATGAAAATTATCTCACATATCAAGATAAGGTATATGATCTCGAAGATAAACTTACTGACCTTGCTGAGAAACGTTTATCGATCATTGAAGATGAATATGATGCGATAGAAGACATCCAGACCTCTCTTCAGGATAAGTTAGAAGCAGATCGGGATTTACTTACCAAACTTGGTACAGCAATTGATAACAGTCTGAATACGGACAGCATCAGTCAGGCAATAAAATCACAGACAGAAGTATATGATAATCTGACTAAGAAATTGGAAGAATATCAGGCAGAAGTTGATTCCCAGTTAAGTTCAGGACTTATGAAGAAAGGTTCTGAACAATGGTACAATGCGCAGAAAAATATCAATGACTTTACTGCCAATATTGCGAAAGCCTCAGCAGAACTTATTGATTTACAGGACAAGTTACATCAGATTCAGTATGATACTTTACAGAATATTATTGATGGATTTGCTAGAACATCTGATAAAATCAGTGCATATGTTGACTTGTTAGAATCCAGAGATGAAACAGTCCCGGAAGATTTATATCAGCAACAAATTGATTCTAACAATGCACAGATTCAGAAACAGTATGAACTTAGAAGTAAGTACTTAAAAGAACAGGAATTATATGATGTCAATTCAGAGAGATATCAGGAACTTGCTGAGAAAATCAATGACGCAGATACGGAAGTACTGAAGCTTCAGAAAGACAATGAGGATTTAAAGGATTCCATCTATGATCTTCGTATGAAAAACATAGATGAAGCAATCCAGAAGTACAGTGATCTTGAGAATGAATTAAGCGGATTCCGTGACCTTTTAAATGAAGATGCTTTCTTAGATAAGAATGGTGGTATCACAGATGAAGGTTTAGCGCAAATTACTCTTCTCTCTCAGAGTCTTGGGAATGCCAAACAGCAGATTGCAGATTACACCACTGGATTACAGAAGCTGAAAGAGATGTATGACAATGGTCTAATCTCTATGGATGAATACAATGATAAAACCAAGGAATATCGTGACGGTATTCAGGGTGCAACAAAAGATGTAAAATCTTACAACGATTCTCTTATTGAGCTGTATAAGAAGTCGATGCAGTCTGAGGTAGATTATCTTAATAAAATTATTGATAAGAGAAAGAAAGCTCTGCAAGCAAAAGCTGATTATTACAACTATGATAAAAAGATCAAATCTCAGACAAAAGATATCAACAGTCTTAAAGCACAGATAGCGGCTTTAGAAAGTGTGAACAACCTTTCCGCCCAAAGTCAGAAAAAGAAACTGCAAGAACAGTTAAAAGAAGCTGAAGAAGAATTAGCTGATACAAAACATAGTCATGCTGTAGATATGCAGACACAAGGTTATGAATCTATGTCTGACGACTTAAACCAGATGCTTGAAGATACGGAATATGAAATTACTCATAATGCAGACAAACAGATTGAGATCATAAATAATATGCTGAATAAGCAAGTATCTATGTATCAGGAAGCTTATGAGAAAATCAATTCTATCATCAAGAATACTGGTTGGGTTGGAAGTGATGCTTTTAATAACAACCAGTCTTCTATGTCTACGTCAGATGGAGCTGCTAATCAGACTGGGAATGCTTCACAGTCTCAGACTACAGCAAATACTAAACCATCAAGCTCTGCGTCAGGTACAAAGACCGATGGAATAAAAGATAATGCTTCTGGAAATCAGAAAATTACAGAAGACATTATGAAACCTGAGAATACAACGAATCGTCCAGTTGCGGAACTCAAGGTTTCAACAAATTCTGTTACTATCGAAGAGGGTAAATCGACATCTGTAAAGACTACGATCAGACCAAATGATGCAGCTAACAAGACACTAAATTGGGGATCAAGTAATTTATCAATTGCTACTGCTTCTAATGGAACAATTAATGGAGTGAAACCTGGATCATGTCAGGTTATTGTGTCTACTACAGATGGTAGTGGTATTACTCAGACCATCAGCGTTACTGTTACAAAGAAGCCAGATCCGCCGAAACCAACACCTACACCGAGTCATAGTAATGGTGGAGACGGAATTCCACGAGTAGGTGATGTTTGTACTTATACTGGAACATATTACTATGATTCATGGGGTCAGCGTCCACTAGGTAATTTATATTCTGGTGTTCCAAATGGTGTTGTAATTGACAGCTACTCTTCTGTTGAGTATGGAGGTCAGGCAAAACAGACAGGTGACTTGAAAGTTCATATCAAAACTGCTGATGGAAAATATAGTGATCTTGGTTGGGTAAGATTATCACAGCTTACAGGATATGCAAATGGTACTACTGGCGTACCAAAAGATGGTGTTTACTGGACAGACGAAGAAGGACCGGAACTTGTTATCCCACCAACAAAGAAAGCAAAGCTTACGAATCTTCAAAAAGCAAGCGGAGTCATCAGTAATCCTGCTACTTTAAAACTTATGGCATGGGCAGATAAACTGGATGAAAATGGTGATCTTGCAACTGCGCAAGCATTTTTAAGTGGAAACATTGTAAATCCATATAAAGCGATTGGTCAGGAGTTCGTAAAAGGAGCAACCGCAACAATTCGGAATATCAATAACAGTAATAAAGCTGGAAATATTACTGTTAATCAGAGTTATGATAGTCTGTTTACAATCAAGGGAGATGTTACGAGAGAAACATTCCCTGGCGTGAAGAAAATGTGTGAAGAATCTTATAAATATACTTCAAAAGAAATTGCGAAGGATTTAACAAAGCTTGGCTATAAAAGTAAACGATAGGTTTAATTTAATGGGATGCTGCCGTGTGGTGGTGTCCCATTATTATGTTGAATCGATATTTTTCGATATAATTCGACATTGAATTTTGAAATATACGTTTATAAATAATTGTTTCTTGTAATTATTTATCTTATAATGAGATAAATGGTAATAAATACCAAATATACTATTATGAGGTGGATAAATATGGGATTAGTTTACAAGGATAAAAGTGCAAGTGCAAAAGTAAACAAAAATGTAAAATCAACAATTTTTTCTAAACAGCCTAATACAACGAATGCTCCTTCTCCTGAGAAAATTCTTAAAGAAATCAAAAAAAAGAAAAAAAAATAAGAGGTGGTAAAAATAGATTCATTTTTAATTATATTAAATAATATGCCTTTGTTGCTAGAATACTTCGTTCCTGGATTTGTTACGCTAAGTATTTTTAGTTTTTTCGTATCCAGAAAACATTCTAAATATTTTATCGTAAATTCTGTTGTAGTTAGTTATATATTAAGAGCATTGTGTATATCGATACATTCTTTCATATGCAAGAAACATAAATTTGAATGGAACGAACGCATTATTTGGCTAATGGTAATAGCAGTAATAGTATCAATAATAATGATATTTTTGTATGATTCTAAAATAGTTAATTTTGTGTTTAGGAAAATCAACTATAAATCTATTCACGATAATATATGGAGAGATGTTATAGATTATAAGAATGGGACAACGATGAGATTTATATGTGAGGATGTTTCGTATATTGGAGTGCTTGCGGAACATGAAGAGAATGGCAATGATTCTTGGTTTGTTCTGGAAAAATATATAATTGAAGAAAACGGTAGTGAAATATCATATAAAGATATTAAAGAGCAAAGTAAAATAGCAATCAATCTTAAAGACGTAAAAAGAGTTGAATTATATTATAGTGATAAATAACTGCGAACTGATTGAATGATGAAAATTTGGTTAGTGATTTATAAAAATATTATAAGTGTATGAAATATGGGCGGTGCTGTAAAAGGCATCGCTCTTTTGTATAGAAAGGACACAAATATATGACAGACAGAATATATCAGAAAGAGAAAGAATTAAAGCTTCAGGAATTGGAAGAACTGAAGCAGAAATGGAAGAATGAGATTGAACAGCTGCGTCAGATTAGAAAAAATATGAGATAATGCTTGCAAATTTACGCTCTATGGTCGAAATAAAGAAGAAAATGATACAAGCTGGTTAAGCATACTATATATAGATTAAAAATAGAAAAATATACAATATAAGGTAGAAAAACATGAATAATATAGACGAAAAAGAAACACTGATTTCATGCGCTAAAGAAAAGAAGCTTTTGGTTGCATATAAGCTATCTAAGACAGATGAACTGTTTGTGAGTGAGTCTGTGCAGCAGTTGTGGATTAAATGGTTTCCAGAAGATGAGGAATACTTTATCTTTCTTCCGTATAAATGGAATAAGATTTATTCCTGGATTAGTAATTATGTGAAAGTGCATGATACGGAATATATAGAGCGTTCTATCGGAATACAGAGAGCAAATCAGAGAAGAAAATTGAATAAGAAATATGATAAATTAGGTGCTCATACGGTCATTGTAAAATCTCCACTAAAAGATGGAAGATTAGCAAAATATCTTCTCGTCAGAGGAGATGAAAGAAGAACGGGTGATTTTGGCACGCTCATGAAATATGCGAAAAAATTATTCAGATTGTGTGAGAAAAATGAAGCTGAATTCTAGATACAGTAAAGAAGATATATAAAGAAAAATAAATGTTACGTACTCGTTTACGAGTAAGTAAAAAATATTATCTTCTATTTACTGTTGTCTTTTGTTTATAAGAGTCCCAAAAGTGTGATGTTTTTGCACGAATTTGTCCCTGGGTATAGGGACAAAATTGGAGCATTTTGATACGTTTTTGTCCCTCTAGTAAAGATAATATGATTCAAATTAGAAAGCGATTGCGAATTTGAATCATATGTTTGGGGAGAACCTAATCCACTTGACATATTTAGTGAAGAGGCGGTTTAAAGACCGTCTTTTGTTATACAAACAATTCTAAAAATTCTTATGGTAGCAGTTCTGCTGCCGAATTTCCAAAACTAATGCGGTTATAGGTGTGCCGTAGATTAAATAACATCGTGAATTCCTGAGCAGTCCGGGAGTAAACAATAGATTGCACTGATGCACGGCGGTGTGTCAGTTAAAGAAAAGGAGGTCAAATGGCTAATGACAAAACAATTAAATACAGAACTAAAGAAACGAAAATTTGCGAACATTGTGGGAGGGAACTTCCAGTAAGTAAGTTTGCTTTGATGTATGGTAGAAATTATATGAATGCTTGTAAAGAGTGTTGTGCAAAGAAGCAGAAAAAAACTAGAAATGAAAATGACTATAAAAAAGGCATGGAACTTTATCTTGCGGATGATTCCATGCATATCAATCGAAAATACAAGAAAATCAACAGAAACAGGACACTAAAGAAGAACATATCGGGGATTGACTTTTGCGCCAGAGATGAAAGGTTTGTGAAGCTACTTTATTATAAGGATACCTGGATCAGTAATTACAGACGAGTCATAGTATACGAAGACGGTCAGTACAAATTACTTCGGGGAAGTGTTGATAGGTGGACCGGTGAAGTTGTGTATACGCTGAAGAAAGAGCGGTATATTAAGTATACGCAGACTTATGACTATAAGAAAGTAAAGGTCACGGGAAGTTCTTTAGTGGTGGTGACATTTATAGTCAACTATGACATGATGAACAATACTCGGATTTGGCATCTGAATAATGATGTCACAGATGGTTACTATAAGCATTTATATCCTGTTACAGAAAAGCAGTACGAAAAATTGACAGAGCTTCAGGAAGAATCTGCTGCTCCACTTTCAGAAGAGCTGATTATGGATGTTATCAATTCTGTAGAATACAAACAGGATGGTTGGAATCCATACAAATATAGAAGAAGTATGTGCGGAATTGGATATCATGGATGCAATGATGCGGATTCAGAGTCTATCTCCTTTAAAAAGTGGAAAAATATGATGCAGAGATGCTACGACAAGAATGTACATAAGAAATATAAGCCGGAATATAAGGATAAGACCATATGCGAAGAATGGCTGAATTATGCGAATTTCCGTATTTGGTTTGATGAACATTACGTTCCGGGCAAGTGGCAGATTGATTTGGATAAAGATTTATTGGTTCAGGGGAATAAAGAGTATTCGCCTGAAACTTGTGTATTTCTGGAACATTACCAGAATACGATGTTTGAACATAATGCAAAAGATATGATTTATGAAAACGAAGATGGTACATTTTTTATAGGTAAAGGGCGAAAGAAGACGTATGCAACATATGAAGAAGCTGTTGATATTATCTGTGGACGGAACAAGAAACGCATAGAAAATGAGATTGAAAAGAGTCTTGGAAAAATCCCGATGTGTGCTCATGAAGCTATGCTAAAGTGGGATGTTCGTGCTGCTGTGTAAAACATGGCAACAGTTATGTATATAGATTTAGATTAAGGCTTGCCGGAGAAAATCTGGTGAGCCTGTTTTAGTGGAGGATTTAATTTGGTAAAAGAAAATAATGAAGTCCCAATCTGGGAAAAGATGAATCTTACAATAAAAGAAGCGGCAGAGTATTCAAATATTGGAATAAATAGATTATCATTGATGCTTTCTGATCCAAGCTGTCCGTTTGCTTTATTTGTGGGTAAGAAAAAACTGATAAAACGAAGAGCATTTGAGGAATATATAAATTCGGAAGCAGTACATTTTCTGTAAAAAATATAGAAAAATAAAAATTCGTGTGATAGGATAATTACAAACTCAATCTTATTACACTGCTTATGATAAGGAGCTAGATGTAATATGGAACAAAAGAAAGATTCAAAAGGAAGAAATTTAAAACAAGGTGAAAGTCAATTGAAAGACGGGAGGTATAGATACAGATATACAGATAAGTACGGTAAACGTAATACAGTATATGCATGGAAACTTACAAGGACGGATAAAACACCGTCAGGGAAAAAAGATGGATTAAGTTTACGTGAATTGGAGAAAGAAATTGAAAGAGATGAAAGTGATGGGATTTTAACACACGAGGCAAAGAATATTACGGTATATGAAATGATATTCCAATACTTTGAAACAAAACCGCAAATAGCGAATGCGACTATGCAAAATTATATAAGTATGGTTAATAAGAATGTTAAGCCGAATGCGATCGGGCGCATGAAAGTTGCTGATGTTAAGAGGTCTGATATTAAAAAATTTTATGCTTATTTATATAAGGAAAAGAAATTTGCTGTTTCGACAATTCAGGTATATCAGAATATTATCTATCCGGCATTTCAAATGGCAGTAGATGATGACTGGATAAGAAAGAATCCATGCAAAGATTGTATGAAAGATTATGTGCGTGGTAGTTTGACATCTACAAAATATCCTTTAACAAGACAGGAGCAAAAAGCATTATTAGAATATGTAAAAGGTGATAATGTATATTCACAATATTATACTTTAATTGCATTTCTATTAGGAACTGGGTGCAGAATCAGTGAAGCTTTAGGTCTTACTTGGGATAACATTGATTTTGAAAATGCCAGTGTATATATTGACCATCAGATTATATATAAAAAGGTATTGAAAGAAGGTGGCGCAGTCAGGCATTATGCAGAGCCGCCTAAAAATAGAACTAATCGTACAATTCCTTTGCAGAAAGAAATCCTGAATATTATGAGAAAACATAAGCAACAAACATATTTTATGAGTAAAGCAAGTGGTTGTGAAGTTGACGGATATAAGGATTTTGTGTTTCTTAATAGGAATTTGAAATTGTATACACCGAATACTTTTACCAGAGCATTACATAATATAAGAGATACATATAATCGAATGCATGAAGAAGATAATGTGGTGACGTTGCCAGACTTTTCCGCACATACATTCAGACATACATTTTGTACCAGAATGGCAGAAAATGGAATAGATGTAAAGGTGCTACAAGAGATTATGGGACATAAGACAATTGCCATTACAATGCAAGTATATAATCATGTTTTAGAGGGACGAGCAGAAGCAGAAATGCAACGAGTTTCTTCAGCATTAGTGGTATGATTTTTAACCCAATTTTAACCCAATTTATAACCCAATTGGAATAAATTTTATAAAGAATTATAAAGAGTTATATGTAAAGAATCCTGTAAATATAGCGATATAACGAGATATAAAGATTTACATAGCGAAACCCTTCTTACAACAAGAGAGAAATCGTTACTGTAGAAAACTAATCAAAGTGCTATGGTATCAAAGGGTTAAGCGATATGCTTAACCCTTTTCTTTTGCCTATTTTTTCCCTAAATCTGCCAAATATTATTGATTTTTACGGTCATGTCTAGTAGAATTGGTTTAGTAATGCTGGGAGGTAACAGTATGAAAGAAATAACAAAAGTTGTTGTCGATGCAATGGGCGGAGACAATGCGCCGCATGAGATCATCAAAGGTGCGGTTGAGGCGGTCGGGAAGTCAGATGCGATCCATGTGATCCTGGTCGGAAAAGAAGATGTCATCAATCAGGAACTTTCCGGGTACACATATAATAGAGAACAGATTTCAGTTGTTCATACATCGGAAGTCATTGAGACAGCAGAACCGCCGGTTATGGCGATTCGCAGAAAGAAAGACTCTTCCATTGTGGTAGGTCTTAAGATGGTAAAGAATAAGGAGGCAGATGCTTTTGTTTCGGCAGGAAGCTCTGGTGCGGTTCTTGCCGGTGGACAGCTTCTGGTAGGCCGAATCAAAGGAGTGGAAAGACCTCCGCTTGCACCGCTGATCCCGACAGAGAAAGGATTTTCTATTCTGATCGACTGTGGGGCAAATGTAGACGCAAGACCGTCACATCTGGTACAGTTTGCCAAGATGGGTTCAATCTATATGGAACATATCATGGGAGTCAAGAATCCAAAAGTTGCGATCGTCAATATCGGAGCAGAGGAAGAGAAGGGCAACGCTCTGGTCAAAGAGACCTTCCCGATGCTGAAAGCATGCAAAGATATTAACTTTACCGGAAGCATTGAGGCAAGAGAGATCCCACACGGACAGGCAGATGTCATTGTCTGTGAAGCATTTACCGGCAATGTGATCCTGAAGCTCTATGAAGGGGTTGCATCGGTTCTGGTAAGCAAGATCAAGGGCGGTATGAAGCAGAATCTTCGCAGCATGATCGGCGGGCTTCTGGTCAAACCGGCACTGAAGAAGACCATGAAAGGTTTTGACGCAAGTGAGTACGGCGGAGCACCGTTACTTGGACTGACCGGTCTGGTTGTAAAGACACACGGCAGTTCCAAAGCGAAAGAAGTATGCAATTCAATTTTGCAGTGTGTGACCTTCAAAGAAGAAGGAATCAATGAAAAAATCAAAGAATGTATTCAGGCGGAAGAAAAATCCGCGCAGGAATAAGCTCAGAAAGGATTAAGAATTATGGAATTTGAAAAACTGAAAGACATTATTGTTGACGTAATGGGATGTAACCCGGATGAAATTACAATGGACACTACATTTGTAGATGATCTGGGAGCTGATTCGCTTGATATTTTCCAGATTATTATGGGAATTGAAGATGCATTTGATATCGAAATTGAAAATGAAGATGCAGAAAAGATTGCAACAGTAGGCGATGCAGTAGAACAGATCAAGAACGCTGTCAACTAGGAAAAATGATTACAGGGGACGTACCCCAGAAGTGGGGAGCGTCCCTTTTCACTTAACAGGAAGTTTTTGAAACAGCGAAAGGAGAGGCTATGAGTAGAAATATACAGGAACTGGAAGAAAAAATAGGCTATCATTTTCAGGACAGCCATTTGCTCAGACATGCAGTGACACACAGCTCCTATGTGAACGAAAAGCATATGAAGAAAGCAGACTGTAACGAGCGTCTGGAGTTTCTCGGTGACGCAGTTCTGGAACTGATCTCAAGCGAATATCTGTTTTTTGAGAATCAGACGATGCCGGAGGGCGAACTGACAAAATTAAGAGCAAGCATGGTATGTGAGAAAGCACTTGCGTTCTGCGCGCGTGATCTGGAGCTTGGAAGCTATCTGCTGCTTGGAAAAGGTGAGGATGCAACTGGTGGAAGATTCAGAGAATCGATTACTTCCGATGCACTGGAAGCTCTGATCGGTGCGATTTACCTGGATGGTGGTTTTGCTAATGCGAAAGAGTTTATTTTAAAATATATTTTAAATGACCTGGAAGGAAAACGGCTCTTTTATGATAGCAAGACTATCCTGCAGGAAATGGTACAGGGCGGTCAGGAAAAAGGAATTGTCTACCAGTTGGTAGGAGAAGAAGGACCGGATCATAACAAATCCTTCCGTGTGGAGGTTGTGATCGGCGGTGACGCTTTTGGATGCGGTATCGGAAGAACCAAGAAAGCTGCCGAACAGGAAGCCGCTTACCAGGCGATCCTGAAGCTGAAAGAAGGAAAGGCACAGTAGGTGAGGCATGTATTTAAAAAGTATTGAAGTACAGGGATTCAAGTCTTTTGCGAACAAGATTGTCTTTGAATTTCATAACGGGATTACCGGAATTGTCGGACCTAATGGTAGTGGAAAAAGTAACGTTGCAGATGCTGTCCGCTGGGTGCTTGGAGAGCAGAGAGTGAAGCAGCTCCGTGGAGGTACGATGCAGGATGTCATCTTTTCCGGGACGGAGAACCGCAAGCCCCTGAGCTATGCGTCTGTTGCAATCACACTGGATAATTCCGATCATAAGCTTCCGGTGGAGTTTGAAGAAGTCAAGGTCACAAGAAAGCTGTACCGTTCGGGGGAAAGTGAGTATCTGATCAACGGCAGTGTCTGCAGGCTTAAGGATATCAATGAGATGTTCTATGATACGGGTATCGGAAAAGAAGGATATTCGATCATTGGACAGGGACAGATCGACAAGATCTTAAGTGGTAAGCCGGAAGAGAGGCGTGAGCTTTTCGATGAGGCAGCAGGGATCGTCAAATTTAAGCGCAGAAAAGCACTGTCGCTTCGGAAACTGGAAGAAGAGCAGAGCAATCTTGTCCGTGTGAATGACATTTTAGGAGAACTGGAGAAGCAGTTTGGCCCTCTTCAGAGACAGTCCGAGACGGCAAAAGAGTATCTGAAAAAAAGAGAAGAACTGAAGCGTTATGATATCAACATGTTCCTGGTCGAGATGACACGCCTGAAAGGTCAGATCCGGGAAAATGATGAAAAGCTGAAGCTGGCACAGGACGAACTTGCCGAAGCAGGCAAAAAGCATGAGGAAATGAAGGTGCAGTATGAGCAGATCGAACAGGAAGTTGACGAGGTCGATGCCGGAATTGAACGTGCAAAAAGCCAGAAGAATGAGACAGCTCTTTTGAAACAGCAGCTGGAAAGCCAGATCGAGCTTTTGAAAGAGCAGATCAACAGTGTTCGCATGAATGATGAGCACTATGAAAAGCGTGCAAAGGATATCCGGGCAGAACTTGCAAACCGCGAAAAGCAGAAATCCGAACTGGAAGAAGAAAAAGCGGAGATCGACCGGCATCTTGCAGCGGCATCTGACAGACAGAAGCAGGCAGGAGAGGCACTGACTGCCCTGCAGAGCCGGATCGCAGAGATGACGGTAGAGATCGAGAAGAACCAGAATGACATCCGTGAGCTTCTGAATAACCGTGCATCTACAAAAGCGAAGTTACAGCATTATGAAACGACACTTGAACAGATCAAAGTGCGCCGTGCGCAGCTTTACAAACGCCTGGTAGAGGCGGAAAGTGATGTGCAGAGACAGCAGGAGCTTGCTGCACAGTATACAGAAGAACTGAAGGCAGTATCCGGGAAAATTACGGATTCGGTAGAACAGGTTAAACGCTACGAAACAGAAATTGCCGGACTGCAAAAAGAGATCGGTCAGGCAAATGAAAACCTGCAAAATGGGCAGAATGCTTATCACAGGGAGCATTCCCGTCTGGAGTCCTTAAGAAACCTTACAGAGCGTTATGATGGTTATGGGAACAGTATCCGCCGCGTGATGGAGCAGAAAAGCCGTGAGCCGAAAATCCTGGGCGTTGTGGCAGATCTGATCAAGGTAGATAAAAAGTACGAGACAGCAGTGGAAATTGCGCTTGGCGGCAGTATCCAGAATATCGTTACCGCAGATGAAGAGACGGCAAAGAAGATGATCGGTTATCTGAAGCAGAACCGGTATGGACGTGCAACTTTCCTTCCACTGACAGCAATCCGTGGAGGACAGGGATTTACCAGAGCAGAAGCACTCCGTGAACCGGGTGTGATCGGTACAGCAGATAAGCTGGTAACGGTAGCAGATAAATTTACATCTCTTGCAGAGCACCTGCTTGGAAGAACCCTTGTGGCGGACAACATTGATACCGGAGTCCGTCTGGCGAGAAAATACCGTCAGTCTCTGCGTATTGTTACGCTGGAAGGGGATCTGATCAATCCGGGCGGAGCGATGAGTGGCGGAGCTTTTAAAAACGCCAGCAACCTGCTCAGCAGAAGACGTGAGATCGAAGAACTGGAAAAGACGGTTGACCGTCTGAAAAAGGAACTTCAGGAAGCAGAAACAGTTGTTGCATCTTCCAAAGAGAAGCGGACAGCGCTGTATGCGAAGGTGGAAGAGATCCAGCAGGAGCTGCAGAAGGATTATGTAGTCCAGAACACGGCAAAGATGAATCTGGATCAGGTGAAAAACCGTCAGAATGCAACCAGAGAGAGTTCAGAAGGCATTTACGCAGAGCGTAAGAAACTGGAAGAACAGGTTCGGGAGATCGAGGAGAATGAAGAATCGATCCGGATGGAACTGGAGACCAGCCAGCAGCTGGAAGATGAGCTGACCCGTCAGATGGAAAGTTCGCAGAAATGGCTGGAAAAAGAGCGTGAAGCGGAAGCTGCCGAAGTGCGGAAAAATGAGAATATTCATCTTAGTTTTGCAGCACTGGAGCAGAAGAAAGACTTCATCGAAGAAAATTTTGCCCGTATTCAGGAAGAAGTGGACAAGTTCCAGGAAGAACTCGCTGCTCTGAATGCAAGCAAGGGCGAGAATCACGGTGAGATCGAGCAGAAGGAAACACAGATCGCCGAAATCCGGCAGACTATAGAGAACTCTAAAGATCTTTTTGAAGAGATCAATCAGGAGATTGAGGAATCGCAGAAGAAGCGTGAAGAATTAAACCTGAAGCACAAAGCATTCCTGAAAAAGAGGGAAGATCTGGCATCCCATATGGCAGAGCTTGACAAAGAAGCATTCCGGCTGACCAGCAAAAAAGAAGGTTATGAAGAAGCTTCGGAAAAGCAGATCAATTATATGTGGGAAGAGTATGAGCTGACCTATAATCATGCGCTGGAGATCCGGGATGAAAGTCTTACGGATCCTGCCGAGATGCGAAAGAGGATCCAGGAGTTAAAAAGTGAGATCCGGAAGCTTGGCTCAGTCAATGTCAATGCAATCGAGGATTTCAAGGTTCTGTCTGAACGATATGAATTTATGAAAACCCAGCATGACGATCTGGTTGAGGCAGAAGCAACCCTTAAAAAGATCATCGAAGAGCTGGACGAGGCAATGCGAAAGCAGTTTACCGAACAGTTTGCGAAAATCAGCCAGGAATTCAACCAGGTGTTCAAGCAGCTTTTCGGCGGTGGAAAAGGAACTCTGGAACTGATGGAGGATGAGGATGTGCTGGAAGCCGGAATCAGGATCATTGCGCAGCCACCGGGCAAAAAACTTCAGAATATGATGCAGCTTTCCGGTGGAGAAAAAGCACTGACAGCGATTTCACTTCTGTTTGCAATCCAGAATCTGAAACCGTCCCCGTTCTGTCTGCTGGATGAGATCGAGGCGGCGCTGGATGATTCCAATGTCACCAGATTTGCACAGTATTTACACAAACTGACAGAGAATACGCAGTTTATCGTGATCACGCACCGTCGTGGTACGATGACGGCAGCAGACCGGTTATACGGGATCACCATGCAGGAAAAAGGGGTATCAACCCTGGTATCGGTGGATCTTCTGGAAGATGAGCTTACGAAGTAGCGGATAGGAGGATATGATGGCAGAAGAAAAAATGGGATTTTTTAAACGACTTGTGGCAGGACTTAACAAGACGCGTGACAATATCGTGTCCGGAATGGACAGTATTTTTCATGGATTTTCAAAAATAGACGAAGACTTTTACGAAGAACTGGAAGAAGTTCTGATCATGGGGGATTTGGGAGTCAAGGCAACCTATGCCATTCTTGAGGATCTACGGACAAAAGTAAAAGAACAGCATATCAAGGAGCCGATCGAGTGCAGACAGCTTCTGATCGACAGCATCAAAGAACAGATGGATGTCGGTGAGACTGCTTATGAGTTCGAGAATCAGACTTCGGTAGTTCTGGTGATCGGGGTAAATGGAGTCGGAAAGACGACAACGATCGGAAAGCTTGCCGGTAAGATGAGAAGCCAGGGTAAGAAGGTCGTACTTGCGGCAGCAGATACTTTCCGTGCGGCAGCAGGAGAACAGTTAAAAGAATGGGCGCACCGTTCGGATGCAGACCTGATCGGTGGACAGGAAGGCGCAGATCCGGCGGCGATCGTCTATGATGCTGTAGCGGCTGCAAAGGCAAGGAAAGCAGATATTCTTCTGGTAGATACAGCCGGAAGACTGCACAATAAAAAGAACCTGATGGAAGAACTGAAGAAGATCAACCGTGTGCTGGAAAGAGAGTATCCGGAGGCACACCGGGAGACACTGGTTGTGCTGGATGCGACAACCGGACAGAATGCACTTTCACAGGCAAAAGAATTCAGTGATGTAGCGGATATTACAGGAATCATCCTGACAAAGATGGATGGAACAGCCAAGGGCGGAATTGCAGTTGCAATTCAGGCAGAGCTTGGAATTCCTGTAAAATATATAGGCGTCGGTGAGACGATTGATGATCTGCAGAAATTCGATTCCGATGAATTTGTACAGGCATTATTTGCAACAGAAGAAAAGAAGGAAGAAGAAGGAGAAGAATAACATGCTGACATTAGAAAAGTTTGAAGAAGCAAGTGAGATCGTAAAACGTGTGACACGTCCGACAAAGCTTGTCTACAGTGAGTATCTCAGTAGCCAGACCGGAGGAAAAGTTTATCTGAAACCGGAAAACATGCAGTACACAGGTGCATACAAATTAAGAGGGGCTTATTACAAGATCAGTACTCTTTCTGAGGAAGACCGTGCAAAAGGTCTGATCACTGCTTCCGCAGGAAACCATGCACAGGGCGTGGCTTACGCTGCAAAAGCATTCGGATGTAAGGCAACGATCGTAATGCCGACGGTCACTCCGCTGATCAAGGTAAACCGTACCAAGAGCTACGGTGCTGATGTTGTTTTATACGGAGATGTCTATGATGATGCCTGTGCAAAGGCTTATGAGCTTGCAGAAAAGCACGGATATACCTTTGTTCATCCGTTCGATGATCTGGATGTAGCTACCGGACAGGGAACGATTGCAATGGAAATTGTCCAGGAACTCCCGACCGTTGATTATATCCTTGCACCGATCGGGGGCGGCGGACTGATCACAGGTGTATCTACACTTGCGAAAATGCTGAATCCAAAGATCAAAGTGATCGGTGTGGAACCGGCAGAAGCAGCAAGTATGACTGCTGCAATCGAAGCAGGACATACCGTAACACTTCCAAGTGCCAACACGATCGCAGATGGTACAGCAGTAAAAAAAGTCGGGGAACAGAACCTCCCATACGTTATGGAAAATGTAGACCAGATCGTGACTGTAGAAGATGATGAACTGGTCGGAGCATTCCTTGATATGGTGGAAAACCATAAAATGGTTGTAGAAAATTCCGGGCTTCTTTCTGTTGCGGCATTAAAACAGTTGGATCTGAAAGGAAAGAAGGTTGTATCGATCTTAAGTGGCGGAAATATGGATGTGATCACCATGTCTTCTGTTGTACAGCATGGACTGATCCAGAGAGACCGTATCTTTTCTGTATCAGTACTTCTTCCGGACAAACCGGGTGAACTGGTAAAAGTGGCACAGACGATCGCAGAAGAGCAGGGAAATGTGATCAAACTGGAACATAATCAGTTTGTAAGTATTAACCGGAATGCGGCTGTGGAGCTTCGTGTGACACTGGAAGCGTTTGGAACGGAGCATAAGAACCGGATTATTGCGGCACTGGAAGGGGCTGGGTACAGACCGAAGCTGATCAGTGCGAAGTTATATTAGGATGTTTGAGAGGGCAGTCTTATCCTGTGTGGGAATGAGGCTGCCTGTTTTGATAGAGGTTGTGAGACCGGGTGAGAAGAAGAATCTCTTCCAATCCAAGTTGTGCAAACCATTCCGATGAACCTCTGAAGGCGAAAATTATGTCAGCAGAGGCTTCCATAATTTTTGAGTTTCATCTCCATTGCACAAAATAGGATTGGAAGAGATTCTTCTTCTCGCCCGGCCAATGAACGGTATTGGTAAAAGAGCCAGGACTGCTTCATAGTGAGGAAGAGAGGATAGAGACTGCAAATGGATTTGGTGCTTGTTGAAGACGTGAGATATTGGATAAAATATGGAAATTCAACAAATTAGCACTTTAATTGAATGAATTACTGGGCTAAAGTCACGAAATGGGGAAAATGGGGTTGACATTGGAAGTATAGTTGTATACAATGATACAAAAATACAGGTCAGGGAGTGACGGTTATGGAAAATAGGAAGGTTTATCTGGATAAGCATACAAATTTGTTGCAGCTTGAAGAGCATATGTATCCGCTGGTGGATGTGGATACGCCGAATGTGTTTCGGAATCTGTTTCATTATGATGAGATTCCGAAGATTGCATTTAATGATCGTATCGTTCCGCACAGTATGCCGGACGAGATCTGGATTACAGATACGACGTTCAGGGACGGGCAGCAGTCGAGGGCTCCTTATTCGACAGAGCAGATTGTAACGATTTTTGATTATATGCACCGGCTTGGCGGTCCGCAGGGCAAGATCCGGCAGAGTGAATTTTTCTTATATAGTAAGAAAGACCGGGATGCCGTATATAAATGTATGGAGAGAGGTTATAAGTTCCCGGAGATCACGAGCTGGATCCGTGCAAGCAAAAAGGATTTCGAGCTGGTAAAGGATTTGGGAATGAAAGAAACCGGAATTCTGGTAAGCTGTTCAGATTACCATATTTTTTATAAACTGAAGATGACAAGACGTGAGGCAATGGAACATTATTTATCGGTTGTACGTGAATGTCTGGAAACGGGTGTCAGTCCAAGATGCCACCTGGAGGATATTACCAGATCGGATATTTATGGATTCGTCATTCCGTTCTGTCTGGAACTGATGCACCTGATGGAAGAGTACCAGATTCCGGTGAAGATCCGTGTCTGTGATACCATGGGATATGGAGTGAACTATCCGGGAGCCGTGATCCCGCGTTCGATTCCGGGAATCATTTACGGACTCCGGGTACATGCAGGTGTGCCGAGTGAGCTGATCGAATTTCACGGACACAATGATTTTTACAAGGCAGTCAACAATTCCACAACAGCATGGCTTTATGGGGCATGTGGCGTGAACTGTTCTTTATTTGGAATTGGCGAACGTACCGGCAATACTCCGCTGGAAGCAATGATCTTTGAATATGCACAGCTTCGCGGAACCTTAGATGGAATGGACACCACGGTGATCACCGAGCTTGCGGAATATTACGAGAAAGAGATCGGATATCAGATTCCGCCGCGGACACCGTTTGTGGGAAAGAACTTTAATGTGACCCGCGCGGGAATCCATGCAGACGGACTTTTGAAGAACGAAGAAATCTACAATGTGTTTGATACCGGTAAATTTCTAAACCGCCCACCGCTGGTTGCTGTGTCTAATACTTCCGGTCTGGCAGGCATTGCACACTGGATTAATACATATTATCACCTGAAAAATGAGAAACAGGTAGACAAGAATTCCACTTTAGTTGTAGAATTGAAGAAGTGGGTTGATGCGGAATATGAATCCGGCCGTGTCACTGTTCTCACAGACGAGGAGCTGCTCCGTGAGATTGAGAGAATCTGTGGCGAAAAAGGGATCACAATCTAACGAAATTCAGGAGTGAGATAAAATGGAAGAGTATTCATTGAGAAGTCAGGTTTTTCAGACTATCCGAGACGATATTTTGAAGGGCAAATATAAAGAAAATGACGAACTCAGAGAAGCAACATTGGGGAAGGAACTTGGAGTAAGCCGTACGCCGGTAAGAGAAGCACTTAGGCAGCTGGAACTGGAGGGGCTGGTCAACATTATCCCGAACAAGGGAGCCTATGTAACCGGTATTTCGGATAAGGATGTACATGATATTTATATGATCCGTTCCATGCTGGAAGGCTTATGTGTCCGCTGGGCGACAGAGCATATCACACAGGAACAGTTAGAAGAACTGGATGAGATCATTCTTTTATCGGAATATCATATGGATAAAGGACACTCCGACCAGCTGACAGAGCTGGATGGAAGATTTCATCAGATTCTGTATGAGGCATCGGAAAGCCGGATCTTGGATCATGTGCTTTCGGATTTTCATAAATATGTACAGCTTGCAAGAAGGACTTCCGTTAAGACAGAGGAGCGTGCGATCAAGTCGATTGGTGAGCACAATGAGATCCTGAACGCGATCAAAGCGAAGGATGCGGAAAAAGCCGGCAATCTGGCAACGCTCCACATTATGCATGTTATGGAGAATCTGCATATAGAAGAAGAATAAGCAAAAAAGGAGACGAAGCTATGAGTAAAATTCAGATGACGACACCGATTGTTGAGATGGACGGAGATGAGATGACCAGAATCCTCTGGAAGATGATCAAAGAGGATCTGTTACTGCCATATATTGATCTGAAGACGGAGTATTATGATCTTGGTCTGGAACACCGCAATGAAACAGACGATCAGGTTACGATCGATTCAGCCAATGCGACCAGAAAGTACAAGGTAGCAGTCAAATGTGCGACCATCACACCAAACGCAGCCAGAGTGAAAGAATACAATCTCAAAGAGATGTGGAAGAGCCCGAACGGAACAATCCGTGCGATTCTGGATGGAACCGTATTTCGTGCTCCGATCGTGGTAAAAGGAATTGAGCCATGTGTGAAAAACTGGAAAAAGCCGATCACCATTGCCCGTCATGCATATGGGGATGTCTATAAGGGAACGGAGATGAAGATCCCGGGACCTGGAAAGGCAGAGCTTGTCTATACAGCACCGGACGGAACCGAGACAAGAGAGCTGATCCACAATTTTGACGGAGCGGGGATCATTCAGGGCATGCACAACATCAATGCTTCCATCGAAAGCTTTGCAAGAAGCTGCTTTGGTTATGCACTTGATACGAAGCAGGATCTGTGGTTTGCAACCAAGGATACCATTTCCAAGAAATACGATCATACCTTCAAAGATATTTTCCAGGAGATCTTTGATGCAGAATATAAGGACCGCTTTGAAGAGGCAGGAATTGAGTATTTCTACACCCTGATCGATGATGCGGTGGCACGTGTGATGAAATCAGAGGGCGGTTACATTTGGGCTTGTAAGAACTATGACGGGGATGTGATGAGTGACATGGTATCCTCTGCATTTGGTTCTCTTGCCATGATGACCTCTGTTCTGGTATCTCCGGAAGGCTATTATGAGTATGAAGCTGCACATGGAACCGTACAGCGCCACTATTACAAGCACCTGAAAGGTGAGGAAACTTCTACCAACTCTGTGGCAACCATTTTCGCATGGTCAGGAGCACTCCGCAAGAGAGGTGAGATGGATGGGAATCAGGAGCTGATGAATTTTGCCGACCGTCTGGAAAAGGCAACGATTGATACGATCGAGGCTGGTTATATGACAAAAGATCTGGCAATGATCACGACCCTTGCAGATGTCCATGTACTGGACAGCGAAGGCTTTATCAAAGCAATTGCAGAGAGACTGTAGAGCTGGATAAAAATTACGGATAAAAGAAAAAGAAGGATTTGACGTCTTTGGGTGTCAAATCCTTTTTGCGTGTTCATAAGAAATTCAGGAGAAACTTATTCAGCCAGTTCTTCCCATTTTTCATAGAGCGTTTCCAGTTCTTCTTCGTTTGCGGCTTTTTCCTTTGCCAGTTCCTGACATTTTACCGAGTTGGTGTAGACTTCTTCCAGCATCATCAGTTCATCAATCTCACCATTTCTGGTTTCCAGGACGCCGATTCGGTCTTCGGTCTTTTTCAGGTCATTCTGCTTTTTGCGGAGACGGGCCTGTTCCTCTTTCTGTTCCTGCCAGCTGAGCTTGGCCTCTGACACCTGAGCAGGTGCTTCCTCAGAAGCGGAAACTGCAGCAACCGGAGTCAGCAGATCTTTCTTTTCCAGATAATAATCATAGTTGCCAATATAATTTACAAAAGTATTGCCGGTCAGCTCCAGGATACGAGTAGCGGTCTGATTGATGAAATAACGGTCATGGGATACATAAAGTACCGTACCGGTATAATCATTCAGTGCCCGTTCCAGGATTTCTTTGGAAGTGATGTCCAAATGGTTTGTCGGTTCGTCCAGGATCAGGAAGTTCGCGTTGGAGAGCATCAGCTTGGCAAGGGATACACGTCCTCTTTCTCCACCACTTAAGTCACCGATCAGCTTGAATACGTCATCTCCGGTGAAAAGGAATGCGGCGAGCATATTCCGGATCTGGGTGTTCGTCAGAGTCGGATAATCATCCGAGATTTCTTCAAAAATCGTCTTGTCCATGTGCAGAACATGATGTTCCTGGTCGTAGTAGCCGATCTCAACATTGGCACCAAGTGTAAAGGAACCACTGTCTGCGGAAATAACGTTATTCAAAATCTTGAGAAGTGTGGTCTTGCCGGTTCCGTTGTCCCCGATGATCGCCACATGTTCCCCACGTTTGATCTCAAAACTGATATCGGTGAAGAGTGTCTGTGGCGGAAAAGCTTTGCTTAAGTTTTTGACAGAGAGGACATCATTGCCGCTGATACGGGATGGCTCCAGTTTCAGGTGAATGTCCGTGTTGATCTCGGTAGGTTTTTCAACCAACGTCATTTTATCCAGCATCTTCTCGCGACTTTCGGCCCGTTTGATGGATTTCTCGCGGTTGAAGGAGCGGAGCTTTTCGATCACCGCTTCCTGATGTTTGATCTCACGCTGCTGGTTTAAGTATTCTTTTAATTTGGCTTCTCTGAGCTGTTCCTTTTTGACGGCAAAGTCAGAGTAATTGCCCATATAAGTAAGAAGCTGTCCCTGTTCAACCTCGATGACCTTTGCCACCACACGGTTCAGAAAATAACGGTCATGGGATACGATGAGGACGGCTCCCGGATAATTCAGAAGATAAGTCTCCAGCCAGGCAATGGAATTCATGTCCAGGTGGTTGGTCGGCTCATCCAGAAGAAGGACATCCGGTTTGGTAAGAAGAAGCTTACCAAGGGAGACACGGGTCTTCTGACCACCGGATAAAGAATCCACCGGTTTGCTGAATTCATCCTCGGTAAACCCAAGACCTTTTAGTACGCCGACAAGCTCACTTTTGTAAGCGTATCCATCTGCATGCTCGAATGCAGAAGTCAGTCTCTGGTAGGTGGCAAGGCGCGCCTCCAGGGCATCACCGGAAAGGGAAGGGAGTTCTAACTCAATCGTGCGGATCTGCTTTTCCATCTCGATGACCTCAGCCTTTGCCGTGCGGACTTCCTCGTAAATCGTGTTGCCGCTTTCCATCTCCTGGTGCTGTGCGAGGTAGCCCAGTGTCTTCCCTTTTGTGAGAACGATCGTCCCTGCATCGGGAGGGAGCTGGCCTACGATCATTTTCAGAATCGTGGATTTGCCGGCTCCGTTAAGACCCACAAGGGCAGCTTTTTCATGGTTTTCTATATGAAAGGATCCGTCTTTTACGATGACCTGATCCCCAAAACTTTTTGACAGATTATGACATGCCAGTATCATTTCTTAAATCCTCCTGTTAAACATGTAATAATTATAGCTGAAATACGCCAAAAAACAACTATTAAAATTGACTTTTTAGAGAGATTCTTATATAATTAGAAATAATGAGTCAAAAATGGGAAGGTGGAAGTGAAAAGTGGCATCAAGAGAAATATCTCAGGCAGTAATAAGAAGACTTCCGCGGTATTATCGTTATTTAGGAGAACTACTGGAGAGCGGTGTCGAACGGATTTCGTCGAATGAATTAAGTAAAAGAATGAAAGTAACTGCGTCGCAGATTCGTCAGGATCTGAACAATTTCGGCGGATTTGGACAGCAGGGATATGGATATAATGTAAAGTATCTGTATACAGAGATCGGGAAGATTCTCGGACTGAATGAAAAGCATAAATTTGTCATTGTCGGAGCAGGCAATCTTGGTCAGGCGCTGGCGAATTATGCAGCATTTGAGAATCGTGGATTTGTCTTAAAAGGTCTGTTTGATGTGAATCCAAGACTCGCCGGGGTAACGATCCGTGGCGTTGAGATCCGTATGATGGATGAACTCAAGGATTTTGTCAAAGAGAATGATATTGAGATCGGAGTTCTTACGATTCCGAAGGCAAGAGCAGTTGAAGTAGCGGATATTCTGGTTGATAACGGGGTGAAAGCAATCTGGAATTTTGCGCATACTGATCTGAATCTGCCGGATAATATTATTGTGGAGAATGTACATCTGTCAGAAAGTCTGATGAGATTATCCTATAATATTACAAGGTACAATGAAGAACATAAAGAGAAGTAAGCGAAGAAAATAAAGAAGAGGTGCAGGGAAAGTTTTCCTGCACCTTTTTGGAAATCGAATCCCTTAATCCCTTGCTGGAAGAAAAGGAGACCGGATATGAAAGAATTATTGACAGCAGATCAGATGAGAAGATCCGATCAGAGAATGATTAGAACGATGCAGGTTCCGTCTCTGGTTCTGATGGAACGGGCGGCACTTCAGTGTGTGGAGGCAATGAAAAAAGAAGGCGTGGACTTAACAAGTGCGCTGATCGTGTGCGGAAGCGGAAATAATGGTGGTGACGGATTTGCGATCGCCCGGATGCTTTTGGAAGAAGGATATTGCCCGGATGTTGTATTGGTGGGTAATTATGACCACCGCAGCGAAGAGACCAGGATGCAGATGCAGATTCTGGAAAATCTGGGACTTTCTGTAGGAAACAGTTTGCCACAGAAAGAATATAGTGTTATTATAGATGCCGTATTCGGTATTGGATTATCCCGTGAAATTCAGGGAAATTATGCAGATGTGATCGAAAAGATGAATCAGATGGGGGGATACAAAGTAGCTGTGGATACCCCGTCCGGCGTCAGCTCGGATGACGGAAGGGTTCTGGGCGTGGCGTTTAAGGCAGACCTTACGGTGACATTTGCTTTTGGAAAGATCGGACAGATCCTTTATCCGGGGTGTGCGTATACAGGAAAGCTGGTTATCGCACCGATCGGGATCACCAGACCGGAATTTTTTCAGGAAGAAGAAATCTGTCGTATGTTTGAAAAAGCAGATGTACCGGAGATACTGCCTGAGAGAAAAGCAGATTCCAACAAGGGAAGTTACGGAAAGGTTCTGATGATCACCGGAAGCAAAGGAATGTCAGGCGCCGCATATTTAAGTGCCAGGGCAGCTTACCTGACCGGAGCGGGACTGGTCCGGATTTACACGGAAGAGAGCAACCGGGCAATCTTGCAGGAGCTTCTGCCGGAAGCAGTGCTGACCACGTATTCGCTGGAAGAGGAGAATTCATTTGAAAAGCTTCCGGAATTACTTGCATGGGCAGACGTGGTATGTATAGGATGCGGTCTTGGGATGGAGCCACATTCGGAAGAACTGCTGAAAAATGTACTGGAGATGAATACAAAGCCGGGAGTCATCGATGCAGACGGACTGAACCTGCTGGCGAAGACCGGAGCGTGGGGGATCGAGCAGGTCCGGAAGAATTCTTCCGGATATGTGCTGACACCGCATATGAAAGAAATGTCCAGACTGACCGGATACAGCGTACAGGAATTGAAAGACAACAGAAGAAAGCTATTGCGGAATTATACAGAAAAAGTTCATGCGGTCTGTGTGTTAAAGGACAGCAGGACTTTGACCGCTGCGCCGGATAAAGAACTCTGGATCAACGCCTCCGGCAATGCGGCGATGGCAAAAGCCGGTTCGGGAGATGTACTTGCCGGTATGATCACCGGGCTTATGGCACAGCACATGGAAGCAGCATATGCGGCTGCACTTGGTGTATATCTGCATGGATTAAGTGGAGATCATGCCAGAGAAGAACTTGGCTCTTACAGTGTCCTTGCAGGAGATCTCCTGAAGATGATCAGCAGGACACTTGTAGAATTGGAGGATAGAACACGATGAAGAAATACAGTAGACTGCGTGCAGTGATCGATCTGGATGCAGTGATGTATAATATGGAAATGATGCATGCGAATATAGAAGAGGGAACCCGGATGATCGTGGTGATCAAGACAGATGGTTACGGTCATGGTGCGGTACCGATTTCCAGAATGCTGGAAGAGGTCGATTATGTCTGGGGCTATGCAGTTGCAACACTGGATGAAGGGGTCGTACTCAGAAAAGCCGGTATCAAAAAGCCGATCCTCTGTTTGGGATGTATTTTCCCAGATCAGATGGAAGAGATGATCCGTCATGAGATCTGCATGACAACCTACAGCTATGAGCTTGCGAAGCTTGCGGACGAGACGGCATACCGGATGGGAAAGAAGGCATATCTGCACATTAAGATCGATACCGGTATGTCAAGACTCGGATTTCCGGTATCGGAAGAAAGCGTGGAGGAGATCCTGAAGATCGGCAGACTGGTTTACACAGACTGTGAAGGAATGTTTACCCATTTCTCAAAAGCAGATGAGACGGATAAGACGACGACTCTTGAGCAGATCCGTTCATATCTGTGGATGAAGGAACATCTCGCGGCAGAAGGAATGGAATTTACCTATTATCACTGTGCGAACAGTGCAAGTATCATTGATATGCCAAGACTTGGAATGGATCTGGAAAGAGCAGGAATTTCTACCTATGGACTTTATCCGTCAGATGAGGTCAACAAAGAAGCTGTTCCGCTCCGCCCGGCGATGGAACTGATCGCCCATGTCACACATGTGAAATGGATTGAAAAGGGAACGGCAGTCAGCTATGGAGGCACCTTTGTCGCTCCGGAGCGGATGCGGATCGCGACGATCCCGACCGGCTACGGGGATGGATACCCGCGGAGTCTCTCGAATAAAGGATATGTCCTGATCCATGGACAGAAGGCACCGATCCTCGGCAGAGTCTGTATGGATCAGTTCATGGTCGATGTGACCCGGATCCCGGATGTAAAATTTGGTGACAGAGCAACACTGGTCGGTCATGACGGGGATGCCTATCTGTCTGTCGATGAGCTTGCAGAGCTGAGTGGAAGATTTAACTATGAATTTATCTGCGATATCAACAAACGCGTTCCGCGGGAATATCTGCGTGACGGAAAAGTGGTAGAGCAGATCGATTATTTCTAAAATGCACCGATGCACTTCGGAAGAGATATGAATACAGCAGAAGAAAGCTGGCAATAATGGAAGTATCTTGATAAGCGGAGTGTGAAAAAAGTGCAGATCAGGCGTGGAGATATTTATTATGCGGATTTAAGTCCGGTAGTCGGTTCAGAGCAGGGCGGCGTGCGTCCGGTCCTCGTCATCCAGAATGATGTCGGGAACCGGCACAGCCCGACTGTGATCTGTGCCGCGATCACTTCAAGGATGAATAAGGCAAAGCTGCCGACACATGTGGAAATCGATGCAAAAAGATACCGGATCGTCAAGGACTCGGTCGTCCTGCTGGAACAGATCCGGACCATCGACAAACAGCGGCTGAAGGATTATGTGTGCCGGGTAGACAAAGATCTTATGAGAAAAGTCGATGAAGCGCTGTGCGTCAGCCTGATGCTTCATACATAAAAGAGGAGAAGTATGGAAAACAATGGAAACGGAAGGTAATTTACTTCAGAAAATGAAAAATGTATTTTCTGACAATGAAGATAAAGAGAAAATTGCAGAAGAAATCATTGAAAAAGTACTGGAAGGCTATGAAAAAGGTGTTCTGACGAGACGTGAGACGAAGATGATCACCAATATTTTTGAATATATGGACTCAGATGCCAAAGATATTATGACACACCGGAAAAATATCGTTGCGCTGGACGGGGAAGAATCTCTGGAAAAAGCACTTGTTTTTATGCTGGAAGAAAACAAATCCAGATTTCCGGTCTACGAAGAAGATATTGACAATATTGTGGGGATCATCCATATCCGGGATGCGATGCAGAGCTACCTGGACGGTCCGGCAAGGAGAAAACCGGTGCATGATCTGAAGGATGCGATCCGGCCGGCAGGATTTATCCCGGAAACAAAGGCGATTGATAAACTGTTTCAACAGATGCAGCAGGACAAGAGCCATATGGTGATCGTGCTGGATGAGTATGGACAGACATCAGGAATCGTTACGATGGAAGATATCGTAGAAGAAATCGTTGGAAATATCCAGGATGAGTATGATGAGGAAGAAGAGTTGATCGTCAAACAGGCAGACGGTACATATATCGTGGACGGTATGACACAGCTGGAAGATCTGGAGGAACTTCTGGGAATCAGTTTCAACGAAGAAGATTACGATACGATCAATGGTTATCTGATCGACTGCCTGGACAGAATTCCTTCGGAAGATGAAGAATGTCAGGTGGAATTCGGAGGTTATCTGTTCCATGTATTGTCGGTTGATAATAATACAATACGCAAAGTCCTTGTCAGCAGGACAAAAAAGTGATAAAATAGTACAATTGAGAATAGTAAAATACTGAAGAGAGGTAAAAAGTAATGTCAGGACATTCAAAATTTGCGAATATCAAGCATAAAAAAGAAAAAAATGACGCAGCAAAAGGAAAAGTATTCACGAAGATCGGTCGTGAGATCGCTGTAGCAGTCAAAGAAGGAGGCGGAGCTGATCCGGCTAACAACAGCAGACTCCGTGATGCGATTGCAAAGGCAAAAGCAAATAATATGCCGAATGACAATATTGACAGAAGTATCAAAAAAGCAGCCGGAGACGGAGATGCCAACAATTACGAACATATCGTATATGAAGGATATGGACCGAACGGAACAGCGATCATCGTTGATGCGCTTACAGATAACCGTAACCGTACTGCTTCTAATGTAAGAAGCGCTTTCACAAAGGGAAAAGGAAATATCGGAACCAGCGGATGTGTATCTTTCATGTTTGATCAGAAAGGACAGATCATTGTCGATAAAGAAGAATGTGAACTGGATGCAGATGATCTGATGATGCAGGCACTGGATGCAGGAGCAGAAGATTTCTCAGAAGAAGAAGACAGCTTCGAGATCCTCACAGATCCGAACGATTTCAGTGAGGTTCGTCTTGCTCTGGAAGAAGCAGGAATCCCGATGGCAAGTGCGGAAGTTACAATGATCCCACAGACATGGGTAACTCTTGACAACGAAGAAGACATCAAGAACATTCAGAAGACACTTGATCTTCTTGAAGATGACGATGATGTACAGGAAGTATATCATAACTGGGAAGAAGCATAAGAACGATTTCGGGAGGAATCTGAATGAATCAGAGTATACTAGATGGGCTGAATGATCTGTTTGACCAGATAATCCCAATTTCCAAAGATTTCAATAAAAAGACTTATGCGGATTCTTTTAAAAACAGTTATGAGAAGTATAAGCCGCTTTTTACTGAAATTGCACAGGAATGTGGGAATTCAACAGACAGACAAACAGAGATTGAAGCAATCGCTGCTGTACTTCCGGGAAGAATGCGGGAAGTGCTGGATCAGGAAAGCACCAAAAGAAAAAAAGAAAATATACTTATGAAATATAATCTTGGCATGGTTACTTATGTGATTCCGATGTTCCGCTATGGTAGAATGGATGCCTGTGAAGAGATTGTAGACCATATGGTTGAACTCTGGAACAATCATGATCTGGAACTTAAGATCAGTAAATCGGAATTCGAGCAGATTCAGGGCGGTTTCAAATCCCGTCTCTGCTATATCACGACAGCCGTATGTGCAAGCCTTGGTAAACCGGATGACTGTTATGAACTGAATCTGATGAGAAGATACAGAGATGAATATCTGGTGAATCAGGAGGGCGGCGAGGAAGTCGTTGCCGAGTACTATGATATCGCACCGACGATCGTGAACCGGATCAACCGGATGGAGAATGCAGAAGATGTCTATGCAGACATTTGGAGCCGCTATCTGCATCCATGTGTTTCCATGATTGAGTCCGATAATCTGGAAGCATGTCGTAAGATTTATACCGATATGGTGTACAGTCTTCGCAAAAAATATTTATTTTCATAACGTTGAAACCAAAGAGAATGTGCCGTGAGGATGCATTCTCTTTTTGTGTATACAATGAGCCAAATGCGAGTCTGGACAGATTTGTGCTTGCACAAGGATCTGTCCAGACTCGCATTTGGCGAATGTACATCATCGAGCTGTTAAGCGAGATGGTGTACAGAGAGCCGGGTATATATTTTACCAGATTTGTGCTTGCACAAGGATCTGTCCAGACTCGCATTTGGCGAATGTACATCATCGAGCTGTTAAGCGAGATGATGTACAGAGAGCCGGGTGTAACATTCACTAAGTGCATATTTTCGCACACATTGCCCCATACTAAGGAAAAAGAAAACGGAGGTATGCGGCAATGAGAGAACAGGAAGAAAATGACGTAAAGGAATATAAGATACGCAAGAAAAAAAGCGGGATGCAGACAGAGGACAATCCGATAAATAAAGAAAACGCAGAAAAAGAAACGGAGCCGGAGAATATAAAGGAAGAAGACGAACACGTCAAAGAAATGGGAATGCTTCCGCTTGACAGCCGTCAGAATCATCAGATCGAGCTGCTGACGATCATCGGGGAAGTGGAAGGACATGAAGCAGTTTCCGGTAATACCAAAGCGACAAAATATGAGCATCTGCTTCCGAAACTGGCACAGATCGAGAACAGTGTCCGGACGGATGGGGTGCTGATCCTTCTGAACACGCTGGGCGGAGATGTGGAGGCAGGACTTGCGATTGCGGAGATGATTGCCTCCTTAAGCAAGCCGACGGTATCTCTGGTGCTTGGGGGATGTCATTCCATCGGCGGACCGCTCGCGGTATCGGCAGATTATTCCTTTATTGTTCCGAGCGGGACGATGATCATCCATCCGGTACGGACCAGTGGAATGTTCATCGGTGTGGCACAGAGCCTCCGGAATATTGAAAAAACACAGGACCGGATCACGGGATTTCTTGCAGAACATTCCAGAATGTCACAGGAGAGGATTGAAGAACTGATGCTGGATTCCACGCAACTGGTCAAAGATGTGGGAACTATGCTGGAAGGAAAACGCGCGGTGGAGGAAGGTCTGATTGATGAAGTAGGCGGAATCCGGGATGCATTAAATAAATTGCATGAAATGATCGATGAAAAAATGGGAAATACTGATAAAAATTATGAGATGACATAAGGCGGAGAGGATGCTATAATAAAATAGCATGTACAAATATACACTTTGGATGACCGATTCCGGACACTATATCTGGGGAGAGGGTGGAAGGAATCTGTCATTTGATTACAAGATAAAGAGTATAAATACAAGGGGGAAGTTTGATGGCTTCAAAGACAACCGGAACAAAGAAAAATGCAAAGCAGAGCACCGCGAAAAAGCGGCAGCCTGCAAAGAAGACAACAGCAAAGTCTTCCAAGTCTGCAAAGACGACCAGAAAGAATACAGCATCCAAAGCTGCACCGCAGGAAGAATCTTTTCTTGCGACGGAGATCCTGGTCTGGGTGACGCTTGCAATCGGAATCCTGCTTACAATCAGTAATTTCGGACTTGCAGGTGCGTTTGGCAGAAAGATTGCAGCACTGCAGCAGGGAATGCTGGGATGGATGGCTTATGTATTTCCGATCCTTTTATTCTGCGGAGTTGCGTTTGTCGTTTCCAACAAAGGGAATCGGATCGCTTATATTAAGACAGTGGCAGGCGTTGTACTGCTGGTCCAGTGTTGCGTGTTATTTGAGTTGATTGATGGAAAAGGCGGCTCGGCAGGAAAAGCGATCGCGGATAAAATGGTGCCGGCGATCGGCAAAGCAGGTACATATGTTGTCGTGATCATTTTGATGGTGATCTGTATCGTCCTCATCACGGAAAAGTCGATTTTAAAAGGAATGAAGATCGGCGGGGCAAAAGCCTATGACCGTGCCAGAGAAGATATGCAGAAGCGCAAAGAAGAGGCGGAAGAACGCAAAGCAAGACGGGAAGCTATGCGCGTTGATTATCAGGTAAGTGGTGTTTCCTTTAATTCCACAGTTGGAAGAAAAGAAGAAGCGGCAGGAAGTACAGAAGATGCAGAAAAGAAGGAAGCAAAGGGAAGCACAGAGAAGAAAGCGACCAGACGCAGCAGAAAAGATATGAACAGTGTGCTCGCAGGTGCGGAAGAAGCGGCTGCAAAGCATATTTTGGAGCAGACAGGGAAGATCACGCTGGATGATGTTGTGATTAACCGTGCGATGCCTCTTTCGGCTACAGAGCTGATCCCGGAACCGGAACCAGTAGTTCTTGAACCGGTGAAAGAAAAGCTTCCGAAGTTCTTAAAAGGGGCGATGAAAGAAGCAGAAAAAGAGACGGGACTGAATGAGGAAATTCAGGCTGACACGGCTGTAGAAAGTCCGTCTGTGGTTTCAACGGAAGAAGGAATAGAAAAGTCCTCTTCCAGAAGTACGAAGGTTAAGGCAGATATTCCAAAAGAAGTAGCTGCTGTTGCAGATACCATTGCAAAGAGTGAAAAGCCGGTGAAAGAGTATCGTTTTCCACCGCTCAGTCTTTTGAAGCACGGAAGCAAGACGTCCGGAGATTCGGATGCACATCTGCGGGAGACGGCAGCAAAGCTTCAGAAGACACTGCAGACCTTCGGGGTCAATGTTACGATCACCAATATCAGCTGCGGACCTTCTGTTACGCGCTATGAACTGCAGCCGGAGATGGGGGTCAAAGTCAGCAAGATTGTAGGACTTGCAGATGATATCAAGCTGAATCTGGCGGCGGCAGATGTCCGTATTGAAGCGCCGATCCCGGGAAAAGCGGCGGTCGGTATTGAAGTTCCGAACAAAGAGAATACCGCAGTTATGCTACGCGATCTTCTGGAATCGGATGAGTTTAAGAAGAGTAAATCAAGGATTGCATTTGCAACAGGACGTGACATTTCAGGGAAGGTCGTGGTATCAGATATCGCAAAGATGCCGCATCTGCTTGTCGCAGGAGCGACAGGATCCGGTAAATCGGTCTGCATCAACACGATCATTATGAGTATTATTTACAAAGCAAAGCCGGAGGATGTGAAGCTGATCATGGTGGATCCAAAGGTGGTAGAATTAAGCGTTTACAACGGAATTCCGCATTTGATGATCCCGGTTGTGACGGATCCGAAGAAAGCGGCAGGTGCGCTGAACTGGGCGGTTGCCGAGATGAACCGGCGCTATCAGCTTTTTGCTGAGTACAATGTCCGTGACCTGAAAGGTTACAATGATAAAGTCGAGAACATCAAAGATATTGATGATCCGAATAAAGCACAGAAGCTTCCGCAGATTGTAATCATCGTAGATGAGCTTGCAGATCTGATGATGGTTGCACCTGGAGAAGTGGAAGAGGCAATCTGCCGTCTGGCGCAGCTTGCGCGTGCGGCAGGGTTGCATCTGGTTCTTGCAACACAGAGACCGTCAGTCAATGTCATTACCGGTCTGATTAAAGCAAATATGCCGTCAAGAATTGCATTTTCAGTCTCATCCGGTGTGGATTCCAGAACTATCATTGATATGAATGGTGCGGAAAAGCTGCTCGGAAAGGGTGATATGTTGTTCTATCCGGCAGGTTATCAGAAGCCGGTACGTGTTCAGGGAGCGTTTGTTTCCGATAAGGAAGTGCAGGCTGTGGTAGATTTCCTGAAAGAGAACAGCGGCGGAGCAGTCTACAGTGAAGAGATCCAGAAGCAGGTGAACAGTAACCAGAATGTATCTGCAGGAGGCGCTTCTTCCGGGGATGACAGGGATGTTTACTTTGTAGATGCAGGCAAATTTATTATTGAAAAAGATAAGGCATCGATCGGAATGCTCCAGAGAGTATTCAAGATCGGATTTAACCGCGCGGCGCGGATCATGGATCAGCTTGCCGAAGCGGGCGTTGTGGGAGAAGAAGAAGGTACCAAACCAAGGAAAGTGCTGATGTCTATGGAACAGTTTGAACAGTACATAGAAGAAACAGTTTAAAACACGCAGGTGAAAAAGGAGGATACGATAATGAAAACAGATATTCAGATTGCACAGGAAGCCAAAATGCACCATATTCGTGAGGTTGCCGCAACGATTGGAATTGAAGAGGACGACCTTGAATTTTACGGTAAATATAAGGCAAAGCTGTCAGACGAACTGATGGAAAAAGTAAAAGACAGACCGGATGGAAAGCTGGTACTTGTCACTGCAATCAATCCGACTCCGGCAGGAGAGGGAAAGACAACGATCACAGTCGGACTTGGAGAGGCGATGGCAAAGCTCGGTAAAAAAGCACTGATTGCTCTGCGTGAGCCTTCACTTGGACCTTGCTTTGGAATCAAAGGCGGAGCAGCCGGCGGCGGGTATGCACAGGTTGTACCGATGGAAGACCTGAATCTCCATTTCACCGGAGATTTTCATGCGATCACATCTGCAAATAACCTGCTTGCAGCCCTTCTTGACAACCATATCCAGCAGGGAAATGCTCTTGGAATCGATCCGAGACAGGTTGTCTGGAAACGTTGTGTAGATATGAATGACCGTGTCCTGCGTAACGTAGTAGTTGGTCTTGGAAATAAAATGGACGGAATGGTAAGAGAGGACCATTTTGTGATCACAGTTGCATCAGAAATTATGGCAATCTTATGTCTGGCAGATGATCTGGAAGATCTGAAAAAACGTCTTGGCAGAATCATTGTTGCTTACACCTTCTCAGGGGAAGCGGTTACAGCTGACCAGCTTCACGCAACCGGTGCGATGACAGCCCTGTTAAAAGATGCGATCAAGCCGAATATCATCCAGACTCTGGAACATACACCGGCACTGGTGCATGGTGGCCCATTTGCGAATATTGCACATGGCTGCAACAGTGTACGTGCAACTAAGATGGCACTGAAACTGAGTGATATCACGATCACAGAAGCCGGATTTGGTGCGGACCTTGGCGCAGAGAAGTTCATGGATATCAAATGCCGTATGGCAGGACTGAAACCGGATGCAGTGGTTTTGGTTGCAACTGTCCGCGCATTAAAATACAACGGCGGCGTACCAAAAGATGAACTGAACAAAGAGAACTTGGATGCACTTGCAAAAGGAATCGTAAATCTTGAAAAACATATCGAGAACCTGCAGAAGTTCGGCGTTCCGGTTGTTGTTACACTGAATTCGTTTGTCAGTGACACCGAAGCAGAATATGAATTTATTCGCAAGTTCTGTGAAGACAGAGGCTGTGAATTTGCCCTTGCAGAAGTATGGGGCAAAGGCGGAGATGGCGGAAAAGAACTCGCTGAAAAAGTTTTACAGACACTGGAGACAAAGGAAAGCCATTACCATCCGATCTACAGTGATGAACTGTCACTTACAGAGAAGATTGAGACAATTTGTAAGGAAATTTACGGAGCAAAGGGTGTCGTATATGAACCGGCTGCAAAGAAACAGCTTGCACGTATTGAGTCTCTGGGATTTGGCAGCTTCCCGGTATGTATGGCAAAGAACCAGTATTCTCTGTCTGATGATGCGAAGCTTCTCGGACGTCCGGAGAACTTTGATATCCATATCCGTGAAGTTTATGTAAATGCGGGAGCTGGATTTGTGGTTGCTCTTACCGGAGCAGTCATGACCATGCCAGGACTTCCAAAAGTACCTGCAGCAAATGGAATTGATGTGGAAGACGGTAAGATTACCGGATTATTCTAAAAGAAGTATGATACAAGAAGGAGACGAAAGACAATGAAATGTATGCACTGTGGAGCAAATCTGCCGGAAGATCAGCTGATCTGTCCGAGATGCGGCAGGGAAATACAGATCGTGCCTGATTATAATCCACTTGATGACATGCTGACCGCCCAGTTAAAAGGGGGCATCACGCAGACCATGTCACTTCATTTAGAAGAACAAGAACGCCAGACGGGATATACCGGTGCAGAAAATACCGGATATAGAGGAAGTGCCGGAGAAGAGACAAGATATGTAGGGGATTCAGGAAGGGCTTATCAGCCGGGAGCAAGATCCACCACATCCGACCACAGAAGAAGATCGGAGACCGGAAGAAATGATACCAGGTATATAAATGACCGGGCAGTCAGAGAAAAGAATGCACAGGAACAGGCGCGGCGGGTTGCCGAAGAAGAACGGCGAATGCGGCGTATCCGAGCAGAAAAGAGAAAAGAACGCGCCAGAAAGAAGCGGAGAAAGATGCTACTTACGATAGTGGGAGTTTGTGCTCTTCTTGCTGTACTGATCTACGTATTTTATCAGAATTCCTATACGGGAAAGGTGAAGAAAGGCTATCGCCTTCTGGCAGCTTCAGAATACGAAAATGCACTTACGGTATTTGAAAAAGCTGCATCGGGAAGCCCGAAGAAAGCAGAAGCATATACCGGTATTTCAAAAGTCTATATTGCGGAAGATGATCTGGATCAGGCGGAAGCCGTTTTTACAGATCAGATTGCAAAGCAGTCCGGAAATGCAGAAATTTACCGTGCAGCGGTGGAATTTTACATTGATACCAATCAGCAGGAGAAAGTGTCACCGCTTCTGAACGCATGTACCAGTGATGCTGTCCTGGATACACTGACGGAGTATATATCCGGAGAACCAAAGTTCAGTCTGGATGAGACGGAAACCTATGACGAAGTACAGGCTCTGGAATTGACTGGAAAAGGGAAAGCAATCTACTATACAACCGATGGTTCAGAACCGACGACTTCAAGTACAAAATATACCGGACCGATCAAGATCGGTGAAGGTGAGACGGTAGTAAAAGCAATTTCTGTTAACAAAAAAGGAATTCCAAGTCTGACGGAAAGTAAGACTTACAAAGTGGAATTCCCGATTGCCGATGCACCGGCAGTTACTCCGTCAACCGGTCAGTATACCAGTGAACAGTGGATCAGTGTAGATGTACCGGAAAAGTACACCGCATATTATACAACCGATGGGTCAGACCCGGATCCGGAGAATAATTCTGCAACGCAGGAATATACGGAACCGATTAAAATGCCGTCAGGAAGCACGATTTTCAGTTTTGCCCTGCAGGATCAAAAGGGCAGATTAAGTGATATTACAAGACGAAATTATGAACTGAATACAGATTAGAATCAGATGATGGAAAGAGAGTATGCGAGAAACTCCTGTAAAAATGGGAGGGAAAAGCATACTCTCTTTTTTAAAAATATAAGTAAGCAAAAAGAGATTCACCGGATCTGGCGAACATGTCTGAAAATGTTGCGGGACAGAAGTACAAAGCAGGAGGATTTTTGACAGGAAAACAAAAAACAAGAACAGAATGTAAAGAATTTGTGTATAAAATGTGAAATATATCACAAAATAAATATTTTGAGAATAGCAAAAATACAATATAGCTTATGAAAAGTGTATAATTGTACGCAAATAAATACAATCTATTTGTAGTAAAATGTTGCAAAATAAAGTAAAGTAAGATATAATAAGTTTGTCAAAAAGATAACATACTTTAAGGGCAAAAGGAGTGTTTGAATATGAGCAGATTTACATTACCAAGAGACGTATATCATGGAAAAGGATGTCTTGAAGAACTGAAGAACCTCAAAGGAAAGAAAGCAATCTTAGTTGTTGGTGGCGGCTCTATGAAGCGTCAGGGATTTCTGGACAGAGCAGAGAACTATCTGAAAGAAGCCGGAATGGAAGTGAAGCTTTTTGAAGGTGTAGAACCGGATCCGTCCGTTGAGACTGTTATGAAAGGTGCAGCAGTTATGCAGGAATTCCAGCCAGACTGGATCGTGGCAATGGGTGGTGGATCACCGATCGATGCAGCAAAGGCAATGTGGGCATTCTACGAATATCCGGATGTTACATTTGAAGATCTCTGTATTCCGTTCAATTTCCCGGAACTGAGAACAAAAGCCAAATTTGCTGCAATTCCGTCTACGTCAGGAACAGCAACAGAAGTAACCGCATTTTCCGTTATCACAAACTATCAGACCGGAGTAAAATACCCGCTTGCCGATTTTAATATTACACCGGACGTAGCAATCGTTGATCCGGATCTTGTTATGGGACTCCCGGTAAAACAGGTTGCATACACAGGTATGGATGCGCTGACACATGCGATTGAAGCGTATGTATCTACCCTGAACTGTCCATTCACTGATCCGCTTGCACTGCAGGCAATCGAGATGGTTCTGGATTACCTTCCGGCATCTTACAAATGCGATATGGTTGCAAGAGAACAGATGCACTATGCACAGTGCCTTGCAGGAATGGCATTTTCCAACGCACTTCTTGGAATTGTACATTCTATGGCGCATAAGACAGGTGCTGCATTCTCAACCGGACACATTCCGCACGGATGCGCAAATGCGATCTATCTTCCATATGTAATCAAATACAATGCAAAAGATCCGGTTGCTGCAAAACGATACGCAGAAATCGCACGCAGAATGGGACTTCCGGGAACATCTGAGAAAGCCCTGATCAACAGCCTGTGTGCAAAGATCGATGCATTCAATGTAGAACTTAATATTCCAAAGACATTGAAAGACTTTGGTATTGATGAGACAGAATTCAAAGAAAAAGTTGCCAAGATCTCAGAACTTGCAGTTGGTGATGCATGTACAGGATCCAACCCACGTCCGATTGATCCGGCAAACATGGAAAAACTGTTCAACTGTACATATTATGGAACAGAAGTAGATTTCTAAAGATGTGAAATACATTTTTGACAGAGACAGACGGATCCGCAATAAGAGCCGTCTGTCTCTGTTTTATTAGACGGAAAAGCCAAAAAGAATATTCCGGTAAACAAAGACACTGTGTGCCAGGACATCTTCATTTTTATAGGTGGTTAAAATGCCGGACAGAAGAATTTTGGCAGATTTATAGAAGATGTATTGGCACTTATAGATAAAAAAGATGGTCATATTTATAAGATAAATAAATTTTTAACAAATTAAAAAGAAATACTTGCTATTTAGGCGGCAATAATTTATCATAAAGAGAGTAAATATTTTAGGAGGCAATGCAATGTACAAGATAAGAAAAGCTGAAAAACTGGCTGATAAGATTTATCTTATGGATGTAGAAGCACCACGTGTGGCAAAGCACTGTGAGCCAGGACAGTTCGTAATTGTCAAGATGGATGACAAGGGGGAAAGAATTCCGCTGACAATCTGCGATTATGACAGAGAAGAAGGAACAATTACCATCGTATTCCAGACAGTAGGAGCATCTACTGAGAAGATGGCGAACTTAAAAGCAGGAGACTCTTTCAGAGATTTCACAGGACCGCTCGGATGTCCATCTGAACTGATTTCAGAAGACATCGAAAGCCTTAAGAATAAGAAGATCTTATTCGTAGCCGGTGGTGTTGGTGCAGCACCTGTATATCCACAGGTAAAATGGATGCACGCTCACGGAATCGATGTAGACGTTATCGTAGGTTCCAAGACAAAAGATATGCTGATTCTTGAAAAAGAGATGGAAGCAGTTGCAGGAAACTACTACCCATGTACAGATGATGGTACATACGGACATGCAGGTATGGTAACAACCAAGATTGAAGCACTTGTAGCAGAGGGCAACAAGTACGATGTCTGTGTAGCAATCGGACCGATGATCATGATGAAATTCGTATGTCTGCTCACAAAAAAACTCGAAATCCCGACTATCGTCAGCATGAACCCGATCATGGTAGACGGAACAGGTATGTGTGGTGCATGTCGTCTCCACGTAGGTGATGAGATCAAATTCGCATGCGTAGACGGACCGGAATTCGACGGACATCTCGTTAACTTTGATGAAGCAATGAAGAGACAGCAGATGTATAAGACTCAGGAAGGCAGAGCTATGCTGAAATTACAGGAAGGTGACACACATCACGGTGGATGCGGTCATTGCGGAGGTGACGAATAATGGCAGACGTATTAAAGAAAGTACCTGTAAGAGAACAGGATCCGAAGGTACGTGCAACAAATTTTGAAGAAGTATGTTATGGATATAATCAGGAAGAGGCAATGGAAGAAGCAAGCCGTTGCATCAACTGTAAGAATGCTAAATGTATTCAGGGATGCCCGGTAGGAATCAATATTCCTGCATTCGTTCATGAAGTAAAAGAAGGCAATATCGAAGAAGCATATAAGATTATCGGACAGTCTTCTGCACTTCCTGCTGTTTGTGGACGTGTATGTCCTCAGGAGTCACAGTGCGAAGGAAAATGTATCCGTGGTATCAAGGGAGAATCTATTTCCATCGGTAAGCTGGAAAGATTCGTTGCTGATTACGCTCTGGAACATGATATCAAACCGGTTGGCGCAGACAAGAAGAACGGACACAAGGTTGCAGTTATCGGTTCAGGTCCGGCAGGACTTACCTGTGCAGGAGACCTTGCAAAGCTTGGTTACGATGTAACAGTGTTTGAAGCACTTCACGAACTCGGTGGAGTACTTGTATATGGTATTCCGGAATTTCGTCTTCCGAAGCAGAAAGTTGTTGCAAAAGAGATTGCAAAAGTAAAAGAACTTGGTGTTCACTTTGAGACAAACGTTGTAATCGGTAAATCTACTACAATCGACATGCTGATTGAAGATGAAGGATTCGAAGCAGTATTCATCGGATCCGGAGCAGGACTTCCGAAGTTCATGGGAATCCCTGGAGAAAATGCCAACGGCGTATTCTCAGCAAATGAATACCTTACAAGAAGCAACCTTATGAAAGCATTTGATGATTCTTACGATACACCGATCGCAGCTGGTAAGAAAGTTGCAGTTGTCGGTGGTGGTAACGTAGCAATGGATGCTGCAAGAACAGCACTTCGTCTTGGAGCAGAAGTTCATATCGTATACCGTCGTAGCGAAGAAGAACTTCCGGCCCGTGTGGAAGAAGTTCATCACGCAAAAGAAGAAGGCGTACAGTTCGATCTTCTGACAAACCCGGTAGAAATCCTCGAAGAAGATGGATGGGTAAAAGGAATCAAGTGTGTTCGTATGGAACTTGGCGAACCGGATGCATCAGGAAGAAGACGTCCTGTACCGGTTGAAGATTCTGAATTCGTGATCGATGTTGACACAGTGATTATGTCACTCGGAACATCACCGAACCCGCTGATCTCTTCTACAACAGAAGGACTGGAAGTTAACAAGTGGAAATGTATCGTTGCAGACGAAGAACATGGAAAGACTTCCAAAGAAGGCGTATACGCAGGTGGAGATGCCGTAACAGGTGCAGCTACAGTAATCCTTGCTATGGGAGCTGGTAAAGCTGGTGCAAAAGGTATCCACGAATATCTTTCAAATAAATAAGAGTTATGACCGCAGTTTCCTTTGATGGGACTGCGGTTTTTTATAGGGGTTGTGTAGACCACCTGGGGAAAAATAATTGCGCCAATTCAAGTTGTGCAAACCATTCCGATGAACCTCTTAGGGCGAAAATTATGTCAGCAGAGGCTTCCATAATTTTTGAGTTTCATCTCCATTGCACAAAATAGAATTGGAGCAATTATTTTTCCCCAGGTGGTCGTTCTACGGTATTGGTAAAAACTGCAAAGAAGTTATACAAAGGGGAGAAAACTGGCAGTTATAGAGGGGAAACCGGACGCTGGTTTGTATGTTGTGGTTGATTTTAAAAGAGTTCTGTAGATTTACATTTCTGGACAGGATTGGTCAAAAATGGTACAATAGAAAAAGTATCATTTTATGAAAGAGGTCTGTTATGAAATACAAGTATATCTTATTTGACTTAGATGGGACGATTACGGAATCGGGGCCGGGGATTATGAATTCGGTGGAGTATGCGCTGGGGAAGATGAACCGGGAGGTTGGCGACCGGGAGACTTTGAAGAATTTTATCGGGCCGCCGCTTACGGATTCGATGGAGAAATATTATGGGATGTCCGAGGAGGAGGCACTGCTTGGAGTCAAGTATTACCGGGAATATTATGCGGTAAAAGGGATTTTTGAAAATTCGGTTTATGAAGGGCTTGCAGAGACTTTGGAAGCATTGAAAGAAGAAGGTTATGTTCTTGCCGTGGCAACCTCCAAGCCGGAAGAGTATGCAAAAAGGATTGCGGATAAATTTGACTTTGCAAAATATTTTGTCGGGATTTACGGGGCTACGATGGATGGCTCCCTGATCCGGAAGGCAGATGTGATCCGTTATGCGTTGGATGATCTGGGTGTTAGTAAGGAAGATTATGATCAGGTTGTGATGGTTGGAGACAGAAATAATGATATCTTCGGTGCGAAAGAGAACAGGCTTAAAGTGATCGGTGTTCTGTATGGATATGGAGATCTGGAAGAACTTCAGAGTGCAGGTGCGGATGATATTGCAGAGACACCGGAAGATATCGCACGGATTATCAGAAAAATGGAATCATGAGAGGTTTTTGAAGATGAGTAACAACGACGCAATAAATAGCGAGATTCAGTTTCTGAAAGAGGTAGAGGAGAAACTGAAGACGCGTATTACCGAGATCAAAGCATCGCTTCTTGAGGGAGAAAAAGAGATTGAGAGCATGCACGATTATTATTGGGAAAACTATACGGAGATGGATGAGTATGGTTATGAAAATTATGATAATCAGCAGGCACTTCTTGGAGAAGTCAATGCGAATAATGACCGTCTGATGAAAAAGCAGCGTTTGGAGAAAATGATCGACTCGCCGTATTTCGGAAGAGTGGATTTTCTCTTTGACGGGGAAGAAGAGAGCGAAAGCTTTTACATCGGAATCGGCAATTTTGCGCCAAAAGCAGGAATGACGCCGCTGATCTACGACTGGAGAGCGCCGGTGAGCGGACTTTTTTATGATTATGACAGAGGACAGGCATCCTACGAAGCACCGGGAGGCACGATTCAGGGAGAAATCACATCCAAATGGCAGTACAAGATCAAGAATGGAAAGATGATCTACGCATTCGAAAGTGATACTAAGATTGACGATGAGATTCTGAAGCAGGAGCTTGGAAGCAACGGGGATGTACAGTTGAAGAACATCGTCCGCACGATCCAGAAAGAGCAGAATGAAATCATCCGAAATGTGAAAGATAAGGTTCTGGTGATCCAGGGGGCAGCAGGAAGTGGGAAGACATCGGTTGCCCTGCACCGGATCGCATATCTGCTCTATCATGACCGGAAAAATCTGAAAGCATCGGACATTCTGATCCTTTCGCCAAACAGTGTGTTCGCAGATTATATTTCCCATATTCTGCCGGAGCTTGGTGAGGAAAATATCCAGGAGATGAGCTTTGATCTGTTTGCTTACAGAGAACTGAAGGGAATCGTATCGGACTGTGAGGACCGTTATGATTATCTGGAAAAGCTGATCCGTTTTCCGGAGATGGGAATCCGGGAAAGCTATCTGAACAGGCAGTCTGCCGGATTTGTCGGTGAAATGGAAGGATTTCTTGCAGTTCTGGAAGATCAGCTGATGGATTTTAAACCGGTCAAGATTCGTACGCTGGAAAAGACGGAAGAAGAGCTGATTAACCTGTTCTATTTCAAATTCCAGGATATTCCGATCCTTGCCAGAATGGATGCGGTGATGGAATATCTGGTGGACGAATACGAGACCTTGTATAACCGGAATCTTCCGGAAGAGGAAGTGGAGCAGATTCGGGAGAAATTCAACCGGATGTATGTGACACGTGACATTTATAAAATATATAACTGGTTTTTGGAAGAAAATGGATATGAGACACTGGCAAAGGTTCCGTATGAGAACAGAAAACTCCAGTATGAAGATGTGTTTCCAGTACTCTATCTCAAATATCGGATGCTGGGCGGAACCCGGCATAAGCATATTAAACACCTGGTAATTGATGAGATGCAGGATTATTCTTATCTGCAGTATGTTGTACTGTCTCAGCTGTTCTCCTGCCGGATGACGATCCTTGGTGATCGGGCACAAACGCTGGACAGTCAGATGCAGGATGTGCTGACTTTCCTTCCGAAGATTTTCGGGCGAACAATCCGTAAGATCATCATGAACAAAAGCTATCGGAATACCATTGAGATTGCAGAGTATGCGGCGAAGTTTACCGGGGAAAAGGATCTGGAATATCTGGAACGACATGGTAAACCGGTGACGGAAAAGACATTTGATTCGGATGGGGAACTGTTAAATGAAATCATCTGGGAAGCAAATTCCGGAATGGAACATTATGAGACTGCCGCCGTTTTGACTGAGACCATGGATGAAGCATATGCAATGACCAGAATGCTTGCAAATCGGGGAATGAAAGTAAATTGCATTGACCGTGACAGCAGTACCTTTGAAAAAGGCGTTACGGTGACGACCTTTTATATGGCAAAGGGACTGGAATTTGACCAGGTATTCGGTGTATTTCCAAAGAACGAGAATCCGATGACCGGACAGGCAAAATACATCTGTGCGACAAGAGCGCTGCATGAGCTTTCTATGTACAAAAGAGCATAAACACGCAGACGGATACCGCGAAAGAGAGGATGAACAGGATGAAGATCACCGTACTGACGGTTGGAAAAATAAAAGAAAAGTATCTGCGGGATGCGATCGCAGAATATACCAAAAGGCTGAGTCGTTACTGTAAGCTGGAGATCATTGAGGTGGCAGATGAAAAGACGCCGGACAATGCCAGCGAGACGGTAGAGGAGCTGATTCGCCAGAAGGAGGCGGAGCGCCTTTTGAAATATATCCGCGAGGATGCATACCTGATCACACTGGAGATCGGCGGTAAGCAGCTGACATCCGAAGAATTTTCAGAGAAAATCGAAAAACTCGGCATTCAGGGAACCAGCCACATTATTTTTGTGATCGGTGGTTCCATCGGAATCGGAAAAGCGGTTCTGGAAAAATCGAATTATGCACTGAGTTTTTCAAAGATGACCTTTCCGCACCAGCTGATGCGTGTAATCCTGTTGGAGCAGATTTACCGTGGATACCGGATCATAGCGGGAGAACCCTACCACAAATAAGAAAAGAGGCTGATTCATATGAAGATGGTAGTATTAGTTGAGAACAGTTCCAGATGCAGACTCTGTGCAGAGCATGGATTGTCTGTGTATATCGAGTATAAGGGAAAGAAGTATCTTCTGGATACCGGAGCAACGGCACTGTTTGCGGAGAATGCAAAAGAACTTGGAATTGATCTCTCGGAAGTCGATACGGCATTTTTGTCGCATGCACATTATGACCACAGCGGCGGCTTTGAGGAATTCTTTAAGGAGAATGAGAAAGCAGCAGTTTGTATGCAGGATACGTCAGCTGAGAACTGTTTTTACCGCACGGAGAAAGGGGATAAATATATCGGAATCCCACAGCATCTTCTGGAAAACTACAAAGAACGGTTTCGACCATTGAATGCGGTTTGCGAAGTGGATCAAGGGGTCTGGATTGTACCGCATTTCACAGGCGGGCTGGATGAGATGGGACGCAGGGCGAAGATGTACCGGAAGATTGGTGATGAATTTGTTGCAGATGATTTTGCACATGAACAGAGTGTGATTTTTGAGACCGAAAAGGGACTGGTGATCTTTAACAGCTGTTCCCATGGCGGAATCGTCAATATTGTGAGGGAAGTGCAGATGGCACTCGGCGGTCAGAAGGTCTATGCGGTTGTAGGAGGATTTCATATGATGAAACTTTCAGGAATGGACACCCTTGCCATACCGGAGGAAGAAGTTGTGGAGACTGCGAAGGAGCTGAAAGAGCTTGGAGTAGAAGAAATCTACACCGGACACTGTACAGGCAATATTGCATTCGGGATCCTGAGAAAAGAGCTTGGGGAAATGGTGCATGGGCTTGGAACGGGAGAAAAGGTAGAGTTCTAAGATTAGATACGGTCATAGTATGAAAGGACTGATTTTCATAAAATAAAAAATATGTGAGATCAGGACAAATGAAAAATGCTACAGGATTTATCTCAGTTCATTAAGAGAGGAATCCTGTGGCATTTTAATTTGCATGTAAAAATTTGTATATTACATTGCCTTCTTCATAATAACCACTTCCGGTTCGGTCATCGCATAGGTATCCAGCACTTCATCCAGTTCGTTTTCCTTCATCAGTTTTTCAGCCAGAACCAGTTCCCGTACCGTTTTCCCGGTTTTCAGTGCCGTTTTTGCAATTCTTGCAGAGGTCTTGTAACCCAGGTACGGGCAGAGGGCGGTTGCGATTCCGGCGCTGCTTTCCATCAGGGACAGGCACCGCTCCCGGTTTGCCGTGATACCGGAGATACAGTTGTCAATCAGGGTGGTGACAGCTTCACGGAGTGTGCTGATCGATTCAAACAGATTGTAAAATACAACCGGCTCAAATGCGTTGAGTTCCATCTGTCCGGCTTCAGCGGCCATGGTAATCGTGGTATCGTGCCCTACGACATGGAAAGCAACCTGTGTGACAACTTCCGGAATGACCGGATTGATCTTCTCTGGCATGATAGAAGAACCATTCTGGCGTGCCGGGAGGTTGATCTCACCAAAGCCTGTTTTGGGACCGGAAGAGAGAAGGCGCAGATCATTACACATTTTGGAAAGGTCAACGGCACAGGTTTTGACTGCACCGGATACGGCAACAAAACCATCCAGATTTTCTGTTGCATCAAATAGATCATCTGCCTGCTTCAGCGGATAGCCGGTTACTTTTTTGAGCTTTGGAACAATGTTGTGAAGATAGATTTCGGAGACATTGATGGCACTTCCGATGGCGGTTCCGCCAAGATTTACGGTGTACAGTTCACGGGAGATGCTGCGTATCCGCTCAGCATCACGGCGAACCATGGAAGAATAGCTGTGAAAGGTCTGCCCAAGACGCATCGGAACGGCATCCTGAAGCTGTGTCCGTCCCATTTTGAGAACATCGTCGAATTCTTCACTCTTTTTTGTGAGGCAGACGGCAAGCCGGTCAAGTTCCTTTGTGAGCGGTTTTAACAGATCAAGTGCTGTCAGCTTTCCTGCGGTCGGGATCACATCATTGGTGGACTGCGCCATGTTGACATGATCGTTTGGGTGAATCAGCTGGTAAGTACCTTTTTTGCCGCCGAGGATTTCTTCAGCACGGTTGGCGATCACTTCATTCATATTCATATTTGCACTGGTTCCGGCACCGCCCTGGATGGCATCCACGATAAATTCATCTCGGAATCTGCCGTCAATAATTTCATCACATGCCTGAATAATGGCGGAAGCCTTGGTGACAGGAAGCTTGAGAGCACTCCGATTGGTGAGCGCGGCAGCTTTTTTTATTTTTGCAAGATTTTGAATGAAAAGGGGATGCAATTTATTTCCGGTGATTGGGAAATTTTCTTTTGCGCGAAGGGACTGAACGCCGTAATATGCATCCGCAGGGACCTCCATTTCTCCGATTGAATCTGATTCCATTCTCATTTTCTCTAAATTCATAATGATTCCTCTTTCTGCATGTCTGTGCTGTTGTTGTCATTGAATGTTTTCGACTTTGTCGATAGTGGGAGGATAGCACTTCCCCGATCTCTTGTAAATACAGAGAATAAGGTTCCGTTGTTTTTCAATTTTCCAGACAGGGAGACTTAAAAAAATAAACTTGTTTTTCCAAAATATTTACAAAGTCAAGTGGGGATTCGTAATGGGAGAAGAGAGTCTGGCAGGTCTGGATGCATTTTGCAAATGCTCATAAAGCATAATCACAAACTCATAGTGGACACTTAAAACAGAAGTTGAATTCTGAAAATAATAGTTAAATGAAGCTAATAATGTAAAATTGTGTATATAATAACTAAAAAAACATTGTTGTTGACTAACTAATACAAAAGCGGGTATACTATAGGAAAGTCAAAGGAGAAAAAAGAAGGTGTAAAAATGCAGGCATTGTCAACAGCTGATCCGGGAAAATGGTACACGATCAAATGGATGTTCGGCGTCCCGGAAGTACTGGAGAAATTAAAAGAATTCAAGATCAAAGAAGGCAGCGAGATCCATGTGATCCAGAATGATGCCAGTGGCATGATGATCATAGCATCCGATCAGAAAAGATTTGCGATCAGTCAGGAAGCCGCAGCGAGAATTCAGGTATAACAGGAAGAAATGAAGAAATCGGTCTTACTATCATAAGAAAAGTAAGATCGATTTTTTGCGTATACGGTGAGCCAACCAATCTGATTTTATAAAGTTTTCACAGATTAACGGATTGTTTTCAAATGCAATTGACGATATAATACCTTTATATAACGATATCAGGGTCAGGAATCCGGCAGAAGATTACCGGCAGCAGTCAGATCCTGAGATTCGAAAAAATACAAGCGCGAAAGAGGGAAAATGGATGTTAGAGATTATTTGTCTGATATGGCTTTGGCGTGTGAATGGAAAACACGCGATAGAAAGAGGACAGAATCCGAAAAAGTACCGTGCACTTACGTTAGGACTGTGGTTTGGTCTGGAATTTATCGGTACTTTTGTCGGAGTTGAACTGATGCAGATTTTAAATTTGGGAGATAATGCAATTTACGGCGCATATGCTCTTGGAATCATTGGAGCTGCGATTGGTGGTTTTGTTTCCTACTGGCTTGCAAAAAAAGCACCGATGGGGAACTACAGACCGGAAGACCAGCCAAATGCATGGAATCAGAACGGTTGGAACAATCAGCAAAATGGCTGGAATCAGGATCAGAACAGCTGGAATAATCAGCAAAATGGCTGGAATAATCAGTCAAATGGCTGGAATCAGGAGCAGAACGGTTGGGAAAATCAGCAGAATGACTGGAACAGGAATCAGAACAGTTGGAATAACCAGTCAAATGGCTGGAATCAGAACCAGAATGGACAGAACAACTGGAATCAAAATGCATGGGGACAGCCGCAGCAGGAGCCGGATTGTCTTTTTGCACCGGCGACCATCCGTATTATCGAAGAAGAGGGTGGATATTCTGGTGGACAGGATGCATTTTTCTTAAATGGAAGACCAATCTGTTCTCTGCAACCGGGAAGTGAATACACTTTTACGACTTATGCAAAGAAGAATGTACTGACGATTGGCAGACCGACACCAAATCCGGCAAATGAGACCAATGTGCTCAAGTTTATTGCGGGAGAAAGAGGTCAGATTGAGATTCATGCATGTGCAGGAAGGCTGCTTCCGGAGAAATTCAGCAATTATACAGCATAGGAATATTTTTAAATTTTACCGCATACACTGTCAACAAAACGGTATATGCGGCAATATGAGACAGAAATCCGAACAAGAAGACGGGACACGAAAGTATCGCATGGCAGATGCGGCAAATATGCCGAAGGATGTGGTACTGGGTGTCCCGATTCTGACTCTTACAGGGCGTTATGAAGTGAATATAGAGAATTACCGTGGGATTTTGGAATATACAGAGCAGCTGATTCGCGTAAATGTACGCAGCGGTCAGATCCGTATTACAGGGAAATCGCTGGAGATCGACTACTATACGACAACCGACATGAAAATTACCGGAAACGTGGAGAAGATTGAGTATTCTTAGGAAGGGATGACGAAGATGCTGCGATATATTCTGAATAATCTTGCCGGATACCTACGCATCAGAGTCGAAGGATATTCACCGGAACGGTTTTTAAATCTCTGCTGTTATCATGGAATTTTTCTCTGGAATCTGCGCCCGGTAAAAGGGGCGTATGAGATGAATATCCGAGTTCGGGATTTTCGTAGACTGCGGCCACTGATCAGAAAGAGCAGGGCGAAGGTGCGGATCACCCAGAAGAGGGGAGTTCCATTCTTTTTACATAAATATCGCAGGCGGAAGCTTTTTTTTGCAGGGGCTGCGGTCGCAGTCTGCCTGATTTTTTTCCTTTCCTCTTTTATATGGAGGATTCAGATTGATGGAAACCTTGCGAGGACAGATGAGGTTCTGCTGTCTTTTCTGGCGGAGAAGGGAGTTGGCTGCGGGATTGTGAAAAAGAAAGTGGACTGTGACCGGATTGAAAAAGATCTCCGTCAGGAATATGATGACATCATCTGGGTTTCCGCCTATGTGCATGGAAGCTGTCTGAAGATCAAAGTTAAGGAGAATCCGGACAGAAAGGAACTGCAGAAAGAAACAGCGTCAGAAGTGCCGACAGATATTGTGGCGGAATCAGACGGAGTGATCCAGAAGATCGTCACGCGAAAAGGGGTTCCACTTGTGCAAGAAGGCAGCGAAGTAAAAAAAGGGGATGTCCTGGTAAGCGGGATTGTGGAAGTGAAGAATGATTCGGATGAGGTGACGGGCTATCAGTATCAGGTATCTGATGCGGATATAACAGCGCAGACGACCATAGAATATACGGACGTACTTGCAGAAAAGCATCTGGTATGGAAGGATACCGGAAAGAAAACCTGGCGGCTATGGATCGAGACACCGGGAAAGCTTTATCTTCTGGGAAGACAGAAGATTCCGTATTCTGAAGATAATGTTTTATCGCGCAGGTACACGCTGTATCTGGAGGAACATTTTCCATTTCCGGTTTCGGTCTGGATTGAGCAGAGTAAAGAATGTAGAAAAGAAGAGATTTCCTATGCAGATAAGGAAGCCAGAGAAATTCTGACCTATGATTTTGAGAAGTTTTGCGGCCGATTAGAGAAAAAAGGGGTTCAAATTTCAGAGAATGATGTTAAAATATACAGAGAGACTGACCAGTATTTGTCAAAGGGAACGCTGGTTTTATCCGGACCGTTCGGAACCATGCAGAAAGGAACGGTACATGAGCTGCAGCAGGCAGAAGTAGAAAATACACAGCAGGAAGGAAACTGATTTATGGGAATTCTTGAAACCATGATAGACATACCGGCTGAACATGAGAAAAATGTGTTTGGCCAGTTTGATATATTTGCAAAGAAAATTGAGCGGACCTTACATGTCACGCTGATCGCGAGGGATGGGAAGGTGAAAGTTCTCGGAGAAGAAAAGAATGTGGAGCGGGCAAAACAGGTATTGTCCCAGCTTACCGAACTTTCCAGACGGGGGAACACGATTCAGGAGCAGAATGTAGACTATGCTCTGTCGCTCACAATGGAAGACAGCGAGGAAGATATTCTGACGATTGACAAAGATCTGATCTGCCATACGCTTCAGGGAAAGCCAATCAAACCAAAGACGCTTGGACAGAAGAAATATGTGGATGCGATCCGGGAAAAGATGATCACCTTTGGTCTTGGACCTGCCGGAACCGGTAAGACTTATCTGGCGATGGCAATGGCGATCACTGCATTTAAACGCAACGAAGTAGGGCGTATTATTCTGACGCGTCCGGCGATCGAGGCAGGAGAGAAGCTTGGATTTCTGCCGGGTGATCTGCAGAGCAAGATCGATCCGTATTTAAGACCGCTTTACGATGCACTCTATCAAATCATGGGTGCGGAAAGTTTTATCAAGAACTCAGAGAAAGGTCTGATCGAGGTTGCCCCTCTTGCCTATATGCGAGGAAGAACCCTTGATAATGCTTTTATCATACTGGATGAAGCGCAGAATACCACACCGGCTCAGATGAAGATGTTTTTGACCCGTATCGGCTTTGGCTCCAAAGTTGTGATCACCGGAGACTCCACACAGAAGGATCTTCCGGCAGGACAGACATCGGGACTGGATGTGGCAGTGAGCGTCGTAAAGAATCTGGAAGACATTTCCATCTGCCGTCTGACCAGCCGGGATGTTGTCAGACATCCGTTGGTACAGCGAATTGTAAAAGCATATGAGGAATATGAGCAGAAACAGGAACAGAAGAAATCCCACAGCAGGGACAGAAAGAAACGAGGAACAAGATGAGATTATTTTTAGAGGATGAGGGAGCATTAGATTTAAAGCTGCCTTATGAAGAACTGGCAACAAAGGTAGCAGATGCAGTTCTGGATTATGAGAAATGTCCATATGAGGCACAGGTAGAACTTCTTCTTACGATGAATGAAGAGATCCGGCAGATGAACCGGGAATTCCGGGGGATTGACCGTGCAACGGATGTCCTGTCATTTCCGATGACAGAATTTCCGACACCTGCAGATTATGCATATCTGGATACAGATGACAGTTCCTTTGATCCGGAGACAGGAGAACTGATGCTCGGCAATATCGTGATTTCCAAGGAGCGTGCGAAAGAGCAGGCAGAAGAGTATGGACACTCTGTGGAGCGGGAATTTGCTTTCCTTATTGCACACAGTATGTTACACTTGTTAGGTTATGACCACATGGAAGACGAAGAACGGCTTGTGATGGAGAAGAAGCAGCGGGAAGTTCTGGAGATGCTGGGAATTACAAGATAGATAAGAGTATGAGGTTTTAATGTATGGGTAAAAAGAAAAAATCAAAGGGCGGCAGTTTTCTGATGCAGGGAAGTATCCTTGCGGCAGCTGGTATTATCACAAAGATCATCGGGGCAGTATACCGGATTCCGATGCTCAATATTATGGGGCTTAAAGGACAGGGCTATTATGATATGGCATTTCAGGTGTATTCTATTGCTCTGATTATTTCGTCTTACAGCCTGCCAGTTGCAGTATCGAAGCTGGTGTCGCTTAAAATGGCGGCAGGAGAGCGGAAAAATGCATTCAGGGTGTTAAAAGCATCGCTGATCATAGCTACGATATCCGGCGTCCTGATCATGGTGATCGTATTTTTTGGGGCAGAAGCGATCGCCCAGTATCTGATGGGGGCGAAGATGAGCTGTTACTCCTTAAAAGTACTTGCCCCGGGCCTTCTGATCTGTGCGATCATGGCAGTATTCCGCGGCTATTTCCAGGGAATGGGAACCATGATCCCGACTGCAATTTCACAGATCATTGAACAGCTTCTCAATGCCATTGTCAGCGTTGTGGGTGCAGCAGTCCTTCTGGAAAATGGAAAGCAGATGGCTAAGGTGCAGGGCAACAACCTTTTAGGTCCTGCCTATTCAGCAGCGGGTGGTACACTTGGTACCGTAGCCGGTGCGCTGATCGGTCTGTTATTCCTTCTGTTCTGCTATGTGGCATTCCGCAAGCCGATGATGCGGCAGATGAAGCGGGATACTTCGAAAGAACTGGATGATTACCGGTCGATTTTCAAGATTTTGCTCCTGACGATCGCGCCGATCATTTTGAGTACAACGATTTACAATATTGCAAATGTCATTGACAGTGCTATGTTCAACAAGATCATGGGGGCGCAGGGAACCAGTGAGGCAGTCTGCGCAGAGCTCCTTGGTAAATTAGGGCAGTATTACACCTTGTTTAATGTACCGCTTGCGGTTGCGAGTGCACTTGGATCTTCGGTGATTCCGGGACTTGTAAGTGCGGCTGAGAATAGAGATAAAAGACTGTTACATAACCGGATCTATACGGTTATCCGCTATACCATGCTGATCGCAATCCCGAGTGCATTCGGATTCTTTGCACTTGGTCAGCCGATCATGGACTTTTTATGGCCGAGTGTGGACAATGTGACACAGGGGATCATGCTGAAAATCGGAGCCATTTCTCTGGTATTCTATTCCCTCTCAACCGTTACCAACACGGTACTTCAGGGACTGGACCGCATGATGGAACCGGTAAAAAATGCAACCGTATCCCTGGTACTACATATTGTATCTCTGTTTATTATGCTTGTTATGTTCAAATGGGGTATTTATGCACTGATCGGAAGTAAGATTGTGTTCTCTTTATGCATGTGTATCATGAATGCACATGATATCCGTGAAGCATGTGGATATCTTCAGGAGAGCCGCAAGACCTTCATCATTCCGTCCATTGCCGGAGCAGTGATGGCAATCTGGGCATGGGCAGTACATTTCGTACTTGACACCTTCATCGGAGGAAGAATCGCAACCCTGATCGCCCTCATCGTGGCAGTAGCGGTATACGCAGTCGTTCTCCTCAAAATGGGCGGCATGACCGAAAAAGAACTCCTCGACATGCCAAAAGGCCACCAAATCGTAGCTGTATGCAAAAAATGCCACCTGTTAAAAGATCGCAGATACTACTAAAACTACGGTACGAATCCTACAAAGTTACAGGAAAACTTTTATCATTGTTTGGGAAAATCGATAACCTTGAGCGCCAAATTCTCGGAAAATAGTGTGGAAAATTCACTTATTGTGCAATGGAAACGAAAATCAAAAATCGTGGAAGCCATTGCTGAACACGATTTTCGCCCTAAGAGGTTCGTTGGAATGCCTTGCACAATGGAATTTGCAACACTATTTTCCGAGAATTTGGTGTCACAGCCTAAAAATTTCCCCACAATGAATAAAACCCCTAAACCAGACCAATACTTGTAGAAAAAGGAGTTGTTCCTTATGGAAACAAGATATCACATTGGTCTTTTCGCAGGAGTCCTTCTGATCCTTGCCCTCCTGTCTTATGCGTACTACGCAGACTACAATTACAGGAAAGAACTTGCAAGGACAGAGCAGACACAGCAAAATAAAACAGAACGGACAGTCACAACCCAGGGCGGTGCGCACAAAGAAGAAGTGTACTATCTGAAGAACCGCAACGGGTATGTGATCGTTTATCTGGACGATCAGACAAGCGTTTACGAATATACCAATATCCGCGTGGAGGAACTTCCGGAAAACCTGCAGGAAGAGATCCGGGCGGGCAAGACGCTGGAAGGGAAAGACAAGCTTTATGGATTCCTGGAGAATTATTCCAGCTGATTTAAGCTGATGAAAAAAGAATATGCTGAGGCACATTCCTGCGTTCGGCTGGTAACAAGCGAAGCATATAATAACAGAAAATAAAATAGACAGATTATATAAAACCAAAAGAAAGGACAAAAGAGAAAAATGGAAGCAGCAAAGATTGACCGCATTAACGAATTATACAGAAAATCAAAGGCAGAAGGACTGACAGAGGCAGAAAAGAAAGAACAGCAGATCCTCAGACGGGAATACATTGATGCGTTCAAGAGAGATCTCCGTGGACAGCTGAACAACATTTCAATCAAGGAGAAGGACGGTTCCATCACAAATCTGGGTGAAAAGTATGGACAGAAAAAAGGAAATTAGGTCGAAGATTCTGAAAATGAGACAGGCACTTCCCAAAGAAGAGGTTCGAGAAAAGAGCCTGCGGATCATGGAGCGCATTGAAGAGACAGAAGCATTTCAAAAGGCCGATAACCTTCTTGCGTACATCGATTTCCGGGGAGAGGTGGCAACAGGATCATTGATTGAAAAGGCATGGAAGCTTGGAAAAAAGGTCTACGTGCCTCGGGTTGCAGGAAAAGAGATGGAATTTTATCAGATCCGGTCTTTTGAGGACCTGGAAAAAGGAGCTTATGGTATCCTGGAGCCAAAAAAGGAGTGCCCTGCCTATGAAACAGGAAAAGAAAAAGATACTCTGGCGATTTTGCCGGGAAGTGTTTTTGATAAAAAAAAGAACCGTGTCGGCTATGGCGGTGGATTTTATGACCGCTATTTTGAGAACCGGAGGGAGATCTGCCGGATCGCAGTTGCGTATGAGATGCAGATTGTAGAAGAAATTGAGACCGAAGAATTTGATCTTCCGGCAGATTATGTTGCGACGGAAGAACGGTTCTGGTAGGATGGTAGAAATGGGAGCAAAACATACCGTACATTTGATAAAATATGCATGGTGTGTTTTGCTCCCATTTATTTTAGAAGCTGTTAAATTTTATTCCGGATAAACCAGCTGCTTTTCCGTAATATTTTCCAGAACTTCGGTCAGATATCTTTTTGCCATGTAATTTGCCATCGGAAGGTTCATGTCCAGATAGTTTCCGCAGTCTTTTGCGGCAGCTCCCGGCACATCACCCTTGAAGTCGGCGATAAAGGTAAACATTTCTTTCATCAGCGGAACGATCTCTTTTGACTCGTAATCGCCCACAAGAAGAAGATAGAAGCCGGTACGACATCCCATTGGACCAAAGTAGAGTGTCTTTGATGCATATTCTTTGTGGTTGCGGAGGAAAGTAGCTCCGAGATGTTCAATGGTGTGAACCTCTGCCGTGTTCATGACCGGTTCTTCGTTCGGGTTGGTCATGCGGATGTCAAAAGTTGTGATGACCTGCTCGCCTGCAAGATCCTTACGTGAAACATAAAGCCCTGGAACAAGTTTCAGATGGTCTATTGTGAAACTGGTAATTTTTTCCATGATAAATATCTCCTTTTTTGAACTACATTTATTAGGTTACTGCTTATAGCTTATAGATGAACAGTAATTTTATTATAGCTGTCATAAAGTAGAATAACAAGCCTTTTGGTGGAAGAAAGATGGAAAATATGCTATAATTGATGACGGTCATACCTTGAGCGAATGGCGGTGTATAGAGGTGTTGTAGTACATTTTATGTCAGCCACGGATGGAATAATATTTATATGGATAACAGGAGGCAGGGAAAAGATGAAAATCTATATGATTCGTCACGGAGAGACGGACTGGAATAAAAAAAGAAAATTGCAGGGGCAGGTAGATATTCCGCTGAATGAGTTTGGAAGACTGCTTGCGAAAGAGACGGCTCCGGCACTGGCAGATGTTCCGTTTGCAGTCTGCTACACAAGCCCCTTAAAAAGGGCGGCAGAGACAGCACAGCTTGTTCTGGGAGACAGAGAGGTTCCGGTCATTCCGGATCAGCGGATTCAGGAGATGAGCTTTGGTGAGTTTGAGGGACTTTGCTGCCGGGAAGAAGGATGGAATATCCCGGATCCGGGCTTCCGTAACTTTTTCAACGCGCCGGAAGCGTATCAGCCGCCAAAGGGAGGAGAATCCTTTGAAGAGGTACGGGCGCGTCTGAATGACTTTCTGGAAGAACTTTATCAGAAAGAAGAACTTCAGGATAAAAATGTACTGTTATCCACACATGGCGCAGCACTTTGCGGGATTTTGAGTCTGATGAAAAAACTTCCGATCGCCGGATACTGGCAGCAGGGAGTACATAAGAACTGCGCAGTGTCGATCGCAGAAGTGAAAGATGGGAAAGTAGAGATCTTGCAGGAGAATGTGACGTATTATAAAGAGGCAGTGCAGGACTGGTAAAAAGTTATAAGAAAAAAGCTCCTGTTCGGAAAAGTGAATCAATAGAAATTCATTTTCTTCGAATGGGAGCTTTTCTGTATTCATACAAGAATCTGACAGCAAAAAATTTATTTCTCAATCACTTTACAAGATTCCCTTACAACCAATTTGCACGGCAGCTTGATCTTCAGCGCCGGCCCCGGATGCTCCCGCAGAAGATGCTGCAGAATCGAAGCACCATACATGCCCATATGATAAGCCGGTGCGCTTACCGTTGTCAGCGGCGGTGCGGAGAACTGCGCCATATTGATATCATCAAAGCCTACGATGGAAATATCCTCCGGAACGCGGATTCCATGTTCTGTGAAAGCCTTGATCGCACCAAATGCGATGGGATCACTTGCTGCAAAGATTGCAGTCGGGAGTTTCCCACTCTGGATTAGGTTGCATGCCATCTCATAACCGGATGAAATCTGGAAGACACCTTCCTGAATATAAGGCTCGTAGATCAGATCATGTGCCTCACAGTAGTCGATAAATACCTTTTTCCGGTAATCCGGATAGAGATGATTCTCTCCAATATACTCTTTTCCGGTAAAGAAACCGATCTCCCGGTGTCCGATTCCGGTCAGATAATCCAGAGCCTCTGTGACAGCTTCCCCGAAGTCCGGAATGATCGTGGAAATCCGGTCATCATCCACCGGCATATCCAGAAACAGGATGCAAGGATTCATCTCATACAGGTAAGCAATCTCTTCCTGACTGAATTTGCCGATGCAGATCAGGCAGTCCACGCCTTTCAGGGCATCCATATAATTGATGTCACTTTTGTAGGTGCGCACGATCTGGATATTGTGTGAAAGACAGTAATCCTCGATGCCCTGCCGGATCAGGAGATAGTAGTTGTCTTCCAGTTCCTGCTGGGAAGAGAACCACTGGACGATCCCCAGAGTGAAAAGCGATTTGACAGAAGAGCGTCCACGCTTTATATAATGGAGTTCTCTTGCGGTATCCAGTACCTTCTGACGGGTTTCTGGTGAGACATTTAGCGTCTCATCGTTATTTAGTATACGTGAAACTGCTGCGGCAGAAACACCGGCAGCAGAAGCGATATCTTTGATTGTTGCCATAAGCGGCCCCCTTGTTAAAAATTCTCTGATTCTTTTATTATAACAGAGGAGTAAAAAAATGGGAAGTAGAAGAATTTCGTGGAATCGCACAAAAATTTACCAGTAAATTTATTGAAATATTTAGTAAATATATATTGCAAGTTTAGTAAATATACTTTATAATGCAATTAAAGAACAAGGAATCGAAAAATAAAATTGGAGGAAATGAAAATGAAACAGCTTACAGCTCTTATGGAAGAAATGAAACAGGGTGTATACCGTGATACTTTAAAAGATATTTACATTGACGAAAGCGTGCTTATACATCAAGAAGAACGTTATGTGAAGGCAATGGAAGAATACCAGAAGCTCTATGGAGACAGAGAAGTAGAAGTCTACAGTGCACCGGGACGAAGCGAAGTTGGCGGCAATCATACGGATCATCAGCATGGAATGGTACTTGCAACCTCAATCAACCTGGATGCGATTGCAATTGTAAATAAGAATGAAGACATGACCGTCCGTGTAGTATCCGAAGGATATGATATGATTGTCATTGATGCAAACGATGTGGCAAAGGTTGAAAAAGAAGAAGGAACTTCCATCGGACTGATCCGTGGTGTACTTGCCGGACTGAAAGAACGTGGACACAAGATCGGTGGATTCAATGCTTATGTGACAAGTGATGTGTTGATCGGTGCAGGACTTTCTTCTTCCGCAGCATTTGAGACCATTATTGGAACCATCGTTTCCGGACTTTACAATGATATGCAGATCAGCATGGTAGAGATCGCACAGATCGGCCAGTATTCGGAAAATGTTTATTTCGGAAAGCCGAGTGGTCTGATGGACCAGACAGCATGTGCGGTTGGCGGACTGATCCACATTGATTTCAAAGATTCAAAGGCTCCGGTTGTAGAAAAAGTCGACGTTGATTTTGAAAACTATGCATGCAGCCTGTGTATTGTAGATACCAAAGGATCCCATCAGGATCTGACACCGGATTACGCACAGATCCCGGCAGACATGAAAGCAGTTGCAGCATATTTCGGAAAAGAAGTACTCAGAGATGTGGATGAAAAAGAATTTTATGCAGCGATTCCGGCACTTCGCGAAAAGCTTGGAGACCGTCCGGTGCTTCGTGGAATGCATTTCTTTGGAGATAATGCGAGGGTTGCCGCACAGGTTGCATCCCTCCGCGAAGGAAGATTTGAGGATTTTCTTGGTATGATCAAGGCATCCGGAGATTCTTCATTCAAATATCTCCAGAACGTATATACCAACCGCGATGTGCAGAATCAGGCAGTATCTATTGCCCTCGCTGTCAGCGAAAATGTACTTGGAAACCACGGAGTATGCCGTGTACATGGAGGCGGATTTGCCGGAACCATCCAGGCATTCGTGAAGAATGATTTTGTAGAAGAGTATAGAAAAGCACTGGATGCCGTATTTGGAGAAGGTTCCTGCCATGTATTAAAGGTTCGTAAATACGGTGGAATGAAAGTGATTGCATAGATAAAAAGCAGAGAAACTGCCATGTAATTTACAGTGAATAAAAACAGATAACGAATGCGGCGCAGAAATATGTGCCGCATTAAAAATAAATGGATATAAGACAAGCAGAAAGATTTGGAGGAAGAAAAATGATTGATCAGGCAATTACAGAACTGATACAGTATGGATTAGATACAGGACTTGTAGCACCGGAGGACAAAATTTTTGTCACCAACCAGATTCTGGAGGCACTTGGACTGGACAATTATGAGGAGATGCCGGGAAGCAGGGGAGCAGAAGAACTGGAACAGATTCTGAAGGAGATCACAGATTATGCGGTGAAAAAAGGACTGATTAGTGATTCGATCGTGTACCGTGATCTGTTTGATACAAAGATCATGGGGAAATTAGTTCCTCTGCCGAGCATGGTAAGCCACAAATTCTATGAGCTCTACCAGGAGGGGCCGAAAAAGGCGACTGATTATTTTTACAAACTCAGTCAGGACAGTGATTATATTCGCAGATACCGCATTAAGAAAGATCAGAAATGGATTACAGAGACACCATATGGGGAGATGGAGATCACCATCAATCTATCCAAACCGGAAAAAGATCCAAAGGCGATTGCTGCTGCAAAAAACGCCGTACAGAGTGGATATCCGAAATGTCAGCTTTGCAAGGAAAATGAAGGCTATGCAGGTCGTGTCAATCATCCGGCAAGACAGAACCACCGGATCATTCCGGTTACAATTGACGGGAAAGACTGGGGATTCCAGTATTCACCGTATGTATATTACAATGAGCACTGCATCGTCTTCAACGGAGAGCATGTGCCGATGAAGATTGAGCGTGCAACCTTTGCAAAACTTCTGGATTTTGTCAGCCAGTTTCCGCATTATTTTGTGGGTTCCAATGCAGACCTTCCAATCGTGGGTGGATCGATCTTAAGCCACGATCATTTCCAGGGTGGAAACCATGAATTTGCAATGGCAAAAGCACCGGTGATCAAAGAATATACAATTCCGGGCTATGAAGATGTTCACGCAGGAATGGTAAAATGGCCGATGTCCGTTATCCGTCTGCAGAGTAAGGATAAAGAGCGTCTGATCAGTGCAGCAGACCATATTTTAAAATGCTGGAGATCCTACACGGATGAAGCCGTATTTATCTTTGCAGAGACCGATGGGGAACCGCATAATACGATCACGCCGATCGCCAGAATCCGGGATGGATATTTTGAGCTGGATCTTGTCCTCAGAAATAATATTACGACAGAAGAACATCCGCTTGGCGTTTACCATCCGCACGCAAAACTGCATCACATTAAGAAAGAGAATATCGGTCTGATCGAGGTTATGGGACTGGCAGTGCTGCCGTCAAGACTGAAGAGTGAGATGGAACAGCTTGCAGATGCTATTCTCGAAGGAAAGGATATCCGTGAAAATGAAGTACTTGAAAAGCATGCTGACTGGGTAGAAGAGTTCCTTCCAAAATATAAAGACATTACGAAAGAAAACATCATGGAAGTTCTCCATGAGGAAATCGGACAGGTGTTCAACCAGGTGCTTGAAGATGCCGGAGTTTATAAGCAGACAGAAGAAGGCAGGGTGGCATTTGAGCGGTTTATTGAAAGCCTGTAAAAGATAGAGCGCAAAAGAAAAGGCACTTGAAGAAATCATCCGGGAGGAGTAGAACCGGATGATTTCTTCAAGTGCCTTTTCTTCATAAATTCACAAATGTATACATGAATAAAAAAACAGGACTGAACCTCAGGCGTCGGGCCGAACTTCAATTGTCCGGGGGAACTACCTGAGCTTTAGTCCTAATTCATTATATATGCGTCTAAATGCAATGCCAAGATAAATATTTAGTCGTCCTGTTCTTCTGTATTCAGATCCAGGATTGCCTGTCTCTTCGCAGCAGTTGCATCTGATGCAAGATATTCATCATAAGTTGTGATCTTATCAATCATCTTTCCGCCCGGAAGAATTTCCATAATACGGTTTGCTGTCGTCTCAACGATCTGGTGATCTCGTGAAGAGAACAGAAGCACGCCCGGGAATTTCTTCATTCCGTTGTTGAGCGCAGTGATGGATTCCATATCCAGGTGGTCAGTCGGCTCGTCGAGGATCAGTACGTTGGCACCGGAAATCATCATCTTGGATAAGAGGCAGCGCACTTTTTCTCCTCCGGAAAGGACTTTGACTTTCTTCACACCGTCATCACCGGCGAAAAGCATTCTTCCGAGGAAACCACGTACATAGGTCACATCCTTTTCTTCTGAATACTGAGTCAGCCATTCTACGATGGTGTCGTCATTGTCGAATTCTTTTCCACTGTCCTTCGGGAAATATGCCTGTGTGGTAGTGATTCCCCATTTATAAGTACCTTCGTCCGGTTCCATTTCCCCGATCAGGATCTGGAAGAGAACGGTTTTGGCAAATTCATTTCCACCGACAAATGCAACCTTGTCGTCACGGTTCAGGGTGAAAGAAAGATTGTCCAGAATCTTTTCTCCGTTGATGGTCTTGGATAAGCCTTCGACCATCAGAACTTCGTTACCAATCTCGCGGTTCGGCTTGAAGTCGATGTAAGGGTATTTACGGCTGGACGGACGGATCTCATCAAGCTGGATTTTTTCCAGGGCACGCTTACGGGAAGTTGCCTGACGGGACTTGGACGCATTGGCGCTGAATCTGGAAATGAAGTCCTGTAACTCTTTGATTTTTTCTTCTTTTTTCTTGTTGGCTTCCTTCATCTGACGGATCAGCAGCTGGCTGGATTCGTACCAGAAGTCGTAGTTACCGGCGTAGAGCTGGATTTTGCCATAATCGATATCTGCGATCTGTGTGCAGACCTTATTCAGGAAATAACGGTCATGGGAAACTACGATAACGGTATTGTCAAAGTTGATCAGGAATTCTTCCAGCCATGCGATCGCATCCAGATCCAGGTGGTTGGTAGGCTCGTCCAGAAGAAGGATATCCGGATTACCGAAAAGTGCCTGTGCAAGAAGGACTTTGACCTTCTGTGCACCGGTCAGTTCGCTCATCATATTGTAGTGAAGTTCTGTCTCGATTCCAAGTCCATTTAAAAGGGATGCGGCATCGGATTCTGCTTCCCATCCGTTCAGGGTTGCAAATTCTGCTTCCAGTTCACTTGCCTTGATTCCGTCTTCATCTGTAAAATCTTCTTTGGCGTAAATCACTTCTTTTTCTTTCATGATCTCGTAAAGACGGGCATTTCCCATGATTACGGTATCAAGAACCGGATACTGGTCGTATTTGAAGTGGTCCTGCTGTAAGAAGGAAAGACGTTCGCCCGGTGTGAGAATGACTTCTCCGCTGGTCGGCTCAAGCTGTCCGGAAAGGATCTTGAGAAATGTAGATTTTCCGGCTCCGTTTGCTCCGATCAGACCGTAGCAGTTGCCTTCTGTAAATTTGATATTTACATCTTCAAACAAGGCTTTCTTCCCTACACGGAGGGTGATATTACTTGTACTAATCATAAAAATTCTCCTTATTTAAATAGAATCATCGTTTCATTTTTCGCATTACGTTCATTATGGTAACATGACTACACAATTTTCGCAAGAGAATAAGCATTAACATAAGGAAGAATTTGTGGTATACTTATAAATCATACACAGAATATACATCAAGGGTAGACGAAAGGAGCGAGTGTTTTGACAGAAGCAGGACTGGTACTGGAAGGCGGCGCAACAAGAGGGGTATTCACTTCAGGCGCACTGGATTATCTGATGGAAAAGGATCTGTATTTTTCTTATGTGGTCGGCGTATCGGCAGGTTCCTGTAACGCAGTCGATTATGTCTCAAAGCAGATCGGCAGGACAAGGGACTGTATGATCCACAGAGGAAAAGAATATAGCTATTATTATGGACTGAAAGATTTTGTAAAAGAGAGGAGCCTTCTGGACATGGATATGGTATTTGATAAATACCCAAACGAAATCTTTCCGTTTGATTTTGATACATATTTTTCAAGTGAGATGACCTGTGAGATCGTAACAACCAACTGTCTCACCGGCAAAGCAGAATATATGACTGAGGACAGCAGTCGAGACCGGCTGATGAAGATCTGCCGTGCCAGCAGCAGTATGCCTCTGGTATGCCCGATTGTAAATGTAGACGGAGTTCCGTATCTGGACGGCGGACTCGCTGATTCGATCCCAGTAAAGCGCGCACAGGAAAGAGGCGTGGAGAAGATCGTACTTATCCTGACAAGACCGGAAGGCTACCGTAAGAAACCGACATCCAAAGCAGTCGGCAAATTATACCGGAAGCTTTACCCCAAATATCCGGCGCTTGTCCGTACCTGCATCCGCAGATCGTTGATGTACAACAAGACAGAAGAATACGTGGAGAAGCTGGAAAAAGAAGGGAAGATCTTCGTCCTTCGCCCGGAAATGAAGCCGGTATCCAGACTGGAGAAAGATTATGATAAGCTGATGGCTTTCTACGATCATGGATATGAACTGATGAAAAGAGAGCTGCCGAGACTGGAGGCTTATCTGGAAAAATAAGGAGGTGTGCATATGCATCTGTACGAACATCAGATTGCGACGAATGCATCGCAGCAAATGACAAAGGTAACAGGAATGGTAAAGGAAGACATCGAAAAGAGCGGTGTAAAAGAAGGAATTGCGGTGATCTTTTCCCCACACACGACAGCCGGATTTACGATCAATGAAAATGCGGATCCGGATGTGGTACATGATATGCTGTGTGGCTTTGAAAAAGTATTTCCAACGGAGCAGTTTTTCTACCAGCATGCAGAAGGAAATTCGCATGCACATATGAAGACGACAATGGTCGGACCGTCACAGACACTGATCATCCATGATGGTGAGATCGTTTTCGGCATCTGGCAGGATCTGTATTTCTGTGAATTTGACGGACCGAGAAACCGGACATTTTATGTGAAAATTATAGAAGGGTAAGTTACAGAAGAAGCTGTCACTGGCAGCTTCTTTTGCGCACGAAAGCATACGGAGGAGCAGTATTTTTTAACGGAGCTGCACATCCGTCAGGGTAAATGCATACGAAGGACAGGCGGGGGCTGCTGATTTTACATCAGAGAAAATCAGTGGGATCCCGTCTGTTTTCTTTTCCTTTCCTGCCGCGAGAATAGTTCCGGCAAGAAGCTGTGGCATATGCCGGAGAAAGCTGTTTGCAGTCATTTGAATTTCCACCAACTGACCTTCGCAGGTAACGGTAATCTGCTCTACGGTGCGCACCGTGCTTTTTTTGGTACGTCCATCGGAAAATACAGCAAAGTCGTGTGTCCCTGTAAGAAACTGTGCCGCCTGCTGCATGGCTTCCAGATCAAGCGGTTCAGATATCACACAGGTATACAGGCGGGAAAATAATGCTGCAGAAGGATCTGTGGCAATTCGGCAGGTATAAGTACAGCTTTTGGCTGCAAGAGAAGCCACAAACCGTTCGTCTGCAGTTTCCGCTGAAAGGACTGCGATATCTGCCGGAAGTACAGCATTTAATTTTTGTTTCAACGCGGTTGCCATGTCTGGAAGGACATCTTTTTCCAACTGAAAACTGACGACCTGATATGCTGCATGAACGCCGGGTTCTGTCTTTACGGCAGCAAAAAGCTGCGGAGTCTGTCCGGTTATATCCAGAATTGCCTGTGCAAGCTTTGAATCGATACTGGCACTTTTTTTTCTGGTGGAAAAGCCCTGATAGCGGCTTCCGTCGTATTCTATTGTAAGTTTGACTGTTGTTTGCATGAGATCCTCCTGAAGTGCGTTCTTGCTGTTCATTATAGCATTGATCTGGTGGTGAAGTAAATCATTTCGGGAGAAACGCTCAGTGTCTCCCGGATTTAGGCGGCATTTTCCCGGCCTGCATAGCCCGGATCATCTGCACCATTTGGTCGATCTGCGCCTGTTCCTGCGGACTTTTTCCTTCTTTGATAACGGAAAGAATCAGCGAGATCTCATCGGGGGTAAAACGGATACCTTTTTTATTTGCTCCCGTGATCAGCGACATCATCACCGGTGCCAGCGCTTTCCCGTTCTTGCCACCGGCTTTCATCGCCGCTGTCCGGATCAGCTCCTGTTTCAGCGGATCCAGATTCGCAAGATCCGGATGCTCCATCCATTCGTTCATTTTCATCCATCCTTTCAGTCATATTTTGAACTGTTTGAAATCCGCTCATCATGTCTGCCATATTTGCCGGATCGCCAAAGTCTATTTCTTTCATCATTTCCATCATCTGCCAGACTCCGGAGAAGGAATCGAACATTTCTCTTTTTTCAGGAGAAAGATAGGGTGCAACTGCTTCAAACATGCTGCCCGGATCGTTCTCCTGATTCCGCAGCCGCCCTCTGCGGTTATGATAATAAGGAGGTTGGAAACAGTAAAAGGCATTCATAAGTTCCGTAAGCTTCACATAAATGCCTGCCATACGCTGAATAGATTCCGGCAGATATGGAAGAATGATTTTGATAAGCTGTAGAAAATCATTCGTGAGAGACTCGTCAAATGGCGTCATAACAAGGGGCGGTTTCTTTTCCATACGCCCTCCACGGTTCAGCGTTATAAATATATATGTAAAGAAGACGGAAAATATGAAATCCACATATAATAAAGCAAAGGAAGAATTCGGAGGAACTCATCGCATGAAGACCAGGATCATCATTGACGGAAATGCGATTTACGAAGTGGATGAGGAATGTTTGAAAGAGAAAAAAGAGCAGGAAAATGAGGCGAAAAAGCAGCAGGAAAAGCACGAAAAGAGGCGGGGATGCTAGTTTCCCCGCCTCTGGTTTTTTTGACAGAATGTAAGCTGATTTTCGTAATTAGCAGCCGCATCCACCATTGCAGCCGCCACCGCAGCCATTTCCACATCCACAGCCGCCGTTGCATCCGTTGCCAAATCCGCCACAGCAGCAGAGGAGAAGGATAATCCACAGGCAGCTGTCATTTCCGCAGCCGTATCCACAGCCGTCGCCACCGCGTCCCCATCCGCCACAGCAGCAGAGGAGAAGAATGATCCATACACAAGAAGACATTCCGCAACCACATCCACAGTTATCCATAGAATTTCCACATCCGCAGTTTGTTGCACTTAATTCGCTCATATTTGATAGCCTCCAGTAAGGTTTCTTTACACTTCATCATATGTAGGATGGCATGTCAGTGTTTCAGAAAAAATTGAAAGAAACTGGCATCTTTTCCCGGGACGAATATCCTAATACAAAAAGGACATTTCTAATATGAAAGATTTAAAACAAAAAATCCACTACTGGTGTTCCGATACAATGCAAAACAAAATCACAGGAAAGGGCGTTGTCTGTGCGGTTCTGGATACGGGAATCGTACCGCATCCGGATCTTGCAGGGCGGATCGTGGGATGGAAGGACTTCGTGCAGGGAAAGGAAACGATGTACGATGACAACGGACATGGAACCCATGTGGCAGGAATCCTTGCGGGAAACGGGAGAAGCGGAAGAGGACTCTACAGTGGAATGGCACCGGAAGCACAGATTTTTGCAGTCAAAGTGCTAAACCAGAAGGGCGGCGGGAAGATCCGGGATGTGATAAACGGGATCCGGTACGTGTTGTTAAAGCAGAAAGAAATGCAGATCCGGATCGTTAACATTTCCATTGGAACCCTGCCGCATAAAAAAGACCCGGAAGATGAATTGTTCCTGTTCTGGGTGGAGCGGCTCTGGGATGCCGGTCTGGTGGTTGTGACGGCGGCGGGAAATAAAGGACCAAAAGAAGGGAGCATCACGATCCCGGGGAACAGCCGGAAGGTGATCACAGTCGGGGCGGATGAAGAGCTGGGGAAGAAATATTCCGGCTGCGGACCAACCGGGGAATGCATTAAAAAGCCGGATCTTACGGTGCCGGGAAACCGGATCTATTCCTGCAATTATCTGTATCCGGCGCGGAGTCCGTATGCCTATATCCCGAAAAGCGGGACCTCCATGGCAACACCGGCAGTATCCGGCGCGGCGGCGCTGGTTTTGCAGAAATACCCGGATATGTGTAATCTGGAGTTGAAATACAGACTGTGGAATTCCTGTGAGAAAGGCAGGCATTATGACAAAAGACAGGGGCATGGAAACCTGCATGTAGAAAAACTTCTTGAATGTCAAGAAAAAATACTTGACACCAGTCAGAATCTGTTATATGATAGCACAGGTGATAAGTGATGGACGAGATTTTAAAGCAGACATTATTGTATGATTTTTATGGTGAGCTTCTGACGAAGCATCAGAAAGAGATTTATGAACAGGCAGTTCTTGAAGATTACTCGCTCAGCGAGATCGCAAGAGATGCAGGCATCAGCAGACAGGGCGTTCATGATATGATCCGGCGCTGCAACAAGAGCCTGGAGGATTATGAAGCAAAGCTGCATCTGGTGGAGAAGTTCATGTCTGTAAAAGAAAAAGTCCATGAGATCGATCTGCTCCTTGAGAATTACGAAGAGCAGGATGAAAAAGAACTGATAAAGAAAGTGAAAAAGCTTTCGGGAGAGATCATAGAGGAGTTATAATATGGCATTTGACAGTCTGACAGAAAAACTTCAGAACGTATTCAAGAATTTAAGAAGCAAGGGACGACTTACAGAAGACGATGTAAAAGCGGCTCTGCGTGAAGTTAAGATGGCTCTTCTGGAGGCAGATGTTAACTTCAAGGTTGTCAAGAACTTTGTGAAAAGCGTGCAGGAGCGTGCAGTCGGACAGGACGTGATGAACGGACTGAATCCGGGTCAGATGGTAATCAAGATCGTTAATGAAGAGCTGATTAACCTGATGGGATCCGAGACGACGGAGATCAAGCTTCAGCCGGGAAGTCAGAAGACAGTGATCATGATGATGGGTCTTCAGGGAGCCGGTAAGACGACGACCACTGCAAAGCTGGCAGGTAAGTTCAAGCTGAAAGGTAAGAAGCCTCTTCTGGTGGCATGTGATGTCTACCGTCCGGCAGCGATTAAGCAGTTGCAGATTAACGGAGAGAAGCAGGGCGTGGAAGTGTTCTCCATGGGAGATAATCAGAAGCCGGCGAATATCGCTAAAGCAGCACTTGAGCATGCTGAAAAAAACGGCAACAACGTGATCATTCTGGATACTGCAGGTCGTCTTCATATTGATGAAGAGATGATGGAAGAACTGCAGGAGATCAAGAACACGATCGAGGTTCATCAGAGTATTCTCGTTGTCGATGCAATGACCGGTCAGGACGCCGTGAACGTTGCCGAGAATTTTAATGAGAAGATTGGTATAGACGGGGTAATCGTCACAAAGCTTGACGGTGACACCCGAGGCGGTGCGGCACTTTCAATCAAGGCAGTCACCGGATGCCCGATCCTTTATGTGGGTATGGGCGAGAAGTTATCAGATCTGGAGCAGTTTTATCCGGACCGTATGGCTTCCAGAATCCTCGGTATGGGGGATGTACTCAGCCTGATCGAGAAAGCCGGCGAAGAGATCGACGAAGAACAGGCACGTAAGATGACAGAAAAGCTCAAAAAGTCGCAGTTTGATTTTGAGGACTATCTGGAAAGTATGAAACAGATGCGCAAGATGGGCGGTCTTGGAAGTATTATGAATATGCTTCCCGGACTTGGCGGCATGGGTGGTCTTGGCAAAGGCAAGATGCCGGAGATCGATGCGGATGATGCAGAACAGAAGATGGCAAGAGTCGAAGCCATTATCTATTCCATGACGATCAAGGAACGCCAGAATCCGGATATCATCACTCCGCAGAGAAAGCGAAGAATCGCAGCAGGAGCCGGGGTTGATATTTCGGAGGTCAACAAGATGATGAAGCAGTTCGAGCAGATGCGCAAGATGATGAAGTCCTTCCCGGGAATGATGGGCGGGAAAGGTAAAAAAGGCAAGTTCAAGATGCCTTTCTAAAAAAGATATATTCCGCAGATTATGCGTGATATATAGATAAACTATTATAAATACAAATTATTTTATGGAGGAAAGTAAAATGGCAGTAAAAATCAGATTAAGAAGAATGGGACAGAAGAAAGCTCCTTTCTATAGAATCGTTGTTTCTGATTCTAGATCACCAAGAGACGGAAAATTCATCGAAGAGATCGGAACATACGATCCAACTCAGGATCCGAGCGTATTCAAAGTAGATGAAGAAGCAGCTAAAAAATGGTTAAACAACGGTGCTCAGCCTACAGAAGTTGTTGGAAAAATCTTTAAGGCAGCAGGTATTGAAAAATAGGTTGCTTCGCGGAGGTGCGAGTGATGAAAAATTTAGTGGAAGTAATTACGAAAGCACTTGTGGACAATCCTGAAGGCGTCGTGGTTACGGAAAAACAGGAAGGCAAGACTACCGTGATCGAAGTACATGTCGCAGACAATGATATGGGAAAGGTGATCGGTAAGCAAGGCCGAATTGCGAAAGCAATCCGTTCCGTTGTAAAAGCAGCCGCGGCAAAAGAAGACAAAAAAGTCGTGGTTGAAATTATGCAATAGCATAAAATTAAAACGCAGGTAAATTTATTTTTATCTGCGTTTTTTAACATACCTCAGTATGCGGGAAAAGTTGTCGATAATTGCTCAGAAAGACCTGAAAACAGACTTTTTCGGTGTAAAATTTATCTATGCTAAGAAAGGACAGAATATGCAACAAAATGATTACCTGCAGGTTGGCGTGATCACATCTACCCACGGAATCAAAGGTGAAGTCAAGGTCTTCCCGACCACCGACGATCCAAATCGTTTCCGTGATCTGAAAGACGTGATCCTTGATACAGGAAAAGAACAGATTCCTCTCGAAATCGAAGGTGTAAAATTCTTCAAACAGTATGTAATCCTGAAATTCAAAGGAATCGATAACATAAATGATATTGAAAAATACAGAAAGATGCCACTTCTCGTATCCCGTGAGGATGCTGTGGAATTGGAAGAAGACGAATACTATATGGCAGATATCATCGGCATGGATGTCTATACCGAGGACGGAGAGAAATTCGGTGTTCTCGAAGATATTATGGAAACCGGTGCGAATGACGTCTATGTGGTATCGACGGAGGCACACGGAGAAGTGCTTCTCCCTGCAATCCATGACTGTATTCTGGATGTAGATACCGAGAATAACAAGATGACCGTTCACTTGATGGATGGACTCATTTAACCGATAGAACAGGAGAACGATATGAGATTTGATATCATGACACTCTTCCCGGAGATGGTGATGAACGGACTTGGAACCAGTATTATTGGAAGAGCCGTGAAAAACGAGATCCTTGAGATTGAAGCCTGGAATATCCGGGATTATGCTTTTAACAAACACAGCAGTGTAGATGATTATCCATACGGAGGCGGAGCCGGGATGCTGATGCAGGCAGAGCCGGTTTACCAGACCTATCTTGCAATCCGGGAGAAGGCAGCCCTTCCGGAAGGAAAGAAGCCGCGCGTGATCTATCTTTCCCCGCAGGGCAAGCCGTTCAACCAGAAGATGGCAGAAGATTTTGCAAAAGAGGATGGACTGGTGCTTCTGTGCGGGCATTACGAAGGGATTGATGAACGTGTCCTGGAAGAAATCGTAACCGATTACGTGTCAGCCGGTGATTACGTGCTGACAGGCGGAGAACTTCCGGCAATGATGATCGTAGACGCAGTATCCCGTCTGATCCCGGGCGTTCTGCACAATGACGTGTCAGCTGAGTTTGAAAGCTTTCAGGATAATCTTCTGGAATATCCGCAGTATTCCAGACCGGAGATCTGGCACGACAAGCAGGTTCCGCCGATCCTTTTGTCCGGTCATCATGCCAATGTGGAGAAATGGCGCAGAGAGCAGTCTGTGATCCGTACCGCAAAATGGCGTCCGGATCTTCTTATAGGTGCGGAGCTTACGATGAAGGAAAGAGAACTTGCAGAAGAGATTATAGAAAATCGAGAAAAAGACTTGAAAAATGAAGAATAATGTGTTAATATATAGCACGTTGTGATGAAAACAGAGATGGTCCTCTGGTACGATAAGAAAAGCGTATTAAGAACGTCAAAATATGAAGGAGGTTCACACATGAACGAAATTATTAAGAACATTGAAGCAGCTCAGTTAAAAGAAAACGCTCCGGAATTCCACGTTGGAGATACTGTAAAAGTTTACGGTAAGATCAAAGAAGGAAACCGTGAGAGAATTCAGGTATTCGAAGGTACTGTATTAAAGAGACAGGGCGGCGGAGCAAGAGAAACATTTACAGTAAGAAAGAGCTCTAACGGAATCGGCGTAGAAAAGACATGGCCACTTCACTCACCAAACGTTGAAAAAGTAGAAGTTGTTCGTAAAGGTAAAGTAAGACGTGCAAAACTTAACTACTTAAGAGGACGTGTAGGTAAGAGAGCAAAAGTTAAAGAATTAGTAAAATAGTAAATGCTTAAAGAGGGACAAATACGACAGGTACTTGTCCCTTTTGCTAATATAGGATATGATAACAGATGAGACATAGAAAAAGAAAAGAGCTTAGATTTGACAAAAAGCACAGGAAACCGCTGAATTTGAAGTGGATTCCGGAAGTCTTCGGATGGGTGTTCCAGATCGTGCTTGTCTGCCTTTGTGCGTTTGTGTTTGTGTGGTACTTCGGACACCAGATCAGTAACATCGGTGAGTCCATGACCCCGGTGATCCAGAACGGGGATGTGGTTCTGGTGAACCGGATCGTATATGATGCGAGCATACCAAAGCGTGGAGACATTATCGTGTTCAAGCCAAAGGGAAATGAGAATCTTCATTCCTATATCAAGAGAATTATCGGGCTTCCCGGGGAAAGTGTTGAGATCAGGGACGGCGAGATTTATATTAATAATAAAAAGTTGGATGAAAAGTACGAGACCACTGCAATCTTAGATGCAGGTCTTGTCAGCGAGAAGATCGTTCTCGGTGGAGATGAGTATTTTGTGCTCGGAGACAACCGGGAGAGCAGTGAGGACAGCCGTATGGCTGATGTTGGAAATGTAAAGCGTTCCGAGATTGAGGGGAAGGTATGGTTTATTCTTTCCCCGAAAGACCGTTTCGGACTGCCTGGCAAATAGAAGGAGGAAACTGGATGAATTTTCAATGGTATCCGGGGCATATGACAAAAGCCAAAAGGATGATGCAGGAGAATATCAAGCTGATCGATCTTGTGATCGAGCTGGTTGATGCAAGAGTTCCGATGAGCAGCCGGAATCCGGACATCGATGAACTTGGAAAGAATAAAGCAAGGCTGATTCTGCTCAACAAGGCAGATCTTGCAGATGAGAAGCAGACAGAAGAGTGGATCGCCTATTTCCGTGAAAAAGGTTATTCCGCAGTTAAGGTCAATTCCCGTAAGGGTGGCGGCATCAAGTCCATTCAGGGAGTGATCCAGGAAGCATGTAAAGAAAAGACCGAACGTGACCGCAAGAGAGGAATCCTGAACCGTCCGGTCCGTGCGATGGTGGTTGGAATCCCGAATGTAGGAAAGTCTACTTTTATCAATGCACTTGCAGGAAAAGCCTGTGCAAAGACCGGTAACAAGCCGGGAGTCACCAAAGGAAAGCAGTGGATCCGTCTGAACAAGAACGTGGAGCTTCTCGATACACCGGGAATCCTCTGGCCGAAGTTTGAGGATCAGCAGGTCGGACTCCGCCTTGCTTTCATCGGATCGATCAAGGATGAAATCATGAATCTGGAAGAACTTGCCGCAGAACTGATCAGCTTCATGCAGGATGCCTATCCGGGCGTTCTTGCGGACAAATATACAATCGATGAAAAGCAGAACAGCTATCGTGCGCTGGAAGCCATTGCAGAGAGCCGTCACTGTCTGGTGCGTGGCAATGAATTAGATACTGCAAAAGCAGCCGGTATGCTGCTTGACGATTTCCGCAACGGAAGACTTGGAAGGATCACACTTGAATTTGTAAAGGAGTATACAAATGAATAAGGCAGACAACAGGGAAGAAGCCCCGGAGCAGGAGCAGAGTATATGGAGATCACTGGGAGGAACGATTTTATATCTTCTGATCATCGTCCTCCTGACATGGGTGATCGTTACCTTTGTCGGACAGCGTACAAAAGTAGACGGACATTCGATGGAGCCGACACTTTCCGATGGAGATAACCTGATCGTGGATAAGCTCAGTTACAGGTTCCGGGATCCGGAGCGATACGACATCATTGTATTTCCGTATCAGCATGCGGAGAATACCTACTATATTAAGCGTATTATCGGACTTCCGGGCGAGACCGTACAGGTGATCGACGGTTATGTTTACATCAATGGAGAAAAGCTGGATGAGCATTATGGTGCAGAGGTGATGGCAGATCCGGGAATCGCGGCGGAGCCGATCACTCTGGGGGATGATGAGTATTTTGTCCTGGGAGACAACCGGAATCACAGCTCAGACAGTCGTGTTGCGAGTGTTGGGGTTCTGACACGTGATATGCTGATTGGACGAGCCTGGGTAAGGATTTATCCATTTAACAAAATCGGAGTGATAAAGCATGAGTAAAGAAAGTATCAAAGACATTGATGCTCGTTTAAAAGAAGCCGAAGGAGATGCAAGAGAGCAGCTGATGGCAGAATACGCATCGGATGACCGCGCAGGTGTACAGAAGCTTCTGGAAAAATACAGAAAGCAGAAAGAAAAGCTTCTCGCTGAAAAGGAACGTCTTGCGAAAATGCGGCAGTACGAAGAAAAGTATGCCGATCATGCACTGATCTGTGGGATTGATGAAGTGGGGAGAGGTCCACTTGCAGGTCCTGTTGTTGCAGGAGCCGTGATCCTTCCGAAGGACTGCGAGATCCTTTATCTGAATGATTCCAAGAAGCTTTCTGCAGCAAAAAGGGATGCACTTTATGAGGAGATCATGGACAAAGCGGTTGCCGTAGGTCTTGGGATGGCATCTCCGGCAAGGATTGACGAGATCAATATCCTTCAGGCAACCTACGAAGCCATGCGTCAGGCGATCGGCAATCTGAAGATTACTCCGGATCTGCTCCTGAATGATGCAGTGACTATTCCGGAAGTGGTGATCCCACAGGTTCCGATCATCAAAGGGGATGCAAAAAGCGTGTCCATCGCCGCTGCAAGTATTGTGGCAAAGGTGACAAGGGACCGCCTGATGGAGGAGTACGACAAGGTACTCCCGGGATATGGATTTGCATCCAACAAAGGGTATGGATCGGCAGAACATATCAAAGCGCTTCAGACACTTGGACCGACACCGATCCACAGAAGAAGTTTTATCGGACATTTCGTATAAAAGTCCGACACGTTATGTAGAAAATCAAATCCAAAAGGCGATTGGAGAAAGAAAAGAACCGGCGTAGAACCGGTACAAAATATGAAAAAATAGCAGGTGAATTTCTGGAAAAGCAGGGATATCAGATACTGGAGTACAATTTCCGCTGCCGGTATGCGGAGATTGACATTGTCGCAAAAGACGGAGAATATCTGGTCTTCTGTGAGGTGAAATTTCGCAGATCAGGAGAGCTTTCGGCTGCTCTGGAGGCGGTATCCGTGCCAAAACAGATGCGCCTGTCCGGAGCAGCCGTTTATTATCTGATGAAGAAAGGCTGCACGGAGATGCCCTGCCGTTTTGATGTGGTGGGGATCGCAGGGAATCAGATATCCTTGCGGAAAAATGTATTTGAGTACTGCGGAGGCTTTGAGATCGTATGACGGCCAGATGCAGAGATCAGAATATGGGAGAGTACAGATGAGTATAGGATTAAAATATAAAAATGAGGAGCATATCTTTGATGAGTGTGTAAATGCCGGCGTGCCGTTTCTCAAATACCCGCTTCTCGAAAAAGAAGGACTTGTAGACCACGGGATCTCGACCAGACTCGGGGGAGTAAGTGAAGGCTTCCTTGGAAGCATGAACCTGAGTTACACCAGAGGGGACGATCCGGCACATGTAGACGAGAACTACAGGCGGATGGCGGCTGCGATCGGCGTCAGGCCGGAGAACATGGTCTGCACCCATCAGACCCACACGACGAATGTGAGGATCGTGACACGGGAAGATGCCGGAAAGGGTGTTACAAGAGAGAAAGATTACACCGATGTGGACGGACTGATCACGAATGAACCGGGAATCTGCCTGGTAACATTTTACGCAGACTGTGTACCGCTTCTGTTCCTGGATCCGGTGAAAAAGGTTGTTGCATCCAGCCATTCCGGATGGAGAGGCACCGTGAAACGGATGGGACAGGTGACAATTGAAAAGATGCAGAAGGAATTCGGATGTGATCCGAAGGATATTCTTGCCTGTGTGGGACCGTCCATCTGTCAGGACTGTTATGAAGTCAGTGAGGATGTGATTGACCAGTTCCGGGCAAATTTCAGCACATCCCAGTATGACAGCCTGTTTTACGCAAAAGAGAACGGCAAATTCCAACTGGATCTCTGGAAGGCAAATGAACTGGTTCTTACAGATGCAGGGATTCTTCCGGAGCATCTGGAGGTGACCAATGTATGTACCTGCTGCAATCCAGAACTTTTATTTTCCCATCGTGCATCCAAAGGAAACAGGGGCAATCTTGCAGCGTTTATCGCACTGAAGGAGGAATAAGCTATGCTTTTGACACAGACAGACGCAGGAAGTGCGGTAGAATCGACGGTACAGGATACCGTGGAAAGCATCACCGGGTTTAACAAGTTCCTTCAGGAAAAAGGGCCGGATCTGATTGCATTTGGAATCCGTATCCTGATGGCAATCCTGGTATTTCTTGTCTGCCACAAACTGATCAACTGGATCCGCAAGATCACGCGGGCATCCATGGAGCGGACCAATTCGGACACCGGTGCAAGACAGTTTGTGGATTCCCTTTTAAAATATGGACTTCATATTCTGCTGATCCTGGCGATCATCAATTCGCTCGGTGTAGAATCTGCATCCATTGCAGCGGCAGTTGCATCCGCAGGTGTGGCAGTCGGTCTTGCCCTGCAGGGGAGCCTTTCCAACCTTGCCGGTGGAATGCTGATCCTGTTCCTGAAGCCTTTCGTTGTCGGGGATTATATTATTGAAGACAGCCACGGCAATGAAGGAACGGTAAAGGAGATCCAGATTTTCTACACCAAGCTTGCCACGATCGACAACAAAACGATCGTTGTGCCAAATGGTACGCTTGCCAACACCAGTCTTACCAACGTGACGGATAAGGATTACCGTCAGCTGGATCTGAAAGTGGATATCGCTTATGAAGCAGATCTGCGGCTTGCCAAGCACCTTTTGCAGGAACTGGTAAAAAATGATCCGTCCGTGATTCAGAGCATGGAGCACAATGTCTTTGTGCATGAGCTTGGAAGCAGTTCAGTGGTGCTCGGTGTCCGCGCCTGGGTAAAGACCGAAGAGTACTGGAATACCAGATGGCGGATGCTGGAGAATATCAAGCTGACGCTGGATGAGAACCAGATCGATATTCCGTATCAGCAGATCACGGTTCATCAGGGACAGGCAGAACCGGAGAAGTAGAGGAATTGTATCCGAAAAAAGACAGATAGAGAAAAATGTATCTTGTAAAATACAAGCGGATAAATTGACAAAATAATCACAAATAAGTATAATATGATGTCAGGATTGAAAGGGCAAATGCCCTGTGTCTGGGAATTACAACGTAATTTCTGACATCACAGATCAGGAGAACGAGAAGATGAGAGTCATAGCAGGGAAAGCCAGAAGAATACCACTTGTGACGGTAAAAGGGATGGAGACACGTCCGACGACCGACCGTACCAAAGAAACTTTATTCAATATGATCGCGCATGGTCTTTGTGACTGTACCTTTCTGGATCTGTTTTCCGGAAGCGGGGCAATCGGAATTGAGGCAATCAGCCGGGGCGTGAAAAAAGCAGTGTTTGTGGAAAACAATCCGGATGCGGTTCAGTGCATCACGGAGAATCTGAAAAAAACACAGCTTGCAGATCAGGCAGAGGTGCTTCGGGATGATGTGTTTTCAGCACTTCGGAAGCTGGATGGAAGAGAAAAGTTTGACTACATATTTATGGATCCGCCGTACAACCATCTGCTGGAAAAAGAGGTACTTGCGTATCTGGCAAAATCCAACCTGTTGGAAGAGGATGCACTGATCATCGTGGAGGCATCTCTGGAGACAGATTTCTCTTATCTGGAAGAACTCGGTTTTTCTTTGATCAAGCAAAAGAAATACAAGACCAATATGCATGTATTCATATCTGTGGAGGAATAGACTCATGATAAGAGCGATTTATCCGGGAAGCTTTGACCCGGTCACATTCGGACATCTGGATATTATTACCCGGAGCAGTAAAATTGTAGACGAACTTATAATCGGAGTATTGATGAATAAAGCAAAAACCCCGTTGTTTTCTGTAGAAGAACGTGTTAAAATGTTAGAGGAAGTGACGAAAGACCTCGATAACGTGAAAGTTATGCCTTTTGACGGGCTTCTTGTAGATTTTGCAAGACAGCAGAAGGCAAGTCTGGTGATCCGCGGACTGCGTGCGATTACAGACTTTGAGTATGAGATTCAGATGTCACAGACGAACCATAAGCTTGAGCCGGAAGTAGAGACCATGTTCCTTACGACCAACCTCAAGTATTCTTACCTTAGCTCTACAATCGTAAGAGAAGTCGCAGCATTCGGAGGGGATATTTCCCAGTTTGTACCGGAGACTGTCGCCAAAAGTATAAAAGAAAAGATGTCACAGCAGGGGTTGTGATAAGAAGGAGAGTGCAAATTATGAGCAGCCGTATTGAGCAGATTATTGAAGAAATTGAAGAGTACATTGACAGCTGTAAGTTCCAGCCATTATCAACCACAAAGATTATCGTGAATAAAGACCAGATCGACGAACTTCTCCGTGAACTTCGTATGAAGACACCGGATGAGATCAAGCGTTACCAGAAGATCATTGCCAACAAAGATGCGATCCTTGCAGATGCACAGCAGAAAGCAGAGAGCATGATCGAAGAAGCACACGCACAGACAAGCGAACTGGTAAGCGAACACGAGATCATGCAGCAGGCATACGCACAGGCGAACGAGATCGTTATGGCAGCAACGGACCAGGCACAGCAGATCCTGGACAATGCAACCAATGATGCCAACGATATCCGTATCGGTGCCGTACAGTATACAGATGACCTTCTTGCCAATGCAGAGAGCATCATCGGTCATACACTGAACAGCTACACAAGCAAGTATGACAGTCTGGTAACATCCCTTCAGGAATGTTATGATGTTGTACGCAACAACCGTGCAGAACTGGAAGTTCCGGATAAGTCATCACGCGGACTGGAAGCAGAATTCGGTACAGAAGCTGAGCCGATGGATCAGGGACAGATGGAGTAGGAATCCTTCAGCAGAACAATTTCAGATAGCAAAAAGCAAATAAGCTGGTTACCATTGCGGTAATCAGCTTTTCTGTTGTATAGCGGAAGAAAGACCAGCTCTGTGACCGGATCATGCATTTTGTCTGAAACAAGGCGCAGATGCCGCCAAAAGAACAGTGCGCCATGACGAGAAGAAAACGCAGATCCGAAGAAAGATCCGACTGACAGAGCATACGGATTCCGCTGGTCAGTTCCATTCCCGGAAGGAGAACATGCTTCCAGATGGGATTCTGGAAAGACAGCTTTCCCATAAAGGCGAGAAGAACCGAAAAGGCGATCATATATCCGCCGATCCGGGTGATGGAGTCGCAGGCGGACAGGATGCTTTCATCCAGAGCTTCCGCAAAGGGAAGAGGTTGGCTGGAAGAATTCGGGGATAAAAAGATGTCTCTGGCAGGTGCAGAGGTTTTGCAGAGAGATTTTGTCTGTGTGAAAGTATTATGAGGATTTCTTACAGCTGTAGATGCTTTTTGGGGAAGATACCATCTGCGGAACAAAAAGGAACAGCATAGTGCGGAAAGGATGGGAAGGAGCAGACAGATCTGCACTCCTTCTTTCATCCCAAGACATTGGGACGCCACATATCCGAACAGAAATGCCGGGCTGACATTGTTGCAGAAGGAAAGCAGATATTCCCCCTCAGAAGAAGAAATCTTCCCCTCACAGGTCAGGTCGGAACAGGATTTTGCTCCCACCGGGAATCCGCAGAGGAAGCCGCAGACCACCGAAAAAGAGGCATTTTTGGAAATTTCAAGGAATGGCATCAGAACCGGCGAGAGGATCCGATTGACCAGGGAAATGCTTCCCGTGCGGATCATCAGACCAGTGATGAGAAGAAACGGGAAAAGCACCGGAAGCACCCGCCGGTACCAGAGCAGGAGCCCGTTTGCGGCGCCAGTTGTCACAGTTTCCGGGGAAATCAGCATGAAAAGAAAAAGTCCGATTAGCGAAAGAACAGAAAGTGTTTTGATTTTCATAGGCTCTGCCTGCCACAAGCTTTTAGAACAGTTTATGAAGAAATACAGACCGATATGCCAGGCGGCAGGATCATAGAAGATAGCTTCCGGGAATAAACTAAAAGAAAAACGGTGAAATTTTGAAAAGAAAACGGAAACGCAGATTATATCTGCTCCTGCTTTTTCTGATCTTTTTTTGCGCAGTGATGAATATGGAGCTGAAAGACAGGGCAGAAAAGAGTCGCCTGAAACGGAAAACGGGAAGCACAGAAGAATTCCGGCGGCTTGGAATGAAGGAGGATTTTCTGGCGGTTCTTGCGAAGGCAGAAAGCGACAAAAGAGGGAAGCTTTACGCACTATATTTTCTGGAAAAAGGAGAATTCTCCAAAAAGAAAGAAAAAGAGTTACTTGAAAAATGGTCGGGAAAGGAAGAATGGCAGTCTTTTGAAGGCATCTGCAATGCGATCTGGAATGATATCCGGTATTTTCCGGTTCCGGTTTCACCAAAGCATCCGCAGTACCAGGTATCTTTCGTAGACAGCTGGATGGGTGAGCGCACCTATGGAGGGAAAAGAGGACATGAGGGCTGTGATCTGATGGCATCGAAAGATGTTCCGGGACTTTATCCGGTGGTGAGCATGACGGACGGAACGGTATCTGCGAGAGGCTGGCTGGAAAAGGGTGGTTACCGGATCGGGATTACCGCACCGTCCGGTGCATATTTTTATTATGCACATCTGGATTCTTATGGAACATTCCGGGAAGGGGACACGGTAAAAGCAGGGGATATCATTGGATTTATGGGGAATACCGGATACGGTCCGGAGGGGACAAAAGGGATGTTCGCCACCCATCTGCATGTGGGGGTCTATCTGTACCCGGACGGAGAGGAAATCAGTTACGATCCCTACTGGATTTTAAGACTTGCCGGGGAGAAAAAACTTTCCTGTTCTTTCTAACTATGCTATACTTAAATGATATGGAGGACGAAAGAATGATAAATTTACCAAATGAATTTGAAGAGAAGATGAAGGCACTCCTCGGAGATGAATTTGAGGATTATATAAAATGTTATGACGAGCCGAGATACTATGGACTTCGTGTGAATACAGAGAAGATTTCGGTGGAAGATTTTGTGAAGATCTGTCCGTTCGAGATCACACCGATCCCGTGGATCGAGAATGGTTTCTATTACGACGGGGAGAAGATTTCTCCGGCAAAGCATCCGTACTATTTTGCAGGACTTTACTACCTGCAGGAGCCAAGCGCAATGACACCGGCAAACCGCCTTCCGGTAGAGCCGGGGGACCGGGTACTGGATGTCTGCGCCGCACCTGGCGGAAAGGCAACCGAACTTGGAGCAAAGCTTAAGAACGAAGGGGTTCTGGTGGCGAATGATATCAGCAGCTCCAGGGCGAGAGGGCTCTTAAAGAATCTGGAGGTCTTCGGGATCGGCAATATGCTGGTCATGAGCGAAGAACCTGGCAGGCTGGAACGCTATTTCAGTGGCTACTTTGATAAGATCCTGATCGATGCGCCGTGCTCCGGGGAAGGTATGTTCCGCAAGGATAAGAAGATGGTGCGTGCCTGGGAAGAACATGGACCGGAATTTTTCTCAAAGCTGCAGAGAAGCATCATCACCCAGGCAGCAAGGATGTTAAAACCGGGCGGTATGATGCTGTATTCCACCTGTACCTTCGATCCGCTGGAGAATGAGGGGACGATCGAATATCTGCTCAGCGAATATCCGGAATTTGAGATCCAGGAAATCGCAGGCTATGGAGGATTTGCACCGGGCAGACCGGAAGTGACAGAGTCGAAGGATCCGGATTTTGCAAAGACTGTCCGCATTTTCCCACATCACATGAAAGGGGAAGGACACTACCTCGCACTTCTGAAAAAGAGCGAGGATGCAATCTGTCCGGCTTCTCCGATCGCAGAACAGAAAGCGAAGAAGATTCCGGCAGAACTGGAAGAATTCTTCCGTGATGTCAAGTGGGATCTGAAGTCCTGGCGACTGGATATCCACGGCGAGCGCGTGTACTATATGCCAGAAAATCTGCCGGAACTGAAAGGGGCAAGATTCTTAAGAAGTGGACTGCTCCTTGGCGAACTGAAGAAAAAGAGATTTGAACCAAGTCAGGCACTGGCGATGAACCTGAAGATGGAAGAGTATGCACATACGCTGAATCTGGCTTCGGATGACGAGCGCCTGATGCGCTATCTGAAGGGCGAGACGATCGATGTGGACGATCTGGTACCGGCAAAAGCAAAGGGCTGGCATCTGGTTTGCACAGACGGATTCCCACTTGGCTGGGGCAAGATTGCGAATGGAACTTTAAAGAACAAATATCTGCCTGGATGGAGGAATCAGTCCGCATGATGCGCATAGATAAATACCTTGCCGAGATGGGACAGGGAACCAGAAGTGAGATCAAAAAGCTGATCCGCAGCGGAAGAGTTACGGTTGATGGAGAGACGGTGAAAAAGCCGGAGCTTAAGATCGATGAGACCGTACAGGAAGTAAGCCTGGATGGGAAACGGATCGGATACGCCAAAAAAGAATACTATATGCTCCACAAACCGGCAGGCGTCATTTCTGCCACAAAAGATGACCGGGACAAGACGGTGTTGGATCTGATCACAGATAAGAAACGAAATGATCTGTTCCCGGTAGGGCGTCTGGATAAGGACACGGAAGGTCTGCTTCTGATTACCAATGACGGGGAACTTTCCCACCGCCTGCTTTCTCCGAAAAAGCATGTGGATAAGGTGTATTACGCGAAGATACAGGGAAGGGTAGACGAATCCGATGTGAAAGCATTTGCAGAGGGCGTGGATATTGGAGACGAGACGCCGACGAAAAGTGCAAGGCTCCGGATCCTGAAAAGCGGAGAAGAGTCCGAGATCGAACTTACGATTACTGAGGGACGTTTCCACCAGGTGAAGCGGATGTTCCATGCCGTCGGCAAAGAGGTGGTCTATCTGAAACGGCTTTCCATGGGAAGTCTTGTACTGGATGAGACCCTTGCAAAGGGAGAATACCGGTCACTGACCGAAGAGGAGATCGAAAAATTATGTTAGAACAGACCAAAGCTGTCATTTTTGACCTGGATGGAACCCTGGTAGATTCCATGTGGGTGTGGACAGCAATTGATGAAGATTATATAAGAAAATACCATCTGAATCCGCCGGAAGATTTTCATGAGGCAATGGAAGGGATGAGTTATACCGAGACCGCCCAGTACTTTCTGAAGATATTCCCGGAGCTTCCGCATACGGTGGAGGAGATCAAACAGGAATGGTATGACATGTCTGTGGATAAATATACAAAAGAAGTCACACTGAAACCGGGAGTAAAGGAATTTCTGGAGATGCTGAAGGAAAAAGGCATCCGTACAGGAATTGCAACCAGCAACGACCGGAAGCTGGTTGAAGAGTTTTTAAAGGCAAGACAGGTTACACAGCTTTTTGATACGATCTGTACAAGCTGTGAGGTGAAGAAAGGCAAGCCGGCGCCGGACGTGTACCTGCAGGCGGCAAAGCAGCTGGACGTAGAGCCTTCTTCCTGTCTGGTATTTGAGGATGTACCGATGGGGATCCTTGCCGGGAAGAACGCAGGGATGCGTGTGTGTGCGGTAGATGACTGGTTTTCCCGTCCGCAGGATGAGAAAAAGAGACAGTTTGCCGATTACTTTATTCACAGCTATGAAGAGATTATGAATCAGACATATGAGGTATTATAGAGATGAGTCAGGGATTTTTACCGATCAGCAGAAAAGAGATGGAAGAGCGGGGATGGGATCAGGTGGATTTCGTCTATGTGAGCGGGGACGCTTATGTGGATCATCCGTCTTTTGGACATGCGATCATCACCCGTCTTCTGGAGGCACATGGTTTCCGTGTGGGGATCATTGCACAGCCTGACTGGAAGAACAAGGAAAGTATCACCGAATTTGGAGAGCCGCGGCTTGGATTCATGGTATCCGCAGGCAATATGGATTCCATGGTCAACCACTATTCGGTATCGAAAAAGAGAAGGCAGCAGGATTCCTATACACCGGGCGGCGTGATGGGAAAAAGACCGGATTATGCGGCGGTCGTATATGGCAATCTGATCCGCCAGACCTATAAGAAAACACCGATCATCCTGGGCGGGATCGAGGCGAGCCTGAGAAGACTTGCGCATTACGATTACTGGTCCAACCAGCTGAAGCGTTCCATCCTTCTGGATTCGGGGGCAGATCTGGTGTCCTACGGAATGGGCGAACGTTCGATCATTGAGATCGCAGAGGCGCTGGATGCCGGACTGGATGTAAAAGATATCACTTATATTGATGGAACGGTCTGCAAGGTCAAGAATCTGGACAGCGTTTATGATGCAGAGATTCTGGAACCATATGAAGAGATGAAAAAGGACAAGCTGTTGTACGCAAAAAGCTTTTACAAGCAGTACTGTAATACGGATCCATTTTCCGGAAAGCGTCTGGTTGAGCCGTATTCGGATCACCTGTATGTGGTACAGAACCCACCGGCAAAACCGCTGACCCAGCAAGAGATGGATGATGTCTATGCACTTCCTTATATGCGGACTTACCATCCGTCTTATGAGGCAGCAGGCGGTGTCCCGGCGATCCGGGAGATCAAGTTCAGCCTGATCAGCAATAGAGGATGTTTTGGAGGATGCAGCTTCTGCGCACTGACATTTCATCAGGGAAGAATCATCCAGACACGAAGTAAAGAATCGCTGATCGCTGAAGCAAAGACATTTCCGGAAGATCCGGAGTTCAAGGGATATATTCATGATGTGGGCGGACCGACTGCGAACTTCCGCGCACCGGCATGTAAGAAGCAGTTAAAATACGGGGCATGCACCAACAAGCAGTGCCTGTTCCCGAAGCCATGTAAAAACCTGATCGCAGATCATAAGGAGTATTTGAGTATTCTCCGGGATCTGAGAAAGATACCGGGAGTCAAGAAAGTCTTTATCCGTTCCGGTATCCGCTTTGACTATCTGCTTGCTGACCCGGACGACACATTTTTCAAAGAACTGTGTCAGTATCACGTCAGTGGACAGCTGAAAGTTGCGCCGGAGCATGTGGCAGATCCGGTGCTTCAGATGATGGGCAAGCCGGAAAATGCAGTTTATGAACGTTTTACCCACAAATACGAAGAGATCAATAAAAGGCTTGGACTTAAACAGTACCTGGTTCCGTATCTGATGTCGTCCCATCCGGGTTCTACTATGAAAGAAGCGGTAAAACTTGCCGAATACCTGCGGGATCTTGGTTATATGCCGGAGCAGGTACAGGATTTCTACCCGACACCGTCTACGATTTCCACCTGTATGTATTATACCGGTGTAGATCCGCGGACGATGAAGCCGGTCTATGTGCCGAAGAATCCGCATGAAAAAGCGATGCAGAGAGCACTGATCCAGTACCGAAATCCGAAGAATTATGACCTGGTTATGGAAGCACTGCGAATCGCAGACCGTATGGATCTGGTTGGCTTCGATGAAAAATGTCTGATCCGTCCAAGAAAACTGCATTCCGAGAAAATGCAGGAGAAGAGTGGATACGGCGGAAGAAACCATGGAGGAACTCATGGAGACACGGAGCGAAAGAGCAAAAACCCGAATGGAAATAACAAAAATCCAGGAAAGACAAACAGAAATTATAAAAATTCCAATGCAGGGCATAAGAATACAAAGCCTGCATCAGCAGGAAATGGAAGAGTAGAGTCCTTGCCAAGAACGCAGAAAAAGAAATCCATCCGCAACGTACACAAACGGAAGTAGTCACAGGAGAAAGGAGAACCGCTTATGAAGATTGCAATTGTTACCGGGGCATCCTCCGGCATGGGAAAGGAATTTGTCAGACAGATCGAACGTTTTTACAAGGAACTGGATGAAATCTGGGTGATCGCCCGCAGCGAAAAGAAGCTGGAGGAGATCAAGAAAAGCCACAAGACCTATATCCGGATCTTCGCCGGAGACATGGAAGAGGATCTGGTATATAAGCAGGTGAAGAACCGACTGGAGAACCAGAACCCGGACATCCGTATGCTGGTCAATGCCGCAGGATTCGGAAAGACCGGTACGGTCGAAGAGATCGCAAAGGAAGACAAAAAGCTTCAGCTTCGCATGATCGACCTGAACTGCCGGGGACTGACTGAGATGACCTGCACCTGTCTTCCATGGATGCATAAAGGAACAAGGATCGTCAATCTGGCAAGTGCAGCCGCTTTCTGTCCGCAGGCAAATTTTGCAGTCTATGCGGCGACAAAGGCGTATGTACTGAGCTTTTCAAGAAGCCTTGCAGCAGAGCTGAAGGAAAAAGGAATCTCCGTCACAGCTGTCTGCCCGGGACCTGTAGATACTCCGTTCTTTGAAGTATCCGGAAAGCTGACCGGCGGTATGAAAGAGGCAGTCATGGCAGATCCGATACAGGTTGTCAAACAGGCACTGATCGATGCCAAATACAAGAAAGAAGTATCGGTCTATGGAATTGCGATGAAAGGTGCAGAAGCTGCAACAAAGGTACTTCCACATGGAATGATCTTAAAAGCCATGTCTGTGATGGATAAAATAACAAAGGAGTAAGTAAGAAGACAAGATGAAGATACAAAAAGGAGATGCAGGTTATCTGCGCAGAAGAAAACGAATATTGATCCTGGAAGCCGTAGTCTCTTTCGGACTGGTTGCCGCATTGGTGATCGCCGGTTATATAACGACAAAGACCAAGCTCAATCTGCTCACTGTAGTAGCAGTCCTTGGGTGTCTTCCGGCAAGCCGGATCCTGGTCAATCTGATCATGGTCATGCCGCATGATTCCATTGATGAGGCAACCGAGCTTGAGATTTCAGCCGTCACCGAAGAACTGACCGTTGCATACGATCTGGTGATCACAAGCGAGAAAAAAGCAATGCCGGTAGCAGCCATTGCGATCTACAACAATACGATCTGTGGCTATGTGCCGGTGAAAAAGGTGGATGTGGATTATGCTGCAAAGCATATCAAATCGATCATGAAGCAGAACCAGTTCGATAAGGTGGCAGTCAAGCTTTTCCACGATTACAAGGCATTTCTGACACGCGCCGAAGGGATGAATAATATCGCCTCCGTCGAGCAGAAGGATAACAGAAGACATGAAGAGATGATCAAAGAAATTCTTCTGGATATCTCGCTGTAAAAGTCAGGAGGCGTTAAGACCGTGCAGAAAATCACCGTTTCGGCGAACGAAGCCGGACAGCGTCTGGACAAGCTCCTTGGGAAATATTTAAGCAAGGCACCGATGAGCTTCGTTTACAAGATGCTGCGGAAAAAGAATATCAAATTAAATGGGAAAAAAGCGCAGGGCAGTGAAAAACTGACCGGAGGAGATGAGGTGGAGGTCTTTCTATCAGATGAGACCTGGGAGAAATTCGCAGGCAGACCGGGAGCAGAGAAAAAGCTTCCAGCCGATCTGAACCGGGCCTTGGAAAGCAGCACCCGGCTTTCAGTTGTCTATGAGGATGCGGATATCCTGATCCTGAACAAACCGGCAGGTATGCTGTCTCAGAAAGCATCTCCGTCAGACCTGTCCCTGAATGAATATATGCTTGCCTATCTTCTGAAAAAAGGCGATCTGAAACCATCCGAGCTTGCCACCTTCCGCCCGTCTGTCTGCAACCGTCTGGACAGGAATACCAGCGGACTTGTGACGGCAGGAAAAAGCCTTGCAGGGTTACAGGAGCTTAGCGAGGTCTTAAGAGACCGAACCGTGAAGAAATATTATCTCACGATCGTTGACGGGGTAATAAAAGACCGTCAGAAGATCGAAGGATATCTTCTGAAAAATGAGATGACCAATCAGGTAAAGATCCTGAAAGAAGCAAAAGGCGAGGCAAAGCCGATCGCCACGGAATACATTCCGGTTGCGGATAATGGGCGACAGACCCTTCTGAAGGTGCATCTGATCACCGGGCGTACCCATCAGATCCGTGCCCATCTCGCATCGACCGGTCACCCGATTATTGGCGATACCAAGTATGGGAAGGCGAAGATCAACAGCATTTTCCGGAAAAAATATGCGCTAAAGTATCAGCTTCTGCATGCCTGGAAGATGCAGTTCCCGAAGCGGGAGGGTGCGCTTGCAAAAGTATCGGAAATGGAGCTTACCGCACCGCTTCCGGAACAGTTTAAGACGATTATAAAAGGAGAGAACCTGAAATGGGAACCTGGAATTCAAGAGGATTAAGAGGTTCAACCCTGGAAGATTTTATCAACCGGACGAATGAGCGTTACCAGCAGCAGGGACTGGCGCTCATTCAGAAGATCCCGACACCGATCACTCCGGTGCGGATGGACAAAGATCACCGTCAGATCACGCTGGCATATTTTGACCAGCGCAGTACGGTCGATTATATTGGAGCAGTACAGGGAATTCCCATATGTTTTGACGCAAAAGAGTGCAGCGTGGATACCTTTCCACTGCACAACATTCACGAACACCAGATGAATTTTATGCGGGATTTTGAGAAACAGGACGGAATTTCCTTTTTTCTTATCTATTACAGTACAAGAAACCTGCTTTACTACATGCGCTTTGAAGAAATCGAAGTGTTCTGGGAGCGGATGAAGCAGGGCGGACGAAAAAGTGTGCGTTTTGAAGAACTGGATGAGGAATATTTTATGCAGCTAAGGCAGGGCGTGTTCGTTCCGTATCTGGAAATGTTACAGAAGGATCTGGATCAGAGGGAAGACAGATAGGCGTCAGCACAAACAACGAAATCCAGAAAAGCCTTTAGCAGAAAAACGGCAAATAAATGGAAAAGATAAGTGCATGCATCCAGAGGAGAACTTCTGTGGATGCAGACTTGACAAGGAGCCGTAAAGTTCGTATAATACAACAAGGTCATAATTTACTATGGTAGCATACTAAAGTGACAAATAAACAAAAAGAGGAGTTACAATCTATGGAGCAGTTATTACACACACCCGAAGGGGTCCGAGACATTTATCATGAGGAATGCGCCAAAAAGCTGGCACTTCAGAACCGACTTCATAAGACTCTGCATTTGTACGGATATCATGATATCCAGACTCCTATGTATGAATATTTTGATGTATTCAGAAAAGAGATCGGAACCATTCCTTCAAGGGAATTATATAAATTTTTTGACAGAGACGGCAACACACTGGTATTAAGACCAGATATCACCCCGCAGATCGCACGTGCGGCGGCAACTTTATTTAAAGAAGACGAATTTCCGGCAAGACTCTGTTATGTAGGGAATACCTTTATCAACCATTCCAGCTATCAGGGCCGTTTAAAAGAAAGTACCCAGATGGGGGCAGAGATGATCGGACTGGATGCAGCAGACGCAGATGCGGAGATGCTGGCCCTTGTCATTGACTGTCTGAAGAATGCCGGACTGGAAGAATTTCAGATCAGCGTGGGAAATGTAGACTTTTTCCAGAGCCTGATCGAGGAATCGGAGATTGATGAGAAGACCGAAGAACGTCTGCGGGAGCTGATTAACAACCGGAACTTTTTCGGGGCAGACGAACTGTTAGAAGAAGCCGATGCAAAACCGGTTTCAAGAAAAGCATTTTCCTCACTTTCCGAGATGGTCGGCGGTGTGGAGATTCTGGAAGAGGCGAAGAAAGTAGCACCAAGTAAAAAAGCGCTGAAAGCGATCCGACGTCTGGAAAAAATCTATGCAATTTTATCGGTTTATAAAATGGAGCAGTACATTACCTTTGACCTGAGCATGAGCGGAATCTACGGCTACTATACCGGAATTATTTTCCGTGGTTATACGTTCGGAACCGGGGATGCAATTGTCAAAGGAGGACGATATGACCATCTGGTTGAGAAATTCGGAAAAGCAGAGCCGGCGATCGGTTTTGCAATCGTGGTAGATGAACTGATGAGCGCACTTTCCCGTCAGAAGATCCAGATATCAAGCGGGGAAAAGAGTACCCTGATCCTATACGATAAAGAACGGTTAAAGGATGCGATCCAGCTTGCCATGGAATTCAGAGGGAAGGACAAGAATACCCAGATCCTTCAGAAAGCATCGGATAAGTCTCTGGAATTCTATGTGGATTATGGAAAACACAGCCTTGCAGGAAGCATGCTGTATCTGCGCAGCAAAGGGGATGTGCAGATGGTGAACCTGATGACCGGCGAAGAGAAAATTGTAGAGTAGGGGTGAGACGATGAAAGACACAAGATATTTGACATTTGCGCTCTGCAAGGGGCGGCTCGCAAAACAGACACTGGAGCTTCTGGAAGAACTGGGGATCACCTGTGAGGAAATGAAAGACAAGGATTCCAGAAAGCTGATTTTTGTAAATGAAGAATTAAAGCTGAAATTTTTCTTATCGAAGGGACCGGATGTACCGACCTATGTAGAATACGGTGCGGCGGACATTGGTGTAGTCGGAAAGGATACGATCCTGGAAGCAGGAAAAAAGGTTCATGAGGTACTGGATCTTGGATTTGGCAAATGCCGGATGTGCGTGTGCGGACCGGCAGACGCGAAGAAATACCTGGAGAACCATGAACTGATCCGTGTAGCGACCAAGTACCCGAATATTGCGAAGGATTATTTTTACAACACCAGACATCAGACGGTAGAACTGATCAAGTTAAATGGCTCCATCGAGCTTGCACCGATCGTCGGACTTTCCGAGGTCATCGTGGATATCGTGGAAACCGGATCTACCCTGAAGGAGAACGGGCTTGTGGTACTCGATGAGGTATGCCCGTTGTCAGCACGGATGATCGTCAACCCGGTCAGCATGCGTCTGGAAAATGACCGGATCAAGGAACTTCTGTATAAACTCAGAAGTATATTAAAAAGGGAGGCTTAATGCACATGAAAATACAAAAGCTGAACAGCGATACAAAGAAAAATCTTCTGGAGGATCTGCTGAAGAGAAGTCCGAACAATTACGGACAGTATGAGGCAAGTGTAAAAGAAATCTTAGATAAAGTAAAAGAAGAAAAAGATGCGGCAGTTTTTGCCTATACCGCCAAATTTGACGGGGCAGAGCTGACTGCAGATACCATCGAAGTCACAGAAGCAGAGATTGAAGAAGCTTATGCACAGGTGGATGATACTCTTCTTACCGTCATCCGCAAAGCGAAAGACAATATCGAAAGCTATCACGCAAAACAGCGCCAGAACAGCTGGTTCGACAGCAAACCGGACGGAACCATTCTCGGACAGAAGATCACTCCGCTTCACAGAGTCGGTGTGTATGTGCCGGGCGGAAAGGCCGTTTACCCTTCTTCTGTACTGATGAACGTAATGCCTGCAAAGGTTGCCGGTGTAGATGAGATCATCATGGTAACGCCTCCGGGAAAAGATGGAAAAGTAAGCCCGAACACTCTGGTTGCAGCCAAAGAAGCCGGTGTGGATAAGATCTACAAAGTCGGCGGTGCACAGGCAATTGCAGCCCTTGCTTACGGAACAGAGAGCATTCCGAAGGTAGATAAGATCGTAGGACCTGGAAATATCTATGTAGCACTTGCAAAGAAAGCCGTGTACGGTCATGTCAGCATCGATTCCATTGCCGGACCAAGCGAAATCCTGGTTGTGGCAGACGAGACAGCCAATCCGAGATATGTGGCAGCAGACCTGCTTTCCCAGGCAGAGCATGACGAGCTGGCTTCCGCAATCCTTGTAACCACAAGTGAAAAGCTGGCACATGAAGTATCCGATCAGGTGGACGGCTTCTTAAAAGAACTTTCCAGAGCAGAGATCATTTCCAAATCTCTGGATAATTATGGATATATCCTGCTTGCAGATACCATGGAAGATGTGATCGACGTGGCAAATGAGATCGCATCTGAGCATCTGGAGATCCAGACAAAGAATCCATTTGAAGTGATGACAAAGATCCGCAATGCAGGAGCTATTTTCATCGGAGAATATGCGAGTGAACCACTGGGCGACTATTTTGCAGGACCAAACCATATCCTTCCGACCAACGGAACGGCAAAATTCTTCTCCCCACTTTCTGTGGACGATTTCATCAAGAAATCCAGCATCATCTCTTATTCAAGAGAAGCATTGCAGAAGGTACATAAGGACATCGAAAGCTTTGCAAAAGCAGAACAGCTGACCGCACACGCCAATTCGATCCATGTACGTTTTGAAGAGGAGGACTAGAAGATGGAGAGCAGAATCGCATCCTGCAGCCGTGTGACAAAAGAGACACAGATCGAGATGACCATGAATCTGGACGGAACCGGAAAGACCGACATTTCCACAGGCATCGGATTCTTTGACCATATGCTTTCCGGTTTTGCAAGACACGGACTCTTTGATCTGACTGTCAAAGTTACCGGAGATCTGGAGGTAGACAGTCACCACACGATTGAAGATACCGGAATCGTGCTGGGGCAGACCATTGCAAAAGCACTGGGAGAGAAAAAAGGAATCAAGCGTTATGGACATTTTCTGCTTCCGATGGATGAGGTGTTGGTGCTTTCGGCAATCGACCTGTCGGGAAGACCATATCTGAACTTTGACGCCACATTTACCTGTGATAAATTAGGAGAACTGGACACGGAGATGGTAAAAGAATTTTTCTATGCCGTTTCTTACAGTGCGGCAATGAACCTGCATCTGAAAGTCCTGGATGGCGGCAACAACCATCACATGGCAGAAGCGCTCTTTAAGGCATTTGGAAAAGCGCTTGATATGGCTGTATCTGAAGAACCACGGATGAAAGAGGTCTGGAGTACTAAAGGTAGTCTGTAAAAAGATAAAAAGGAGTTTCTCGTATGAGTTATAAAAGATTGATTCCCTGCATTTTTATCCTTGGAGGGAAGGCGGTAAAATGGT
>CAKRFP010000003.1 GCA_934320645.1 uncultured Bariatricus sp.
GGTTTAGGTTTCCCCTGGGAGAACTTCATTCCCTTGAAAAATGATTATACAGGATTTCCTTTTTCATATCAAGACTACAGTGTATTTTCTTCTTCCTTTTTTGTATTATAGTATAGCTATGCGCTATCCGAGACAAAGCCATTTTATCTCCTGGCATTCAGCCGTATTCGGTATGCTCATGAATATTTATCCTGCATCCTTACCGGTGGAACTATACTTGTTGTATACATACATCATATACATAAGATTGAGTTGAACTATTTGAACTCAAATTAAATATTATCATTGAACATTTCTTTTCAAAGTGATATAATCTCTTTAAGTTTTGAACCATATCGTTAATTATGTTAAAATTGAACTTTTTTTATTGAAAGGAGATTTTCCAGTGACAACTTTCTCAGATAGACTAAAACAAGCAATGACAGTACAGAACATGAAGCAAATTGATCTGGTGCATAAAGCCGCACAGAGCAATGTGAAATTAGGAAAAAGCCATGTAAGCCAATACGTAAGCGGAAAAACTATTCCAAGAAATGACATTCTTCATTTTCTTGCAGATACACTTCAGGTAGATTCAGATTGGCTTCTTGGTGACAGTCAGGAAACCAGCTCTGCCCGAAGAACCGCTTCAGCTGCGTCCGGGGCTTCTTCAGCAAAACCTGTTTCAGACACAGAAAGCGAAAAACAATCGCTCTCTGTTACCAAAGAGTCAAAACAATCCAATAAAAACAGTACAGGAGATTCCAGTATGTATTCGTTCAAAAAATCATCCAAACTCGATAATGTATTATACGATGTCCGTGGACCGGTTGTAGATGAAGCGGCACGTATGGAAGAACGCGGTACCCACGTACTGAAACTCAACATTGGTAATCCGGCTCCGTTCGGCTTCCGTACACCGGATGAAGTTATCTATGATATGAGTCAGCAGCTTTCTGACTGCGAAGGATATTCTCCATCCCAGGGACTTTTCTCTGCACGTAAAGCAATCATGCAGTATTCCCAGATCAAAAAGCTGCCGAATGTCACGATCAATGACATTTACACCGGAAATGGTGTCAGCGAACTGATCAACCTGTGTATGTCAGCGCTTCTTGACAATGGAGATGAAATCCTGATCCCGTCTCCGGATTATCCTCTGTGGACCGCCTGTGCAACACTTGCCGGCGGAAAGGCTGTTCACTATATCTGCGATGAACAGTCTGACTGGTATCCGGATATCGAAGATATGCGCCGCAAGATTACAGACCGCACCAAGGCTCTTGTTATCATCAACCCGAACAACCCGACCGGAGCACTTTATCCGAAGGAAGTTCTTCAGCAGATTGTTGATCTTGCAAGAGAACATCATCTGATCATTTTCTCCGATGAGATTTATGACCGTCTTGTTATGGACGGAAAAGAACATATTTCCATTGCTTCACTGGCACCAGATCTGTTCTGCGTCACTTTCAGCGGCCTTTCCAAATCCCATATGATCGCCGGATTCCGTATTGGCTGGATGGTTCTCAGCGGAAATAAAGCAATCGCAAAAGATTATATCGAAGGAATCAAGATGCTTTCCAACATGCGTCTCTGCTCCAATGTCCCGGCACAGTCCATCGTCCAGACTGCTCTCTGGGGAAACCAGAGTGTCAATGATTACATTGTTCCGGGCGGACGTATTTATGAACAGCGCGAATATATTTATAAGGCTCTGACCGATATTCCGGGAATCACGGCAGTCAAACCACAGGCTGCATTTTACATGTTCCCGAAGATCGATGTGAAGAAGTTCAATATTGTAAATGATGAAAAATTTGCACTGGATCTGCTACAGGATAAGAAGATCCTGATCGTACAGGGAAGTGGATTTAACTGGAAACAGCCGGATCATTTCAGAGTGGTATACCTGCCACGAATTGAAGTTCTGAAAGAGGCTGTGGGAAAAATTTCTGATTTCCTGAGTTATTATAGACAAGGATAGAATGGTAGGCACCGCCAGAAAAGAAACATAGGGTACGGGTTCCGTTGCACTGAGCATTCCGATGAGCTTCCGAAACCGTCAATTGTGTCAGCAATGGCTTCCACAATTGACTGGATCTCATCTCCATAGTGCAAAGTCACCCGTACCCTATGTTTCTTTTCTGGCTCCTTCTGCAATTTTACTGCGTCTATGAATATTAACAGAAATAGAATCTTTTGCCATGAGAAAAAATATATGGAACTAATTTACATTTTTATATTTTAATTTTCTTATGAAAGTAATGCTCTCACTGCCTCTCCGTCAAACACCACTTCTTTTACATGATTCACCTCGATCTGATACAGTGCATTTGCTGCAATGTGCTCGGCCGCCTGCTCCAGATCACGGATTCCTGATGTATGGGAGTAAAGTTCAATGATCACATCCAGGGCATCATCTGTCACCGTACACTCGTCCTGACGAAGGCTCATTCTCTTCAGGATCTTCGGAAGTGCGAATCTGGAGAAGATGATCTTCTTCTCTTCCGGTGTATAATCCGGGATATCAATAACCGCAAAACGGGACATAATCGGCGCACTGATCTGATCTTTTTCATTAGCAGTTGCAATCGGATATACCCCAACTGTCGGAACATTACACTCGATATAGTTGTCGGTAAATCCGAGGTTATCAAGAAGTGTTAAAAGTACATCCGCCGGATTTCCATTTCCTTTTCCGGATGCCGCTTTATCCAGCTCGTTGATGATAAATACCAGATTGGATTCTCCTGCCGCTGCAAATGCTTCCATAATGATGCCCGGTTTCGCGTTGGCATATACACGGGAACTTCCGGTAAGCTGCTCCGGATCATTGATAGAACTCATATCCAGGGTTGTCCACGGAAGCTTCAGGATACGTGCGATCGCATAGGCAATCTGGGATTTACCGGTTCCGGCAGGTCCGATCAGAAGGATTCCGTATGCCGGGAGCGTGTGCGTTCTGTTGATCTGGATGATCGTCTCGATGATTCTCTGTTTAACACGTTCCATTCCATAAAGCTCTTCATCCAGGATTCTTCTTGCCTCATCCGGATCAATAGATTCAAAATAATTGCTCTTCCACTGAATATTCATCATGATTGAAAGAGCTCTCTGCGCATGTCTTCTTTCTTCCGGTGACACTTCGTGTGATCTTGCAACAGCAAGATTTCTTCTTGCCCACAGACGGATATTGTCCGGAAGGGTTCTTCCTGCACAGTTCATAAAATCGGTGATACTCTGCAAGCTTGTCAGCTTCATGCTGTCGCCGTCCTCTTCCATTTCCTCATCCACCGCTTCTTCTGTCGGTGCACTGCTTGCGAAAAGACGCTCGATCATGAACTGCAGGAAACCATCTTCAGCCGAAAGCTTGGTTGCCCCACCAAATGCGATCTCACGGATCTTGTATACTGCATAGCCGTCCGCACGGTTTTCACCGGAAAGACGGACATTGATGTGGTTCTCGCCCAGCCATTTGATCAGGCTGACGAATCGCGCGTCAATCTGAAGAATATCTGCACTTACCGTTCCATCTTCCTCGTCAAATTCAAAGGATGTCTTCTTGATCGGGTTGGTGAAAACGCCACAGGAATGATGCTTCCATTTCCGGTTGCTATTATCCAGAACCAGCATCGGTTTCTCCGCTGTCGCTTCTGTCTCATTCGAGCGGAATGTTGTATAAGTACATTCCGGGGCCTTTTTTTCATCTGGTGTGTGTTTAAAATCAAAAACTGGCATGTGTTTTACTCCTTTTTCCTTCTATATTCACTCTTTTCAAAATGTATATTTTTGCATATTTTATGAATAGTCTGTATCTATCTTAACATATTTACTGTATATCTGAAAGGTGAAACCTTTCCTTTCTTTCATTTTTATTCACTTAGACTTTTATCTTTCTTTTCCTTCCAGCCCTGCAAAAAACAGCTCATAAAAATCATCTTCTCCTTCCAGTTTCGGTGAATTTTCCCCACCTCCATTGGTGCTCCGCTTCATCTCAGCATGAAATTCTTCTCCGGCACAGAGCAGCTCCATTTCATAAATCTCATAACCAAGCTCCCTGCATACTCTGCAAAATGCACTGAACGGTTCTTCTTCTTTTCTGGTCGCAAGAAGCTTTTCTTTTATGTCCTCTTCTTTAGCCGCCCTGTGCTGTAGTTCATCCAGCATTCCATAAATGTCTGCCATTTTCCAATCTCTCCTTCTCTATCCTTACGCAGATCAGTCAATCTTAAGTTCTACTCTGCTGCCACCTGCTTTTTCTTTTGTTACCACGATCTGTTTATCAATTCTTACCTTCAGTTCCTGCACATGGGAAATGATTCCCACCAAACGGTTACCTTCCGTAAGACCGTTCAGTGCTTTCATCGCCTGTTCCAGTGACTCTTCATCCAGCGAGCCAAATCCTTCATCGACAAACATGGTATCCAGTTGGATCCCTCCTGCTGATGCCTGGATCTCATCGGAAAGTCCAAGTGCCAGTGAAAGAGAAGCTTTAAAGGATTCCCCGCCGGAAAGCGTCTTCACGCTTCGCTCGGAACCATTGTAGTGATCGATCACGTTTAATTCCAGACCGCTCTGACTCTTTCGGTCATCGGTATTTGTCTGCCTTTTCAGCTCATACTGTCCGCCGCTCATCACCATAAACCGCGTATTTGCACGGGCAATGATCCGGTCAAAATAGTTTGTCTGGATGTAGGTCTCAAACTTGATCTTTTCTTTGGATCCGCCTTTGATCTTTCCATTTACCGTATCGGAAATTTCGCGCACCTGTATCCAGTTCCGTTCAAGTTCCAGAAGCCTTGCACTCTGCTTATCAATCTCATGCAGGATTTTCTGATTCGTTTCATAGCGAATCTTCAATATATCCATCTGCTTTTGAAGTTCTTTCTTCGCCCCCGATACTTCCTGCCGCGCCTGTACAAGTTCTTCCATATCAGTCTCTTTATTGCCTGCGATCTGCTTCTCCAGCGTTTTCTTCTTCGTCTTCGCTGCTTCCACCGTCTGGCTGCATTCCCGAAACACTTTCTGGGCAATATCCAGATTCTTATCCATCTCTTTTTTCTGCTTATCCAGCTTTTTGATCTTCTGTTCTGCTTCTGCTTTCTCCGGAAATTCCAGTTTGCCACGCACCTTCACAGCCTGCTCTTCTGCATTTGCTTTATCCCTCTCAGACACAAGGAGCTGATTCTTTCGCTCCTGCTCTTCCTCCTGAAGCTTTTTCTGCATCTGCTCCAGTTCCGGAATCTCTGTTTCCAGCTTCTGCTTATCTGCCACTGCTTCTTTAGCTACTTCCAGCTTTTTCCGTAAGTCCTTTTCTGCCTCACCGAGTGCATTCATCTGCTGTCCGATGAACGTCAGCGATTTTTCAATCTCTTCTTCCTGTATGCTGCTGTCAAAACTTTTCACACTCTTTTGGATTTCTTCTTCCAGCGCTTTTAACTGGACCAGCTTTTCATTTGCCTTGAGACTTGCATCATTCGTCTTTTTCTCCACATCAGCAGTCTCTTTCCGGTATTTTTCAAGCTCTTCTTTTTCCGGTGCACCTTCCGTCATCTGTGCCGGACATGGATGGTGGACCGATCCGCACACCGGACACGGCTCTCCCGTTTTTAGAACCTTTGCAAGAATCCCCGCCTGCTCGTCCAGAAATGCTCTCTCCATCCAGGCAAGCTGTGTCTTTCGCTCTGTACATTCCTCCTGCATGACAAGGTATGCCTTCTGCGCCTCTTCCACACTTTTCTTCTGTCTTTGGTATCTTTTATATTGAATAAGAATGTCTTCTGCCGCTTCTTTTCTTACTGAAACCTCTTTTTGTTCTGCTGTAACTTTCAGAACTTTAATTTCCGCATCCTTCAGCTGTTCCAGTAAATTCTTTTTCTGTTCCAGCTGCGCCTGCATCTGCGCTTTCTTTTCCTGATACTGGCTTTCCCGGTCCTTTAATATCTCAATCTGTTTTTCAAGCTCTTTAATCTGCTTCTGTAGCTTTTTCAGCTCGTCATACTCTGCAAGCTTTTCCTGCCTCTTTCCAATCTCTTCTACCAGACGTTCTCTTTCCGGCACTATTTTCTGTTCTTCTTTCAGCGCCACTTCCAGTTCTTCAAGCTGAGGTATCTTCTCCGCTATCGTCTGCTCCGCTTTTTCCAGTTCCTTTTTCGCACGGATTACTGCCTCTGCCTTTCCGATTCTCTGGTTCAGCTCTTCCAAATCTTTCTCGATCTTCGTTAAATTCTTCTTCTTTTCTTTCACCGAATCTGCATCCTGATACGTCAGGGTTTCCAACACTTCCAGAACCTTATCCGCATGAACCACCGCTTTGCTCTCCCGGATCTTTTTCACATCCGCAGCAAGCACGTCATCCTCATCACAGCTGATATCCTTCATATACTGCAAAATGCTTTTGCTGACATCCTCGTACTGTTCCTGCATTTTGCTGCTTGCATTTTTCATTTTTTCCTGAAATGCAAGATACGGTCTGGTATGGAAAATCTCCCGGAAAATTTTGCTGCGCTCCTCCGTTTTTGAAAACAAGAGCTTCATAAAATCTCCCTGCGCCAACATTGCAATCTGGGTAAATTGTCCCCGGTCAAGACCGATCAGTTCTGTCACTGCTTTTGTGACCTCTTTTGCCTTTGTGACCGGAAGCCTGTCATCCGGAAATTCCAGTACCGCATCCGCTCTTTGCAGCGTCATGCCCTCGCCCCTGTCCTTCGGACGCATGTACTCCGGATTTCGCCGGATATGGTAAATCTGCCCCTGATACAGGAAATCCAGTTCTACAAAGGTCGGCGTCTTCGAATCCGCATATTTACTGCGCAGCATTCCCGGCTCTCTTTCATTTCCGCTTGCCTCGCCATAAAGTGCAAATGCGATTGCATCAAAAATCGTGGTCTTTCCGGCACCGGTATCACCGGTTATCAGATAAAGCCCCCGCTCTCCAAGTTCATCCAGAATGATCTCTGTCTCTTTTGCATACGGTCCGAATGCAGAAATCGTAAGTTTTATCGGTCTCATCTTTCATCCTCCCATATCTCTTCCATCATTCCTCTGGCAATCTCTTCCTGCTCATCCGTCATCGGCTGATTGTTCTGAAGCTCATAGAACTCTTTTAAAAGCTCCATCGGGGATTTCTCTTCTACTTCTGCCGTTCCTCTCACCGTCACTGCCGCTCTCGTCCGCAGATTGTCATAAGACAACTTCATGATATTCGGATAAATCGTTCTGAGTTTCCCGATCGCATCCGGAATATCCTCTTCATCGGTCAGCGTAATATGCAGATAATCGTCCGTTTTCATATCCTTGTAAAAATCCAGCGCAGTCACTTCCATGTAAGTTCCTCTGATCTCCCGCATATCATGCTTCGGCACAAGCGGGATCTGCTGAATATTTATCTTTCCTTTTTCTTCTACATCCACGATGACTGCTGCCTTTTTCTGGTTAGCTTCGGAAAAGGAATATTTGAGTGGCGTTCCGGAATACCGCACTGTCTCTTTCCCGATCTTCTGCGGTCCGTGGAGATGTCCAAGTGCCACATAATCAAATCCGTCAAATATCGAAGCGTCCACATCATCCAGACCACCCACTGACAGTTCTTCCGAATCACACCTTGCCGCACCGGTCACAAACTGATGCGCAAGCAGAACATTTCGTTTGTCCGTGTCGATCTGCATATGCTGCACTGCCGCATTTACAGCGTCCTGATAGGTGATGATCTCTTCCTCCGGATACACTCTTTTTACCAGAGACGGCTTCACAAATGGAAGCATGTAAATATTGATCTCACCGTACCGGTCACTTATCGTTATCGGTTCTACATCCGACTCAAATACCGGTGAAAGATAGATCTGTCTGCTGCTCATCAGTCTTGAACCGAAAGCAACTCTTTCTGCAGAATCATGGTTTCCACTGATCAGAAACACTGGCAACTCCCTCGCGGCTATCCTTGTCAGGAAATCATCCAGAAGCCGCACCGCTTCCGCAGACGGAATCACCTTATCGTAAATGTCGCCCACGATCAGGACCGCTTCCACCTTCTGCTCATCGATAATGTTCAATATCTCTTTTAAAATATATGCCTGATCCTCCAGCATGGAAAATTCATTCACACGCTTGCCGAGGTGCAGGTCTGATAAATGAAGAAATCGCATGGTTTTCTTCCTTTCCAAGTTATTTTCTTCAATTGTACGGCAAAAGTGGGAAGTAAGCAACCTAACTTCCCACTTTACTTCCCACTTCCCGCTTTACTTCCCACTCTATACTATTCTTTTTCTTTTCTTATAAGAATTGACATGATATATTAAAGATACTATACATACCATTAATTTGAAAGACTACTATTTTACAAGGAAATTCCGATGAAACTATTTAATCACAACAAAAATTTATTATTTTATACACTATATACATTTTTGACTTCCATTGCCCTTACCCGCGGAATCTTTCTGCTATTTTTAACTCACAAAGGATTAACTGTCTCCGAAGTTGCACTTTATTCCATTGTCTTAAATATTTCCATCACCGTTTTTGAAATACCTACCGGCTATTTCGGTGATAAATTCGGCAAACGAAATTCTTTAATACTCGGCTGCTTCCTATTGGCATTCCATTCATTTGCAATGATGTTGTCCCAAAATACGATCACTTTTATTTTTCTGGCAGGATTGGAAGGATTTGCCTACACATTTGTCACTGGCAGTAACAGCGCGTTATTATATGATATTTTAAAAAGACAGCATGCCAAAGATGACTATTTGAAAATAAATTCAAAGATTCTTTCAATGGAGTCACTGACAATTGGTATTTCAATCTTTATTGGTGGCGAACTGGCGGCATATTCCTGGAATCTTGTCTATGGAATTCAGATAGTTACCATGCTTTTTGCAATTGTATTTCTGAGAAATATTGATGAACCGGAACATAATTCAAAAGCAGTTCATCTTAAAACAGATTTCAAGAAATACAGACCGGGAACGATTTTATGCTTTTTCATCCTCATTTCCAGCATAACAGATGGTATATTTGGCGGATATTATAATATGAATCAGCTATTTTTAGACCGAATTCATATCAGTATTTCAACAATTGGATTTTTCTTTTCTGCATCGTATTTTATCAATTCGGCAGCCTACCTGTTAGTTGGATTTATTTTGAAAATATTAAATCGCAAACAGATATTTATATATGGTCTGTTCATACAGGGTTTCCTGTTTCTGTTATTGATGCGCATGAAAACTCCAACTGTCTTCTTGATTTTTACAATCATTGCCTGCTTTGTACCGGAAATACTTTTTACTGTTTCTGACAGTATTATTCAGGACTATATAGATTCTAAATATCGTGCTACTTTATTATCCGTTGTTTCTATGTTGCGCACTTGCACTACTGCTATGTGCTATGGAATTATGGGAAAAGTATTTGATCAGATTTCTCTTGGATTTTTCTTTTTGGGACTTGCTGTTATTACACTGATTTTTGCGGGGTTTTCAACTGCCTGTTTGGGGTTAGAATAGATTATGTTATTAATTTTTTTCACAAGTTAATTATAACAAAAAGAAAGACCTTGAGTTCATTATAAACTCTTGGTCTTTCTTTTTTTCGGGACTATTCTTTTTTCACAGCCCCCTTCTTGAATTTATATTTTCCTTTTCCGTGACCGGATACTGGCTCAATAATCTCTGCCTGCGCCAAATTGGCAAGAAGTTTTGAAGCACCTGAACCTTTCAGTTCAAGAAGTTCCATAACTGCACTTCTTCCAAATACCCCATCAAAACCAAACTTTTCAAAGAGTCTATGGATATGAACGGTCGTTTTTACTGAAAAATCACTGTCTTTTTCGGAAAGCACACTTTCAATATCCACTTTTTCGTCTTGAATGTCCACTTTTTCATTCTTAATATCCACTTTTGTATCTTCAATGTCCACTTTTTCCTCGTTCAAAAGTCCATTTATGTGAAGATTTCGATTATGAAGCTCATTTTTCTCGTTCAAAAGCAGATTTCTGAGAAATGCTTCCAGATGCTCTGTTGTTTCGTAAATACCTTTTTGCAAGTTCGTATAGTTTGCACGGACAAGTGCGTTTCTGAAATACCACGCATTTTCCGCAAAAATATCATTGGTTGCAGAAAAACCCAGTGTCCTTAAATATTTGATAAAAAACACGGCCGTTGTTCTCGTATTGCCTTCCCCGAAAATATGAATTTGCCATAAGCTTGAAATAAATACCGCAAGATGATGGATAATCTCGTCCATTGAAAGCCCTTTATAGCTAAAATCCTTCTCCTGCGAAAAATCATATTCAAGTGTGGCTCTCAGTTCTGAAGCACTGCCATACATAACAGTTGCCCCATCAAGTACCCATTCTTTCTTTGTAATGTTGTAATCTCGAATCTTTCCGGCGTGTTTATAAATCCCCTGAAAGAGTTTGCGGTGGATAGAGATATACTCATACTGACGTGCCAGATTCCCCTTCATAATCTTTATCATATCTGATATAAAAAATTGCGGTTTGCAATCCAGAAGTAAATGAATATGATCCGGCATAACCTCCATCGCCAGAATCTTAAATTTGTATTCCTCCGCAAGCTCATACAACATTTTTTACATTCTGCGTCTATTCCATTTTTCAGAACCTGTTTTCGATATTTTGTGCACCAGACAAGATGGTACTGTAAAGAATAAACATATCCTCTACCATATGAAAGTGTATTTCTCTTAATAGTAAATATATCTTTTTCCATGTTTTAATTGTACCATATGCTTCCGTATATAGCAAACACCAGTTCTATATTTTGGCAAAGAAATTTGACACACCTAACTCATCACTAAAGTAACAAGAATGCGGTGTGACTCTTTTCAAGAATCTACTGATTCTGATTATTTCTCTTCCTGAATCCACAAATGACTCTGTTATCCTGTATCTTCTGTGCTGTCAACATCTGCAATTTTGTATAATCCAAGTTTTATCCCTTACTCTCATTATTATAAACAAATTTCCAATCATTTAATATCAAAAAAGAATGTACCTTTCCGCACATACTGCACAAAAAGATACCACCCATAACGAGTGGTATCTTTCACAAGATTGTATCCCAAATATTTACTTAAAAACGTCCATCAGATCCAAATATCTTCATTGCCCTTTCCACATCTGCCTGCATTGCAGCGATTCCGGCTTTGGCAATTTCTTCAAAGTATACCGCATCTGATTCTTTCTTATCACTCAGATACTGCATCACACCTTTTCCACCAGCCAGTGATAAATAAGTATAATAATTGATCTTACAGATTCCATTTTTAATCGCAGTTTTATACTCTTCTTCGCTTAAGCCGGAACCACCGTGCATCACATACGGAATATCTTTTGCATTTTTTATCAATGTGATCCGATCCAGATCCAGCACCGGCTTTTCTGTATAAATACCATGTGCTGTTCCAAATCCGATCGCAAGTGCATCCACTTCTGTTTTTTCAATAAATTCTTTTGCCATTGCAGGATCCGTATATGCCTCTTCACGTGTATAGGACTTTCCGCTTCCTTCTGCCGCACCTGCTTTTGATGTCAGGATATGACCAAGCTCCGCTTCTACGGAAGCACCCTTTTCATGTGCATATTCTACAACAATCCTTGTCTCCTGAACATTGTCTTCAAATGGCTTTGCAGACGCGTCATACATCACGGAAGTAAATCCCATATCCACAGCATGCTCACAGCTTTCAATACTTGCACCATGATCCAGATGTACAACAACCGGAACCTTTGCCGCTTTTGCAAGCTGCAGCATAACAGGTCCGATCACATCAATGGAAATCAGATGTCTGTGTGAATCCGCATACTGAAGAATCACCGGGCTTTTCAGTTCTTCTGCCGCAGCTATAATCGCCATTCCGGATTCCAGAGATGTACAGTTAAATGCACCAACTCCATATTTTTCCTGTTTTGCTTTTTCAAGCACTTCCTTTAAGGTTACTAACATGATCTTCCTCCTGCATCTTCAAATGCGCGGTCCAGAATCGAAGCATTCAGCAACGTCTCTTCTTTTGAGACAAGAGGTTTCTCACCCTCCCGGATACATCTGCCAAACTGCTCAATCTCAAGCATATAGTTATCTGGGCAGAATACCGTATATTCCGTCTTTTTCTCGTCCAAAATCTCTACATTATTTACCACACCTTCTGATGTAACTGTAAATTTCTGCACATATCTGCAGTTGAAATTGCACGGAACCTCGATCCGTCCCTTTTCACCTACCACTGCATAATAACCTCTGGAATAAGAATTCAGTGAAGAATAGCTTGCTGCCTGTGTCCCGTCTTCATACATCAGAAGTGTTGTATTACTTACATCCACACCTCTCTCCGGATCCATCTCAGCCAGTGCTTTTACTTTTACTGGGTTTTGCAGATTCAGCAGATAGCTGATCGTGCTGATATTGTAGCATGCCATATCGTAGAAGGAACCGCCTCCAAGCTTCTGGTTCATACGGATATTTGACATATCAGTAAGTACATCTGTCAAATGTGACTCAATATATTTCACTTTTCCGATTTTGCCCTCACCGATCACTTCTTTTACCTTCTGAACCAGCGGTGCATGACGGAAAGCGAAAGCTTCCATGAGCAGAACTCCATGCTCCTCACAGATTTCATACATTTTCTCAGCTTCTTTGGCATTCAGTGCCAGAGGCTTTTCACAAAGAATATGTTTTCCTGCTTTTGCTGCCTTTTCTACCCACTCAAAATGCATGGAATTCGGAAGTGGGATATAGACAGCTTCCACATTCTCATCTACCAGAAGTGCCTCATAGCTATTGTATGCTTTTTCAGCTCCGTACATTTCCTTAAATGCCTCTGCCTTTTCTTTTCCTCTGCTGGCAACGGCGTAAAGACTGGCATTCTCTGCCTGTAAAATTCCCGGAATGGTTCTTACCTTTGCAATTGCTGCGCAGCCAAGAACGCCCCAGTTAATTTTCTTTTCCATTTACATCACCTTTTATGCGAGTTTTCCTTCCACAAATTCTCTCATTCCCTGGAAGATCAGATATACAGAAGTTGCACCTGCATCCTGATGTCCGATTGCTCTCTCAAGCAGAGATTTTGCACGTCCGAATTTTGCAACATATTTCTTAGTATTTTCAACGCCCTGTTTTGCACCTTCTTCTGCTGCCTTTAACATTTCAAGAAGTCCTTTGTCGGCATTTGCTGCAAGAGCATCGACTGCCGGTGAAAGTGCATCTACCATTGTCTTATCACCAACTTCTGCTCCTCCTCTTTCCTGGATTGCAGCAAGACTCTTCTTTTCCATATCCGCCAGATCTTTTGCTGTGATCACTGCCTGTGGATCCATTCCCTTTGCGCCTGCCAGATACAGACTTCCGAAAATAACACCTGAAGCGCCGCCCATCGACATCAGCATTGCCTGACCTGCGGTTTCAAACAGCTGGTAAGCATTCTCTTCACCCTGCATTTTAAGCAGTTTTTTCTTTGCCTTCTGCATACCACCTGCCATGCCGATTCCGTGATCTCCATCACCGATCGCACTGTCAATTTCTGTCAGATATGGTTTATTTGCAATAATCTTATCTGCAATGTAAAGAAGCATGTTTCTTGTATCTTCCGCATTTAATTCTGTCAGTTCGCCTTCTTTGCTTCTCACAATCTCTGCAGGTTCTACATCATTTTCATCGAACTCGATTTCTTCATCTTCTCCGTCATCTTCAACGGTCTCACCAGATACAGATCCTTTTGCATAATACGGTGAATAGCATGGAGCATCATAATATGGTTTCAGTTCATCATCCAGTTTCAGGAATGTGATTGAAAATCCACCCATTTCCATACAGGTACAATAGGTCTTGATTTCTGTATCATAAATCTTAAGTCCATCCTTGTGCATACGTTTATGTAATTCATAAAATACAAGGTTCAGTTCAAGAAGTGGTGTGGAACCAAGTCCGTTGACCAGAACTGCGATTTCATCGCCTTCTTTTAATCCCATCTCTTCTTTCAGTTCTCTGTACATACGGTCAACCATATCGCTGCAAGGCATCATCTTTGTACGTTCAATTCCCGGTTCACCGTGAAGTCCCATACCGAATTCCATCTCATCATCTGCGATTTCAAATGTCGGTTTGTCATTTCCCGGAAGTGTTCCAGGTGATGTTGCAAGTCCGATTGTATTTGTATTATCTCTTGCTTTTTCTGTAATACGGACAACTTCTTCCAGACTAAGTCCCGCATCACATGCAGCTCCGGCAATCTTAATGGTGTATACATCTCCGGCAATACCACGGCGGTCTGTAATTCTTTCCTTCGGTGCTGATGCAAAATCATCCCACTCACGAACATGTGCCGTCTTCATTCCTTCTGCCTGGCACATTTCTTCTGCCATATCAAAGTTCAGGTTATCTCCTGCGTAGTTTCCATAAACAAAGAGGACACCTTTTCCCTGGTCAACTGCTTTTGCAGCTTCCATGATCAGTTCCGGATTCGGGGAAGCACATACATTTCCACACGCAACAGCATCTGCAAGTCCTGCTCCGCAATATCCGGTAAACAGCGGTTCATGTCCGCTTCCACCACCGATTACAAGTGCAACTTTATCTTTTCTGTGTCCTTTATAACTAAATGCATTGTATTCGCCAACTTTTTTATAATACTTTCTGTATGCCATCAGATATCCTGCAAGGCTTTCTTCCACAACATTTGATACATCTTTATTTAAAATTTTCTTTGTTCCCATTTATAATGCCTCCTTATCCCTTATCGCTATTCAACATTCCGATGATTCTTTGACATTTTTTCAAAAGTAAGATCCGGTGTCTCATCTACAATTGTCATGATGATGATATCAAATAATATCAGCAGACACTGTTCAAACAAATTTCCCATTGGCTGGAAAGACGGAACCACATCATCCGTTCCTCTGTAAACTGCGGCCGGAACAAAAAACACCTTATCCGCAACATTTTTTGCAGTATCACCGCTTGGTGATCCGGTCACAACATAGATCATAGCTCCCGCTTCTTTTGCGCGTTCACAGATGTAATTGATATGTCCGATACGTCCATCTCCAAGTGTTGCGATCAGAAGATCTCCTTCTCCGATCGACGGGGTTGTGTCGTCCCAGATCCAGTGAATCTCTTTTCCCATATGCATCAGTCTCATAGCAAATGCTCTTGTCGCCATACCTTCCCGTCCGACACCGATCAGGAAAATCCGGTCATGCGCCTTTACTTCATCAATAAACTCACGCATATTCTGCTGATCCACTCTCTCAAATACCTGTTTGTATTCTCCAAGAATCTTTTCATACGTTTCTTTATAATCCATCCTGTGCCTCCTTAGCATCCAAGCTCTTTATGAAGATAATCCATTGTCTTTTTCATTCTTTCATAAACGGCATCGTCATCATCCTCAAAAATAGTTACAACTTCCAGATACTGTGTAATGTCATCCAGTCCGGCTCCGGCTGTGGCTCTCTTAATCAGTTCCGGTGTAATAATTCCTTCTTCATGGGTGAAATCCCAATGTCTGTCCCACAGCCCGTCTGTCTGCTGTAAATGAATCGATCCAATATACGGAGCGCATTTATTAAACCAGAGTTCAATATCTGCTTCTTCTTTCAAAAGAGGTTTGTAAAGTGCATGCCCCCAGTCAACCAACAGTTTGATCGGAATATCTGTGCCTTCCAGATCCTGCATCATTTTCACGGATACTTCCGGACTGTGTGGAAATTCTGTAATCAGCGGAGTTGCTTCAATATGGATTTCTTTCAGACCTTTTGTTTTTCCATATTCGGCAAGCTGTCTCAGATAGTTCAGCATATCCTGGTAAAGCTCTTCCCGTCTTTCCGGATTTCTTGCATCCTCATAATCCATTCCGCCAACCGGTGTTCCCATCACACTTGCGCCCATTTCAACTGTCATATCAATGGCTCTCTTGAAAAAGGTAAATGCAACATCTCTCTGAACTTTTGATGGTGCAAGAAGATGTGCATAAGTGTAAGATGCAAGTCCTCCAAATGTTGAATCAATGCTGACACCTGCTGCTTCAAATGCATCTTTATACTGATATACCATGACATCTCTCTGTTTCTGCGGCCACCACGGATCAATCAGATCCCAGATAAACTGCACATGATCCACACAAAAATCTTCTTTTACCATCTTTGCCAGTTTCACCGGATCCATCCAACGTTTTACTGCAAATGATAAGTTTAACCCCAATTTCATCTGAAAAATACCTCCTTTTTAGTCGTAAGACTGGCAGCACTTCGTTAAACTGCCAGTCCTATATGTGTTTATAATTAGTTCAATTTGATCTTTTTCTGTCTGTTTTCACGAACGATATCAGAAATAGAGCTGAATGAAATAGCAAGTACTACAACGATACCGCTGACTGCTGACTGCCAGTAAGAGTTAACCCCGAACAGTACGATGATGTTCTGGATAATTGTAATAACTGCTGCTCCGATCAGGGCTCCTGCCGGATTACCAACACCACCGGTAAGTGATACACCACCGATTACAGATGCTGCGATTGAGTTCATTGGCCAGTCTTCACCGATTGCTGTCTGGGCAGAACCAAGACGGCATACATACAGAAGACCTGCAAGTGCTGAGATAAGACCTACCAGGGAATAGATCATAACACGGATACGATCTACCTTAATTCCAAGGATCTTAGCTGCTTCTTTACTGTTACCGATTGCATAGATATAACGACCTGTTTTTGTCTTCTTAACCATGAATAAGATTAAGATCAGTACAATAATACAGATAATGAACGGAATCGGGATCGGTCCGATGGACTGTTTTCCAAGTGCCTGTGTATCAGACGGAATACCTGTAACCGCTTTACCTTTTGTGATAACCAGGTTGATACCACCGTATACTCCCTGCATACCGATTGTAGCAACCATAGAGTTCAGGCGGAGACGTGTGATGATAATACCGTTGATAAATCCAAAAATAAGTCCGAGGATTAATCCGATTACCAGGCAGATCCATGGGTTCATTCCAACATTTACCATTAACATACCTGTTAAGATACCAGACAGGCAGGCAATCTTACCTACTGACAAGTCCAGCTCTCCAACTAACAAAAGCAGGGACTGCGCAATACCAATCATACCGACAAATGCCAGATCTCGAAGTACGGACTGTAAGTTATACACATTTAAGAAGTATGGCGATACAACACTTGCAATAATAATCATAACAACCAGTATTGCTGCCATCGCTGTCATATTACTTTTCTTTAATGCACTGATAAATGCATTTCCAGATTTTTGTTTTGTATTTTCTTTACTCATAATTAAACTTCCTCTTTCATCTAAGAATCTACACCAATAATTGCTCCAAGAATAGCCTGCTGCTCTGTGTACTCATCGAATTCTCCGGCAATCTTGCCTTCATACATTGCAATGACTCTGTTCGAGCACTTCTTAATCTCTTCCATCTCAGATGAAATCATGATAATTCCGATTCCCTCTTCTTCTGCAAGCTTCTTCATGAGACGATAAATCTCAGTTTTCGTTCCTACGTCAATTCCTTTGGTCGGCTCATCAAATACCAGAAGCTTTGGTTTGCAGGCCATCGCACGTCCGATAATAACCTTCTGCTGGTTACCACCTGACAGGAACTGGATTTCTTTATCTGCCCCTGGTGTTTTTACATCATAAGTCTCTATGACATTTCTCGCCAGTTCATTTTCTTTCTTTCTGGAAATACTGATTCCACTCTTCAGTTCATCAAGAACAGAAACGGAAATATTATCTCTGATTGAAAGCACCGGTAAAATCCCCTGCTTTTTACGCTCTTCCGGAAGATAGATAAATCCATGTTTAACGGAATAATTGGTATCTCCTAATTTCCAGTCCTCTCCGTCCAGTTTGACAGATCCTTTGTACACTGGCAGATATCCGAAGATTGCCTGCATCACTTCACTTCGTCCTGCACCGACCAATCCGGAAAATCCAAGGATTTCTCCCTTTTTCAGCTTGAAGCTTACATTTGTAAATTTCTCTCCTGTAAGGCCATCCACTTCCAGCAGCACCTCATCTGATACTTTTGTGGAATAGAACCGTTCATTCTGATCCAGTTCACGTCCGGTCATCTGTTTGATAACCCATCCGGTGTCTACATCCTTGATCCCTGAATATGCAACTTTCTTACCATTACGGAATACGGTAATTACATCTGCAAGCTGGAAGATTTCTTCCAATTTATGTGAAATGAAAATAATTGCCTTATTTTCTTTTCTTATTTTCTCTACTATATCAAACAAAATTTCTGTGTCCCTGCTTGTCAAACTGGTTGTCGGCTCGTCAAGCATCAACACCTCATAGTCTTCATGTACGGTTGCACGGGCGATCTGTAACAGCTGCTGTGAAGATATTGAGATATCTTTTACCAGCTCGTTCGGTTTTACAGGAATTGAGAATTTTTCCAGAATCGGAATTGCCCGTTCCTCAATTTCCTTTTGATTTACAGTTCCTTTGATCCCTGATTTTTCATACGGAATAAATAAATTTTCAGCAACAGACATATATCCAAACAGGTCAATTTCCTGTGGAACGTATGCAATTTTGTCGAAAAGTGCTTTATTCTTCATCGCATTTTCGCCACCGATCAGGACTTCTCCTTCTTCCGGTTCGTATACTCCGGTAAGACATTTGATCAGTGTACTTTTTCCCGCTCCGTTTTCTCCGATGATCGCATGAATTTCTCCTGGTTCAAAGGCTACATCTACTGAATCCAGGGCAATAACTCCCGGAAACATCTTTGTAATATTTTTCGCCTCTAATATTTTCATAGATATGCTCCTCACTCAAAAAGCGGAGACGAGCAACTTGATTATATCGAGTTACAAGCCCCCGCTTAGTAGTCATTCTAAATCGTTTTCACTTTTATTATTTAGCGCTGACAGTTTCGATCCATTCATCAATGTTTTCTGATGTGATACGTCCGATTCCTGTATCAACATTTGCCGGAAGTGGCATTCCCTGAGATGCCTGATATGCCATCAGCACTGCGTACATTCCCTGTTCCTGTGGAAGTGTTGAAGATGTAGCTGTGATTGTTCCTGTCTTAACATAATCAAGAATTTCAATCAGGTTGTCCATTGCTACGAATGTTACTTTGTCCTGCATACCTTTTTCTTCGATCGCTGCTGCAACACCAGATCCGCATGCATCACAGTTCAGATATCCTGTAAGGTCAGGATTTGCTGCAAGTACAGCTGCTGCCTGAGACTGAGCTGTTTCAACGTTGTCATTGTCAATACCGCCGTCGATTACTTCGATATCCGGATATTTAGCAAGTGCATCTAAGTGAGCCTGATATCTTTCAGCGTGGTTCGGAGCTGTAGGAGCGCCCTGCATAACTGCAACTTTTCCTTTTGTTCCCATCTTTTCAACAAGCATATCAACAGCGATTGTTGCCTGTTCTGCAAAATCGTTACCTACTGATGTAAGTCCGCTTCCTTCTGGTGTAGGAGCATCAAATAAGATAACCGGAATATTTCTGTCCTGGATTTCTTTGATGATATCAGCACTTCCGTCATAGTCAACCGGGTCAAGCAGGATTGCTGTCGGGTTTGTTGCTGATGCCTGTTCCAATGTTGAGTTCTGTGCAGATACTTCTGCTGATTCCGGAGCACGGTAATCAATCTTAACTTCTACTCCAAGCTGTTCTGAAAGAAGATCTGCCTCTTTCTGAGCACCTTTGTTTACTTCATCGAACCATGCATGCACACATTTTGGAACAACAACGAAAGTCATGTCTTCTGCTTTTCCAGCTTTACCACTTTCTGTTTTTGCTGATGAGTCTGAGCTTCCGCTTGAACCACATCCCATTGCCATCGTTGCAACCATAGCTGCTGATAACAGTACTCCAATAATTTTCTTTTTCATTTCCGTTTCCTCCTTTTACTCTTTTTCTTTCGAGTTCCCTCTTGGAATGATTACATTATAAAATCATAAAGTATCTTTTCCAATGTGAAAAAATTTAGAATAAGTGTGAGGATTTTTAGGATATTATCTGATTCGTATGATTCGATCGGAAATATCTTCCACATATTCCTCTCTTGTATTTACAATAACGACTGCTGTTCCTTTATTTGAGAATTTTTTAACATATTTTTTTACTACTGCCACATCATTTGCATCACATAAGGCAAAAGGTTCAAACAAGATCAACACATTCGGGTTAAAAATATACCACCGCTCAAGCGTCATGCGGATTCTTTCATTGCTCCCAAGTTCTTCCATTTTGATATTTTTTATGTTCTGCTCTTCTCCCAATTCTTCCAGCATCATCTTGCGAATTCCGCTGGAGGCTCTCAGATAGTCCCAGAAAGAAATCTTTTTGAGTGATGGCAGCATAAGATTTTCTTCTACCGTCATATGTTCAAATACTTCTTCCCGGCTTCCAAGCGCACGGATCGATACTACCTTTTCCCCCGCAAGTTCATAACAGTCTATATTTTCATGACGTTTTCCGTTAAGTATATAATATGTATCCCCACTTTGTTCGCGTCCGGATAATGTCAGAAAAATCCGTTCCTTTTCTCTTCGTCCCTGAACAAGGATCGTAACAACTTCTCCCTTTATAAAATCGAATGTTTCTTTATAATCTTTACGGATTTTCAGATTTCTGACCCGGTATACCACATCATCGTCATATTCCGGAGATTTTGTGCCTGCAAAAACATTGCTTTTTTCTGACACTTCACTATTTCCCAACAGATACTGTTCCAGCTGTTCTTCTGTTTTTATGTACTCCCGTGCACATTTTTTTACGATACGTCCTTTATTGAATATCACATATTTATCAGACAGTGCAGATGATATGAAATTAGAATTGCTGTTAATAATCACGCCCATTTTTCCTGCTATCAGCCGGTGCATAATTTTTCCAAACTTTATAATATCAGCCTGGCTCATCCCCTCAAATTCATCTTCAATAATCACGACCTTCGCCCCCTGCCGATATGCTTTCACAATATCCACAATTCGCTTTTCACTTTCTGAGAGCTTCTTCATCCGTTCTGATACATCAATCATCAGATCAAATTCAGAGAACAGTTCTTCTGCCTCTTCTTCTAACATGCTTCTTCTCCAGAATGCTCCTGACCATCCCGAATTTACAAGACACAGATATTCTGCTACTGTCCAGTCTTCAATAATATAATTATCCGGACGAAGACAGTAAATCTTCTGGTTAAGAATCTCCCAGTCATCTATTTTCTGTCCATCTATATAAATCGTTCCGACTCTTTTTCCTTCCGTAAGTTTCCCCCTCAAAACACCGGAAAGTAAATCTTTCCCAGAATAAGTAAGCCCGAGAAATCCTATGCATTCTCCTTCCAGAATACAAAACGATACATTCTCGAGCTTTCTTGTTGGGGTATATGTACAATTTAAGTGATTAATTCTTAGTAATTCTTTTTTCATCAATAATCCCCTGGCTATTTTTATCATTTACCGGAATCGTAATTTCTACGTCCGTTCCCTGTCCAACTGTACTGTAAACATTTACACCATATTCTTCTCCAAAAAGGAGACGGATTCTTTTGTGAATATTCGGGAGTGCAATTCCGGTATTCCGGTGGTTGCGGTTCTCTTCCTCATCCAGATCCACATTATCCGACTGGATTCTGGCATTTAATTCTTTTAGTTTCTTACTGTCCATTCCCTTTCCGTTATCAGAAATTGTAAGAATCAGGTTCTGATCTGTGACGATCACTTCTATTGTGACCTTTCCGCCTTCCAGCTTTTCTTCAAGGCCATGGAAAATTGCATTTTCCACGATTGGCTGAATAATCAGTCTCGGTATCATAAAATTATATGCCTCTTCATCTTCTTCATCTATAATGACTTCCATCGAAAACCGGTTGTTAAAACGATATCTCTGGATCAGCATATAATTTTCGATATTTGCCAGTTCATCACGAAGCGTTACCAGATTCCCTTTCCGGCTGATACTGTATCTGAAAAATGCCGATAATGCTTCCACCATTTTTGCAATTTCTATATTGCCATCAATCAATGCCTGTCCCCTGATACACTCCAGTGTATTATATAAAAAATGTGGATTGATCTGGCTTTGCAATGCAGTCAGTTCTGTCTGTTTATCCAGAATCTGTGCATGATTTTTTCTTGTTTTACCGGCAGCATACTGATTCATTAACCTGTATACCTGTTTTTCAAAAGGAATCCCTGATGTCGCTATTCCCAGCTCCTCTTTTTCAAAGTCCACCTCATTCAGACTGTCCAGATTCTTTGCAAAAATCTGAAGCGGATAGACAATACTGATTACCAGATAGCTGGTCAGAACAATCTGTACGATTGCGATCAACAGAAAAATATGCTCTGAATTTTCTCCTATAAATGCCATTATCAGGACAATCAGGCTGAAAATCATATCTGCCAGAATGACTCTTTCAAATTTTTTTATAAATCCCATCGCATCAGTCTCCTGTTAAGAATGAAGCTTCCGGTATAGCACCGGTTTTACTCCCACCTGTTTTGTAAATGTCTGACTGAAATATCTGGAATCTCTATATCCCACCTGATCTCCAATTGCAGCAATTGTTTCATTGGTATTACACAAAAGCTCTTTTGCTTTCTCCATCCTTACATTCAGCAAGTATGCACTGACATTGATTCCAGTCTCTTTCTTGAACAGCACACTAAAATAAACCGGATTTAATCCTACAATTTCTGCCAGATCTTCCAGCACAATCTTTTCACTGTAATGCTCTTCCATATACTTTCTTGCCTGCCGGATCGGTTTTACAGATTCTGCTTCTGCTGCCTCTCTGCTCTCTTCCAAAACTTTTCCAAGACAGTTTTTCAGACAGCGTTTTAATCCACTGATCGAATAGCAGTGCTCACAGTTAGAGGATATTTTCTTTTTGATTTGACTGGTCTCTTCCTGCTGTACATCCACGTGTTCAAAAAAATAATTTATAATTTCTTCCGCTATATCATAACACTCGGAAAAATCCATCTTATCCTGCGTCATATATGCACTGTAGATCTGATTGATACAATATTCCAGCTTATCCATAGAATATCCTTCAATACCAGAACGGATCCATTCCTTCTGCTCTTCTGTCAGAATTTCTTCTTTTCTCAGATTCTTCGGAATGGTATCTGCATAAATCGTCCTGCCAACACCCTGTTTGATACGGTTTCCAACCGCCCGGTGTGCTTCTTTTATCGAAAAGCGGATCTCCGCAAATTCCTTTCTTTCCGTTCCGACTCCGATTGTCACCTCGTATTGTTCAAATCCCATCAGATACTCTTTAATCTCTGCCAGAATATGATTGATACTGTTTTTAATCGATTTTGACTTATTATAATCATAATTGAACAGGCCATAAATATGCAGATTGGCCTTTTCACAGATCAGAACCTCTTCTACATCTGTTTTGAGTATTCCTTCTACGATTTCTTCCACTCTGGATATGGTAAGCTTATCCTGCTTTTTATCTTTCCTGTTATAATCTACATAATCCAGCTTGATATCAATTCCCCGGTAAATTTCTCCCTGAAATTCTACTCTGTCGTCTACTTCTTCCGGTTCTTCTGTCTCAATGATATTTTTCAGGAAATCTCTTTTTATAATATGCCTGCTTTCTGATACAGCCTCTTTAAATGCTTTTTGTTCCGTCTCTGCTTCCCACTGCTCATTTAATCTTTCCGAAATTTTCCCCATAACATGATTCAGTTCTTCTTCATTGATCGGCTTAAGCAGATAATCCTCGACACCGTATTGCAATGCCTGCTGCGCATATTCAAACTCTTTATATCCGCTGATGACAATAAACTTTATCTTCTTGTGATGTTCTCTTGTCATTCTGATCAGATCCAGTCCACTGATCTTCGGCATCCGAATGTCGGTCAGAACAATATTCGGGCATCTCTCGCTTTGTATGATTTCAAGCGCTTTTTCTCCATTATCGACTACATCTACACATTCCATATTAAATTTATCCCAATGAATCAGTTTATTTATAAGAGATCCTATCCTAAGTTCATCATCCACAATTAATACATGCCATTTTCTCTTTTGCATTGACGTACTCTCTCCTCTCGATAATAGTCGGCATTTTTATTATAGATGTTAAAAAAATATCTCGCAACTTTTTTCTTTAATTACCAAAAAAGGAAGCAGGCCTGACACCTGCTTCCAGCTTACAATTTCATGTTCCATATTATGATCCGATCAGATTGCTTCATTGCTTATGTAATTTCCACAATCCTCAAACATCATCTTATTTCTTCTCCGCATACTTAAATGAATAGTTCGATCCTGTACTGTAGAAGTAAATTCCACTGACATTCGGACTGATCATCCGGGCAATTGACTGCTGATAGATTGGGAATACCACACAGTCATCTGCAAGCATCTTCTCACAGTCAACCAGTGCATTCCATCTTGCTTCTGTATCCAGTGCGAGTTCTCCGTATTTTGCTGACTGAATCGTATCGTCATATTCACTGTTACTGTAACGTCCATAGTTTGTTGAACTTCCTGTAATAAAGCAGTCAAGATCTGTCATCGGGTCTGCGTAGTCTGGTCCCCATCTTGTAAGACCAAGTTGGTAATTACCATTCTGCATATCTTCCAGACGTGCTTTCTTCGGTTCAACCTTGATCGATACGGTAAGTCCTTCCAGGTTTGTCTGCCATTCATTCTGCAGGAACTGTGCCACCTGCTGTGCAGAGTCACTGTCTTCTGTTACAAGCTCCAGTTCAAGAGAATCGATTCCCAGTTCAGAAAGTCCCTTGCTCCAGTATTCTTTTGCAGCATCTACATCATAGGTCCAGTTGTCATAGATTCCTGCCTGTTTACGGAATTCTGTACCATCCGAGCTTACTGCAAGATTTTCTGCCACAATGTAATCAGCCGGTGTAGAACCGTCTTTCAGAAGAGTATCTGTAACTGCCTCTTTATCAAAAGATTTTGCAAGAGCCAGACGGATATTTTCATTTGCAAGCTCTTTTACTTCTGTGTTCGGAGAAATATACCACATATATCCATCCTGGGAAGTGCTGAAGTTTTCATCATCCTGGTACTGTTCGATCAGATCTCCTGTCAGAGTTACAACATCCAGATCTCCTGATTCATAAGACATTGCTGCTGTCTGGTTATCCAGGATAACCTGCCATTCTACACCGTCTAATTTTACATCACCTGCATCATAATAATCATCATTTTTCTCTGCCTTGATCGTCATTGCAGATGGTTCGTAATCTGTGATCTTAAATGCACCATTGCAGAGGATCGTATCTGCTGATGTTGCAAAATTGTCTCCTGCTTCCTGTGCAAAATCACGTTTTACAGGTAAGAAGCTCGGGAATGTCATCAGACTTTCAAATACGGCGCAAGGGGAAGAAAGTGTAACCTTCAGAGTTTTGTCGTCCACTGCCTCTACACCAAGATCTGTCACCGGTTTGTTTCCTGCCACAACATCATCTGCATTTAAAAGGCAGGCTGTCTGTACAAAAAACTGGTACTCACTTCCTGTATTCGGATCTGCCAGTGTCTGCCATGCATATACAAAATCATCTGCTGTCACATCGGATCCATCGGACCATTTTGCATCATCCCGAAGCTTAAATGTATAAGTAAGTCCATCGTCTGACTTATCTACACTCTCTGCTGCCGCAAGAATTGCATTTCCGTCTTCATCTTTGGTATAAAGACCTTCCATACACTGCGCCAGTACTGAAAATGAGGTTCCGTCATTTGCAAGCTGTGGGTTCAGTGAATCAATTGCTACACCGATCTGATAATGCAGCGTATTATCTGACGCGCTTTTCTTTTCGGTACTATCTGTCTTTTCTTCGGTTTTCGAGCTGCCACCGCATCCGGCAAGTGCAGTTATACACAGGGATGCCGTCACAGCCATTGCTGCTGCTTTTTTCCAGTTTTTCATAATCCTACCTCCAAAAATATATTTATCAAAACTCTCTTATCTTCGTGCGAGTGCGCATCTCCGGCACGCAGTGCCTTTTGTTTCATAGGAAGTTCCTTCGGAATTTCCTATGGAATAAGAAAGTCTGATATCAGTGTAATACCCAGGAATCGAATTCTTCCTCTGTAGAACGTACAAAATGTGTACCTTCTACTTTTCTTAAGATTCCTTTGTTATAATCAATTCCACTGGTTTCATAATCGTAATGCAGTGATGTCCGGTTCTTTTCCACACACGGGTTTGGCTGCGGAATCGCGGAAATCAGGCTCTTCGTGTACGGATGTACCGGATTTTCAAAGATCTCCTCTGTCGTTCCGGTTTCTACCAGATGTCCCAGATGAAGCACCCCGATCCTGTCCGAAATATATTTCACCATGGAAAGGTCATGTGCAATAAACAAATAAGCTGTCTGTGTCTCCTGCTGGATATCTTTCATCAGATTTACCACCTGTGCCTGGATCGACACATCAAGTGCCGAGATACATTCATCCGCAATGATCAGTTTCGGATTCATCACCAGGGCTCTTGCGATCCCGACTCTCTGTCTTTGTCCTCCGGAAAACTGATGCGGATATCTTGTTGCATGCTCCGGGGTAAGTCCAACCTTTTCCAGTATTTCTGCAATTTTATCATTTCTGTCATCAAAGCTTTTATACATATGATGGATGTCCAGCCCCTGTCCGATGATATCCGATACTTTTTTTCTCGGATTCAGACATTCCATCGGATCCTGGAAGATCATCTGCATATCTACTCTTAATTTTTTCTCATCCGCTTTAGAAAGCTTTCCCGAACAATCCATGCCTTCAAATGTAATTTTTCCATCTGTTGGCTTATAAAGCCGGATACAGGATCTCCCGATCGTTGATTTTCCGGATCCGGATTCACCGACAAGTCCGTAAGTTTCTCCCGGATAAATCTCAAAGCTTACGTCATCGACTGCCTTTACGGTAAACTTTTTATTTACTTTGAAATACTGTTTCAGCCCTTCTACTTTCAGGAGTGGCTCTCTTTTTGTCTCTGTCATACTGCCGCTTCCTCCTTCATCCGGATGATCCTTTTCTTCAGTTCCTCCGGCATTTCTACCTTCGGTGCCAGCGGATGCAAAAGCCATGTCGCCGCAAAATGGGAATCACTGATTTTGAACATTGGCGGTTCTACCCTTGAATCAATCTTGAGCGCATATTTATTTCGCGGTGCAAATGCATCTCCGCACACTGGTTTCTGCAGATTCGGCGGGCTTCCCGGTATGGTAAAAAGTCTGCTGTCTGCTGTATTAAGATCCGGCATTGCTGATAAAAGTCCCCAGGTATACGGATGCTTCGGATCATAAAAGATTTCATCGATGCTTCCTTTTTCCACGATTTTTCCCGCGTACATAACGTTGACATAATCTGCAACCTTTGCAACAACTCCCAGATCATGGGTAATATAAATAACAGAAATTCCGGTCTTTTTCTGGATATTCCGGATCAGCTCCAGGATCTTTGCCTGGATCGTCACATCCAGCGCTGTTGTCGGTTCATCACAGATCAGCAGCTCCGGGTTGCAGGCAAGTGCGATCGCTATCACCACTCTCTGGCGCATTCCCCCTGAAAGCTGATGCGGATAATTCTTCATCCGCTTCTCGGCATCGGTAATTCCAACCAGCTCCAGAAGCTTCACTGCTTTTTTATAAGCTTCCTCTTTCGGTGTCTTATAATGCCAGATCATTCCCTCCATGATCTGCTTTCCGATCGTCATCAGCGGATTTAACGAGGTCATCGGATCCTGGAAGACCATCGCAATTCTTTTTCCGTTGATATGTTCACGGATTTCTTTCTTCTGCATTTTCAAAATATCACAGCTGACCTTTTCTCCGTCTTCTCTTGTATAAGTAAATTTGATCGATCCACTGTTTACCTGTCCGTTTTTTGCCAGGATCCCCATCGCCGCTTTTGCCGTCACAGATTTTCCTGATCCGGATTCACCGACGATCGCAACTGTCTCCCCCCTGTAGAGATCTAAGTTTACGCCACGGATGGCATTGACATTTCCTGCTGTTGTTTTAAATGATATGGAGAGATCACGAACCTCCAGTATTTTTTCACGTTCTGCCATTTTCATCCCTCCTACATTTCTTTCATTTTCGGATCCAGCGCTTCTCTGAGTCCGTCTGCCAAGAGTGTGAAGCTGAGCATCAGAAGCGACATAACAACCAGTGGGAACACAATCTGATATGGATGCGTTGTAAAATTCTTATATCCGTCTGAGATCATGGTTCCAAGAGATGCAAGCGGACTCGGAACACCCAGTCCGATAAATGCCAGAAACGCTTCTGTAAAAATCGCATGTGGAATGGAAAACATGGTCTGTGTGATGACCGGTCCGAAAATATTCGGAAAGATTTCACTGAAAATAATCCGAAAGCTTCCTGCTCCAAGTGTTCTTGATGCAAGTACAAATTCCCGTTCCTTCAGCTTCAGCATCTCTGCTCTTGCAATCCTGCTCATTCCGATCCATCCTGTAACAATAAGTGCCACCGTGATCGAAGTAAGTCCGGGACTGAGTACCAGCATCATCAGCGTAACAACCACCAGCGTCGGGATACTGTTCACTATTTCCACGATCCTCTGCATGACCATATCGACTTTTCCACCGAAATATCCGGAGATCAGTCCATAGCTGAGTCCGAAGAGCATATCCACCAGTACCGCAACGACTGCAATATACAAGCTGATTCTGGTTCCGGTCCATGTTCTTGTCCAGATGTCACGTCCAAGCGAATCACTTCCGAACCAGTAATACACATCCGTCTTTTTATTGCTTATGTATTTGTTGATCTTCTTTGCCACACCGGAAGCCTTAACCGTCTCGCTTCCATCCAGGATTCCCAGTTTCTCAAGTCCCGGAACTCTTGGTGCAAGATTCTGATTCTTAATATCCTGCGTTGCGTATGTGTACGGTGTCATGTTCGGTCCGACGATTGCCAAAAGGATAATCAGCAGGATACAAAAGAAACTGATTACAGCACCTTTGTTCTTCTTGAATCTCATATAAGCATCCTTCCAGAAGCTCTGACTTGCAAAGTTTGTATCAATCAGATCTTCATCCATATGCTGAAATTCAAAATCATCTTCCTGAAACCGGATTCCTTTTAAATATTCTTCCACGTCGGTCACCGGTACTGTCGCCGATGCGGTTTCTGTCATCTGTACTTTTTTCTTTCTCAACATTCCAGTCGCCTCCTATTCCTTCGCAAGTCTGATTCTCGGATCGATCACACCGTAAAGGATATCGACTGCCAGCATCAGAACGATATACATCACACTGTAAATAAACGCAATGGTTATCGTCACATTATAATCATTGGACTGAATTGCCGTTACCATCAGATTTCCGATTCCCGGTATGGAAAAAATTTTTTCAATAACGAGGGAACCAATCATCAGATCGACAACCAGCGGTGCAAGAACGGTAATGATCGGAATCAGGGCATTTCGAAGTGCGTGCCTTACGATCAGCGTTCTTCCCGTAATTCCTTTGCTCTCTGCCAGAAGCATGTAATCACTGTCCAGAACTTCCAGAAGCTCTGTTCTGGTGAATCTTGCAACGGTTGCTATGGAGAACATCGCCAGTGCAATCGTTGGCATTACCGATGAAGCAAATGCTTCTGCGGAATTATATAAAAGCGGGAAAATATTTGCCCGGTATCCCAGAAAATATGCCATTGCAAGTGCAAATACATAGGATGGAAGACTGACACCCAGAACAGAAATAACGGTACAAACAGAATCAATCCAGGTTCCGCTTTTCAGCGCTGCCACAATTCCAAGTAAAATTCCTAAAATTGCTCCGAATACAACCGCCTGTCCGCCGATCCGGAAGCTGACCGGAAGTCTTGTATTCAGGAGCTTGGAAATATCCGTATTTTTTGAAATACTGTAGGATACACCGAAATCACCTTTCACAACATTTTTCACGTAATTTACAAACTGTACGACGATCGGCTGATCCAGTCCGTATTTCTGATTCAATACCTGTACCTGGGCCTCTGACAGCTTTTCATCATTGAATGGTGAACCCGGCATGAACTGAAGCATGCAAAAGAGCAGTAAAAGAATAATCAGAATGGTAATGATTGAAACAAACATTCTTTTCGCAATATACTTTTTCACGAAAATCCCTCCCTATTTATATTTTGCAGAGAAGGTAAAATGAAAAAAAGCATAACCGCAATTTTCTGCAGCTATGCCCCTTTGCATTTGACCTTTCTGTTTTTATATACTTTGAAATGCAATTTCCCAGTATATAAAACAAACGGAACATAACTTTTTGTTATGCCCCGTCGCATTTAATATGGGTGTAATTATAATTAGACAAGTTTTATTTGTCAAACTAATTTTGCAACACTTTATTTTCTTTTGTTTTGAACGTCTTTTGCTTTTTATTTTTAATTTTTTATAAGAGATCCTTTATTTTTTTATCCGGTTCTTCTTCTCTGAGTTTTTTCATCTTTCTGAAATACGAACTCATCTCATCTGCCACTCCCGAAAGCCTGTTCAGCAGTCCGGAAAACTCCGTCAGCATCTCATCGTCCTTGTAATACGGATACACGATATCATGGTCAATCTCGCTCCATCCTTCTTCAAAAAGCGTTCTGCCCTGGATTTCCAGATAGTATCCGTGATACTTGATGATATAATGCAGTGAACGGTAATACCCGCCTGTCCGCACTTCAATCTGCGTACTGTCATAAATCCTCGTATCCCCGGAACGCTTGTATACTTTTGGACGTTCTGCGATATAGAAGTGCTCCGGATCCTCATCAAAGTCCCGCAGCCTGTCCTCTATATAATTCTTCGGATCATTTTCAAACATCGAAGTGATGAACTTATGAAAATGGATCCAGTCCTCCCGGTAAAGGAAGAAAACCCTGATACCAATCAAATCTGTGATGTATTTGTGGTAATTCGATTTATTGATATGTTCAAATTTTGCATAATTTTCTTTCCGCTTCCGGATGATCTTTTCCAGAAGGTGCATTGGATTCTTGGTTCTGTAACGGTAGGAATGGATCCCTGCCCGCTCAATATCATAGATATATTCATCTACAAATTCTTTTCCCAGATGACGGAACAATTTCGTTTTTGACATATAATCTTCGTAGATCTCTGTCAGCTCCTCCCAGGAAATCCGGGCAGCCGTAAGGTCATCCTCTGTCAGATTACAGGTTTTCAGAAATTCCTCTTTATTGATCATTTGCTCTCTCACCCAATTCTTTCCGGCCCATGCGGACCTCTTCCATATGACCGGCAAGCTCCCTGTCCATATGATCGAACAGATAATTTTTCGTACTCTCTTTGTGAAGCTCCCATTCTTCCTGAATCTGCCGGTTCACGATCTTCACCTCTTCCAGGAACTCCCGGGAAGATATGATCGTACCTCCCTGTCCCTGTGTGATCACCTGCTCCACACCATCTGATGTAACTACCGTCACATGATACTTTCTTCCGACCTCATGTACTACCTTTTCAATGTACATATCCGCCGTCTCAGCTTCTTTTGTATACACAACATGAATGTTATGGTATTTGAAGATTTCCATTGCTTCGCCTTCAACCTTGTAGGCATCAAATACCAGGATCAGAGGATAGTTCTTGAACCCCTGATAATTGCAAAGCACATCCATCAGTTTATTTCTTGCTGCTTCAATATTCTCTTTTGCCAGTTCTTTCAGATCATCCCATGCGAAAATAACATTATAACCATCTACCAGCAAATATTCCTGTACGCCTTCTTCATCTTTCTTTGCTTTTGGCGTTTCCCCTGCAGTCACAGTCTTTGGAAGACGATCGGCTTTTCGCTCTACCCGTCCGTAAGTCCGGATAAAAATCTCTTCCAGTTCCCTGTCTTCTCTGGCATTACGCGCATAATGCCTGCCGCCTCTGGCTGCTGCTTCTGCCGATCCGCTTTTCTCCTTGCGTAAATTTACCGGTACAGTCTCATCCAGACTTTTTTCTGTCTCTCCTGCCAGCCTTTTCCGCTCTTCCAGAATCTTCGGAAGCTGCGCCTCAATATGCATGTGTTCCGGCACTTCCTGCCACGGTACATTATATCCTGCTCCATGAGCACAGAATACAGAGCCCGTCGGATTCTCCACATCCCGCTCCGGATCGTAACCAATCGCCTCTACAACCTCGTCCTGATTATGACATGGAAAATATCCCTTCAACGTACAGAACAGTTTTCCTCTTCCTCTGCTGTATGTGGTTACTTCTCTCTGATAATCCTGCATTTCAGACACCGGTGCACTTCCGGTGATTACTGCCATATCATCTTCCGTCTCCGGTCCGTCAAATTCTCCATTCATCCGCTGAATATCCGTAAGTGCACGACCTGTCATCTCTGACGGAATTTCCAGACGAAATGCATAATACGGTTCAAGCAGTACATTCTCTGCCTGCATCAGTCCCTGGCGGATCGCACGGTACACCGCCTGGCGGAAATCTCCGCCCTCTGTATGCTTCAGATGTGCACGTCCACTGGCAAGTGTGATCTTCACATCAGTAAGCACCGATCCCGTCAGAACGCCCCGGTGCTCTCTTTCCAGCACATGTGTCAGAATCAGTCGCTGCCAGTTCTTGTCCAGCACATCCTCACTGCAGATCGTATCGATCGTGATTCCACTTCCCGGTTCCAGTATCAGATGCACTTCCGCATAATGACGCAGCGGCTCAAAATGCCCTACTCCTTCAACTGTATTTTTAATCGTTTCTTTGTAAACAATATTCCCACTTCCAAAGGAAATATCCACGTCAAACCGTTCTTTTACAAGGCTTTGCAGAATCTCCGTCTGCACTTCGCCCATCAGCTGGACCTGGATCTCTCCTGCCTCTTCGTTCCAGACTACACGGAGCATCGGATCTTCTTCCTCCAGTTGTCTGAAATTCTGCAGCATCCGGTGCACATCACAGCCTTCCGGCAGCTCCACCCGGTAATTCAGAACCGGCTCCAGTATCGGTGCCGAAGAACTTTGCTGCATCCCAAGCCCCTGTCCCGGATAAGTCCGGGTAAGTCCTGTCACAGCACAGATACAGCCTTTTTCTGCTTCCTGCACCATCTCGTACTTATCCCCGGAATAAATCCGGATCTGGTTGACTTTCTCCTGCAGAGGTTCCTCCTCTGCCATATATCCCAGGATCTCTTTGACCTTCAGTACTCCGTTTGTGATCTTCATATGTGTCAGACGGCTGCCCTGTGAATCTCTGGATATCTTATATACCTTCGCTCCAAAAGCTTCTTCAGCATGCGTCCCGCTTACCGGTCCGTCCATGTATTTTTCCAGTCCGTCCAGTAATTCCTGCACACCTTCCAGCTTCAGTGCCGAACCGAAGTAGCATGGAAATACCTTTCGTTCCCGGATCAGCGTCTGAATCTGGCCTGTCGTGATCTCTCCATTTTCCAGATAGCTTTCCATTACCGTCTCATCGCACATAGACAGCTCTTCCAGAAATTCTTCACCCGCTTCTGTAAAATCCACACACTCTCCGCTGAGCTTCCGCTTTAATTCAGCAAGTCTGTCCTGCCTGTCCGTACCGTCCTGATCCATCTTATTTATAAAAATAAAGGTCGGAACCTGATACCTTGCAAGAAGATTCCACAGGGTTCTTGTATGCCCCTGCACACCGTCCGCTCCGCTGACAACCAGAATTGCATAATCAAGAACCTGCAGGGTACGCTCCATTTCTGCTGAAAAGTCCACATGCCCCGGTGTATCAAGAAGAGTCACCTGCTTGTCTCCAAGCGCAAAATTCGCCTGCTTGGAAAAAATGGTAATCCCCCGGCTTCTCTCCAGTGTATACGTGTCCAGAAACGCATCTCCGTGGTCAACTCTTCCAAGCTTCCTGATCTGACCGGTAAGATAAAGGATTCCTTCCGAAAGCGTCGTCTTTCCGGCATCCACATGCGCCAGGATCCCGACAGATATATATTGTTTTGGCTTATTTTCAGATGTTGCTGCCATCGAAAAAATGCCCCTTTCTGCTCATAATAATCTCTTGATTATCATATCACAGAAAGGGGCATAAGTCGACACGCGAATCTTTTTATCTGTCCAAGTGAAATATTTTTTACTTTCTCTCACTCAAAAGCTGTTCAATTTTTGAAATAAAAAGATCAAATACAACGTCATTTTTTTCACTTTTCATTTGACATTTTCTGCGGTAAGATACAATCAGAACAAATTTCTAAAAAAGGAGAGCGCTATTTACTTATGAAAAATACTGACTTAACCAATACTTACCGCGAACTTGACAGAGAACTTGCCATTTTGCATGACCAACTCGAAAGCCACCGTTCTTTTGAAAAGATCCTTTTTCTCCCGACTCCCGAAAAGATCAGGTCAGTCCGTGAAAAATGGAACGATTTAAAAACACAGGTTGAAAACCTGGATGCACCGGATAATGTCTATCGTCTGGTGAAGCATCATCTGAAAGACTTCCTGGATTCTCTTAAATTTACCATCGAAGAAAAAGAACACAGTCCGGAAGCACCTCTCCTGGATTTTGTCTATTATCTTCAGGAAGTCGCTCGCTGTGACAGGCGTTCTAATGAAGTACGTCTCGATGTCCTGACCAGAAAATTACAGGCATTCCATGAAAATCAGGATTTGATCCTTAATCTGATCCACACACAATACGGAGAAAATGAAGCTTCCCTTTCTTCTGCCTTCGCCCGCGCAAGGCTGGATATGCAGCGCGACCAGAAACTGTTAAATGAATATTTCCCGGATTTCACAGAAGAACAGATTGCGTCTTTATCTCAGTCCTTCCAGATTTTTATCGATCAGCTTCAGGAAACGGCAGATTTACTCGGTTCTGACTGCCAGTCTGACTCTGAAGAATTGTTAAAGGATGATCTCTCAAAGACCATCAAGATGGATCCGGAAGCTTACCGCAGCCTTCTGAAAAACCGTCTTGGTGTATCTCTCGACGAACTGCTTGCATGGCATAAAGAAGAAATTGAAAAGACCCGTGCTGAAGTCTTCGAAATCGCCTCCAAATTAGATCTTCCGGAAGGAACTCCTAAGACAATGAAAGCAGTCAGTGATGTGCTTTTCCGCTATGCCGGTCCTTGTGACAGTGCCGAGGAAATGTATACACGTGCCAGAAATTATCTGAAACGTACCCGCGCTGTCGCTCATGAATATGTACGTCTTCCGGAAGATGAAACCTGCCTGTGCGTTCCGCTTCCGCCTTGCTATAAGGATTCTTACCCTTGGGGAGGTTATGAGGGTGGTGATTTCCGTGTCAAACCGCTCCGCGGCCAGATGTTCCTGAATCAGTATAATTATCAGAACATTACCGATGGCTGGATCAAGATGAATACCATGCACGAAACTTATCCGGGACACCATGTCCAGTTTATCCGTGCAGCGATCGATCCAACACCGGAAACTGTAAAAATAGGAGCCAAAAGTGTACCTCTGGAAGAGGGAACCTGTATCCGGACTGAACGTGCATTTACCTTTATCTTTGCGGAAGACCCGTTCTTCCCTCTGTTCGTTGCATTCCGCCGTCATCATGCCTCTGTCCGTATCCTGGTTGATCTGCAGCTGTATTATTTCGGAGCGACACTGGAGGATGCTGTTAAAATCTACGAAGAAGAGCTGGGCTTTGACCGCGTAACTGCCCGCGCCCAGGTACAGGCACACCAGAATGCGCCGGGATATTTCACCTGCTATTATTATGGAATGAAGAAAATCTGCGACTGGGAAAAACAGTATGGCTATACAAAATGGGATTACACGGAACTGCTGTTCTCAGCTGGACGGATCAGTATGGAAAGCCTGGAGATGCTGGTTAAGATGACCAAAGAAGAGCAGGGACGCTTCTTTACGGAGTTTCGGAGCTTGCTGATGGAATAATAATATAGGGGAGTTGTTTGTAAAGGGGACGAAAACCCGGAGCCACCCACCTATCCTGTCAGATTCCCACGCACTGGACATTTCGATGAGCCTCTGAAAACGTATATTGTGTCAGCAACGGCTTCCACAATATACTGAGTCTCATCTCCATAGTGCTCAAGGGAATCTGACAGGATAGGTGGGTGGCTCCGGGTTTTCTGGTACTGGTGCAACTCAAGATAATTGCATATTAGAGACATCAGCTCGCTGCGCATGACTGATGGTGATTTGTTTGTCCAAAGTTTAAGTGTTGCCGTAAGTAAAATTTAAAATAATGGAATAATTTCTAAAATATATCTTTAAAATATTCATAATAAAATCTTACATTTTTATAAGTCTGCTTAAAGCCTCGCGTTTCTTTTCTGTGGTTCCATAGATGTTGATGTGATTCAGGTCGCCACTACGGTCTGTAAAAGCTGGGAAGAGGAAGCCGAATGTTGGAGAACCGGGTTCGTATTCGCCGACAAGGGGACAGATGGCGCAGATGAGATATGGAAATATTTCTTCGGATTCTCCGAGGCGTTCTTTGTCGGTGGCTTTGGCTGGGATATCGTAGTTATCATGGAAAACATAGATCGCGTAAGGGGTGGTGATCCGGATGTTTTCCATGATGATATCATAAAGAGTATCCATCAGGGCATCGTTTTTGAGTTCACAGTCTCTGAGCGCCATCAAAAGCTGCCACATACTTCCGGCTTTCTGATTTTCTGTCTGGATCTCGTATTTTTTCAGTTGTGTGTTTGTCTCTGCAAATGGAATGGTTTTGGCGATTGCGAGATTTTTTGTTTTTTCTGATGGAGAAAGTTTGAGAAAATTGATGTTAAAGCTTCCGTCAAAATCTCCGTCTGCATCTACATAGCAGCCTGCAATTCTTGTAAATGATGTTCTCGCCGGTGTCATCCGTCTTGTCAGTTCCAGCATATCTTCTCGGTTGATCATTTGTCATTCTCCTTATGCAAAATTTACTTTTTCTTTAAATATACTATAAAAAGCCTTCACTCTGCAAATCTACTCTGCAAAACAAAGGCTTTCCTTCTACTTAAAACTGCATAAAAATTCTGCGATAAGTTCTATACATCCTTCTACATCGTTCATATCCGCAACCTCACCTGGATTATGCATATTCCGAAGTGGTATCCCTGTAAAAACCACTGGAACACCTTTATTCGAAAAATGAATTTGATCCGCATCTGTAAAACTTCTTGAACTTGCCGCTTCTCTCTGGATACCAATACCTGCTCTTTGAGCACATTCCACCATCTTTTCATTAAGCTGTTTAGCTGCTATTGGACTATTGCAAAGTGCTGGACCATTTCCCAGAACAATATCTCCTGAAACGGCTACATTTGGGAATCTACTATAGTCTGTACAATTTGTAACATCAACAACTACTGCAAGTGCCGGATCAATCTGCGCACTACACCAAAATGCACCATTTTTCGTTGTTTCTTCCCCCACTGTGGCAGCGGCATAAACACCTGCACTACATCCTTTTTCTCTTGCACGTTTAAAAGCCTCCATGATAACAAATACCCCAATTCTGTCATCCAGTGCTCTCGCTGTTATTCGATTATGTAACAAATTTCTGATTCCAGAATCCAGTACAACTGTATCTCCTAAAGAGACATGCTGTAGCGCATCTTCCTTTGATACTGCGCCGATGTCTATCAATAAGTCTGCTGCTTTTACCGTTTCTTTTTTCAACAATTCTCTGCTACATTCTACAACACCGTACACGATGCCTTTCTTTGTGCAGATTTGAACTTTCTGACCCGGATAATTATGTGTCATTATTCCACCGCGTTCAATTGCCTGAATTCTTCCTTCTTCTGTAATTCTTGTAACTACGAGGCCAATCTCATCTGCATGTGCAGAAAGCATGATTCTGACAGGACTTTCCGGATTTAATACACAAATCACATCTCCTATTTCATCGGTTCTTATTTCATCTGCGTATTGTTCCATATGTTCCCTTAAAACACGCTGCCCGTTTTCTTCACTTCCAGATACAGAAATCTGATTTAATAAATTCTCCAAAAATTCTATATTCATTTTCTTCTCCATACCAAAACATTATCTTCCTTGCACACTTTCATCATAATGAACTTTCACTCTGTGCAAAGCTTTCTCCAGATACTCTCTGGAAGTTGCAATATTCACACGAATAAATTCCTCGGTGTGCTTTCCATACCGATCACCCATATATACTGATACTTTAGCCTTTTCAATGAAGAATTGCTCTAAAGCTTTCGGACTGATTCCTAATTTACTCGTTTTAATCCATGCCATGTACGTCCCTTCTGACGGAATTACTTCAAGTTCCGGCATATGTTTTTGCAAATACTTAGCGAGAAAATTATAATTTTCTTCCAGATAAATGTTTACCTGTTCCAGCCAGTCATCGCATTCTGTATAAGCTGCTTCCATAATGCCCGCAGCAAAAATATTCGGATTATGAAGACCCCACCGGTCAATTGTTTCTTTTACTTTTTCGCGGATTCTTGTATCCGGAATAATCATATTCGATAAAATTACTCCCGGGACATTAAAGGTTTTTGTAATCGAATTGCATACGATCAATCGTTCTTCCAATTCTGTTCTTATCTTTAACGTAGAAACAAATTCTTTGCCTTTCTTTATAAAATCTGCATGAATCTCATCAGATACCAACATTAAATTATAATCCTTACAGATTGATGCAATTTCATCAAGCTCTCCTTTGTTCCATACACGCCCGGTTGGATTATGTGGATTGCACAGCAACATAAGACTTATATGGATTCCTTTTTTCAGATTATCGTCCAATGCTTCTCTTAACTGTTTAAAATCCATTCGATATCTTCCATTTTCTAATACTAATGGGCTTTCAATCATCTTCCGATCATATTTTTCAATTGCATTTTGCAAGGCAGTGTATGCCGGTGTATGCAGTACAATTCCATCTCCAGGATTGGTAAACGTCTCTACCACCATATTCAGCGCCATATTGATCCGCGGTGAAAAAACAACCCATTCTGGATCTATTTTTTCATGATACCTGCGCAGCATCCACTGACATACCAAATCTTGATAATTGTCCGGTAAAATCGTATACCCAAATACACCTTTTTTTACAATTTTCTGCATCGCATTTAAAATAGGTTCTGGGGAACGATAATCCATATCTGCCACACCAAGATGCATGACATCACTTCCAAATAATGCATCCATTTCATCAAATTTTGCACTGTTTGTATGGCGTCTGTCAATGATTTCATCAAAATTATATTCCATATCCTATCCCTTTACTGCACCTGACATTGAACTTTCCAAAATTTTCTTTGAGCAGAACATAAACAAAAGCAATATCGGCACTACTGAAAGTGTAACGCCAAGATATACTACTCCATAATCTGTTTTGTATACTCCTTGCATCTGCTGTACCAGAATCGGTAATGTAAACTTTTCCTGTGAGAACAGTAATATAGATGGCTGTACATAGGAGTTCCAACAACCAACAAATGTAAAAATAGCCTGCGTAGCTACTCCCGGAATAATTACTGGGAAAATAATTTTATTAAATATTTTAAACTCATTGCAACCATCAATACGTGCACTTTCAAGCAATTCATTTGGAACATATGCATCAATATACTGGCGAATCCAATATACCATAACTGGTGTGGCAAAACTCGGCATTAAAATAGCAATGTAATTATCTAACAATCTTAAATTATTCATTTCCTGGAAGTAACCAATAATTCCGAGCTGTCCAGGAAGCATCATTGTTGCAAGGACGATCCAGAATAAAACTTTATTCCCTTTGAATTTGTATTTTGCAAAACCATAGGCGGTAAGTGCTCCAATATAAGTGGAAATTGCCGTATATATCACGGATATAACAACACTGTTTGCAAGGCCTCTCCAAATATTTACATTATCTTGAAGCCGATGATAATTATCCAGCAAATGTTTTCCTGGAATCATCTGAAAACTGGTTGCTAAAGCGGCATTATCATGAGTACATCCAATAATCATATTATAAAATGGTACTATACTGATAATGGCAAGAAAAATTAAAAATATGTACGTTAAGGCGCGATAAAGTTTACCATGACCTTCTTTTTTACTTTGCATACTCATTTAATACTGCTCCTTCTTTCCTGTTGTATATTTCATGAAAATAATTGAAAATACAATAATAATTACAAATAATCCATATGAAATTGCTGCACCATATCCATAATCTAAATTTGTAAATGCGATATTATACATATACATTACCATGGTTAATAATGAAGCTTTTGTTCCTCCCGTTGCACCACCAAAAGTATATGGTAAATCAAAAATCTGAAGACCACCAATAATTGATGTAACAAATGCAAACGTCATGATCGGACGCATAAGCGGTAGTACGATCTTAAAAAATGTCTGTACTTTTGAAGCTCCATCCACTTCAGCAGCTTCAAAAAGTTCATATGGAATTCCTCGAATACCCGCTGTAAAAATAATGGTATAATATCCAAAATACTGCCAGAATAACACCAATGCAACAATGAGCTGCGACAGTAAAGGGCTTCCCTTCCAGTTAATCGGAGCCTTAATAATATGTAATGTCATCAGAACCTGATTCACACTACCAGCTTTCCAATCGAATAACAAGCTAAAAAGTACACCGAGTGAAACAGCTGTTACAAGATTCGGAAAATAGAATACTGTTTTAAAGAAATTACTTCCACGTAATTTCTTCTGATTCAGCAAAAACGCAAGCACCAAACCAAATACCATCTGTGGAATCATTGCTAAAAGTGCAATAAAAATTGTGTTTCCGATAGATTTTATAAACATTTGATCCTGAAGTAACCTCTGATAATTCGCCAATCCTATAAATTGCTGTTCCCCAAATCCATCCCAGGACATAAAACTTAACTTAAATGTATATAAAATTGGATATAAGGTAAATGTTAAAAAAACGATAAAATATGGTGCAATAAAAAAATATCCTGCATTATTTTTATTTATTTTGTTTCTTTTCCGCTTTCCGCTTACTGCAGCCACTTTTTGTAGCCCTCCTTTTCTATTTAAAAAGCTGCTCCAGGGAAGGTACTCCTCCGAGCACTTCACTGAAGCAGCTTCCTTTATCTGATATCCATACTCATTTTATGGACTAATCAATTTCGATTTCCGGATAAATATTCTTCATATCTTCTTTGAATCCTTGTACTGCCTCTTCCGGTGTAATCTGTCCTGTCGCAATAAGATCCATCTGTGCGCCTGCACTTGTCCAAGCCTGACGGTCATATTTTGTCATTGGATCACCTTTAACTTCTTTCGCTGTTTCATAGAAGTCTGCGAAATACTGCTGATCGCCAGTTACAATATCTGTATGTCCTTCTTCGATACATTTTTCGATTGCCGGAATATATCCCGGGAAATCTCCCCATGTATTAGCAAGTCCATTTACAAGATAATCTACATTAGATGTCATAGTTTTAATCCATGCCCATGCTGCATCTTTATTTTTAGAGTTTGAGTACATTCCATACCATGTACCACCATTCTGATAAGGAATTGGTGCCTGCATGTATCCCCATGTATTGGCTGCCTTGTCCATTTCATCATCTGGGATTCCTGGTTTAATACAGAAATTAAGTCCCCATGTTGGTAAGCATGTAAGAATAAACATATCTTTTGAGTACATTCCTGATGTCCATCCTGCTGACCACATATCTGCTTCTGCATCTACTTTGTTTGAAACAACTGTTTCCATCATTTTGTACATTTCAAGCATATAGTCATCACTGATAATATGGTTGTTATCATCTACCCACGGCTGACCTTTGTAAGAAGCATACAGCTGTAATACCGATTCAACGTCATCTAATAATGCGATCTTTCCATCGGATTTTTCGTAAACCTGTTTTCCTACTTCTACGATTTTATCCCAGTCAGATAACATTGCAGCTAATTCATCCGGATCATCTGTTCCAAGATATTCTTTAGCAAGAGCTTTCTTATACCAGAATCCTCCTGGTGTTGACTGCCATGAAAGACCTCTGATATCACCTTCCTTATCTCTTGAAAGCTCATCTACATATGGAATCATATCTTTTGAAATATCTTCTGCACCATATTTGTCTTGGCTTAAATTCTCAAGCATATCTGTTTCTTTATATACACCAAGATCCGAAATCTCAAATGTTGCCACATCTGGTGCATTTGTTCCTGTGCGGAATGCATTCTGAAGTTTTGTTCTGTACTCTTTGGATGGCATAACTGTTACTTTTACCTTCACACCAGGAACAATTTTGTTGAACTCTTCAACATAAAAGTTCATCTCTTCCTGACTCAGATTTGTCCAAACCTCGATTTCACCTTCCGTCTTTGTAACGTCTTCTGTAATCTTCTGATCATCCGATTTCTTGGAACTATCAGATGTTTTCTGCCCACTGTTGCCCCCACAACCTGTGAGCAAGGTTGCTGCGCCTAATGTCACAGCAAGAATTCTCGCTAATCTCTTTTTCATTTTCTTTCCTCCTACTCGTATGAGTTTGTTACTTGTTGTTTTGAATTATAACAACCTTTACCTCTCAACGCTACCTTTATCTTAACCTCACAATGTCACTTTCTTGTCATTTTCTACTATTTTCTGTTTTTTTTGATATATTTTTAGTGCATTTTTTATTATTTGTATTTCTTTTATTTTTCCAAATCCATCTAATTGTATATTTTTTTTGATTTACGCAATCCATTTTATGCATATTGCTGCATTCAACAATTCAACGGGTCTCACAAAAAATTTTGTAAGACCCGTTGATCTATTGCTTCATTCTTTTTCTATATTCACTTGGAAGAATATCATTTTTCTTTTTAAATGCTTTTGCAAATGCTTTACTATTTGCAAAACCATTATTAATAGCAATATCACCAAGCATATGATTAGTATTCACAAGTTCAGCGCAAGCTCTCTCCAATCTAATACTCTGCAAGTATTCCCTATAACTAACTTTCGCATACTTTTGAAACATCTTCGACAAATAGGTCGGAGAATATCCAAATATTTTTGCCAGACTTTCAAGAGAGATATCTCCCTCATAATTTTCTTTAATATAATTTGTTATATCTGTCAGACGATTCAAATGCTTATAACTTTTTATTCTTTCATCACTTACATCTGTTATCCTATACACTGTTACCATTAAATATAACAAATGATAAAACTTTGTTTGAGTTAGAAATTCATACCCGCACTTCTTTTCCACATAGGCTCTGTACATCTCTTTCATTATACCCATCATATCTTTATCACAATAATTGGAATCATGTGAAAATGTAATGAAATTTTTCCCAATATAATACTCTTCAAAAACAACAAGTGGAATTTGAATAACTAATGTCAAATTTAAATCTGGTGCAAAAATAGAATGCACTTCATTTGAATTTACAATAACAAATTCACCTTCTTTCAAATAATATTCTTCATCATTTAAAAAGAATCTTACTGAACCTTCAAAAACAGCAAAAATCTCTATTGATGTATGCCAATGCTTATTTCTTACATAATTTCCGTTTTTCCCTTCAAATATAAACATTTTAAATGGTAATCCTTTATTAGGTATAATAATTTCATGATTAGCATCCATGCATTTCCCCACCTTCTAATAACATACTTTACACATTTTGCCTTTTCTTTTCCCCAAAATTCAAGCAAAATATGTCTTTTAAAAAACTAATTTCCCTAAAATTACTTTTCTATTCTATCTTTTATTCTAACACTTATCCTACTGATTTCAACCACTTATCCTTATTTGCCTCATCATCAAAAAATACTTTTTATTTTAAATTATTTTTCTATTTTATTTATTTACAAAAATTCAAAGAAACTCTTCGATATCCACGATCCGATTTCCCCTTTTTTCTTTCCATATCATCAGATACACCTTAAAATCCACCGAATCTCTTGCGGCAGCAAACGGTTCCTCACGCACAAGCGTCACTTTCTGTCCGTTTATCTCCAGTTCTTCTTTTCTTTGCTCTGCTTTCTGTAAAACTTCTTCGTACTTCTGGTTAAATTTCTCTCCAAAATCTCTTCGTGGATAGTTTTTTGCTTCTTTTGCAAGCTTTTTATCCAACAGGTCAATCATATCTGCATGGCTTCTTCTGTGTAACAGCCTTGCAAGCCATCTGCTCATCACTTTTCCATGATGTTTCCGATAAAAACGAAGCCACCTTCCCACGCTTCTGTCCCCTGTCTCCACAGCAAGCTCTTCCATCACATCGATTGCCTCTTCTGCTGGACTCCACGGATCCTCCATCGGAACAATATATTTTTCCGGGACTGCCGGATAGCAGGCATAGTTCAGCGGCGGAAAATGCACCAGACTGGCAAGTCTTTGCTCTGCTTCACTTGCCGCCTCTTCTCCAAGGTATTCACATTTATCACTCAGAATCGCCAGACGATATTCCAGAATCCGCAGATACTCGTACCCTTTCACCCAGAAATGTCCCACATCTCCGTAATTATAAAGGTTCACCTCCAACTGAAGATCCTGGAAAAAGATCGTCACAACCGTATCGCCCTGATATACAATAAGCACGTATTCTCCGTCCTCCTGGCTTAAAGTTGCGTCCAGCTCTCCTTCATAATCTTTCTGATAATGCCCGGTCATTCTTGCACCAGAGAATACCAGAAAGCTTTCCACTGCATCATTCATTAGATACACGAGACGGATTTCATCCTGGTTTTCCACATCTTTGTCTGGAAACAGAAGTTCAAACTGATCCTGACCTAACAGCTCGGCAAGCTTCTGAAATGCCTCCGGAATTTCTTCTGTATATCCATCTTCCATTTCCACAGATTCTTCCTCTGCCAATATATTCTCCTGCATTTCCAGTTCACTCATCTATTCCTTTTCTCCTTCATTTGCCTCTTCCATATCTACGCAGGCAAGTCCTCTGTCCTCCACATAACTGACACGGATCACTGCCTGCGACCAGTTGAGGCTGATCCTTGCCGCCTTCTGCTTCTCTTCTCCGGCTTTCCGGAGCAGATCCAGAAGCTTTTCCAGAACCTCTCTTGTCAGATAGCCTCCTCTCCACTGGAAGGTCAACGTCCTGCCCTTCTTAGCCGCCTGCAGCGACCGTTTATAGACATCCTCTTCTTTTGTAAAAGAAAGTTTCTTCTCCCGGTAATAAAAATGATCCCCATTCGTACAGGCCGGTGCCGGTGCGATCAGCGGTTCATGATCTCGGAAAATCTTTTTATCGTCCAGATTGAAATAATCATAGCGGATCTCCTGCCCTGCCGCGCTGTGCTTTCCAAGCGTATTGTCAAAGGTTGCATCCAGATGATAATATGTACCGCCTATTTTTACAATATTCCAGGTATGACGGTACTTGATCCCTTTTTCCGGATTGTTGCCACAGACTGCGATCATGCACCAGATTCCAAGCGCATCACAGAGCACTTTCACGGACTTTGCAATTCCTTCGCACACACCGACTCCATGTCCGAGTGGACCGATGATCTCATGGGAATACGCCTTTTTCAACTTATCATAAGTCACATTTTCACAGATAAAATCATGAATATATTTCTCCTTTTCCCATTCGGACAAATCCTTTGCCGCTCTTGCCAGCTTCTCTACCCGGGCAGTCATTGCCTTCTGGTGCTCCCGGATTTTATTTTTGTCAAACAGATACTCCGGTACAAAGATCAGATTCGGAGAGTCCTGGTAATATTTATACTTATATCCTGTCATCCAGAAAATCTCCGGGTGATCCAGCCGAAGCCTGAAAAAGACATCATAAAGCTCCGCACTTTCTATGCGCGGTATCTGAAATTCATCCGCAAGCGCATTCGCTCCCTGCATGATTACATGGTATGCTGCCTGCTGCTGTTTCGTCATTTTGGTATAATAGAATGGTTCCATGAAAGTCCTCCTGCGCAATGTTTTGATTCTCCTATTATACATTTTTTCACGAAAACACGAAATGTTTTTCCTTGCTTTTTAACGAAAAACAGAAATGTTTTACGCTAGTTTTTAACGAAAATAGAAAATGTTTATACCCATTTCTTAACGAAAAACAGAAATGTTTATACTTAGATATTCACGAAATCACAAAATGTTTCTCCAGAATATAATATAAAAAAGTCCCATATGGCAACCCTTTCCGTCACCATACAGGACTTCTCCTTCTTTTCCTTTTATTCTACATTCTTCGTCGCAACAATATCCACGCCCGTATCAGCCACATTTTCAAGGATCACATCCCCAATATGAACCGGAGCCGGAACTTCAATTCCTTTGAGTGCCTTCACACATTCAAAAATCTTGCCCTTCGGGATATCTTCTTTCGTCTTCACCGATACCATATCGATGCTTCCGCCGGACACCCGCACGGTCGAAGTTACGATTCTCGTCGGATTTGTCACTTCTTTTCTTGCGTATACATCACCGCGCTTGCATGTATTTCCGGTGACGCTCACTACTTCTTCCCCATTCATTACAACTGTAAGAGGGCAGCCCATCGGACAGCCGATACATGTCAATTTTCTCTCTTCCATCGTCTACGCCTCCTCAATCTTTACTGTGATGGTCTGCAGATCCGGATATTTCAGAAGCTGCTCTTTTGTCAGCTTAATCTCTTCCATCTCACCTGGTGCAACAACCGGACGTTTTCTGTGGATCACTCTCTCATCATCAAAATATGCGCTGATATAACAGTTCTTGTAGACACCGCCCACACGGAAACGCACGGTCAGGTTCTCATCCATCCGGTCTACGTTAATCGCTCCCGGAACTGTATAGCGGACACCTTCGACTGGATTCATCTTAATCTCTTTTCCGCCCTGTCTGCGTGCTTCTCCATTTTTCACATATTCTGCCGCATTTCTTCCTGCTGTTCCGGCTTCTTCTGATACAAAATCCACCAGATCATGTACATGCAGGACATTTCCGCAGGCAAATACGCCTTCGATGTTTGTTTCCAGGCTCTCATTTACCTTCGGTCCTGATGTGACAGGGTTCATATCCACGCCCATACCTCTTGAAATCTCATTTTCCGGAATCAAGCCTACGGAAAGAAGGAGGGTATCACAGCTGTATTCTTCTTCGGTTCCAGGAATCGGTTTTCCGTGACTGTCCACCTGTGCCAGTGTAATGCCTTCCAGACGCTCTTTTCCTTTGATATCAACAACCGTATGGCTCAGCTTCAGCGGAATGTCATAATCATCCAGACACTGTACGATATTTCTCTTCAGTCCTCCGGAATATGGCATCAGCTCTGCAACAACCTTAACCTTTGCGCCTTCAAATGTCATTCGTCTTGCCATGATCAGTCCGATGTCGCCGGAACCAAGGATCACAACCTCTCGCCCCGGCATATAGCCTTCGATATTGACCAGTCTCTGTGCCGTACCTGCCGAGAAAATACCCGCCGGACGATAACCCGGAATATTAAGTGCACCTCTGGAACGCTCACGGCATCCCATTGCCAGAACAACTGCCTTCGCCTGAATCTCGAAAAGACCTTCCTCGCGGTTCATTGCGGTGACAACCTTCTGTGGACTGATATCCATAACCATTGTATTCAGCTTATATTCTATATTCAGTTCTTTCGCCTGATCAATAAAACGTCCTGCATATTCCGGTCCGGTCAGTTCTTCCTTAAAAGTATGGAGTCCGAATCCGTTATGGATGCACTGATTCAGGATACCGCCAAGTTCTTTATCTCTTTCCAGGATCAGGACACTGTCCACTCCGCTTTTCTTCGCCGAAATTGCAGCCGCAAGTCCCGCCGGTCCTCCTCCAATGATAACAATATCATAAGCTCTCATGATGCAATGCCTCCCTTTTATAACGAATCCTTATTAGTACCTGTAACAATTTTAGAATCTCCACCGGATTTTGTGATCTCGAACATACTCATATGGCGTTCTCTCGCCAGGATTTCCATCGTTCTCGGTGAGCAGAAACCAGCCTGACAGCGTCCCATTCCGGCTCTTGTTCTGCGTTTCACCCCGTCCAGAGATTTGGCGCCGAGCGGTCTGTTGATCGCATCCATGATCTCACCCTCTGTAACCATTTCACAGCGGCAGATAATATTTCCATATTCCGGTTTCTCTTTGATGAGTTCAATTCTTTCTTCCCTGCTGAGTGTATTCGGATCCAGAACTCCCTTTCTTGTTGCGATAAAATCTTCTTTTTCTTCCAGATTCATTTTATCTTTGAGGATCTGTGCCACCATCTCTCCGATTGCCGGTGCACTGGTAAGTCCCGGTGATTCAATTCCGGCACAGTCGATAAATCCTTTTGCATCCTCCACTTCCCCGATCAGGAACTCATGTCCGTCCTCATGTGCACGAAGTCCGGCAAATGAAGTAATCACCTGACGGAGCGGAATATTTTTCACATTCATCTCTGCTCTTTCAATCACCTGATCCAGTCCTTCTCTTGTTGTATTGGTTCCTTCTTTATCTTCGATATCGATCGCCGTTGGTCCAAGGATCAGATTACCGTGAACCGTCGGTGCAACCAGAATACCTTTTCCATATTTTCCTGGAAGTGCAAAAATCGTCTTGCTCACATGACTTCCCGCACTCTTATCAAGCAGACAGTAATCTCCTCTTCTAGGGGTAATGTGGATCTTCTTCTCACTTACCATATTATGAAACTTGTCTGCATAGACTCCGGCTGCATTTACCACATACCTTGTCCGGAAAACCCCATTATTTGTATGGATTTCCCATCCCTCATCTATTGGTTTAAGATCCGTAACTTCCGTATCAAATTTGAACTCCACACCATTTACATTTGCATTCTCAGCCATTGCAATGTTCAGATTAAACGGACATACAATTCCGGCTGTCGGTGCATAAAGTGCGGCATACGCCTGATCGGAAATATTCGGTTCCATTTCTTTCAATTCCTCACGGTTAAGAATTCTTAACTCCTTAACACCATTTGCAACGCCTCGGTCATACAGTGCCTGAAGATTCGGCATATCCTCTTCATGCAGACATACAACCAGCGAGCCATTTTTCTTAAATGGAAAATCCAGATCCTTTGAAAGCTGTTCCATCATCTGATTTCCCCTGACATTCAGTTTTGCCATCAGCGATCCTTCTGCCGCATCATAACCGGCATGGACAATTGCACTGTTTGCCTTGGAGGTACCACAGCATACATCCTCTTCTTTTTCGATTACACATGCCTTCACTTTATAACGTGACAGCTCTCTTGCTGTTGCCGCACCGGATACTCCAGCCCCGATAATTATTACATCATACATTCCCAGATCACTCCTTAATAACTGTTTTTTCTTCCTGAACTTCCTGCTTATGAAAAAGAGCCTGCCAAGTAAACGCATTTCCCTATGCGGTTATCCTGTCAGGCTCTCTCATCTCATGCCATTACCATTTTCAATTCTGAATTTTTACCACGGAATTGCTCCATACAGTAATACTGCTGCGATTGCTCCGATGATTGGTCCGATGATCGGTACAACCAGACCGTATCCGAAGTTTGAATCACCTTTTCCCTTAATCGGAAGTACTGCGTGTGCAAGTCTTGGTCCAAGATCTCTTGCCGGGTTGATCGCATAACCGGTCAGTCCGCCAAGTGACATACCTACTGATACAATAATTCCGAATACAAATAATTTGTCAACGCCTGTGGAAAGTCCTGTCACGTTTCCAATTCCCTTGATCGCAAATACAAGGATAAATGTTCCAACTGCCTCACTGAAAATATTCAGTCCTGTGTTTGCAATCGAAGGTCCTGTACAGAATACACCAAGCTTTGTTCCCTGATCTTCTGTTGCGTCAAACTGTCCTTTGAAAAGTAAATAAACGATACAGCCGCCTACGAATGCTCCTGCGATCTGGGCGATGATATATCCAGGAACCATCGACCATGCAAAACTTCCGTCCACTGCAAGCGCAATCGTAAGTGCCGGATTAAAGGAAGCTCCTGAAGCCTCTCCGAAAATAAATGCCGGAAGCAGAACTGCAAGACCCCAGGCAAATGTAATCTGAACCGCGCCGGCACCTTTCATACCGGATTTGTTAAGGTTCACATTTGCTACTACTCCATCTCCAAGAATAATAAGTATCATTGTTCCAAGAAACTCTGCTATATAAGGTAACATAATAAGTCCCCCTTTTCCCTATTCAATGTTCTGTTTTCATTTCCTTTTTACTGTCAAAATCTAATCTTCTTTTGCCCATCCGTAAGCATATTTGACAGCCTTATTCCAGCCTTTGATCCGTTTTTCTCTTTCTTCATCTGCAATCTTTGGCTCGAATGTCTTATCAATTGCCCAGTTTTTAATAACATCCTCTTTACTTGCCCAGTATCCAACTGCAAGACCTGCAAGATAAGCAGCTCCCATTGCGGTTGTCTCTACACACTGCGGACGGTTAACCGGTGCATTGATGATGTCAGACTGTGTCTGCATCAGGAAATCATTTGCACTTGCTCCACCGTCAACCTTAAGTGCTGCAAGTTCAATTCCGGAGTCAGCCTTCATTGCTTCCAGAACATCATTTACCTGATAAGCAAGGGATTCCAGAGTTGCGCGGATAATGTGATATTTATTAACGCCACGCGTAATTCCTACGATCGTTCCTCTTGCATACTGATCCCAGTGCGGTGCTCCAAGTCCGGTAAATGCAGGTACTACATAGCATCCGTTTGTATCTTTTACTTTCTTAGCCATGTATTCTGAATCCGGTGCGGAATCAATAATACGAAGTTCATCTCTCAGCCACTGGATTGCAGCTCCTGCCACGAAAATGGAACCTTCCAGTGCATAATTTACTTTTCCATCCAGTCCCCATGCGATGGTTGTTACCAGTCCGTTCTTTGAGAAGATCGGTTTCTCACCGGTATTCATCAGCATGAAACATCCGGTTCCATATGTATTCTTTGCTTCGCCTGCATTGAAGCATGTCTGTCCAAACAGTGCGGACTGCTGGTCTCCTGCTGCTCCTGCGATCGGAATCGGTCCACCAAGGTAAGAAGGATCTGCTTCTCCATATACACAGCTTGACGGTTTTGGTTCTGGAAGCATGCATTTCGGAATATTCAGCTCTGCAAGGATCTCATCATCCCATTCAAGCGTATTGATATTGAACAGCATAGTACGGGAAGCATTTGAATAATCAGTTACATGAACTGCACCTTTTGTCAGTTTCCAGATCAGCCATGTCTCAACTGTACCGAATAATAATTCTCCCTTTTCTGCTCTTTCTCTTGCTCCCGGCACATTATCAAGAAGCCATTTTACCTTTGTTCCTGAGAAATACGCGTCGATAACAAGTCCTGTTTTTTCTCTGAATTTATCGGTAAGTCCTTTTTCCTTCAGACTGTCACAATACTCAGAAGTTCTGCGGCACTGCCATACGATTGCATGATGGATCGGCTCTCCTGTCTCTTTGTCCCAGACGATGGTTGTCTCTCTCTGGTTCGTAATACCGATTGCTGCAATGTCCTCTGCTTCTGCCCCAATCATGTTCATTGCTTCAACGGCTACACCAAGCATACTTGCCCAGATCTCATCTGCATCATGTTCAACCCAGCCCGGTTTCGGGAAATACTGTGTGAATTCACGCTGTGCAACGCTGCACATTTCTCCTTTTTCATTGAACAGGATACATCTGTTACTTGTTGTTCCCGCATCCAGTGCCATTACATACTTAGCCATACTCTTTTTCCTCCTTTAATAAAAATCGCTGCTTTGCATGTTTTATAGTAAAGCGGATATTCTATGCCGCTTCGCTACTTACTCATCTTCAAATACCTGTACTTTGTTTAAATATCTTCTGTTACTTTTGTTTTACATTTTCCAGACTTCATGATTCGTAGATGAAACTGCGATTGCTCCAGCTGAAAGTGCCGCCATCACAGATTCTTTGTCCGAGATCAGACCGCCTGCAATGATCGGTGTCTTTGACATTTTACAGACTTTTCCGATCACCTTCGGCATCACACCCGGAAGTACTTCAATAAAATCGGGCTTCACGGCATGTTGTTGCTGCCTGATATTCTCATATGCCATTGAATCCAGAAGGAAATACCTTAGGACTGTGAACATCTTAAGTTCCTTCCCCCTTTTAATCAATGCGGCTTTTGTGGAAATTATTCCATCTGCTTCTGTATTTTTCCGGATAAAATCTACAACAATTTCCTTACTGCTAAGACCGCTTATCAGGTCTACATGAACCATCGCAACCTTCCCGGAATCTTTTATCTGTTGGACGATCTCACGGATCGAACAGACATCTCCAAATAAAATAAACACAACCCGGATATCTTCCAAAGAACAGCAGATTTTTAAATCATCCATGTTCTTTACTGCTGCAATGATCGGATTTTCTTCTACTGCTTCATGAAAAAAACTGCTCATTTTTTCACCCCTCATAATTATGATCGAGTAGGATGCTCCTGTCCGTTCTGTATACTTTGTACAGCATCTGCACTTAGCAGCTCGATGATGTACATTCACCAAATGTAGATCCTTGTGCAAGCACAAATCTGCACTTGGCTCATCGTATACACAAAAAAAGAGCGCCTCTTGTAACAGCCTCATGGCTGATATAACATTCGCTCTCCTGTCACGGCATCTCTCTTCAATTGCTTTTCAACTTGACTTCACTATATCACATTGCACAATTATTTGCAAATAATTTTTTCAAAAATATACTTTTTGTACAGTTTCTACAAATATTTTGCCAATAATCAGGCTTGTTATTTGAAAAAAGATGTTTTTCTTTATGCAACTTTTTCGTTACTTTATTAACAAGTTTTAGACTCTATTTTCTCTGATCTGAACGTTCGCTTTTTACTATTTCTGTTCTGCCTTTCAAGCTTCTTTTTTTGTTAAAACGAAGTTCTCAGGATCGGGATCGCATTGATCACCGGTTCTTCATACGGATGAACCTTTTTGACTGCTTCAATTGTCTTGTCAACTTCTTCGGTAAACACGGTTACTTCCACTTTCACTTCAGGCTCTTTACTGATCTCACCGGTGTTTCCGATATACGGATTACATCCTTCCAGCGGACGCCAATACCCGGTTACCTCGCTCGATGACATACAGGAATCGTAATTACCGATATGTCCTGCATCTACTTCCTGGAGGGTTCTTTGTAATGCAGGCAGGTGCGTTTCCGGAATGAAAATTTCCAATTTGCAGTATTTGAAATTCATGGTTTGATTGCTCCTTTCTATTACAATACAATTCTATAATATACTACAATTCTTTTTCATGCAAATTCTATAAAAATCTTTCAACCCATCAATTAGCTTTTACACAAAAAACCTTCGAACTGATATTTTAAAATCAATTCAAAGGCTTTTTCTTTTTCTATCTTCTATTCTCCTTTTTCCTGCAGAATATCCACGATTGTCTTCTCAGTTCCAATCATGCCTGGCGAAGCGATTTCTCCCATATGCCGCATCGTATCTTCTGGTGTAAAACCATTGATTCCATGAATATCATCAATAAAAATATCATGCATCGCAAAGTCTGCTGATTGGAATGCAGCGTTCACTGCCACAACACCTTTCATCGTACATCCTTTGTTTCCGCCGTGACAGATCATACCCGTAATACTGCTGGACATATTGTTGATCGTTCTTGCCATTGCATTTTCATCGCCACCGTTAAGAAAAACCAATGCACAGGCCATTCCGGTGCCGGCCGCAATACCACAGCCGCAAAAAGCAGAAAGTTTTCCGGAATACTCTTTGATATACATACAGATAAGATAACTTAATGCGGTCGCACGATATAAGGTTTCATCACTTAAGCCCCGGATCTTGCAAACACCGTAAAGTGGCATGGTTGCAATGATTCCATGGGCACCGGAACCTGTAATACTCATAGCAGGTCTGTCAAGACCGATCACCCTCGCCTCGATTGCTGCATTACAAAGTAAGGATGCTGTATTTAACTCATTATCAGAAATAATCTTTCCGCCATTTTTCTCAAGCAGATAGCGTGCATATGTCGTTCTTGGATTCTGAATCCCTTCTTCGAACAAGGCATAGTTCATCTCATAGGCAGCTTTTATAAATTCGATTTCCTCTGCCGGAACTTCTTTTGCATATTTGTAAATCTGTTTTAATGTGTAATTGTGGATCAGTGGTTTTTCTTCTTGACCGCCTTCCACAGAAGCCTCTTCTTTCTCAAGAATCACTTCTCCATTTACCTCAATACGAACAATATTCGTATGTGCATCGCGTATCCGAACCACTGCCTCTCCAGCTGTTGTCTTTACACGGGCTTCGATAAAAATACGGCTTGTGATCTCACTCATTTTTACAACGATTTTTCCGTCTTTTACCAATTTTTCTGCTGCTGCATTGTCAGCTTCTGTTACATCCGCAAGACTCTCCAGCTCTTTTTCCGGTTTCCCTGCTATCACTCCCAGCGCTGCCGCGTATTCATTCCCGTAAAAATGACTGTTCGGAATACCGCATGTATATGCGTTTTTATACATTCCGCTATTAAGCAAAAGTGTAACTTCTTCCAGTTCTCCCGCAACGTAGGATTTTGCCTTTGAAACCGCATACGCGATCGCTCCCGGCTCTGTTACCCCAAGAGCCGGACGCATATCCTCTTTAATTAATTGTGTTAATTCATGCATTTTCTTTTTCTCCTCTAATCAGATATTCAGATTATTGACTGCATCCTCTAATTGCTTTAAAGCTTTCTCCAAAACAGCTCTCGGACAAGCTGCATTCAACCGCATAAAGCCGTTCATTGTCCTTGTAAAAGACGAACCGTCATTTAATCCAAGCCCTGCCTTATAAATCATAAAATCCTTTAATTCTTCATTATCCATATGCAGTGCTCTGCAGTCCAGCCACACAAGATAGGTTGCATCCGGCATATTTGCTTTGATCAGAGGAATCTTTTTTTCAAAATAATCACATATATAATCAAGATTTCCAGAAATATACGCAAGGAGTTGTTCCAACCACTCTTCGCCCTCATTCAATGCTGCTTCCATTGCAACAGAACTAAACGCATTGTTTCTATGTATATCCATTCCACCCCAATATCCGTCGAACTTTTTCTTCATTTCCAGATTTGGGAATACCGTGGTTGATGCCTGAAGTCCTGCCAGGTTAAATGTTTTTGTCACGGAAATACATGTGATCACCTTATCAGCTGCTTCTGGGACAACAATTGCTGCCGGAATATGTTTTTTTCCATGAAATATGAGATCCGAATGAATTTCATCTGAAACTACCTGAACATCATTTTCAAAGCAAAGTGTCAGCATTTTAGACAGCTCATCTTGGGACCATACGCGTCCAAGCGGATTATGTGGATTACATAAAATGAAGAGTTTCACTGCGGGATCTTTTACCTGCTTTTCAAAATCTTCAAAATCTACTTCCCACACTCCGTCATGCTCAAGAAAGTTATTTTGTACAAGTTCTCTCCCTGTATTTTCTGTGATTTCGAAAAATTCCGGATAAACCGGTGGCTGAATTAAAACCTTTTCTTCTTTCTTTGTAAATAGCTTAATGATCGCTGCAAGAGCCGGAACCACACCTAAACACCAGCTACATAAGTTTGTATCAAGTGCCCATCCGTTTCTTCTTAACTGCCAGTCGGCATACGCTTTAAAATAACTATCTGGGCGGGATGTATAACCCCAGATTCCTTCTTCCGCTTTCTTTTTACATGCATCAATAATAGGCTGCGCTGTCTTGAAATCCATATCTGCAATCCAAAGCGGAATCACATCATCTGTCCCAAAATTCTTTACCCTTTCATCATATTTTGCAGAACGGTTTTTGCTTCTGTCAACAGGCTCATCAAAATTGTATTTCATATTTTCATTTCCTCTTTAATTATGCATTATTCTACCAGATGACAGGCTACATAATGTTCATTTCCAACGTTTCTGAAGATTGGTCTTTCTTCATGACAACGTTTTGTAGCATATGGACATCTGGATGCAAATTTACATCCAACCGGTGTATCGATCGGACTCGGGACATCTCCTTGTAGCATAACCGGTTTCTTGGTTTTACTGATCGCAGGGTCAAGCTCAGGAACCGCCGACATCAATGCTTTTGTATATGGGTGCAGTGTCTGTTCGTACAATTCTTCTGTTTCCGCAAATTCTACCAGAGATCCAAGATACATAACACCTACTTTTTGGGAAATATGTCTGACCATAGAAAGATCATGTGCAATAAACAAATAAGTAAGTCCAAGACTTGCCTGCAGATCTTCAAGCATATTTACTACCTGTGCCTGAATACTGACATCAAGTGCCGAAATAGGCTCATCGCAGACTACAAAATCCGGATTTACCGCAAGTGCTCTTGCAATCCCGACACGCTGCCTTTGTCCACCTGAAAATTCATGAGGATAACGGCTAGCATGGTCTTTTCCAAGACCAACTGTATTCAACAATTCATAGATGCGTTCCTGTCTTTCCTTACCTTCATAAAGATGATAAATATCCAGTGGCTCACCGATAATATCTGAAACCGTCATACGAGGATTCAGAGATGCATATGGATCCTGAAAGATCATCTGCATTCTTTTTCTATATGGCCATACTTCGGCTGCGCTCAACTGTGCAATATCTTTCCCATCAAATATGATTTCTCCTGCTGTCGGTTTATAGAGACGCATGATGGAATATCCGGTTGTAGATTTTCCACATCCGGACTCTCCTACAAGTCCGATTGTTTCTCCCTTTTGAATTTTGAAGGAAACTCCGTCCACTGCTTTTACATACTCGATTTTTTTACCTAAAAATCCTTTTTTATTCTCAAAATACATTTTCAGGTCTTTTACTTCCAGAAGTGTATTATTTGGCATGTCGGATTCCTCCTTTCTGACTTTCGTACTCTTCGTTCCGAGGTGCCTGCGGATGGCACATAAAACAGCTTACACGATGTGTATCACTGATATACTGTTCCGGCACCGGCATGGATGCGCATACCTTCATTGCATATTTGCATCGCGGATAAAACGGGCAGCCTGTCGGTGGATGAAGCATATCCGGCGGTGTTCCAAGAATCGGAACCAGTCTTTCTTTTGATGCTTCTCCGGTTACTTTTGGTACAGAGTTCAAAAGTCCCATGGTATATGGATGGTGCGGTTCATAGAAGATTTCTTCTGTTGTTCCTTCTTCCATAATTTTTCCGCCATACATAACGATGATTCTGTCACAGATACTTGATGCACATCCTAAGTTATGTGTGATCAAAATAGTAGCTGTTCCAAGTCTTTCATTTAATTCTTTCATAAGAGCCAGTACCTGGGCCTGAATGGTAACATCCAGCGCGGTTGTCGGCTCGTCTGCGATCAGAAGCTCCGGCTCACAGGAAAGTGCCATCGCGATCATTGCTCTCTGTCTCATACCGCCTGAAAATTCATGCGGGTAGGAATGAAATCTTTTTTCCGGTGAAGGAATACCTACCAGCCGCAGCATTTCAAGTGCACGTTTTTTTGCATCTTCTTTTTTAATTTTATGATGTGTCAGAATGGCTTCTGTAATCTGATCACCAATTTTAAATAACGGATTCAATGATGTCATCGGATCCTGGAAGATCATAGCAATGTGATCCCCCTGAATCTTACGCATCTCACTTTTTTTCTTCTTCAAAAGATCTTCTCCGTTAAAGAGAATCTCCCCGTCTTTTACTCTTCCCGGATATGCAAGCAGTCCCATAATCGAAAGTGACGTAACACTCTTCCCACTGCCTGATTCACCTACAATACCAATGATCTCGCCTTTATCTAATCCAAAACTGACATCACGGATCGCCTGCACCTCTCCTAAATGCGTAAAGAAAGAGGTATGTAAATTTTTTACATCTAATAATTTTTCACTCATTTGCTTTTTCCTCCTTATTTACGCTGTTTTGGATCGAATGCATCTCTTAAACCATCACTTAATAAGTTGAATGTAAGGATTGTAACTGAAATGGCAATCGCCGGATATACCATCTGATATGGATATACATAAATTCCTGCTAAAGCGTCATTACACAAAGTACCCCAGGAAGCCATCGGTGCAGAAATACCAAGACCTACGAAGCTCAGGAATGCTTCATTGAAAATTGCACTTGGAATCTGCATTGCCATATTTACCATGATAGGTCCCATCATATTCGGGATTAGGTGTTTCACAATAATTCTCTTTGTATCTGCTCCTGTTACGATGGCAGCTTTAACAAATTCCTGCTGTTTCAGCGTCAGAACCTGCCCTCTGACGATACGGGCCATTTTAACCCAGAATGTCAAACCTAATGCAATAATGATGGAAGAAATACCAGGTCCTACTACAACCATGATCAAAATAACATACAGCGTCATCGGAATGGAGTCCAGAACGTCAATAATACGCATCATGATATTATCAACCGTTCCACCGCAGTAACCTGCAATCGCACCGTAGAATACACCAACCACAAAGTTGATAAATGCCGCAAACAGACCAACCAAAAGAGAAATACGTGCACCATATACAATACGGATAAACAGATCTCTTCCCAGACCATCTGTTCCAAGCAGATAGGTTTTATTTTTTATCTTCTCCTGCTTTGTGAGCTTCTCACCATCGCAAGTGATCACTGTTCTTTCTATCTTGTTTTCCAAAATACTTTTTGCTTCATCGATGGTAACCTCTGTCACATCGCTTCCTGCATAATAGTTTTCAAGGTATTTAATTCCTTTGATCGCTACTGTATCTAAATCTTTTTTTGCTGCTTTCTTTTCTAATTTCTTATACTCTTTGCTTGCATCTGAATAAACACTATAATCAACACAGATTTCACTGTCTCCGACCACGAAGAAATTTTTCTTTCCATTGACATCTTTATTCTTAACTTCTGCAAGCCCTTCGAGATTTCCCTTTTTATCAACCACAACAACCGTATACTGTGGTGTTACATAAATATTTTTTCCATTGTCAAGCGGATATACTTTCATTACATCCGGAATATTCGCTAATTCCAGATTCTGTTTCTTATAATCATATTTCCAAAACATTGGGATAAAAATAGCCCCAATTGTGATCAAAGCAATTACGATCAACGAAAGGATCGCTATTTTATTGGATTTTAATCTTCTCCATCCGTCTTGTAAAAAAGTAAGACTAGGCCTCTCCATTTTCTCAGCATTTTTTTCTTCCTGTTCCAACGGTGCCCATAATTCCGGAGAGATAACGTTATTTTTTTCGCTCATATTTTCTCACCTGTTTTACTGATATTTAATACGTGGGTCAATTAATACATACAGAATATCGACTACTACAATGCAGATTACAAGAATAACTGAGAAAAATACAGTAATACCCATAATCAATGTATAGTCTCGGTTAAGGATACTGTTTGTAAATAAGTTTCCGATTCCAGGAATACCAAATACCTTTTCTACTACGAAAGATCCTGTAATCAATGCAGCAAACATCGGTCCGATATAAGTTACAACCGGAAGCAATGCATTTCTTAATGCATGTTTTCCAAGTACCTTCCATTCAGGAAGTCCCTTTGCCCTTGCTGTACGAATATAATCCTGATTCAGAACATCCAACGTAGAAGTTCTTGTCAGTCGTACAACATATGCCAGTGAGAATAATGCACTGACTATAACCGGTCCAATATATCCCTTCCAGCTATTCACACCAAACGATGGTACCCATCCTAAAATCTTGCTGAACAGATATAAGAATCCTGTTGCAAATACAAAGCTTGGGATTGTCGCCCCTAGGGTTGATAGCACCATCAAGACTCGATCTACAAATTTATTTTGCCTCAATGCGGCAATAATACCAAAAAATATTCCGAAACCTAAAATAACTAACGAAGCCCAAATACCGATTGCTAAAGAATATGGAAATCCTGCTGAAATAATATCATTGGTTGTGATTCCTTTTTTCATAAAGGAAATACCAAAATCCCCATGCATATAGTTCCGCATATATGTTCCATATTGTTCAATAAACGGTTTATCAAGACCATATTTTGCTTTCATATTTGCAATAATTACCGGATCGTTCATTTTCTCGCTGGCAAATGGGTCACCTGGAATTGCATTCATTAATATAAATGTCAGTGTCATAATGAACCAGATCGTAATAATCGCAGAAAGTACTCTTTTCGCTATATATCTCAGCATATTACTTCTCCTCTAATAATAGGGAGACCGAAAAGCAAGGTACTTTTCGGTCTTCCTAAAGTCAACAACTACTCAACGATTTCAGCATGGCTGAACATAAATGAATTGCCCAATGTAAGTTCAACGTTTTCTACCTGATCTTCATTTACAAGAGCCACAAATGACGGATAATAAAGTGCTGTGATCGGCATATCATCCATAAGTGCTTTATTCGCTTCTTCCCAGGCTGCATCTCTTTCTTCGCCTAATGAAGCCATTGCTTTATCAAATGCTTCATCAAATGCTTTGTTACCAGGATTTAATGTTGTATCGTTCGGAGCGCCTTTGTATTCTCTCCATCTCCACTGGCATGTATTATTACCATTCTGAGAATAGAAAAGTTTAATAAGTCCACTTGCATCGTATGGGTTATTTGTCCAGCCACCAGGAGCCATCTGATAATCACCTTTACTCTTTGTAGAGCTGAATACACTTGATTCTTCTGCGCGGAGTTTAACTTTGATATTTAAATTTGTTTCCAGCATCTGCTGAATTGCTTCACAAAGTCTCTTGTTCTTTTCAGTATTCGCATATGTGATTTCCACCTCCGGAAAGCCCTCTCCGTTTGGATAACCTGCTTCCGCAAGTTCTGCCTGCGCATCTTCTACCTTAGCCTGACGCGGATCGATTCCATATTCTTCTGCCGGATATCCATCTGCTTCAAGTTCACGAAAATGTGTTCCATCTGTTTTCTGACATGTCGGAGCGATAAAGTTACTTGCCGGGATAGAACCATCTTTTAATACCTGTTCTGTGATCTGCTTTCTGTCGATTGCCTTGGCAACTGCTTTTCTTACATGAACATTATCAAATGGTGCTTTATCTACGTTGAAATTCAGGAACTGTGCTCCTGTATCGGCACTGACAATTACATATGGATCTTCAGCAACAATCTGTGGAATCTGTTCTGCCGGAAGGTGATCCATAACATCGATCTCACCTGCCTGATATGCCTGATATGCGGTATTATCATCTGTAATAAATACTGCTTTGATACCAGGAAGTTTTACTTCGTCTGCTGCATAGTAGTAAGGATTCTTTTTCAGTAATAAATGAGATCCAACCTGATATTCTTCTAAGTAGAATGCTCCGTTACTGATTGCTGATTCCGGTTTCTTCTCCCATCCTTCACCTGCTGCTTCCACTGCTTCTTTTTTAATAGGAAGATAAACGTCATTGGCAACTAACTGCGGGAAGAACGGTGCTGCATTCTTCAAAACAACTTCAAATGTATAATCATCAATTGCTGTTGCTTTGATATCATCATACTCACCTGTTCCTTCAAAATATTCAGTAGCACCTACAACATAATCTGTGATGGCCTGAAGTGCTTCAGATGCAAAATCCGGATCACAAATTCTTCTCCAGGAATATTCGAAGTCTTTTGCTGTCACCGGACTTCCGTCTGACCATTTCGCATCTTTTCTTAAATGGAATGTATATGTTTTTCCGTCCTCTGAAACATCCCATTTTTCCGCGATACCCGGTTTAAAGCCATCGGATGTTGATACGGTGAGGCCTTCAAACAACTGCTTACAAATCGCATCTGATACAGATTCAGAGTTGTTCGTTGGGTCCCACTGCTTTGGTTCAGAATACAATCTCCACATAAGGTATCTTCCCTCTTCTGATCCTTCAGTTTCCGTTTCTGCTTCCTGTTTTGCTGATCCATTGTCAGAAGCTTTTTCTTTTTTGCCACCGCACCCCGCAAAACTAGCGACAACCATCGTCAGTGCTAAAAACAACGCTAATTTTTTCTTTTTCATACATTTCTCCTCCTTTACATCCTTTTTTGAGTTTCGTTTTACGAAAAAGATTTTTTCTGTGTTTTTTACTCACAGTATAAATATTACTGACAGTATAATTCTTTTTGTATATTATGTCAAGATATTGACAGCATTCTTTTATTGTTTTATAATATTTCAACAACTGTATGTTTTGTTTTTCTATAAGAAAACAAATAAATTACATAAAGGAGGATTTTCTTATGAAGAAAGCACTAAAAATCTACATTTCTGTAGACATGGAAGGAATGGCTGGTATCACTTCTCCATCCCAGGAACGCGATGAGGTTCCTTCCTTCCGCCGCGCTTTACACAATCAGGTACGCTGGATCATCGAAGGAATTCATGCTTCTTCCAGAAATGAGGAGATTGGGGAAATCACCATTTCTGACTCTCACGGAAGCGGAACGAACCTTTCCTATGATGAACTTTGCCAGATGGATGAACGTATCAGCTTAGTAAGCGGTTCTCCAAGAAGACAGTACATGATGTCTTGCCTGGATGAAACCTACGATGTTGTATTTCTAGCCGGATATCATGCCGGTCCGGGAGAAAATTTCGCCAATATGGATCACAGCTTCTACGGAAGAGTTGTTTCCAGCCTTAAGATCAACGGGACCTATATGAACGAAAGCACAACGAACGCAGCACTTGCTGCTTCTTATAAGGTTCCGGTCGGTCTTATCATCGGTGATTCCGGTCTTCGCAAACAGCTTATAGACAAAGAAATGATGCCGTGGGTAAAATTTGTAACAACAAAAGAAGCTTTATCCCGCTACGCAGCAAAATTCCCTCCGCAAAAAGTTCTCAGGGAAAACACGATTTCTGCAGTAAAGGAAGTTCTTGATTCCGATTTGAGCAAAATTCCTTTATATGAAGTTACAACTCCGATCAAACTGGGATTTGAATTCAAATCAACAGCAATGGCCGACACTGTTGCACAAATCCCTCGCATGAAACGTTTAAGCGGTACAGAAGTAGAAATCACATGCGATAACATGCATGAATTAGAATGTGGCATCTCTGCAATTACCGGTCTTGCAGGAACAGCTAACTAAAAATTTCGAAGGAGAAAAAGAAAATGGGAAAATATAATTTTGATGAAATCATCGACAGACGCGGCACATCTTGTAATAAATGGGAATACAATATTCCGGAAGATGTCATTCCGATGTGGGTAGCAGACATGGATTTTGCAGCAGCTCCGGAAATTCGCGAAGCAATGCAGAAACGTTTAGATCATCCTGTTTATGGATATACTCATCACAGCAAAGAATTAAAAGATGCCATCGTATCCTGGGTAGGAAGACGTTATCACTGGGATATCCAGAGCGAATGGTTAGGTTTCAGTCCCGGCGTTGTTCCTGCTCTTGTTATGAGTCTTTTATCTTTGACAACACCTGGCGATCGTATTGTGATCATGACACCTGTTTATCATCCATTCTACTCTTCGATTGAAGAAAATGGACGTGTTATCATTAATCACCAGTTAGATTGCGATGAAAACGGACGTTATTCCATTAACTTCGAACGTCTGGAAGCACAGATCGACAACCGCTGCAAAGCGATCATGATGTGTAATCCTCATAATCCGGCTGGTCGTGTATGGACAAAAGAAGAACTTTTGGAAGTTGCTAAAATCGCCGAACGCCATGAGCTGTATATTATTTCAGATGAGATCCATGCCGATTTCGTATATGGCGGAAAACACCATACTCCGATGGCATCCGTATCAGAATATGCTATGGAACATACAATCACAGCTTTTGCACCGAGTAAAACCTTTAATGTTGCCGGTCTTTGTCAATCTTATGTCGTTATTCCGAACAAGAAATTATATAATGCGTATGACGCAACCTATAATGCGTTTGATCTGGGGGATAACGTTTTCGGTATGACAGCGCTGACTGCCGCATATACAAAAGGCGAGGAATGGCTTACAGAAATGCTTCAATATCTCGAAGCTAACAGAGATTTCACCGTGGAATATATCAAAGAAAATATTCCGGAAATCAGCGTCTGGTCACCTGAAGGAACATATCTTCTGTGGCTTGATTGTTCAAAACTTAATCTGGAAAATGACGAATTAAATCAATTTTTCTTAGAAAAAGCAAAGGTAAAAATGAATCCTGGATATCGTTTCGGTGCTCAATGCAGCACTTATATGCGATTAAATATTGGCTGTCCACGCTCTCAACTTCAGGAAGCTCTTACCCGTATTGAAAAAGCAATCAAAGACCGCTAGTTTTTATACTTGAATTGCGAAAGGAGGAGCGGGACCATGTATGGAAGCCGAATTCGCGAAATGCGAAAAAGAAGAGGGCTCACGCTCAAAGAGGTAGCTGAAGCTACCGGATACACAATAGGTCATATATCACAAATTGAAAGAGATTTAAAATCTCCTTCACTCGTAGCACTTAGAAAAATTGCAACCTGCTTAGATTGTTCAGAAGTATGGTTGATCATGGGTGACTCCGAACTCTCTGCCCAGTCACCTGAAGAAGGAAAGAAATCAAAGGAATCTTATTTGGTGAGAAAAGAGAACCGAATTCCAATGAAAATCCCGGAAATCGACGTTTCCTACTCTATTTTTACACCTTCTAAACTTCCGAACGCACAAGAAGCACAAATGACCGGACTCATTGTGAAATTAAAACCCAACACCTGGGTAACTGAGCAAATGATTTCACATGGTAATTACGACGAAAGTCTCCTGCTCCTCAAAGGGGAATTAGAACTCCGCATCGATAACAGCACTTATGCGATCCACGAGGGCGACAGTTTCTATATCCCTAAAAATTGTTTACATAACTACTTGAATATATCAGATGAAGAAGCGACTATAATTGTTTATTTTTCACAATTAGTTTATTAAGGAAAACACGATTATGAAATATATTATTGATGGACATTTTGACCTGCTAAGTGATGTCGCTGTACGCCGCAAAAACGGCGAGCATAAGGTCATCGAAAGATTGTACTATCCTGCATTCAAAAAAGGAAATGTTACCGGAATCGTTGCCTCACTCTTTGTTGACAGCCAGTATCTGCCTTACGGAAGTGTTTCCATCGCTCTGGAGCAGATTGCAGCGCTCCACTGTGAGATCAGTGAAAGTCCGGAACTTCTTATGCTCTGCACAAGCGCAGATGACTTTGGAAAAGCTGCTTTGGAAAATAAAGTCGGTATCCTGCTCTCCTTTGAAGGAGCAGAACCGATATCATCCTGCCTCATGTTACATGCTTTCTATGCCGCAGGCGTAAGAGGGCTGGGGCTTACCTGGAGCCGCAGAAATATGGCAGCTGACGGCTGTGATTTTACCGGAAATGCAAAAAAAGGCGGTCTGACCGATTTTGGTCAAATGCTTGTAAGAGAAGCTGAATCCTTAAACATGATTATTGATCTCAGTCATCTAAGTGACGAGGGAGTGGATGATGTATTATCCATTACCTCCTGCCCACTGATCGCATCGCATTCTAACGCAAGGGCGGTTGCTCATAATAACAGAAATCTGAAAGATGAACATCTGAAAGAAATCGCCAAACGTGGCGGTGTTGTGGGACTGAATGCCTGCAGTATCATTAACGCAGATGCCGACAGCACAGCTGACCGCCGGCAAATGCTCGCACACTTAGATCACATGATCGAGGTAATGGGAGAACAGCATGTCGGTTTCGGATTTGACTTCTGCGATCTCTTCTTAAAGAATAGTTCCGCACAAGACTTATCCCTGATGCCGGAATATCCTTTCGATATTCTGTCCGGCGGTCACGCAGACATTCCGGACTTCCTGCAGGATATGAAGGAACATAATTATTCAGATGAACGGATTTCTCTCATTGCAGGCAAAAACTGGCTTTATGCATTCGAAAAAATTCTAAAAAAATAGTTTATCAGAAGGAGTATTTTTGTAATGAATTCAAATATGACAGAACAATTAGATCAGCTTTTCCATATGTGGAATCGCGGTCTTTGCCCTGGCGCTCAGGTATTGATTCGCCAACACGGTAAAACTCTTTACGAAAAATGTTTTGGATATGGAAATCTTGAAAATAAATTAAAAATCCATAAAGAAAGTATTTTCCATGTCGCATCGATTTCCAAAGAATTTACCGTTATGTCTATTCTTCTTCTCTGGAAAGAAGGAAAACTTGATTTAGATGACGACATCAGAAAATATTTAGATGAATATATCAACATTGAAACACCGATTACGATCCGCCAGATGATGAATAATGTCAGCGGACTTCGCGACCAGTGGGAACTCTTATTTTTACGCGGTATCAAGATCAACGATCAAATTGACATGGATGATATCAATACAACGATAGCTCTTCAGAAATCGCTGAACTTTGAACCGCAGTCACAGTATTTATACAGTAACACCGGTTTCCACTTATTGGCACTTATCGTTGAAAAGCTGTCGCAAATGAGCTTCCCACAATTTGTAAAAGAACGTATTTTCAATCCACTCGGAATGACACATTCTTTTGTTCGTGAAAGCTTTACACAGATTGTTCCGGATCTTACTTACTCTTACCAGGACGAAGGCAATGATACATTCTACTACAATCCACTGAACTATGCACTTTACGGACCAACCTCTGTAAATACCTGCGCTTCCGATCTCTGCAAAGTATTAGATGAGTACATTCATCCAAATGTGATCGATCCTGAAATTATCGAGCTTATGAAGAAACCTGTCCTTCTCAGCAATGGCAAAACGGCTGAATACTGCGGTGGACTTATCACCCATAAGCTTCATGGTCTGGATGTATTCGGACATGGCGGTGCCGATGCTGCATACCGTGGTGAAATTATTTGCATTCCGGAAAAAGAACTGGAGCTTGTACTGATCAGTAACACCACAACTTACGCAATGTCTAAGCTTGCCGATAAAGCTGCCTGCATCGTACTCGGATTACCGGATTGTACCGAACCAGCCGTGCCGGAACATGAAAATGCACCTGCTCGCAGCGGTGTATTCCTGACAGCACTTCCGGATGATCCAATGTTTGTTGATATCACAGAGCAAAACGGTACCTTCTATATGCAAAGAGAATGGTGCCGCACAAAGCTGGTAAAAGAAGAGGATGGCGGTTATCGCATTGGTTCATTGGATGAAAAGATCTACTTCACAGATAATGGAATTCTTTATCGACTTCCTGGCCGTGTACTTACATTGGCCCCTGCCAAACCGGCAGATCCGGCACTTTTCCAGGAAGGAACCTATTACAACGATGAAACCGATTCCTTCATGAAATTAGTGAAAGTTGAAAATACCTGCGAAATCCATATGCGTCGTTATGGGAAAACAACGCTTTACCAATCAGCATCAGGAAGTATTATCTTCCGAATGGATGCAAATCTTGTAATGTATGTAAAAGCTGAAAATAATACTATCATTATGGATGGTGGCCGTGTAAAACATATCATTTACCAAAAACAATAAATTAACAGGAGCACATCGCTTTTGATGTGCTCTTTTACATTTTCTAATTCTCCAGATACTTCCGTATCCGATTTTCCTTCAACTGTTCCCCAATCACGATCATAACCTCCTGCCCGTCTCTGATCGGCTTCATACTGATCTCATGACCGGTTGCATTCAGCTGCATCCAGCTTCCTGTATCATCTTTCACAAATCCCTTCACCCGAAAAATACTGCCACATTCCGGATCCTGCATCATCTTCGCAACCTGCGTCTTCAATTCATCTGCAGAAATTTTTAATTCCATAAAATACAACGAATCAAAACCTTTTTTCTCATCCAGATCCATCTTCCGATAGTTTTCTGCAACATAACCGCTCTTTAAGATCTTATCAAAATCCTCTACCGAAAGCTCTGCTCCATCTTTTCTCATGATTTCCTGATCCAGCCTTCGCTTGCACTGAACCTGTTCAAGCGCTCTGTTCAAATGTTCAATTGTATTTTCAATCTGTTCTTTTGTTGCTTCTTCTGCCCTGCTGAGGATAATGCTTCCTGCATTTGCAGCCTCGGACGCAAGCAGATAGTCTGCTTCTTCTGACAATTCCGGCTCCAGTTTTGCGTCAACGATCGTAATCACATTGCCAATTTCATACCACTTATCCAGTGGTTCATCGTGAAGAACGTCAAAAAATTCGTCTACATCATAAATCCCGGACGGCTCAACAATTACTCTGTCATATCCGCACATTCCCATTGCGATCAGTTTCGTCCTGAAACGTCTTCTGTGCGTTTCTTTGTCGCACCCACCGGAAATCATTTCAAGCTCACAGTTATTTCCCATCAGGTCCTGTAAAAGAAGCATATCTACATTTACCGCACCAAAATCATTCTCAAGGATGCCAATGTTCATTCCTTTATCCAGAAGATATTTTGCATATTTTTTAATAAACGTTGTCTTGCCGGAACCTAAGAAGCCGGTGATTAAATCTATTTTTACCATCGCTAATTTTCTCCTTTGATTTTTTAGTTCTTCAAAAATTTTCTGCTGTAATTTTACTTCCTTCTCGCTACTACTTTTAAGATAATAGCATATTTTTTTAGTTTCTTAAAGGAACTCAAATAAAGAGCTCAAACAGAAACTTAAATTTTGAGTTCCTATTTGAGTTCTTTTCATTTTTTCTAAAAAATCATTTCCTTTTTACTTTTCTTCTTTTTTTATCCCAGCTTTCTCCAGAATCCCTTTCCACATCTGCTCTCGCTTTTTCTCCCGTTCTGCCTTTCCGTCATTCCACTTCTGTATAAATGCCATCTGTTCCAGGTCATCTCGCTCTTCCATAAACAGCCTCTCTTTCTTACATTTATTCAGATCAATTATTTCCTGTACCTGACTATTATATGCATGTCCACAATAATTCTTTCCAAATTTATACCTGATTTCAAGTCTGTCACATCAAACGCATGCCTGCCAATAACACTGACTATGATATTCATTTCTCATAATACAAAATAGAATGTGCTTCAGAATTTCCTATGGGACAAAAAGGAGCCACCCCAAAAGGGCAGCCCCATGAAAAAAGTTTTCTCGTATTTAATTATGCTTTCTTTCTGTTTTTCAGCATATCCATTGTTACAGCAAAGATGATCAGGACACCACTTGTAATTTCAAGTACGTGTGTATTTAATCCGAACTGTACACCGGCGTTGTTGATAAGTACCATCAGGATTGTACCAAGCACTGTACCTGTAACGGTTCCTTTACCACCTGCTAATGATGCACCACCGATTACTGCTGCTGCGATTGCATTCATATCGTATCCTTCACCACCGGTTGGAAGAGCACTCTGAACACGGGCTGCAAGCATGATACCTGCGATACCATAGAGGAGACCAGCTCCTGCGTATGTAGCGTAGAACATTTTTCTTACTTTGATACCACTTAATTTTGCAACTTCAACACCACTACCAAGTACATAGAGGCTGCGTCCGAAGATTGCATATTTCAGGATGAACCAGATAATAATTGCTACGATTGCCCAGATAATTGCCAGAACCGGAAGTACTCCGAATACGTTTGTATTTCCCATGCTCAGGATTCTCTGATCAATACCGGTAACTGTAAGTGCGTTACTGATGATTTTTACAAAACCACGAACGATTGTCTGCATACCAAGTGTTGCGATCATTGGTGGAACCTGTAAATCATAAATGATAATTCCGTTCAGGAAACCAACTGCAATTGCAATAATAACTGCAATAAGTAATGTAATCCACATATTCATGTGTGTATCTCTCTGCAGTAATGCGAGAACCATACAAGAAAGTCCTGTAATTGCACCACCACTGATATCGATTCCGCCTGTGATAATGATCATGGTCTGTGCAGCAGCCATAACACCGATGATTGCGCACTGTTTCATTAAGTTTGTTACATTATAGAGTGTACAGAAGTTATCTGTAAAAAGTGATGCACCAACAAAAAGAATGACAATGATCAGACCCAATGTAAATTCTGTTTGCTGGAATATACTTGTCTTTTTGATTTTATTTTCCTTAGCCATAATAATCCTCCTTAGCCCTCAACAGATGCCTTCTTCAAGACATCTTCTTCCTTCAGTACTTTTATTTCATCGTAATTGAATTCTCCTGTAATTCTTCCCTGTGCCATTACGAACAGACGATCTGATAATCCCATAACCTCAGGCAGATAAGAAGAAATTAAAATGATACCTTTGCCCTGTGCAGTAAGCTCTTCCATGATCTTGTAGATCTCTTCCTTCGCTCCTACATCGACACCAACTGTCGGCTCATCAAAAATCAGAATATCTGGATTTCTGCAAAGCAGTTTTGCGATAACGACTTTCTGCTGGTTACCACCTGACAGGTTACCTGAAAGCTGCATAACACTCGGTGTTTTTACGCGGACATCTTTTGAATATTTTTCCGCTCTTTCTGTTTCTTTCTTCAGAGAAATGATTCCACCTTTGCTGATCATTTCATAAGAGTTCATATTGATATTAGTCTTGATTGGAAGGGCAAGGGCAAGTCCGTCTGCACGTCTGTCCTCTGTCAGGAATCCAATACCATTTTTTAACGCTCCTGCCGGATCCTTGATCTCAACTTTTTTGCCTTTAACATAGACATCTCCGCTTAATCTCTTTTCTACACCACAGAGTGCCCTCATGATCTCACTTCGTCCTGCACCTACAAGTCCTGCAAAACCGATAATTTCGCCTGCATGCAGATTAAAATTGATATTTCTGAAATGCTTACTGTCTGAGAAATTCTCAACTCTGAGGATTTCTTTTCCCGGTTTCTGACGTTTGATATTGTAAATATCAGAAAGCTCACGTCCTACCATCATCTTGATCAGGGAGTCTTTTGTAACTTCCTCGATCGGTTTTGTTTCAATATAAGTTCCATCTTTCAGGATTGTAACACTGTCGCAGATATCCAGGACTTCTTCCAGACGATGTGAAATATAAATAATACTTACACCTTTAGATTTCAGTTCATCAATGAACTTATACAGCGTTTCAACCTTTTCGTTCTCCAGAAGAGCTGTCGGCTCATCGAAGATTACTATTCTCAAATCATCGCTTACAGAAATTTTACTGATTGTTACCATTGCCTGCATAGCAATCGGCAGACTCGAAATTTTCTGGCGAGGATCAACATTCATCCCAAATTTATCGATAATTTTCTGACTGTCTTCATACATCTTCTTCCAGTCAACCATACCTAATTTTGTTCTTGGCTGTCTGCCAAGGAAATAGTTCTCAGCAATGCTGAGGTCCGGCGCAATGTTTACATGCTGATAGTTCGCATATACTCCATGACTCTGCGCTTCAAGTGCGCTGGTATTTTCAATCCAGTCGCCATTGTAATTCATTAAAACTTTTCCTTCGTCCGGTCTTTCAACACCCATGATGCATTTTATCAACGTAGACTTTCCGGCACCATTTTCACCGCAGAGTGCTCTCGCTTCACCGGCTTTGATCTCGAAACTTACGTTATTAAGTGCTGTTACACCAGGATAGAATTTACTGATATTTTGAATTTTTAAAATCGTGTCCTGCATAACCCATACCTCTTCTATAAGTAAGGGGCGATGTAAACCGCCCCTTACATCAATCCTTTATTCTTATTATTAAAGTGTAACTACTGTTCTCTAAAGACTATTTCTGAAGTCTTGTAGGATCAAGCAGATCCTGCATATCGCTGTCGTCCATGTTGTCTTTTGTGATAACAACTGGTGGGCAGTTAACCTGTTTCTTAGATTCAGGGTTCTTTCCATCGATCAGTGTACGAAGTGCATTTTCCATACATTTGTATCCCTGAGCGTATGCATCCTGAACGATGATTGCATCTAAGACACCATTTTTCAGAGCCTGGATTTCGATATCATCTGAGTCAACTGCTACGTTGATGAATTTGTCGCCTACATTAGAATCTGCAACTGCGTTGCACACACCATCACCTGTGATGTTGTTTCCTGAATACATACCGATCAGCTTGTCGCCGTATGTAGAAATAATGTTTTCTGCATTCTTCTGAGCTGTTTCAACATCGTTACCATTGTAATATGTATCTGTCAGTTCAAGATCTGGTGCGATTTCTGCGATTTTCTTTCTAAATCCATCGATTCTGTGGTTAAGAGCTTCATTTTCAACGTTTGTGTTCATACCAAGGACACCGCTTGTAACACCTTTGGCATCCATAGCGTCCTTGAATGCTTCTGCTGCCATTTCACCGATTGTATCATTTGAGCAGTAGTAGAATTCATTGTAGTAATCTTCATTTGCACCGTCATCGCCAGTTCCGATACCGCAGTTTACGAAGTTCAGAACGATTCCTGCATTTGTAGCTTCCTGAGCCTTCGGTACAGTTGCATCAATTGCAAGTGTAGCTGTAACGATTGCATCTGGCTGTTTTCCGATACACTGTTCAAATGTTGTTACATAGTCTTCTGTCTGGCTTTCTTCAGCTGGTCCGACAACTTCGTAATCAACTGTGATTCCTTCGCTCTCTTCGATATCTTTCATAGCGTTCTCAATACCGATTCCAACATATGTCCAGAACTGGGATGCTGTAGAAGGTGTTAAATAAATTACGTGATAAGATTTCTTATCTGATCCCCCATTGCTTGATGATTTGTCATCAGAAGATCCTGATGATTTTCCGCCTGAGCAAGCTGCTAATGAAAGTGTCATTGCGCCGACCAGTAACATTGATACTACCTTTTTCATTTTCATAACTTTTTTCCTCCTTAATGTTTCTTATATAAGTTACACTTTAAAACGTTTCGTTCTCACGTGCTTTATTTACATAACCCCTTTTTGTAACATAAAGCATCCATATGGTCTTGTCTCGCTTGTACAAACTGTAAGAACAGCTTTTCCTGCTTTTTCATAGAATTTTGTACGTTCGATTGGTCCTGCACAGTTCTCATAACCATTTCTCTTTGCTGCTTCGATCGCTTCATCCCATGTATCGCACTGTTCCATCTCAACTCCTGAATCAGCATCCGGAACCATGTACTCTAATGGCGTTGCGCAGTATTCTGTATCCAACGGCATAAGTTTTAAGATTGCATCGATCATTTCCGGTGCTGTGTTGCCTTTTGCCTGAATGCTTACTGCATTTGGTGATTTTGAATACGGCGGATAAAAATGATCTGCGATAACAAGAATGTCACCGTGTCCCATGTCTGCCAGTGCTTTCAATAAATCTGATCCAATAATTTCCGGTATTCCTTTTAACATCTTTCTTCCTCCTTTATTTGTAAATTCCTTCTTATTCGTGTTCTGCAAGGAATTTATCAATCTCTTCTCTTGTCGGCATAGCCGGTGTTGTTCCAAGTCTCTGTACGGAAAGTGCTGCAAGTCCATTCGCAAACTTTACTGCTTCCCAGAGTTCTTTTCCTTCGGAAAGTGCTGCAAGAAGTCCTCCGTTAAATGCATCTCCTGCACCGGTTGTATCGATTGCATCTACTTTGTATGCCGGTACGATGATTTCTTTGCCTTTTGATGATACGAACACTCCTCTTGATCCAAGGGTGATAACTACATCTGTGACACCTTTTTCTCTGAAGTAAGCAGCTGCCTGTTTTGCAGAATCAAGGTCTTTCACTTCAACGCCTGTGATTTCTTCTGCTTCTACCTCATTCGGTGTTACCATATAGCATTTAGAAAGGAATTCGTCTGTCATCGGTGCATATGGTGCTGTGTTCATGATGACCTTGCATCCATATTTATTTGCCATGTCTACGATCTTCTCGTTAGCATCCTGATTAACTTCAAGCTGTAACAGAACGTATTCACATTCTTTGATTACATTTTCAACGCTTGCTACTTCTTCAGCAGTAATGGTGTTGCATGCCCCGGGTACGATGATGATCTCATTCTGGCTTGAATTTTCATCTACCAGTATCAGTGCGATTCCTGTTTCTGTTTCTTTGGTGATGAAAATGTTATCCTTTGGCATGTTCAACTCTGTCATAGTATCGAGCATTACGTTTGCAAATGTATCGGTTCCAACCTTTGTCATCATTACAACGTCTGCTCCTGCTTTGTGTGCTGCAACACACTGGTTAAATCCTTTTCCACCAGGTCCCATCTTAAACATAGAACCTTTTACTGTTTCCCCCGGAACCGGAAGATGTGGTGATCTTGCCATCAGATCTACTACGAAGCTTCCGAATACTGCAACCTTTTTCATTTTATTTTTCCTCTTTCTTTTCTCAGTCTATTTTTTGCTTTCTCGTTTTGAAAGCGGTTTCTTTTATTTGTTCTCATTCTAAACCCATTCGCCTTGTAATGTCAATGTTTTTCCTGCTTATATGCACGTTTTTGTTTATTTATCTAGTTTTATTAACTATTTTTAGTGCATTTTTACCAACATTTTTATTCATTCACTTAAGAAACCGGTTGCAGATTGATGATTGTTTATCAAAAAAGTATTCCTCTCTGAGAACTCAGAAACAAGACGAATATCTTTGGTCCAGTTTATTTTCATTCAAAAAAGTAAAAAACAGAGTACCGGAAAACCAATACCCTGTTTCATGTCTCTGTTCTTCTGTTATTTTTTCAGTTTCTCAGATCCTCTGCGGATCAATTTTGTTTCTACAAGACTTGTATGCTTCAGAACCTTATTCCTGCCTTCTTCCATCGACCGGACACTCATCTCGAATAATTCCAGCGCCGCACAGCCCATCTCATAGATTGGACGGTCAACCACTGTCAGTTCCAGCTCTGTATACGTCAGCTCATGGATCTCATCAAATCCTACCAGAGAAATATCTTTTCCGATACGGATCTTGTGCTCCTTCATATATTTCAGACATCCAAGTGTTGTCAGGTTGTTTGATGAAAAGATTGCCGTCGGCGGATCCGGAAGCTCCATCAGCTTCTGACAGACTTTATAGGACATATTTTCTTTGAAATGTCCGTTCACGATATAATCAGGTTTTTCCTCAATCCCCGCCTCTTTCAAGGCTTTTCTGTATCCTTTCAACCGCTCTCTTCCAGGTCTTGTATTCTCATCACCTGTGACAATTGCGATCTTTTTATGCCCCTCTTCAATCAGGCAGTCGACCGCTTCTTTCGCTCCCTGGCAGTCATCCGAATAGACGCCGTCAAAATTCTCTCCGCGGATATCACGGTCGAGCAGTACAACCGGAATCTGATTCTTTTCCAGCCCTTTCAGCAGCTCTATTGTTTTTTCATCATTATCCGTGACAGGAATCAGCACAACTCCTTTCACCATCTCCTTACGGATCCCTTCCAGCATCCGGTGTTCTACCTCCAGATCATCATTGGTTCCGTACATGAATACGTTATAATCATACTGGCTTGCCGTATCAGAAAGTCCATGCAAAATCTTGCTGAAGAATGAGTTCTCAATATCCGGTGCCAGAAATGCAATATTTCGGATATCGCCCACACTCAGGCTCCGTGCCAGTGAATTTGGCACATAGTTGCTCTCATCTATGATCTGCTGTACCTTTTTTCTCGTTTTTTCTCTCACACTCTGGTTTCCATTCAGCACACGCGATACGGTTGCCGGTGAAACATTTGCTTTTTTTGCAATATCGTATATGTTCATTTTCCCCATTTTCTCCTCATATTGGCACTTTAGCTTTGTAACCGCTTTCTTCGCGTATACCATAGCATTTCAGGCATATTTTGTCAAATATTTTCAAGAAACTTTTTCGATTTATTTCATAGATTTTATCTAAAATCTAATTTCAAGCAAGTGCAAAAACCCGATCAACTTCTCCTGTCAAACACAAAACCACTGGCAAAACTGGATTCTCTCCTTATTGTGACGTAAAAAAAGAGCCATTTATAAAATTCACTTCTAAAAATGGCTCTTTTTTATTATTATCACTTATTTATCTGTCTATTCTACGATTCCTGCCGCGCTGCTTGTACCGATTCTTGTAGCACCAGCTTCGATCATAGCCTGAGCTTTTTCAAAATCACGTACTCCACCGGAAGCTTTAACACCCATATCCGGTCCAACCGTTTCTCTCATAAGACGGATATCTTCTACTTTTGCTCCACCTGTTGAGAATCCTGTAGATGTCTTAACAAAATCTGCTCCGGCTTCTTTTGCAGCCTGGCATGCTTTTACTTTTTCTTCATCGGTAAGGAGACATGTCTCGATAATTATTTTTACAAGAGCTTTTCCTGCTGCTGCTTTCACAACTGCTTGGATATCACTCTTTACATAATCCCATTCGCCTGCTTTAGCGCGTCCTACGTTGATTACCATATCAACTTCATTTGCACCTTTTTCGATACTGTCTGTTGTCTCTGCTGCCTTTGCTTCTGATGTGCATGCTCCAAGAGGAAATCCGATTACGCAGCATGTCTTTACTTCTGATCCTGCAAGTTCTTTTGAAACAAGCGGTACATATCCTGAGTTTACACAAACAGATGCGCATCCATATGTCTTAGCTTCTTCGCAGATCTTTACGATCTGTTCCGGTGTTGCATCTGCTTTTAAAAGTGTGTCATCTAAATACTTTGCGATTTCTTTTTTATCCATGTCCGTATCTCCTTTTCTTTTAGTTACATTTGTTAATCGATCTGTAACTTTTGTTCATGTCTTGATATTAGCACATGGTTTCTCGCATGTCAATAGCTATTCTAATCTTTCAATTACCTTTCCCGCTGTCTCTTCATCTGTAATCAGAACGTTAATAATCTTTCCTCTGATCGCCCCACAAATACACTCAACTTTGCTTTGTCCTGATGCAACTCCGATTCTTCGTTTTTTCTTTTTCAGTTCTGCAAGCGGAACAGAAACCGTTCTTTCATCCAGCGCTTTATCACAAAGTTCTCCCTGGTCATTGATCAGATGATCGCAAATATCTCCTACGGCTCCTTTTACGATCAGTTCCTGCATCTCTTCTTCTTTCAGGTATCCTGCCCTGCATACTGCATTCTGCACTCCATATGCTCCCATTGTGATCAGAAGTGTGTTTGCCTCATTTCCATACTCCAGCACTTTCTTTACATTGGAATCACTGACAAATACATCCTTTATCTCTTTACTGTCCACAAGTGCCGGACACATCAGCGCATAAGGTTTCGCATCCCACGCCTTTGCAAAATTCTTTGCGATCTCCGAAGAATAGATGTTATTCTGTAAATTGCTGATTCCACCACACAGCTGCACAACGGTCACATCCGACAGATCTTCTTTCTGGCTCAGGAAATTCGTAACCGAATACACCGTATTTCCCCAGGAAAATCCAATGATATCTCCATTTTCCACAACGGATTCCAGATATTCTGCCGCCGCTTTTGCCACAGCTGTCAGCTTTGGAAGGTTACTTTTTTTCGGCACAATGATCACCTTCTCAAGACCACCTTTTTCCCTGAGTCTCCTCTCCAGTTCCAATTCGTAGCCTTTTGGCGGCACTACTTTAAACTGTACGATCCCCATCTCTTTTGCATCCGTCAGAAGTCTGGATACATACGGCCTTGAACAGGCAATCTCACTCGCGATCTCCTCCTGGCTCATACTGTCTTCATAATACATCCTGGCAACTTTTACCAGAAGATCTGTCTTTTTATCTCCATAATCCTTTTTTTCCATGTTACATTAACCACCATTTCATCCTTTATTTTCACGGGCATCTAATCCAGTCTCCAGATTTACCTGAATCTTCTTTGTCTGCTGCAAGACCAATTCTCCTCCACTCGCAGATAAGCCCCTGTTTTACAAAATCTATCCAAATCATACCACATTTTCAAAACTGCGGTATATATTTTCATCAAAAAAGAGACAGCCCGTCATTTCGACAAGCCATCCCTCTTCGTCATATTTTATAATTTCTAAACCTCAGACTCTTTCTTAGCTCCAAAGTAAGCCTTCAGAGAATTGATCACAATAACAAGTCCGAGTGCCATCAGCAGAACTGCGATGATCAGCTGAAGTCCTTCTACAAGGAAAGTAGCTGAACCTGCTGCATATGCTTTTACAAGTCCGATGGTTCTCTCTACCAGTGCGGTTCCTGTTACGCAAAGCATGATGATCAGCGGTGCAAACAGCATCTTGTTGCTTCTTCCTGTTACCTTCATGAATACACAAAGTGTTACAAGTACAAGTGCTGACAGTAACTGGTTTGCCGATCCGAACAGCGGCCAGATATTTGCATATCCGATACGTGTCAGAACGTAAGCACATAACAGAGTCACGATTGTTGAGAAATATGTATTGCAAAGGAGTTTTCTCCATCCTTCTGCATGTTCCATATCATCTACGCTGAAGAGTTCCTGGAAACTCATACGTCCGATACGAGAAACGGCATCCAGACTGGTAAGTGCAAGTGCAGATACACACATGGTCATGAAGCACTGCGCAATGTAAACCGGAATACCGAACATTTCAAAGAATCCTGCTACACCGCTTGAGAATACCTGGAATGGTGTTCCGGCTGCCGGTGTTCCGTCTGCTGCTGCAGCTGCCCCAGCTACGCAAAGTGCGATAACTGCAAGAAGACTTTCCAGAACCATTGCTCCGTATCCAACCTTCAGCATATCCTTTTCATTGGATACTGTCTTAGAAGATGTACCTGATGAAACAAGGCTGTGGAAACCGGATACAGCACCGCATGCCACGGTAACGAACAGGATCGGGAACATATCTCCGAGTGTATCGTTGTGGAAACCTGTAAATACCGGAAGGTTCATGGTTGGATGTGCAACCAGAAGTCCCAGTGCAGCTCCGGCGATCATACCGATGAACATATAAGTTGTCATGGTATCACGCGGCTGTTTTAAGATCCACATCGGAAGTACTGCTGTAAAGAAGATATATACAAATGTGATGTATGTCCATGTATCTTTTGTTGCTGTGATCGGTGCTAACATACCAAGACCAAGAGCAGCTACAGTAAAGATAAGACCGACAACTGTTTCTTTCCATCCGTGGAACCGGAACTTTTTCTGTACCAGACCGAAGATCATGGCAAATACGATAAACAGCAGGGAAATGGTTCCTGCAGCTCCGTTTGTCTTTGCTGCATCTGCAAGTTTTACGACACCGTCTACTTCTGTGTAAGCGTTAAATGTACCTGCAACCATATCTGCAAATGCTGCGATTACAAGAAGTGTAAACAGCCAGCAGAAAAGCAGGAATACTTTTCGTCCGAATTTACCGATATATTTTTCGATCAGAAGTCCCATAGACTTTCCTTCGTTCTTTACACTGGCATACAGTGCACCGAAGTCTGTAACAGCACCGAAGAAGATACCTCCAACGATGATCCACAGGAATACCGGAACCCATCCAAATACTGCCGCCTGAATTGCACCGGTAACAGGACCTGCACCTGCAATTGACGAAAACTGATGGCTGAATACGGTCCATCCGTCTGTCGGAACATAATCCTTTCCATCTTCAAATTTCTTTGCCGGAGTCTCTGCTTTTGGATCGATTCCCCACTTATTAGCGAGCCAGCGGCCGTAGAATACATATGCACAGCTAAGAAGTACTGCTGCGATCAATACGATAACTAATGTATTCATACTAATCCCTCTCTTTCTCTTCCAGTTAAAATAATTAAGTTTTAATAAGATAAATAAAAATTTTATTAAATTATTATAGTGGTGTTTTAACTCTTTAAAGTTCATTTGTCAATGGACTTTGTGCAATTTCGGCACGTTCACATGATTTTTTAGAGTATACTCTGTTTTTTTGTGCATTTTTCCATGCTCCGTGTTACAAAAACATATGACCGTTCTGTAAAAGCAATGCTCTTTAATTTTGCATGAAATTCCGCTGATATTTCCTTTCAAATAAAAAGCAAGCCCTTTTTCATATTGACATTTTTTCTCATCCGAACTATACTGGACTTTGTAAATGAAAAGGGGAGCTTGTTTGACAGGCTGAGAGGAAGTTCGGAACTTCGACCCATATACCTGATTTGGATAATGCCAACGTAGGAACGTATATTTTGATGATAGCGGGAGATACATTGGTATCTCTCTTTTTATTTAACAGGAACTTCCTGTTAAATAAAGGCACTACGTGCCGGGCATGCGCACTCGCGCAAAAGGAAGAATGTCGCAAGCGACTGCGCTCGGCGCGAGAATGTGCCAAGGCACATTCTTTTTAATATGCGGAGTAACATACTTTCAACCAGGGTTTACAGCAAATGAATAAAGTAAAGTTGAGACTGAGCGAGAGTTCATGAAGGGGTACACCACCACGGGTGTAGTTCTTTGTGAACTCTTTTTTACTTTGAAAGGAGGGTTTTCCATGATTACAGTCAATGGTAAAGAAATCGGGCTCACCGCACCACTCAGTGTTGCAGATTATCTGGAGCAGAACAATTATCAGATCAAACGGATCGCTGTGGAAATGAATGGCGACATTCTTCCAAAATACAGCTATTCTGACACCATGCTCAAAGACGGCGACCGTCTTGAAGTTGTAAGTTTCGTAGGAGGAGGCTAAAAAGAAATGCAGCACACACTTACAAAGGAAGAAATCTACGCCGCTCTTGATGAACGGCATTCGCCGGAGACACAGAAACTTCTCTCGGCAGGAAATGTAGCGATCGCGGGGCTTGGCGGACTTGGTTCCAACGTTGCCTATGCGCTTGCGCGGATCGGTGTCGGACATCTTCACCTGATCGACTTTGACGTAGTAGACATCACCAATCTGAACCGACAGCAGTATTTTATGGAACACATCGGCATGTACAAGACGGATGCCCTGAAGTCCCTGCTTCTTCGGATCAATCCGTATCTGGATATCCGCACAGACTGCGTAAAAGTGACCGAAGACAATCTTCAGGAATTATTTGCCGATGCCCCGATCGTCTGCGAAGCTTTCGACAATCCGGAGGCAAAAGCCATGCTGGTCAACGGAATCCTGGAACATTTTCCAGAGAAAAAGCTAGTATCCGCAACCGGAATGGCAGGCTACGGAAGCAGCAACACCATTATCACCAGACAGATCATGAAGAACTTTTATCTGTGCGGAGATGGCGTAACCGCTCCTACTTACGGAAATGGTCTGATGGCTCCGCGTGTTGCCATCTGCGCCGCACATGAAGCCAATATGATCACACGGCTGATTCTTGGCGAAGAAGAAATCTAAAAATTGCTGAATGTTTTTCATTTCTCAGAATACAGTTTTGCGAAAAAAACGCTCCGGCAGAAATAATCTTATTATAGTAGAAAGAAGGACCTTTATTATGAGTACAAATGAAGATAAATTTATCCTGGGAGGTCACGAATTTACTTCCCGTTTCATCCTCGGATCCGGAAAATTTTCTCTGGATCTGGTAAAAGCCTGCATCGAAAAGGCAGAAGCGCAGATCATCACCCTTGCCCTTCGCCGTGCAAACGAGGGCGGTCTTGCAAATATCCTGGACTACATTCCCGATAATGTCACCCTCCTTCCAAACACATCCGGTGCACGTAATGCGGAAGAAGCAGTCCGGATCGCCAGACTTTCCCGCGAAGTCGGATGTGGTGACTTTGTAAAAATCGAAGTGGTTCACGACTCCAAATATCTCCTTCCAGACAACTACGAGACAATCAAAGCGACCAAAATCCTTGCAAAGGAAGGCTTCGTTGTTATGCCATATATGTACCCGGATCTGAATGCCGCAAGAGCACTCGCCGATGCAGGAGCTGCCTGTATCATGCCACTCGGTTCTCCAATCGGCTCCAACAAAGGTCTTAGCACCAGGGATTTCATCCAGATCCTGATTGATGAGATCGACCTTCCGATCATCGTAGACGCAGGAATCGGCCGTCCATCCCAGGCATGTGAAGCTATGGAAATGGGCGCTTCTGCAGTCATGGCAAATACCGCTATCGCTACAGCCGGTGATGTTCCGGCAATGGCAGAAGCCTTCAAAAAAGCAATCGAAGCCGGACGTGCCGCTTATCTTTCCGGACTTGGTCGCACCATTGAAAGAGGCGCAAGCGCATCCTCACCTCTTACAGGATTCTTAGAGGATTAGGAGGCAGGCATTATGGAAAATTCACATATCAATGAAAGTATTTTAAGTGAGGAAATTCTGGAAGACCAGAAGAAGAACCGGATCGATCATATGGCTTATCTTCCGGGCATGGAGGACATTGGTTCTGACGTGATGGATCAGGTTGTAAGCGCCATGAACGCTTATGATTACGACCAATATACGGAAACTGATGTAAAACGCGCTCTTGCTCACAGTGTCCGCACACCGGAAGATTTTGCCGCACTGCTCTCTCCTGCCGCGCTTCCGCTTCTGGAAGAAATTGCACAGGCTGCACAGGAAGAGACGCGCAAGCATTTCGGTAACAGTGTCTATATGTTCACACCGATCTACATTGCCAACTACTGTGAAAACTACTGCATTTACTGTGGCTTTAACTGCCACAACAAGATCAATCGTGCGCAGTTAAATGATGAAGAGATTGAAAAAGAGATGGCAGCCATTTCCAAAACCGGACTTCAGGAAATCCTGATCCTGACCGGTGAAAGCCGCAGCAAATCCACTGTAGAATACATTGGAAATGCCTGCAAGATCGCGAGAAAATATTTCAAAGTCATCGGGCTTGAAATTTATCCAGTTAATTCCGATGAGTATGCATATCTCCACGAGTGCGGTGCCGATTATGTAACCGTTTTCCAGGAAACCTATAATTCTGATAAATACGAAACCCTGCATCTTGCCGGACATAAGCGGATCTTCCCTTATCGTGTAAATGCACAGGAACGTGCACTGATGGGCGGTATGCGCGGTGTCGGCTTTGGTGCCCTGCTTGGCCTGGACGATTTCCGGAAAGACGCATTTGCAACCGGATACCACGCTTATCTTCTCCAAAGAAAATATCCGCATGCTGAGATTGCATTCTCCTGTCCAAGACTTCGCCCGATCATCAACAATGACCGGATCAACCCGATGGATGTCCATGAGCCGCAGCTTCTCCAGGTTGTCTGCGCTTACCGTCTGTTTATGCCATTTGCAAGCATCACGGTATCCACAAGAGAGTGTGCCCGTGTAAGAGACAATCTGACACAGATCGCTGCAACCAAGATTTCTGCCGGAGTCAGCACCGGAATCGGAAGCCATGTGGAGGATATTGAGGATAAAGGGGATGACCAGTTCGAGATTTCTGACGGTCGTTCTGTAGATGAAGTTTACGAAGCACTTCTTTCCAATAACATGCAGCCGGTTATGAGTGACTATATTTATGTGTAACTATATGATGATGCGAGGATTACTCCATTGCTATGTAATTCTCGCAATCCTTACTTACATCATATGATTCCAGAACAAACTGATAAAACGCTTAGGAGGTAGCTGATGTCAAATACAGATGAAACTTTATTTTTATGCCAAAAGAAACTTTGTCGTGACCTTATTGCTGTGACGAACCGGCATCTCAACTCCCGTCCTTTTACAGAGCAGATCACCCGTGTCTGCCAGCTGCATCCGAAAGCTCTGATTCTACGTGAAAAGGATCTGACAAAAGAAGAATATTGCACGCTTGCCCGGCAGGTAAAAGAAATCTGTCAGCAATATGACGTGCCATTTATTCCACATTTTTACCCGGACGTCGCAAGAGAACTGGACTGTAAAAGACTGCATTTACCGCTTCCACTTTTACGGGAGAACCCGGAAGTTACGGAACTGTTTCCTGTCGTGGGTACTTCCGTACATTCTGTAGAAGATGCAATTGCGGCAGAAAAACTGGGGGCCCGTTATCTGACCGCCGGACACATCTATGTGACGGACTGTAAGAAAGGGCTGCCGCCCCGTGGTCTTGACTTTCTGCATGCGGTATGCGAGGCTGTACAGATTCCGGTTTATGGAATTGGCGGGATTAAGATTGATGAAGAGCAGCTGCGTGAGCTGAAGATGTCGGGTGCTGCCGGTGGATGTGTGATGTCTGGGATGATGCAAGTTTAATGAAAAACGGTGCATAATCAATTGTTCCTAAACGAGCAATTGATTACACACCGTTTTTATTTTACAAAAGCTGAATTTTCCCAACTCCAATATTTACTTTCCTGTCACTCTATCCTGCCAGATGAAGCACTCCGATCAGCAGAATACCGCAAAGTCCATAATAAGTTATAACCGCAACAAGGTCATTGATGGTTGTAATAAGTGGTCCAGACGCTACCGCCGGGTCAACATTGATCTTCTTGAAGAACAACGGGATCAGTGTACCAACCGCACCAGAAATCACCATTGCCACCATCAGGGACAGTCCAATACAACCGGATACCGCATACGCGAACGCCCAGGTCTTGCCCTTAAACAGTGCAATATAAAGTCCCAGGATGAGGAATGATAAGATCCCCAGAAGTGCACCATTTGACAGTGCAATCTTCATCTCTTTGAATACCAGTTCAACTTTCTGCTTTCCTGTCAGCGACTCATCCATCAGAACACGGATGGTTACAGCCAGTGACTGGGTACCGACGTTACCTGCCATGTCCAGGATCAGTGACTGGAAGCACATGATGATCGTCAGCTGGCTTACAACTTGTTCAAATACACCTACAACAGAAGATACAACGGTTCCCAGAGCAAGCAGAACAAGCAGCCATGGAAGACGCTTTTTCATACTCTCTTTGAGTGGTTCTTTTAAATCTTCTTCTGCGGTCAAACCAGCGAACATCGCATAGTCTTCACCCATCTCATCATCGACCAAATCGACAATGCTCTGAGATGTGATAACACCAAGAAGCTTATTATCATTATTCAGGATCGGAATTGAATTTTCCGAATAATCTTTCAGTTTCTCGATACAGTCATCGATCAGCTCATGACCGTATACATATGGATATGATGTCACGATCAGATCTTCAAGACGAGTATCCTGTCTTGCTGTGATCAGATCCTTCAGATCCATCGCACCGTAGAAGGTGTGATCCTCTGTCACCATAAAAATCGTGGAAATGTTGTCATTTTTCGCTGCCTGACTAACAAGTTCGGTCATCGCCTGCTTTACAGTGAGATTCTCTCTGATCTCAATGTAATTGGTAGTCATTCTGGAACCGATCTCTTCATCATCGAATGCTGCAATGACTGCCATATCCTTTCTGGCATCATCATCCATCAGCTCTAACAAGAGCGCTCTCTTTTCCTTTGGAATCATCCGCAGTACATTTACCACTGCATCTGTCTCCATTCTGGAAAGAATGGCTGCTGCTTTCCGCACATCCATATCGTCCAGATATTCAGCTGCCTGCTTCTCATCGATATACTCGAAGATATCTGCAAGCATGTCCAGATTCAGAATCCGGCATAATTTCCGCCGCTCTGCAACGGAGAGATCCGGGAATACATCTGCAAGGTCATTCTCATGATAATCTTCCAGCTTGTTTCTCATAATTCCCGGAGAAGCATTGCTTCTTACAATGCCCAGGATCTCAGCTCTGTAGTCCTGGTAATCCTGTGTATTTTCCATCACTTTCGCCCTCCTTATCCTTTTCCAACACAAAAACATGCAGAACCAAAGTCTAAGATCCTCCACATCCTTGTCTTTCATCCAATATTCAATTATGAATGTCAATACGGGAAAACAGGATAAGAAATGCTATACGAACAAACAGAATGAACTGCCGTTAATTTCCCATCCTGCGTATCTACTTCGCCCATGACTATCACAACTGTCCATTCTGTTCACCTGCCTTTTGTTTGAATTTCATTAAGAAGTATTTCAACTTCCTACGCTATTATAATACCTTAGTCTACAAAATTCAAACATTTCTGTTTACAAAATTGTTTTTTTTATTAACTTTTTTCTCGATTTAACATCTTTCTCACATAAGCCGTCCGATTTCATAATATCTTCTGGAAAAATCACCCCAGTTTACGACCTGCCTTACTTTTCTGCTTCCATTCATACATCTGGATATCTGCTTCTTTTACACAGTTCTCGCAGTCATTCACAGCCGGATCATATTTACTGAAACCAACCGATACATATGGAATCCGACTGTCTTTTTTCCGTTTTTCTTCCATATAATTCCAGAATGAACGGTTCAATTCTTCGATTGAATCAATTTTCCGGTCTGCCATTACACAGAATTCATCTCCGCCAATCCGGTAGCAATATCCTTTTCCGGAATAAATGGTACGGATTGCATATCCCACAGTCCGCAGACACTGATCTCCGTAAGCATGTCCATAATGATCGTTGATATCCTTAAAATCGTCCACATCAAAGAACAAAATATACATCGGCTCGTTAATCCTCTGAAGCCGGCCTTCATAGCTTCTGCGATTCATAAGTCCGGTCATAACATCCGTTTTTTCCACAATCCCACTGTAATAAATGTAAATCAGTATCGTGTCCATTGCCAGGCAGATATAATCTGTGTTCACATTGCTGCTGATCATCCCAAATGCAACTCCTGAGATCAGAAATGCCATAGCCAGTCCAAGTACGATCCGGTTGCCGGACTGATATTTCTCGCCAAATTTCCATGCCTGAACTACAAAATACAGGCTGCATCCAACATAAAGCAACACATATACCCAGTAAAATCTGCCATGATAATAATTGCTCTGCGCATCTATATAATAGATCCATCCAAAAAAACCGGACAATATCTCTACCACTGCATGCAGCACAATGACGATCCCGAGCACACGGTGACCTTTCTCTGAAATAATCTTCGCAAAAAGAAACGTTACCACCGGAGCCAGCGAATGATCCACCGCTTTCACAGTTATATGTAAAAATCTGGTCTGTGCTCCGGCTCCATCCAGATATCTGCCACACCATTCTGCCATTGCAGCAACGATAATGACAATAAAAATTGCCATAAAATCTTTTTTCTTCTGCTTTTCAATCAGATCATTGCTTCCAACCAGAAGACACATGATCAGCATTGCAAATATGACCAGATAGATCTGAACTGTATATTGTTCCATCTTTTTTCACAGCTGTCCTTCCACATTTATTACCATTACATTCTATGCGCTTTCGAGAAAAATATGAATCTTTTTATTATTTTACAATTTTTCTGTCATCTTCACACGTCTGTATTCTGCAATAACCTGCAGAATCTCAGAAGGACCTCTTTTTCCATCATATTTTATTTACGCATCAGATCTCGCATAAGAGTTCTTCATCTGATTACTCAGTTCATACAAAACTTTCGCCAGCGTATCCGAAGTTTCCTTCTTCACCATCTGCGCGATCTCCTGATTGGCTTCCCGTTTGATCTCCATGCGTTTTGCTTCATCACTTTCCTTCGCAAGCGCATCATCAGAATGGTTCAGAATCTGATGTGCCTTTGCCATCACATGTTCCTGATAACGCTCGATATGGAAAACAGACTTCTTATAAGAAGCATCTGCCATCGCAGCGATCATTCTGCTTGACCAGTAGAAGTTCTCTGTCGAAACTTCTCCGGTTGTATTTGCAAAATAATCTGGTGTCTCATCAATATCTGCATAGAACGGTGCCATCACATTGAATGCGTTGGATGCAAATGCAACCCATTCAATTGCCCGGGTATCCTCCGGCTGATCCGGTCTCATCTGGATCAGTGACATAAAATCGTTTCGATTGATACCGATCGAACGATAAGCCCCATTCATGGATTTATCTCCGTAAGCTCCATATGGATCGTAAGGGGTTCCCTGATAATGGGAAGAGAGCACATATTTTACATCTTCTACCGTGACTTTCTTTTCCGGAACCATGCACCACGGGATATCATCGGATACCGGTGTATAATCTGCATCTGGTCCGTCCCAGTTGTATGTATTCCGATTCAGGCAGCGCTCCATAAACCATGCTCTAGGTGTATTGTATACATGGTCAGAATCATCATGGCTGCCAAATGCATCTCTCGGATTTAAGCTTCCATCCATAGACGGATTCAGATGATATTTCTCAATGAATTCTTTCATGTCAGCAGAACACATGTAATTCTTCTGTTCACCAAATGCATCTTCCAGATCAAACTCATCGATTCCGAGCTGGTTCGGCATCACCACATAGACTTCATCCGGCACTTTTCTGGCGATCCAGTGATGTCCGCCGATCGTCTCCAGCCACCAGATCTCATTCACATCCTGGAAAGCGATTCCGTTCATCTCATAAGTACCATATTTTTCAAGAAGGCTTCCCAGTCTTTCTACGCCTTCTCTTGCGCTGTGAATATAAGGAAGCACGATGTATACAATATCCTCTTCCCCGATTCCACCTGCGATTTCTTCCTGATCATCCGACTTCGGCTGGTATCTGACCAGTGGATCTGCTCCAAGCACACGCGGATTGGACGTGATCGTCTCGGTTGCTGTCATTCCTACCTGCACTTCATTGACTCCGCATGCCGCCCAGATTCCTTCCCCCTTGACTGCGTTCGGCATTGCTGTATAGCGCATTGGTTTCTCCGGTAATTCTATTTTCACATGGGAAATCACCGATTCGTATACTTTCGGCTGTTCATCCGGATGAACCACCACAAATTTCTTCGGCATATAAGCCCCTGACGGTGAATCATCATTCCTTGCGATCATCGTAGAACCGTCATACGATGCCTTCTTTCCAACCAGTATTGTTGTACAAGCCATTTCATTTTCCTCCTGTTATTTTCCTTACAGATTTTTCTGTCTAACTGAAATTATAGAAGCATTCTATTCTTTTTTCAACCACCAGACAACTTGTTTGAATTTTATAAAAATTTTGATAGACGCATCTGTAAAAACAGGGTAAAGTAATTTTATAAACTTTACACTTTACTTGAGAGGAAATTCCTTATGAATAATGAAAAGGATATTGAAACCTTATATGCCGAGCTGGAAGCCGAACGTTTTATGACCGATCAGATTTCCCTTCTTCACGAAGCCGAAGATCTGGCGGACGGTATCAATTTCATGCTCAAATCCATCGGAGAATTTACCAATGCCGACCGTGCTTATGTGTTTGAGACCAGTGAAAACCAGACTTCCACTAACACCTATGAATGGTGTGCGGACGGAGTGATTCCACAGATCCAGAATCTGATTGATATTCCTTTTGAAAATATGCCAAATTGGATCGAACTCTTCCTGCGAGGAGAGAATATTCTGATCGAGGATCTGGAAGCTTACCGCGAATCCATGCCTCTGGAATACGAACTGTTAAAATTCCAGAACGTTTCCACACTGATCGCCTTTCCGATCTCTGTGCGTGAAAATCTGATTGGTTTTGTTGGCGTAGATAATCCAAATATGAAAAAGTCCAACCTGATCCACCGCCTTCTCTCCCTTCTTGGCAAATATGTAGGAACCATGATCGAGGATCACAAAAATGAACAATTGCGGCTGGAAGTCGTTGCCTCCAAATCCCGGCTGGATTACCAGCTGGAATTGGATGAAATTCTCCGTGGCGCGCAGATCGGTATCTGGACCCTTGAGATGGACAAAGATTCGGCACCCCGTATGCGGACTAATTCTACCATGCGTACGCTTCTTGGTGTCACCGAAGATATGTCACCGGAAGACATTTATCGTTCCTGGTATGTCCAAATCCCACCAAAGTATGAATCACAACTTCTTGATTATATCCAGAACGTTCTCAATGAAGGATATTCTGAAATCACTTATCCATGGAATCATCCTGACCTCAGACAAATCTGGATCCGATGTGGTGGACTTATTTACAAGGATTATACCGGAAATGGTGTCTGCATCCGTGGATACCATCAGGATGTCACCCGTAATATTGAAAATGAACGTAAATACCAGAATCTGACCGCTGCGACCAGCCAGATCTATCATGCTATTTACCATATTAACCTAAATCAAAACCGGATTGAAAAAATTGCCGGTGCCAATCAGAAATATACTCTGACAGGAACGGTCACCTCTGCCACCGCACAGTTAACTGATATCCTTGAAAAGCTGGTTGCACCATCACATCACAAGATCATGAAGTCTTTCTTTGATCTGATGACGGTAAGAGACCGGCTGCACGGCAAGCTTTTCATCAGCCGCGAATATCCTTCCCCGCAGGGAATCTGGCGCCGTGCCACCTTTATTGTTCAGAACCGGGATAATGATGATCATGTTACAGAACTTCTTTATGTAACCCAGATCATCGATGACTACAAGCAAAAAGAACTGGCTTATCAGCAGGAACTTGTAAAAACCGTTGAATCTGCAAACCGTGCAAATGAAGCCAAGACCGATTTCCTCAGCCGGATGTCACACGATATCCGCACACCACTTAATGGCATTCTCGGAATGCTTGATATTGCGCAGAAAAACGAAACCAATCCAGATATCCTGTCTGAATGTCACAACAAAATGCGGACTGCCACTTTTCATTTGCAGGCACTTGTCAACGATGTTCTGGATATGCAGCAGATGGAAAATGACCGGTTTTTCCTTGAGCAGATTCCATTTGATATCCGCGAGATTCTTGATAACTGCTGGAATATGCTGGAAGTTCAGGCTTCCCAGCTTCACATTACTCTGGAGCGGATCAAACCAGGTACGATCAAGTATCCTTATCTGATTGGAAGCCCGTTACATATCCGCCAGGTTTTCATGAATCTTTTAAGTAATGCGATCAAATACAATAAGCCTGGTGGAAAAATCACGATTCAGTCGGAAATTATCAAGCAGGTGCATCAGACTGTCATTTATAAATTTATGATTTCTGATACCGGTATCGGAATGAGCCCGGAATTTCAGAAGCATATATTTGAGCCTTTCGCACAGGAAGATACCGGCGCCCGGACGATTTACAAAGGAACCGGTCTTGGCATGGCGATCGTTCACAGACTGATTCAGGAAATGGGCGGTACGATCCAGTTAAAAAGCGAGAAAAATGTCGGATCCACCTTTACGCTGATCCTGCCATTTACGATTGAAGAACAGCAGCTTTCAGTCTCTGAAGAAACGGTCTCTGATACGGTAGCAGATCTTTCGGATCTGCATGTCCTTATTGTGGAAGACAATGAACTGAACCTTGAAATTGCCGTCTTCTCGCTGGAAGCAGCAGGACTTAAAGTATCTACAGCTGGTAACGGACTGGAAGCCGTCCGGCTTTTTGAAAAATCCGAACCGTATGAATACGACATCATTCTTATGGACATCATGATGCCGGTCATGAATGGTCTGGATGCTACAAGGGCAATTCGTGGTCTTAACCGGCCGGATGCCGCAGATATCCCGATCATCGCACTCAGTGCCAATGCCTTTGCCGAAGATATCCAGAAATCCAAAAATGCCGGAATCAACGAGCATCTCGCAAAACCGTTGGAAATGGATAAGATGTTAAAGGTGATTACTTCGTATTGCAAATAAGCCCAAAAAATATTCCAGTTATTTGCGTCATCTTCTTTGTATGCTGTATTACAGAAGCTTTTTATATGAAATCTCATTTTCTTATAGTAAAAGACCAGATTATCAGGCAATCTATCATCCACCCGATAATCTGGTCTTTTACTTTACATCTCAAATGCTTTCTTTATGCTGTCATAATGCAGGAATTTTCCTTCTTCCGCAAATGCTTTGATCTCATCTAAAGTCGCGAACATATAGCCATCTGTCTCTTCTTCCTGAAGTTGCAGATCCTTCTCATCGATATCTATCACAAAACGATACACATCTACAAAATAGTTATCTCCCTCGCCTGGATTTTCTCTCTTATAAGTGAAAAGATAGCCGCCGTCTGCATGACTTGCATCCAGTCCTGTCTCTTCTCTTACTTCTCTTAAAACAGCATCGTAAGATGCTTCTCCCGCCTGTGCTGCACCTCCGGATACTTCCCACCAGCCAGGTGCCCACGCCTTCGTCATCACACGTTTGGTGATCAGAAAGGTTCCATCCGGTCTTGCCACAACACCGAGAACAGTAAGGTGGTACTCTCCGTCCTTCAGACACCAGTCATTGCGTTTCATCGTTCTTCCCGTCGGTTTCTTATCTGCATCATAAATATCCCATAATTCCATCGTCTGCATCTCCTGTCCGTCTCGTTTGTAGTTTCTTCTGCCATTATAATATGACTTTTACAGCTTCACAACAGTTTTCGGTATATTTTGTGCTCTTTCAATTTCCATCGCAAGAAGAAGTCTCCCGCACTCCATTCCATCTTTTGCATCCAGATCCATAATCTCATTGATTCTGGTCAGTCTCGGAAGAAGGGTATTCCGGTGCAGCTTCATGCAGACCGCAGTCTGTGCCACATTTCGCTTCATGCGCAAATACCAGTAAAGTGTCTCATACAGCTCTTTCCCGGTTTCCTGATCCTCTTTTCTGATCTTCTCCAGTTCTTCCAGATATGGCTTCTCATCGCCCATTTGCCTGCTTATATAAGAAATTGCCAGTTCATGGTAATAATCTTCCATCAGAAGAACCCTGTCCTTCACGTTCTTTTTCCGCGCAAGTTCAAACACATACATTTGCATTTGCCGGTTTTCTTCTTTTTGTTCCTCTTTCGCAAAACCATTTCCTATCAGAATCTGTCCTTTTGCTTTCTCCATTAAGCAATTACAGCACTGGATCAGCTTTTCTCTTCCTTCAAAACCCTGTACTTCTGATATATAGATTGCACCAGAATCTGCTCTGTGAACCTTCATATCCAGATCGGATTCTCCGGAAAGCTGCTGGTAAAGCCTGCGCAGTTCCATCTGATTTTCTCCGACAATCCACAGAAAATCCGGTTTTTCTTTTACAATCGCATCTTCTTCCGGTTTCTTCATCTGATATCCCTTTGCAAGGATGTCTAAAAGCTGTTCCACTTTTGCTTTTTTTATCCTATTGACTGTTCCGCCATACAATCTTCCTTCCCCATTTGGAAATTCTTTCATCAGGATGTCCTCTATATCCTGCATCTGCTGCTTACTCTCGCCTGCATAGAAAATCTCTTCTCCTGCTTTCAGATCTTCCCAGATTGGAATTCTGGTACACTTATAAATTTCATCCAAAATCGTATGCCACTTCTTTCCCTCTGCAAATCCGGTAAGAATAATTTTATAGCAGTCACCAATATCGATTTTTTCTTCTTCCTGTGGCTCGATCATCTCAAGAAACGCACCCAGTCTGGTTGTAATTCTTCCGGTATCTGCCGGTGAATAATCCGTATCGATCGCAATATATGGCAAATGCTTTTCTTTGGTTACAAATCTGCGGATATATACAGACTCTGCGCCCGTTGAATGGCAGCCGGAAAGAATCATTTCCACAACACCATCCACATGATACTCGTCAATGATTTCGCCGATCAGATCAATTCTGTTATCATTCGGCGTCATGATCGAGCAGCCGGTTGAAAGGTATTTGCGGGCGATTGCCTCATAAATATCATCTGTATCTTCTTCCACCATCGTCGAAAGGGTTCTGACTCCACTGCAATTTTCTACCGCAACAACCACACCGCCGTTTTCCTCGATCTCATGGATGACCTTCATGCTGGCTCCTCCGATCGGACATCCCGTAACCAGGATCCTCGGTCTCTTTTCCAGCTTTTTCCCTTCCTGATATTCTTTTAAAATCTGTTCTCTTATCTCTCCAAGGAGTGCCGGTGTGCTTTCAAAATCAAACCGGTACTTACTACCTCTTACGAGCTTCTGAATATCTTCCCCAAGCATCGGAGCCGGATCTAATTTCATAACCTCACAGATATTTTTAAGCGACATCCGAATCTCATTGTTCAAATGTACCGCTTCCCGCAGTTTTTGTTCTGTAATCGTGACATGGAAAAATTCTTCCAGATATTCTTTCGTCCGGATAATCTCATTTCTCCAGAATTCCACACCTCTTTCGGACTGACTGTTCGGCAGCTCCATAACAAAAACAGGTTTGAATTCTGCCATCATCTCGTACATTTTTTTCTTTCCGTCACAGGTGGTTTCACCGATTACCAGATCCGAAAAATGAAAATACGGACACCGGTCAGAAAGTGCAAAACCATAACTTGATTTAACCAGTGGACACATACTCTTTGGAAGATCTTTTTCCGCGATTGCAACCGTATCATTTGAAAAGGAACACAGTCCCACTGGTATCGCACCAACTGCCATTGCAAGCTCTGACGGAAAATAGGCGCAATACATTCCAATAACCGGAACTCCTTTTTCTTTGTATTCTTTTATTGCGAGAAATCCTTCTCTTTCTTTTTCGCCGAATTCATCAAATATTTCCGGCAAATCCTGTACTAATTTCATACTTTAAGTCAGTCTCCTTATACCGTCCGTTCATGCATCATCATATAAGCCAGAAGTTCTCTTGCCTTTTCATTTTCATTAAAATCCACTTTTATGATATTTTTAATCTGCTTCAAACGATATACCATGGTATTTCTGTGAATATGCAGCTGTTCGGCTGCTGTGGTAACGTTATTTTCACAAAGCAGATAGACTTTCAGCGTCTCATAAAGCTCTGTGTTATTCTCCTGATCTTTATGGATCAACTCTGTAATTGCATAATCCTGAAGCCCTGCTGTTTCCATCAAAGGGAGTGTATAGGTATAAATTCCTTTTACCGCCCATTCTTTTTCCAGCCGTACACCATTTTCCTCCGGCGGACAGACTACGCTTCCCATCCGGTCAAGCAGCTTTTTCTTATTTTTACAAAGCTCTAATTTTGTAAAAAGCTCACTCACACAGCAGCAAAGTTTTCGTTCTTCAAGAGCGTCCTGAATCACTTCTGTATTTTCTTCTTTCAGCTGGTAATACAGGATCACAATTTCTTTTTCCGTTTCATAAAAATACAGATTCCGCCAGATTCCTGAAAATTCTGTAACGGATACCTTTTCCAGTTCCTCTTTTGGCAGACAGACTACCTGATACTGTCCTTCGATCTGACGGCTTAAGCTCTTCTGCTCTTCTTCTGTCCCTTCAAAAATGGTCCATCCTGTTATATTCGCTTTCAGACTCTGGCTGCACTGGTATTTCTTCTGTTCTTTCTCGAAATATGGTCTGACAGCTTTTGCAAGAATTTCCAAAAGCATTTCCAAAAAAGACCGATCCGCTTCCCGCTCATACAGGACAGAGATATATCCACTGTTCTTTTTTTCCGTTTCAACCGCTTTTGTCATTCTGTAATAACCATTTTTTTGCACATTACTCTGCACGGTTTCATAGTCTCTCAGTGTCAGATGGCCTCTCCCGACCGATTCCAGCTGATACTTTTCTTCTGCACAAGAACATGCCAGGATTCTTCCGAACCCTGACACGAAAAATATTCCTGCATTCGTATATTTTCCAATCTTATCTGCAATGTCCCATAATACATCTTCCCCTAACATTGCCTCAAATATCATTTTGTAACAGACATCGATATCGTACATTTTCATCCACTCCATATGGTTTTATTATTTCGCGAAAATCAATATCTGTCAAATAGAAATTACTTCCTCTTTTGTTGTACAGATAGAAAATTTCAATAATTTTCCAGCTTATTTTTTCAGATTCTGCACCAGTGCATTTACACCAATTTCAACATTTTCCATCGAAGTTGCCAGATTCATCCGGATAAAGTTTCCAAAGCGTTCTCCTCCAAACCAGTCTCCAAAATCAACGGCAAGGCGGCATTTCTTCTGAACCACTTCTTTTATCTGATCTGCACTTACATAAGCAGCAAGATCGATCCAGCAGAGATAAGTTCCTTCAAGAGGGGTTACAATAACCTCTGGAAGCTTCTCACCCAGTTCTTTCTTCAGATATTCATAATTGGTATAAATCTGCTCCCGGACACTTTCCAGCCAGTCTGCCCCGCCTTCGTAGGCTGCCTGTGCTGCAACATATCCAAACGCATTGCCGCCAAGGACACGATTGCCTTTTACATACTGATCCCATTTCTGGCGAAGCTTTTCATCCGGGATCACAACCATGGAATTCTGTGCACCCGCAATGTTAAATGTCTTTGATGGTGCTGCAATCGAAATCATCATATCATCATAATCGCCAACAGAAAGTGACGGGATATGATGGTTTTCACCATATACCAAATCCTGATGGATTTCATCAGAAATGACAAATACCTGATGTTTTTTGCAGATTTCAAACAGCCTTCTCAGTTCTTCTTTTTTCCAGACTCTTCCTGCCGGGTTATGCGGAGAGCACAAAATGAAAAGTTTTACCGAATTTTCCACGATCTTCTTTTCAAAATCTTCAAAATCGATTGTATATACACCATTCTGATTGACCAGATCGGAACAGATCAGGGTGCGGTCATTATTTTTCACCGCATCCAGGAATGGATAATAAACCGGCGTATTTACGATTACCGCATCCTTTAGCTCTGTAAGCATCTGCACCAGCCAGTGAAATCCAGCAACTACTCCCGGTGAAAAACGGATCCATTCTTTTTTCACTTCATATCCGTGATGTTCTTTTTCCCAGTTTATAAATGCCTGATAATAAGCATCCGGAATTTTATAATAACCGTACACTCCAGATTCCACATATTTTTTCAAAGCTTCTTCCACACACTGTGGTACGCGGAAGTCCATATCTGCAACCCACATTGCATGCAGTCCTTCCTCACCGAACATTTTTGTCTGTCCGTCCCATTTGTTACAATTCGTATTTCTCCGGTCTACATAAACAATTTCTTCCATTTTCTTTTTCCTTTCCTATCTTTCAAGTTCTCCGCGGCATCCCCTGTAGGCAATCTCTGCAAAAGATGCTGTCGCTCCCGCAAGCACGCTGTCATCAAACTGATACTGCGGACTGTGCAGTCCCGGAATCTCTGCTTTCTCCTTTGGACGGATTCCGATAAACATATATACAGACGGCACTCGCTTACTGTATTCTGAGAAATTTTCACCGCCAAGGTTATCTTCTTCTATGATGTAAACATTTTCCTTTCCAAGTACCTCGGACGCTGCCGCTTTTACACCGTCCAAAAGCTCCGCTGCATTATGGACACTCTCGCCAAGTGTTTCAATGTCTGTATCATAGGTTGTCCCATAGATATCGCATACAGCCTTTGCCGTCTTTTCAATTTCTTCTGCAATCTTATCCAAAACCTCTTTCTTTACCGCACGCATGGTTCCGCCAAGCTCGCAGGATTCCGGAATGATATTATGCAGTCCTTTTTCTCCGGCCTGCATATAAGTGACTGACAGGATTCCCGGTTCAATTCCACTGATCTTTCTGGTCAGAATAGCCGGAAGCTGCTGATAAAGTTCATTTGCCGCTGCAATCGGGTCACAGGTCTGCTCCGGCCAGGATGCATGTCCTTTCTTTCCGTAAATTTTAACATCGAAATTTCCCACACATCCAAAAGCGTATCTTCTTACGATTCCAATCTTACCGCTCTCTACCGACGGCCATCCATGTGCCGCAAATGCCATATCCACATTCTCCAGAATTTTATCCTTTTCAATCATCACAGGCGCACCTTTTCCAACCTCTTCGCCCGGCTGGAATACGAACTTTACCTGACCTGTCAGTTCATCTTTAATCTCTGATAAGATCTTTGCCGCACCAATCAACCATGTTGCATGTCCGTCGTGACCGCAGGCGTGCATGCATCCCGGATTCTGCGATTTGTAACTCAGTTCTCCCGGTTCCTCAATCGGAAGCGCATCAATATCTGACCGCAGAAGAACCGTCTTTCCCTCTCCTTTTTCTCCGTGCAAAACAGCGATGATCCCGCTTCCTTCTGCTGCGTGTTCTGTAATCTCAAGTTCCGGTATTTTTTTCAGCTCACGGCTGATGATCTCATGTGTCTTTGGAAGATCCACTCCAAGCTCCGGGAACTGATGCAGTTCATGACGGATGTTTACCAATTCCGGTGCAATTTTTTCTGCTGTTTTTCTGATTTTCTCAGTCACAGAACTCTGCTGTATATTTTCCATATCCTTGTCTCCTCATATAATAAAGAATGTGTGCTTCGGAATTTCCCAAAAGAAAAAGGTCTGCACAAAGACTGTGCAGACCTTTCTAAAAGTCTATTTTCGATTAACAAAATTCAGGAACTGCTGAAGTCTTGCATTCTGTGGATGATCAATGATTTCTTCCGGCGTACCATCCGCTGCAATCTTTCCACCATCCATAAATAAAATTCTGCTTGCAACCTCTCTTGCGAATCCAATCTCATGGGTTACAAGAATCATCGTTGTACCTTCTTCTGCAAGAGATTTAATCGTATTTAACACCTCTCCTACAAGCTCCGGATCCAGTGCTGATGTCGGTTCGTCAAATAATACAACATTCGGATTGACAGCAAGTGCTCTTGCAATACCAACTCTCTGCTGCTGTCCTCCGGAAAGCTTGGACGGATAGAAATCTTTTCTCTCGATCATTCCTACCTTATCCAGAAGCTCCAGTGCAATCTTTTCTGCTTCACTCTTTGATTTTTTCTGGACAACGGTTAACGCTTCCATTACATTTTCAAGAGCGGTTTTATTCTTGAACAAGTTGTATCCCTGGAATACCATCGAAGAATGTTTGCGCAGTTCAATAATATCTTTCTTTGTATGATGTTCTGCATCCACACATACATCCCCAATTGTAATTTTCCCTCTGGTCGGTACCGTCAGATAATTCAGACATCTGAGCAGTGTTGACTTTCCGGTTCCTGAAGGTCCGAGAATCGCAATAACTTCATTTTTATTGATCGTAAGATTGATATCTGACAGGACTTTCGTCTCCGAGTCAAATTCCTTATATAAATGTTCAATCTTAACAAGCTGTGTTTCTGTTCCCATAACTATTTAATCTTCCTGACTTCATTCTTATTTCTGGATTAACTGTGTCATATCTGCATACATCCACTTTTCAGTGATCTTTGCAACTGTTCCGTCATCAAGCATTTCCTGAATAACTTCATCCAGTTTTTCTTTGAGTTCATTTCCTCTGTCTGTCTTAGGAAGGAAATAAGCTACGTTGTTTGCCATAAGGTCTTCATCGAAGAAACGGAAATTAGCTTCTTCATGGTTGTGTGTAAATGCATTTACGTTTGTTGTTGTATTTGCATAAGCATCGATTCTTCCAAGGCTGAGGTCATTCATTCCTACTGCACTGTCTTCATAAAGTTTTACAGTAAATCCTTTTTCTTCTGCCATACCTTCGATGATTGTCTGAGCTGCCTGTCCGTTTGTGCATCCGATTGTTTTTCCACTCAAATCATCAAGTGTCTTATAATCAGAATCTTCGTTTACGATCACACACTGAGCATCTCCGTAATACGGAATGGTTGCATTATATTTATCTGTTCTTTCTTCTTTTACTGCGAAACAGTTTGCAGCAACATCTGCACGTTCTGTGTCAAGTTCACCCCAGAGAGAATCAAAAGCTGCCTGTTTTACTTCTACATCCCAACCAGTACGTTTTTCGATTTCATCCCACATTTCAGCATCGATACCTGTCCATGTCTTTCCATCATCAGAAAGAAGGCTGTATGGTTCTCCTGTACCTGCTGTTACAACTACAACTTTTTCTGTCTCATCAGAAGATTTATCTGTTGATTCTGATTCTGTCTTTTTGCTTGAATCATCTGATTTTGAGCTGCTTCCACATCCTGCTGCTGTTGCTACTGCCATTGCAGTAACGAGTAATGCTGCTAATACACGTTTTTTCATAATTACACTTTCTCCTCTTCAAAATAAATACTTTATATCTTAACGGCATTTCCGTTTAAGATCTGTTTTAATACATATTTGCACATTTCTTTTCCAGTAACTTGTGTAAGATACCAAGCACAAATATGATCAGCCAGTACACAAGCATAACGGCTGCATAAATTTCAAAATAACGGAACGTTCTCGCTCCTTCAATCTTCGCTGCTCCCATGATATCCGGAACACCAAGCATAAACGCAAGTGATGTCATCTTGATCAGATTGATCACATCATTGAAAAGCGGCGGCAGTGCAACCCTGACAGCCTGCGGAATGATAATTCTCGTAACAAGCTGAAAATTGGTCATTCCCAGTGAATATGCCGCTTCTTTCTGTCCTTCATCCACAGAAAGCAATGCCCCTCTGATACTTTCAGACATAAATGCCCCTTCATTCATGCTCATAACTACCGCAACTGCGATAAGTGGTGTCATATCACGCACAAACGCACTGTAAAGCGCCACTCCGTAATAGAAGAAGTATAACTGTGCGACTACCGGAGTTCCTCTCATGATCGATACATAAACCCGCGTAATCTGATACAGTACCGGAATTTTGTAATAACCAATGATCGCAATAATGACTCCGACCAGTAAAGCAAATATTGTCGCTGCGATTGTCAGTTCAAATGTAACATTGACTTTACTTGCGATAATCGGGAGCACTTCCATAAAATAACTTACTTTAAACATCTCATTTACTCCAGACTTTCCTATAAGTTTCCTTGCATGCTCTTTTATTCTAATATTTTTTCTCAATATTACATCGTTTAAAAATGACAAAATTGCATATATTTTTTGTATTATTCGCATATTTTCTATAATTGTCTTTATTTATAGTTTCTATCAATCATTATATTTTTTCTCACACTCCTTCTCTCAGTAAATCCTACAATGTCTTTCAGCAGAATAATCAGTTCAAATCCACTCCGGTACGGATAATCTCTTCCCCAGATGTGGACAATCCCCTGCAGTGAAGCGAAATCCCTTCCCATCACCTTCAGCCAGAAGATTGCCATATGTCCCGGTCTTTCCGGCTGCCTTCTTCCTATTTCACTGGCACTTTCTATATACTGCCTCCGTTTCTGACATCTTCTGACCTGTGCTTTTCTGAGCAACACTCCATGTCTTTCACAGGTCTCATCCAGATAAAGAAGCAATCCGTCAAATCCAACAAAATTAATTCTGATCTCGTCTCTTTTTACATCCTGCCAGTACATAATGTTCCCGATCGGAACACCTCCATTCTCCCAGTACATCCTTACGAAAAACAGTTCTCCGAGATTTTTATTATCCTCCAGAGATTTATTTTCCATCTTTTCTGCAAGTGCTGTCTGCATCCTTTTCCCCCATTTCTCTCCTGACCTTCCAAATTACTGCCGTCAGGATCACAATTAATAAAATTATATAATATCTCATTCCTTTTCTGTCATCTCCGGTTTGGATCGGCTCCGCCTTTTCCGTCAGACTGCACCGGACTCCCCGTACAAGAAGACGTTTTGTATTCACTCCATAAGGCGTACATGTCACAAGCGTGCAATAGTCTTTTTCCTCTTCCAGACGAAGCAGCTCCGTATCTTCCGGCTCCACAACCGCGATTTTATCAACCTTATAAACTATCTTCTTTTCTAAAACAGTAATTGTAAAAATGTCACCTGGTTTTATTTTATCCAGATCTGAAAAAAGCTTCACCCCCGGAAGCCCTCTGTGGGAAGAGAGCACACAATGTGTGCCCTTTCCTCCAACCGGAAGGCTGCTTCCTTCTACATGTCCTGCCCCATTGCAGATTGCAAAATTTCCTGTTCCGTGATAGATCGGCATTCTCACATGTATTACAGGAATTTCCAGATAACCGATCATGCCATTTGTTCCCAGATCCAGCACCTCTCTGTACAATTCTTCATTCTTATCATTTGGTATTGGATTATTCTGTTCCAAAAGCATCTCATTGTACTCTTCTGACTTCTTGAGCATCGTTTCTTTTTCACGGCTGTCTAATCCTTCTGTTATCTGCTCATATCCCTCTACTACCCGGCTTTGTCTTCCGGCATTCCAGAGATGTCCGATTTTTGGATACAGCCAGATGGCAATCCCCAGACAAAAAATTCCTGTCCATATACGCAGAAACCATTTTTCTCTTGTTCCCATCTTTTCCTATCATACTCTTCTTCTGTAAATTTTTGAGATAACAAGAACCATCCCGGCTATCACCGCCAAAAGCACACCACCTATCGTAAAGATTGTTTCCCCAATTCCGCCTGTTCCCGGAAGTAATTTACCTGACTTATTGACAACAACCTGTACTTTTGCCGCAAAATCATCATTTTTATATGTTACTTTCACATCCGCTTCATGGTCTGTAATATTTCCATTCTCATCCAGATATACAACGGAATCTGTCTTTGATGCTCCTGTCTTTTCAACCGTTACCATAAAAGGTTCTGTCAGTCTGTTATAGCCTTCCGGTGCTTCGATCTCACGGATCGAATACGCTCCTGTCTTCAGACCCTTGATAATAACCATTCCATCAGCTCCTGCTTCTACCTCACCGGTTCCTGTCTGACCTCCACGCACTGTATACACTCCATTTTCACCACTGATCGGAAATGGCACTTCAAATGTAACACCGGTAAGTGATCTTCCTTTGTCATCTACTTTTTGCAAAATGATCGCATAAGTATCTGTTATTGTAAAATCTTCCGTTGAACTTCCGTCTGGCTGATCCGGATTTTCTGCGGTATCATGATCCGTATAATTCCATGAAAATCTTGCGCAGTTGCGGTTTCCTTCCCCATCCAGGACTGCATTTTCATTTAATACAGCGGTATAATCAATGACCAGTTTTACTCCCGTATTATACCGGCTCTTCCATCCATCCTTTTCCGTCTGATCTGCCCACGGGATACGGATCGGGAACTGCTTTCCCTTGAATTCTCCAAGCTGTGTTCCGTCCACCGTCACAGAAGTGATCTGTTTCATCTCAAATCCTGCCGGAAGATCATCTTCAATGATATATTCCATGATCTGCTTCTCACCCACATAATCAGAAGTGTTGATCTGGAGTCGGAATTTCACGGTTTCTCCAATATTTACATCATTTTCCTTTACCAGTTTATTCCCTGTCAGAACAATACTTTTTCCGCCTTCATTTTCCCCATCCCCAGGAGTCCACTGTGGCTCGTTACTGTTCTTGTCCACAATCTCAACATCCGGCGCCACACTCGTTACCATAATGGCTCCGCCTTCTTTCAGGGTACTGCTGACGTAGTAGTAGCCGTATGGGAGACCGGTGAATTTTAGCGTTGAGCCATTGGATGTTACGCTTGATATCTCTATACTATTTTTTTTAATCCATTCAATTGCTCCTTCTGATAACTTATCCTGAGATCCTTCCTCATAAATCGCATCTGTAGCTGAAATATTTCCGGCTGAATCCTTCTTAAAATAAGGATTTTCTGCAAGTTCTCCCTTTGTATAAGCTACAGAAGTTCCATCTGCATTTACCTTAGCATCAAAAATCTTATAAACCGAATAAACAACTCCTTTCGATGCATTCGCAATCGTTATACTTCCGTTTCCTTCCTCTCCTACATTTTCCTGTGCCAACACCGTCACCGCCGTCACCGACATCGTCACCATCATCACTGCCATTACCAAAACAGACACTATCTTTTTCACATATTTCATAATCATTTTCCTCTCTTTCTTAAGTGTTATGTGTCTGTTCTCCATTCTACATATCCGCTGTCCCTGTCCCGTTCCCTGTCCGTTCTGTAACCGTTCCTTTTCTGTCCTTTTTTCATATTTTTTGATTTTCCCGAACAAAAAATTAAAATGCAAATTCTTGTGCAAACACAAATCTGCACTTGGCTCATCATGTACACTAAAGAAGATTCTCTGAACCTTTTTTCGTATTTCTGGCAGTAAAAAACCACCGCCCGTCATCCAGGCAGTGGTCCATTTTCCTCTATTTCTCTTTATTTACCAATCCACCAAGCGTACATTCCGCCCAGCTGTAATTCTTCATATACTCCCCCTTAAACAGATGCTTATATTCTTCTCCCTCTTCCAGGTACTGGTACAGATCACACTGTATCTGCTCCCTGTTAATGCGGCTTTCCTGATTGATCCGAATCAGGATCTCTTCAATGCCATATGCCGCCAGTGTTTTTCGTAATTCCGAAACCACCTTACGGAATCTTCTCCTTGTACTTTCGCTCATGCTGGCATCCTCCCACAGGAAGCTGATCGCTTCATTCGATGTAACAAAACCACCACGCCGGTCAACCAGAAGTGCCAGCAATTCCTTCGCTTTCTTACTTGAAAATGGAATTGCCTTGCCATTTACAAACACATCAAAGCCCCCGAATGTTCTGATATAGATTTTCCCATTTCCAGATACACTCTCATCCATGTACGACAGTTCACCAGTTTCTCTTTCTTCAAGTTCTCTGCAACAGAACAACAGGATTCCTGAGTCAATAAATAAAAATTCCCCATGATAGTTCCTTACGTTCCCATTTTTATCAGATGCCCTGAATTCCAGTCTCTCTTTCTGTGTTTCTTTAAACACCTTTAAAAACTCACTCACTTTTTCCTGATCTTCATCTACCACAAGGCGATGCACCCAGCATTTTACTGCATCCTCCAAAATCATCCGGATTCCCTGGATCCCATCCGAAATGTGATATTTATTGACCTTCTGACAGCATACAATATTTCCGGCAAGATCCACAGAAAAAACTGCATCATATTCTCTTGAAATCATTCGGATCAGATTCTTCCGGTAACTTTCTTTCTGCTTTTCTTCCATCGGTGCACCATCGCTGTACACCGCCTGATATTCAGGATTCCCCTCCTGATCTTTTACCTTGCTCAGCCATCCTGTTACTGCGACCGTCTTGCCATCGCAGCACGAAAGTCTCTGCCGGCAGGTCACGACGTCCCCCTGATCTCCAACAGCGTCAAGCTGCTCCCTGAACCGTTCTCTTTCTTCTTGTGGAAACATGAAAAAAATATTATCTCGTAAATATTCTAAAAGCTGAAGATTTTCATTTGTAACCCTTAAGAGTGCTCTCATCTGTGCGTTCATATAGGTGATCATCGGATACTTTTCACAGGTAAACCGGATCATACCACACGGCATCGTTACTCCATACATCTTCTCATTCCCCCTTCTATCCTTTTTGAGGATTTTTATCATCATACACTATAGGCATAGGGAAATCAACCATTTCAAGAGTATTAAATCTTCAGCTTTCCAATCCTGTTTTCTTTTGCTTTTTAATCTATCTGGATTGATGTATTTTATCTATATCATTCCAAATATTTCTATGTTTTTCGTGGAAATCCTATACTTTTCGATACATCCAAAAAATCTTCCACATTTTTAAAAATTTTTCATTTTTTTGCCGTCTAACGCTGCATATTCCAGAACATCATCTGTGTTATATACAAGCTTTAATGAGAAAAACGGCTGCTCATTTTCAAGGAGTTCAAAAAAGATCCGATCCCCTTCCCACAATTCCAGTTCTCCGATTTTAGACTTTTCTACCCATTCCAGTTCTCCTTCATCACACGCAATCGGCGTTCCTGTAAAGCCATCTGCCGTATAAAGTGACATATATTCTACTACATCTTCGCCATATACAAAAGTTACGATCCCACGATATCTCCAGGATGTCAGCGTGTATCCCGTCTCTTCCCATACCTCACGAAGAAGGCATTCCTCCGGGCTTTCCCCTTTTTCAAAATGACCGCCTACTCCGATCCATTTGTCTTTATTGATATCATTTTCTTTGACAGTCCGGTGAAGCATCAGATATTTTCCATCCTGTTCAATATAACAAAGTGTGCTTAATTCTGCCATTTTACGTTCCCTTTCATACATAAAATATTTTACGAAAATTATAATCTATCTTCTGATATTTCTCAACTGCCATGATCTGTCTTTTTCCACCATTCCTCCTTCTCTTTAATTGCAAATATTGTCAGCAAATAGTATAATGATGTTTAAGGATTGCGGGAATTGCGTAGCAATAGAGCAATCCGGTTACATCAGTAAGTGGCAAAATTTATTTTTGACACTCACATCGTATAATATCTTCAAATAGACCAAAATTGTAGATAAGGAGTCTCTATTTTGACAAAAGAAAACTATAAAATAAGCAAAACCCAGATCGGATTTTACTATCTTCTGATGTTTCTGATACTTATCTGGTTTCTGGTAATACAATTCACAGAAATTAACAATCACAATACCAGAATCCAATCCAGCGACATCACATATCGTGGTACTTTTACATGGATTCACTCCGATGGAAGCAAAGAACAGATTGCCGTTCCCGGACATTACAATGTTCCTGCGAAAGAGACTATGGTCATTACCACAACACTTCCTGAAAATTATACGCAAAGTTCACTGGCTATACGTTCCTCTCTGCAGGATATCCGTTTCTATATTGACGGAGTACTTCGCACTGAATACTCAACCAAAAACCAGCGACTGGCTGGGAAAAATTCTGCCAGCTGTTATGTCTTCTGTCCTACTTCAGCAGCAGATGCAGGAAAAGAACTCCGTATTGAGCTGACTACCAATACCTCTAACTATTCCGGTGTAGTCAATGAGATCTATTCCGGAGACAAGAGTGATATCTGGGAATATATTTTTGAATCTTACGGGCTTGAGACTATTATCGCTTTCTTCATCTTGTTCGCCGGTATCATTACCATCCTTTTCAGTATCGCACTCGGAATTGTCTATGACAGAAAATTCGATATGGAATATCTTGGATGGTGTATGACCATGGGTGCTGTATGGATGCTCGGCGAATCCAAGCTCAGACAGCTTATAGTTCCGAATCCATCTGCACTGGGAACTTTATGCTTTGTGATGATCATGCTCGTTCCGATTCCGGTACTTTTTTATGCAGATCTCATTCAGCAGGGTCGTTACAAAAAGCCTTACTTTTACCTTGGCTGTGCGGCATTTGGTAACTTTTTGATCTGTCTGGTTCTTCATCTGACTGGCACTGCTGATTTTATTGAAACTCTGCCGGGCGCCCATGTGATTCTTGCAGTCACCTTCCTTCTGGTTTTTCTGACTTTCTGTCTGGATATGCGAAAGAAAGAATACCGGAAAAACAAATTGGTACTGATTAGCCTGATCATTGCAATGCTTGCCATCGCCATCGAATCCATTTCTACATATTTTGTAGTTTTGATTTCCGGTCTTTTTATTGGTGTTGGCATGTTGATCCTTCTTTTCATTAGCATTATCCGTACAATAAAGAATGTGCATACCATTGAAATGCATCGTCAAAAAGAGGAGCTTTTGAAACGTAAACGGCAGATGGAAAAGATTTCCTTACAGATGATGCAGACTCTCTCTACAACCATCGAGGCAAAGGACGAATACACCAGAGGGCATTCCCATCGTGTTGCAGAATACTCTGCACTGATTGCGCAGGAGATGGGTTGGAATCGCTCTGAAATCGTCAATCTCCGACATGCAGCTCATCTGCATGATATCGGAAAAGTCGGCATCCCTGATATTATTTTAAACAAGCCATCCAGACTGACAAACGAAGAGTACGCTGTTATTAAGGAACATACAGTTATCGGCGCTGAGATTTTGAAAAATGTTTCGATCATCAATCATGTAACCGAAGTCGCCCGTTCTCATCATGAGCGTTATGATGGCCATGGTTATCCGGACGGTCTGAAAGGGGAAGAGATTCCGATCCTTGCGCGGATCGTTGCTGTTGCCGACAGCTATGATGCAATGAATTCCCGCCGTATTTACCGTAATTCTCTTCCAAAAGAAACAATTTATGAAGAAATACGCAAAAACAGAGGAACTCAGTTCGATCCGGAAATCGCAGATATTTTTCTCAGACTGTTGGATGAGAATCGTCTGACAATCACAGATACTTATCTGGAAATTGATGACGAGCCGGCTCTTCCTGGCATGGAATTTGAAATCAGCAACTTCATTTCCAATGTTATGAATACAATGAAGAGCCAGGAAGAAGCAGAAAATTTTGATCTTCTTACCGGACTCCCTATGCGAAACACCGGTCAGAAAATGATTGCACAGTTGATGCAGGAGCACAATGGCTGTCTGATCTTTATGGATATGGATAATCTGAAAAAGATAAATGATATCTACGGTCATAAAGCCGGAGACCGTGCACTGAAAGCACTTGGAACTCTCCTCTCCGAGCATATCGGAAATTCGGTTGGCTGCAGGCTTGGTGGCGATGAATTCCTTCTTTTTGTACCCGATGCCGGTAAAAATGAAATATCTGAGCTTATGGAAACTCTGTTTTCCCGCTTTGATTCCGAAAAGAAAAATGATCTTGAGATCCATGTCGCATCCATTTCTGCCGGGCTCTGTATGTGTACCAAGGGAGACTCTTTTGATGAGTGTTCTTCCAAAGCAGATAAAGCACTTTATTATGTCAAGCAAAATGGAAAACACAACTTCTTTTTCTATCAGCAGATGGGCAATACTGTATTCCCGGTTTCCAACGTGGCAAAAGATCTTTCCCTTGTGGCAAAAGCACTTCGCAGCAGCGGAAACTATTCTGGATCACTTGATCTTGATTACCGTGAATTTTCTAAGATTTATGAGTACATTAACCAGCTTGGAGAACGGCATAAATACCGCTGTTTCCTGGTCATGGTCACAATGGAAACCACTCCGGATTCTATGATGTATATCGAAAATATTGAACAGGCACTGGAATACATGGAAGAGGCAATCCGTCACAAGATCCGTAAGGTTGACGTATGTACACGGTATAGTGCCATGCAGTATCTGATCATTTTATTTGAACCAGATGAAAGTCAGATTCCGAAGGTTATGGATCGTATTTTTATTCAGTATTATAAACTGTATGATAAACGGAATTTTATTCCAAAGTATGAATATCTTCCGATGAATGAACACCCAGAAGAAACAAATCCTCAAAACACTTCAGATCACCTTAACAAAAATATCCATCCAGTATAGAAACTTTACTACCTGGGACTTTTACCTGCTTAAATGCAATTTTCCAAACTTATTAAAAAATGAGGAAAACAACCGGTTTTCACTTTGGTGTTTTCCTCATTTTTCTGTATTACTATTTTATGATGTAATCGGATTGCTCCATTGCGAGGTAATTCCGAATTCCTGCGGATCATCTTTTAATCTGTTTTACGAGTCCCCTCTACTCTTTACGCGAAAAATCCTGTAATTAAATCTTTGATTCTTTCACATAATTTGTCAGATTTTTTCTATCATAAGTTATCTTGTATGTATTTTTTAGAAACACTCCAGAAAAATCTCCAGAATCTCCGCATGTGTCATCTTCTTATAACTTCCATCCACCAGATAGCACGAATCCGCAATCTCTTTCAGGTCCTCTTTTTTCTCTACGCCTACTTCCCGAAGTGTTGTCGGAAGTCCAATCTCTTTGATAAAATCCGCCAGTGCTTCTACGCCAGCTTTAGCCATCTCTTCATCGGTACGTCCATTTCTTGAAATCTGCCATACATTTTCCGCAAAACGGGCAAATTTCTTCGCACCCGCCTGACAGATATGGCGGTAATAGACCGGGTGCAGCACTGCAAGCCCACAGCCATGACTGCAATTGGTATAAGCGCTGATCTGATGCTCCATCTGGTGACATTCAAAATCACATTTTTTTCCAAGCTTGATGATCCGGTTCTCCGCCATGGTAGACAGCCACATCAGATTACTTCTTGCTGTGTAATCCTCCGGATCCACCAGTGCTGCGCGAAGACTTGTTATCACACCACGCATCAGAGCTTCGGAAATATCATCTGATACATTTTCCTCATCCGGTTCACTGAAATAAGTCTCCATAATGTGAGACAGGATATCAAAGCTTCCTGCAGCCATCTGCCTTGTCGGAACTGTATAAGTGTAGGTCGGATCCATCAGTGCAAATTCCGGATTACATTTCGGATAATCCCGGTCTGTCTTGATCATAGTTTCTTCGTTAGTAATGACCGCGCCCCCGTTGCACTCACTTCCAGTTCCGGATGCTGTTACGATCACACCGAGCGGCATCGGTTTAAAATCCACAACACCTTTCTTCGCCCAGTATTCATCCCACACATCCTTCTCGCAGACTGCTGCCATGGAAATCGCCTTGCTGCAGTCCATAACCGAACCTCCACCGACTGCCAGAATCCAGTCCACATGATTTTCTTTTACCAGCTTTGTTCCTTCCAACACCTTTTTATACGTCGGATTCTCCATGATTCCCGAAAATTCAATGATGATTTTCCCTGCTTTTTTCAGTGCCGCTGTGACTTCCTCGTAAACCCCGTTTTTCTTGATCGAACCACCGCCATAGGCAAGCAACACCTTATCCCCGTGCGCTGCCGCAATCTCCGACAGATATTCACTGACACAACCTTTGCCGAAGTATACTTTTGTTTTATTTTCAAAAATAAAGTTGTTCATCTTTTTCTTTTCTCCCTAAGCTTTCATAAAATTCAATACGGAAATAAAACTATCTCCAAGTTCCGTCAGTGTATACTCTACATGTGGCGGCACTCCCTGACATTTCCATTTGCATTATACTGTGCTTTACGACCAATAGCAATGGTACTACAAAAAAGTATGCAAAATAAACAGATATATGGTATGATAAAAAGCAAAAAACAGAAAGTATAGGAGGGTTAACATATGTATATTACATGTCTGGACGTTGAAGGAGTACTGGTACCGGAAATTTGGGTCGCATTTGCAGAGGCAAGTGGCATCCCAGAGCTAAAAAGAACCACAAGAGATGAACCTGATTATAACAAACTGATGAGATGGAGACTGAATACTTTAAAAGAACATGGACTTGGAATCAAGGAAATTCAGGAAACGATCGCAAAAATTGATCCGCTTCCGGGAGCAAAAGAATTCTTAGATGAGCTTCGCTCATTTACCCAGGTGATCCTGATCAGCGACACCTTCACAGAATTTGCAATGCCACTCATGGAAAAGCTTGGCTATCCAACACTTTTCTGCAACAGTCTGGAAATCGCAGAGAATGGTGAGATCACAGATTTTAAAATGCGTGTGGAAAATTCCAAACTCACAACCGTAAAAGCACTGCAGTCCATCGGATTTGAGACAATCGCAAGTGGTGATTCTTACAATGATCTGGGGATGATCCAGGCAAGTAAGGCTGGATTTTTATTCAGATCCACTGAGAAGATCAAAGCAGATTACCCACAGATTCCGGCGTATGAGACTTATGAAGAACTGCTGGGGGCGATTAAGGGTGCGATGGAATAGGAAATCTCACATACAACCTCATATTTTATAAGACTTGTAATACATCAGCCGGAGTCAAAATTTATACGACTCCGACTGATTATTCCGGTGCCCCCCGGATTTTATGCTTCTGATTCTCTTTTCCAGTACCTTCATCTCAACCGGTTTTGAAACATGGGCATTCATACCGGCTGCCAGAGAATGCTGAATGTCCTCTGAAAACGCATTGGCGGTCATGGCAATAATAGGGATTGTCTTTGCCAGTTCATGTGAACTCCTGCGGATTGCTTTCGTTGCCTCATAGCCATTCATAACCGGCATCTGCACATCCATCAGAATCATGTCATAATCTCCCGGAGCAGACTGTTCAAATGCCTCTAGGACCCTTTTACCATTTTCACAGATTGTACACTCTGCACCCTCAATCTTTAACAGTTCCATCAGGATTTCTGCATTCAGCTCATTATCCTCTGCGCACAGGAACCTCATTCCTTGAAAGATATTATCATTCTGTTCATTCTTTTCTTCCTGTACTGTTGAAGAAACAGATCTATCCTCTGCAATTCTCAGATCTATGAGAACCTCAAAACAGCTTCCCTGTCCCAGTTCACTCTCCACATCTATGGTGCCTCCCATTGCTTCAACCAGGTTTCTGGTAATAGCCATTCCCAGACCGGTTCCCTGTATCTTATTAGTCACAGAACCTTCAGCACGGGTAAACGGATCAAAGATCGTCTCTTTGAAATCTGCCGACATTCCCATGCCATTATCGCTGACTAAGAAACGGTACTTTGCATAGACAGATGACTTTGTCT
>CAKRFP010000004.1 GCA_934320645.1 uncultured Bariatricus sp.
AGAGGTGATGAAAGCGAACCACCTTACTGTAGAGCAGATTGTGGAAGATGTGGAGAAGCTGATTTAATTAGCAGACAAATGAGAGAAGACTCCGGCGTGGGAATGCGCCGGAGTTTTTTCGACCTACTAAAGATTGGAAAATGTGTTTGATTTATAAAAGGCAGCAGCGTTAGTTTCACTCTGAGACCAACACTGCTGCTTTTCATCAACATTTTATGCCATATATTTCTTCTTTAACTCTTCAACCTTCGCAGTATAAGCTTCCTGCTGCTTCTTCTGCATGATTTCGCTCTTGATCTGTTCTTTTACATCATCAAGCTTCGCATCTTCGGCATCTTTCTTATCTTCCACTTTGATCAGGTGGTATCCGAACTGTGTCTTAACCGGTCCAACCACGTGTCCGATCTCTGCTGCAAATGCGGCGTCTTCAAATTCTTTGACCATCTGGCCTTTTCCGAATTCACCAAGGTCTCCACCATTTGCTCCTGATGGGCAGGTGGAAGATTCTTTTGCAACATCCTCAAATGCTTTTCCGCCGCTTACGATGGATTCAAGCAGTTCGTTACATTTGTCTTCGGAATCAACCAGGATGTGTTTTGCACGGACTGATGCGCCTTTTGCAAATCTTGCTTTGTTCGCTTCAAAGTATTCGCTGATCTCTTCATCTGAGATTGTGATTCCTTCAAAAATCTTACCGATTGCCATCTGTGCAAGGATATCTTTTCTTGCATTTTCCAGAATTGCTTTGAATTTCTCTGTCTCATCTAATTTTTCTTCTTCTCCATATTTTGCAAGTGCATACACTGCGATCAGCTGATCGACACACTGTTTGCGGAAATCCGGATGGGATGCGTATGCCTGCTGTTCTCTTGGGAGGCTTGCGATAAATGCATCCACCTCTGATGATGTAATTTCATGTCCGCAGATTACTGCTTCAACTGTTTTTGCCATAATTCTTTTGTACTCCTTTTTTCTCGTAGTGTTTCAATTGTACCATTTCATGCGGTATTGGTCAAAGTGTAAATGATTTTACTTTCTTCCGTCAATCTATATTATTTTAATGCTAGCATAACTGATGCACAGAAGTACCCGGATTCCATGGAAGTATCGAAAATCCCATTATATTTCTGGACAATCTGACGGATGGTCTGTAAGCCGAAACCATGATAGACAGAATCTGACTTGATTGTCTTCAGTGTCGGGTTATGAACCAGTATATCTTCAGAAGATTTATTTTTTATCTGGACAGAGAAATATTTTTTCGCAATACCGATTGAGATATGGATATCACCCTGTTTTTCTTTTTTACTGGCTTCAATCGCGTTATCGATCAGGTTCAGGAGCATGGCACACAGATCCTGCTCCTGGATATTAAGAGTTTCAGGCAGAAGTACGTTTGTCATAACATGGATTCCGGCATTCCGTGCTTCATTGACTTTCTGAGTGAGAATATAATCGACAAGCCGGTTTCCAGTGTGAAATTCTTCCATTAGTTCAAATTTATGTTCAATTTCCTGATTTAAAAAATGTTCCAGATCATCATATTTCTTTTCTTTTACAAGTGACTGAAGATAAAAGTAGTTGTTTTTTAATTCATGCCGTTCTTTTCTGACCTGATGGATCATGGAAGAAGACTGGCGGAGATAATCAGTCTGCAATTCAAATTTCTGCTTTAAGAAAGAAGACTCCATCAATTCTTCGTAATTATGGATGATCAGATAAGAAAGATAATAAGTGAGTAGAAGAGCGAAGCTAAGTGCGAGGTAGGGAATCAGTGCATCGGAATTTCTGCTTCTTGCATAAGTTTGTGAAAACCATTCGGAACATACGATGAGAAAGAATGGAGCGATAAAAAAGGTGATCCAGTACTGCAATGGGAGCTTTGTTTTGGAGTTGATTTTATGCTTCTGGAAAAAAATACTGAAAAGAAAAAAACATAAAAACAGGAAAAAGACAAGCAAAAATTGGTAAGTTTTTGATTCCGGATTTCCATTTACAATATTCAGGATACAGGAAAGTGCACTTTTGCTTAATATGACTTCATACATCAGATAGGCTACCATTGCAGAAGCTACAAGAAACTGACTACGGAGAAAGAGAAAGCTGTACAGAAGTGCACAAAATGTTGTAAAAATAAGATAAAAATAGTAGCTGCTGTACACGATTTCGATCGGTTTGAAAATCAGTCCGAAAAGGAGCGTAGAAACAAAAAGTGTGAGATAGCGTTTCTTTTTTTTCATTTCTTCTGAATAGGTACAGGAAACGGTTGCAATGATAAAAAAGTAAGTAACAATTCCTTCAGATCCGATAAATAACTTATATAGCATGAGAACCTCCATTGATGTATTGCATAAACTGCTGTTTGACCTCGGAAACACGGTTGCGGCTCAGAGGAATCCGTTCGCCATTGTCTAAAAGTACAGCATCTTTTTCAATAACAGAAATATATTTGCAGTTTACAAGAAAACTCTGGTGTGGTTTCAGAAATCCATGAGGAGTGAGCTGGTCTTCAAAATTCATGAAGCGGTATTGCAGGTTTGTTGAGCCGTGTTCTGTGACGACCTGACATCTTTTTGCAAGTGCTTCTACATACAGGATCTGGTTGATATTCCAGGTATAGATCGTGCTGGAATGCAACTCCTGAACAGAGATCTGAATCCCCTCTCTGACAGCAAGCTCTTTTTCAATTGCAAGAACCAGCTGGTCCAGTTCTTTCAGAAAATGATTTTTCCGGATAAAACGGAAGGGCTGGACTTCAAAGGTCTGAAATACAAGTTCTTCTTTATTGGAAATGAAAATGACAAGACTGTCCGGATGGCTGTGGCGGATCCTGCGGCACAGTTCGATTCCGTTGAGTCCGGGCATCTCAATATCAAAAAATAAAAGATCATAATGCTGTTCATTCTGCGAAAGCTTTTCCAGAACCTTTTTGCTGTTCTGATAGGTTTCGAAATGGACAGGAAGTTTGTTTTTCTGAAAAGCGCCTTCAAGTTCCCGGCAGATAAACTGTAATTCTGAAAGCTGGTCCTCACAGACCAGTGCCTGATATGTTCGCATAAAATAATCTCCCATTGATAGAAAATCTAAAAAACTAAATACAGTATAACGAAAAAGAACGGAAAATTCAATTTGAAACTATACAGATTGAACAGAAAGCGACATTTCGTTCCACAAATATGCATCTCGTTCCAGAAAGATAGCTTTTCGTAAAGTCGTGTGATAAAGTGCAGTTATCGGAAATCTGCAGATAAAAACCGAGAAGGAAAGAGTTTTAAAAAGCGGAAAGGAGCTTATTGTGGAAAAGGAAGAAAAGAATGAAAATAAAGGGAAAAAGCCACTGATCATTGTTGCGATCATTGCAGTTATTGCAGTCATTGCGTTCCTGATCTATAGGAAGGTTTATGATATGCTGTTCGGAGGAGCAGTAGCGGTATCAATTGAAGATGTGTACAGTACGATTAATGCATGTAAAGTGCCTATTATCTGCATTGTCGTTGGAATTATTGCTGCAATCGTTGTAGCAGTTCTGGCAGGGAAAAAAGAAGCTGCACTTCGGAAAATGATCAGATGGCAGTCACTGATGGCAGGCATTCTGGTTGTTGTAGTTGCGGTAAACGTGATCTGCCTGAATATTGAGTATTCCCTGATCAATAAAGTGATGACGGGTTCAAAAGGATTAAGCGAGGAAACTTCAGAGGAGTCAAAAAAACTGGTTGAAGAGATTGCAGACGAAGGAGTTGTCCTTCTGAAAAATGAGAATGATTCGCTCCCGATCAGTACCGATACAAAGCTGAATATTTTCGGATGGGGAAGTACACAGCCAATCTACGGTGGAACCGGATCTGGTAGTGTATCGGAAGAGACAGCAGTTTCTCTGATCCAGGGAATCGAAAATGCAGGATTTGAGACAAACAAGGAACTGACTAAGTTCTACACAGATTATCGTTCAGACAGACCGGAAATCGGTATGGGAGGTGTTGACTGGACAAGCGTACAGCCAACGATCAAAGATTATAATGACGCAGGAATCTTTGAACAGGCAAAAGAGTATTCCGATACAGCAGTAGTCGTTCTTACCCGTTCCGGTGGAGAAGGTCCAGACCTTCCGGAAAAGATGTCTACAGACAATACATACAATAAAACACAGATGGGCGGAGACGTTGTATATACAACACAGGAAGAAGATGGCGGATCAGATGTATCTTATCTTGAACTGACATCAAGAGAAAGAGATATGCTGGAAGAAGTCAATAAAGATTTCTCCAACGTAATTGTAATTGTTAATTCCGCAAATGCAATGGAACTTGGATTCCTGGATGAATATGAGAACATCAATGCAGCACTCTGGATCGCAGGTGCAGGGGAGACCGGATTTAATGCACTTGGATCAATCTTAAGTGGAGAAGTGAATCCGTCAGGAAGACTGGTTGACACTTATGTATATGATCTGACAAAGACACCAACTTATAATAACTTTGGAAACTTCCAGTATACCAATTCATCTGATGTAACAGAATCTGATGAATCGACAGCGGCATTTGTAAATTATGTAGAAGGAATCTATGTAGGATACAAATTCTATGAAACGGCAGCGGTAGAAGGTCTGATTGATTATGACTCAACTGTACAGTTCCCGTTTGGATATGGACTTTCTTATACAACATTTGAAAAGAAGATTACAGATTTTAAAGCAGATGGAAAAACGGTTACCATGCAGGTAGAAGTGAAAAATACCGGTGATACAGCAGGAAAAGATGTTGTAGAAGTTTACTATACTCCACCGTATTATAATGGAGGAATTGAAAAAGCCAGCACAAACCTTGTAGAGTATGCAAAAACCGGTATGATCAAACCAGGTGAAAGTGAGACCGTAACCGTAACATTTGATTATGAAGACATGGCATCTTATGATGAAAAGACTAATGAAGCGTATGTTCTGGAACATGGTGATTATGAGATCACACTGAACAGTGATGCACATACAGTACTAGATTCTAAGACAGTCACTGTAGAAGATGATGTTATCTATGATGAAGAGCATGACGGTGCACGTTCAGATGATGAAATTGTAGCAACCAATCAGTTTGAGGATGCAGAAGGTGATGTGGAATATTTAAGTAGAGCGGATGGATTTGCAAATTATGATGAAGTGACAGCTGCTCCGACAGATTTTGAAATGTCAGAGGAGGAACAAGCAAATTACAGCTCAAAAGCAACATATAATGCAGCGGACTATGATGAGGCAGATGCAGAAATGCCGACAACAGGTGCTGATAACGGACTTACTATTCAGGATATGACAGGTCTGGCATATGATGATGAAAAGTGGGATGATCTGTTAGACCAGATGACTGTAGAAGAAATGGAAACAATGGTAGAAAATGGTGGTTTCCAAATGGTAGGTGCTGATTCAATCAATAATCCGACTTCTACAGCCTGCGACGGACCGGCTGGAATTTCAAGTAACTTTAACTCAAGTATTTCAGGTACAGCCTTCCCTCCGGCTACACTGATCGCAGCAACCTGGAATCAGGAGCTTGCTTATGAAAGAGGACAGCAGGTTGGAAAAGAGTGTAATGAGCTTGGGGTTACCGGATGGTATGGACCGGCAATGAATATTCACAGATCAGCGTTTGGCGGACGTGATTTTGAATATTATTCAGAAGATGCAACCATTTCTTACTATACTGGTGCAGGTGAAGTAAAAGGTGCAACAGAGCAGGGAGTTATCTGCTATATCAAACATTTTGCAATGAACGATCAGGAGACAAACCGTACAGCAGGTATCTGTACTTATGCAACTGAGCAGGCAATTCGTGAAATTTATCTGAAAGGATTTGAAGGAGCAGTAAAAGAGGGAGGCTCTCTTGGTATAATGTCATCCTTCAACTCGATCGGAACACAGTGGGCAGGAGCAAATGAGGCACTTCTGACGGAAGTTCTCAGAAATGAATGGGGATTCCACGGAGCGGTCATTACAGATGCCATGGATCCATTAGCTGATTTTTATATGGATCTGAACAGAGGTATCCGTACAGGACTGACACAGGGACTTTCCATGACTGGTGGAGAAGGTCTGATCACAGATACAGATGATGCAAATACAGTAATCGCACTCAGAAATGCAGCTCACGAAAACTTATATGCAGCAGCAAATTCCAATGCCATGAATCTTGAAACCGGTATGGGAACATGGGCTAAGATCTTTATTGGAGCGGACGTAGTAATCGGATTATTACTTATCGCAGGTGAAGTTTTGGTGATCCGAAATTACAAAAAGAGAAAAGCAGAAGCAAAATAAATAAGAAAATGTACAGAAAAGTGGAGTCACAGGATTCCACTTTCCTGTTATGGAGGAGGAATTATGAAGCATCGGGAGATTGTAGATGAGATGACGTTGGAAGAGAAGGCTACTTTTTTAAGCGGGGCAAATGAGTGGCAGTCGAGAGAATTGAAAAGACTTCATATTCCGGCAATTGCATGTTCGGATGGACCTCATGGAATTCGAAGACAGGCAGGGGCAGGAGATCATCTTGGATTGAATGAGTCCCTTCCGGCTACCTGTTTTCCGACTGCGGCAACAATCGCAAACAGCTGGGATGAAGAGCTGGGAAATGAAATCGGAGAAGCACTTGGCAAAGAGGCAGCTTCTCAGGAAGTAGATGTCCTTCTTGGCCCTGGTCTGAATATGAAGAGAAGTCCGCTCTGCGGAAGAAATTTTGAATATTTTTCAGAGGATCCTTATCTTGCGGGGAAAATGGCAGCAGCATATATTAGAGGCATTCAGAGCAGGGGAATTTATGCCTGCCCGAAGCACTTTGCGGTCAACAGCCAGGAACTCAGAAGAATGGCAATGAATTCTGTGCTGGATGAAAGAACCTTACGAGAAATTTATCTTACCGGATTTGAAATTGCAGTAAAAGAAGGAAAAGCAAAAGCAATCATGTCCAGTTATAATGAAGTGAATGGAACTTATGCAAATGAGAACAGGCATCTGCTTCAGGATATCCTCAGAAAAGACTGGGGATTTGACGGGATCGTGATTACAGACTGGGGAGCATCGAATGACCATGTCAAGGGAGTAGCGGCAGGTTCTAATCTGGAAATGCCGGTACCAGGATTTGATTCTGCAAGAGAAATTCTGAAAGCGGTAAAGGAAAAGCAGCTTACAATGGGAGAACTGGATCTGTGTGTAGATGAGCTTCTGGATGCAGTCCTCGATCTGACATCGAAAAGAGAAGACCGGAAAAAGAAGAAAATTTCCCAGAGCTTTTCGGAAACAGAGCACCATAAGCTTGCAAAGAAAGCAGCAATAAAAAGTGCAGTCCTGCTGAAAAATGAAGAACATATTCTTCCTCTGAAAAAGAAGACAAAGGTGGCACTGATCGGAGATTTTGCAATGGAGCCGAGATATCAGGGAGCCGGATCTTCGGTTGTAAACGCTACATTTGTTGAAACGATGGACAAGGTTATTATGAACTATGATCTTCAGGTAGTCGGTATCAGCAGGGGTTATCGAAGAGACGGAAAAGAAGACAGTTCTCTGGAAAAAGTAACGCTGGAGCTTGCAAAGAATGCAGATGTCGTTTTGTACTGTTTTGGTCTGGATGAATTAAGTGAATCGGAAGGTCTGGACCGGACGCATATGCGGATTCCGCAGAATCAGGTAGCACTTCTGGAAGCCCTTGCAAGAGTCAATGAAAATATTGTGGGAATTCTAAGTGCAGGTTCTGCAATCGAGATGCCATGGCAGAGAAGCTGTAAAGCAATTTTGCATGGTTATCTTTACGGACAGGCAGGAGCGTCGGCGATGATGGAACTGCTGATGGGAAATGAAAATCCATCCGGAAGACTCAGTGAATCCTATCCGGTTAAATATGAGGATACCCCGGCTTACCGTTATTTTCCTGCAACAGAAAGAAATTCAGAATACCGTGAGGCTCTGTATATCGGGTATCGTTACTATGACAGCAGTAAGGTAAGAGTGCAGTATCCGTTTGGTTTCGGGCTTTCCTATACCGAATTTACCTATTCTGATTTAAAGATCAGCAAAAATGGCGTAAAAGTAACCGTACAGAACACCGGAAAGTATGATGGAGAAGAAGTTGTACAGCTGTATGTCGGACTTCCGGATGCGAGCGTATTCCGCCCTGAGAAAGAACTGAAAGGATTTAGAAAAGTATTTATCAAAGCAGGAGAAAGAAAAGAGATCGAGATTCCATTTGATGATAAGACATTCCGGTACTGGAATGTGAAGACGGACAGCTGGGAGATTGAAGCAGGAAATTATCAGATCATGATCGGTGCAAGTGTCAGTGATATCCGGTTAGCAGGAACTCTGAAAGTTGAAGGAACCACGAAGCAGTATCCGTATGATCCGGAAAAAATGCCACATTATTATACCGGAATTGTTCAGAATATCGAAGAGCAGGAGTTTGAAGAACTGCTTGGTTATCCGGTTCCATCCGGAAAATGGGCAGGGGAGCTTGGACTGAATGATGCAATCTGTCAGATGTACTATGCAAAAAGCGGACTTGCCAGATTTATTTACCGTCGCCTGACTGCGATGAAAAAGAAGAGCGAAGCAGCCGGAAAACCGGATCTGAATATTTTGTTTATCTATAATATGCCATTCCGCGCTTTGGCAAAGATGACAGCCGGTATGGTAAGCATGGAAATGGCAGAAGGTATGGTTATGGTGGTAAACGGTCATTTCTTCAAAGGAATGAAACGCATAATCGGAGGATTTTTCAGGAACAGAAAAGCAAATAACGAGTACAGAAAACTGCTTTTAAAATAAAAAATGAGGATGGGTATATGGAAAATATAAAAGAAAAATGGATGAGTATCTGGAATACTTTTAAAGAGAAACATCCGAAACTGGCAAAGTGGGTGTATCAGATTTTTTATTTCTTTGTATTCAGTATGATGGTAACGGTCTTTCAGTATCTGGTATTTACATTTATGCCGGGAATACTGGGAGAAAAGCTGGCAGCCACAGAATTTATGTGGCCGCAGATCGCAGTGAAGATTTTAGGGGTAAAATTCACCTGGAGTGTTCTGGGATATAATGTACTGAAAGACGCATCAGGAGCAGTCGTGATTGGTGGAGGATTAGGATATTTTATCAGTTATGAAACCGGATCATTTCTTGCGCAATGCATCAATTTTCCGCTTCAGAGAAATATTACATTTAAAAGCCATGGGAATCCATGGTATCAGGCAATGTGGTATTTTATCGCATGGGTTGCCATTTCACTGATCTGTAATGGATTTAACAATCTGTGGATGCCGATCGCATCGGTTTATGTCGCACCGGCGATTTATAACCTGCTGGTTACTTTTATTACCGGTGGAGTTTCTATGATTATTTTCTTTTTTGTATTTAAGATTATTTTCCCGGAAGGGGAGAAAAAATAGAAAACAGCAGCGCTGACAGAAATGGGAAGGTCTCAACGTGTCAGTAGCTGCTGTTTTTGTTTGCTGCGGAGTCCTAATAATTCACATAATGATGGATCGTTTCCTGTGCAAGGTGATACTGTTCTAAAGTCATGGCAATCTTTCCTTTCTTTATGGAAATGACTCCATCATCCTTTAATTTTCCAATCGTTCGGTTGATCGTCTTGACCGTGATCCCGCATTCTTCAAAAAGCTCCTGTCTGGTTTTCTGGATCACGATTTCTTTCGTATCTTCGATCCCCAGATGTGCTGCCTGCTTGAGCACGTAGTCAAGCAGAAGAAAGTTCGGTGGATAGAAAAGGCGTGCGCCCCGGTTGTAGGAAGAACGGTAAAGTTTATAAGCAACTTTATGCGACACCAGACGCAGAGCTTCCGTTTGAAAGCACGTTAGATGAAGAAAAAATGGAAAATGCAGCCACATTTATATCCGACTGGAAATATGGTAAATACTCTGTTAGAATGTGTAACGGCGTCCGATGTCTGTGACAGCGTGGTAAATGGTCAGATCCTGATGAAAGACCGCCAGGTACAGACTCTGGATGAACGTAAGATTCTGAAGAACAATCTCCTGATCCCGGAAGGAACGATGAAGATCATCCTGTATCTGTTGGTTCTTCTCTTCGGAATTTCAATCCTGCTCCGAAAAGATAAAGAAAATACCGGAGACGCGAAAAAGAAAAGAAACCAGGTATTCTTTCTGGTCCTTGGAATCGTGACCGGTGCCATCTGCGCCGCCTCCGGAGCCGGTGGCCCGGTGCTTGTCATGCCAATCCTCACATTACTCGGAATCCCAGCTCACACCGCAGTCGGAATCTCCCTCTTCGATTCCATCTTCATCGCACTTCCGGCGGCGATTGGCTACCTGCATGCGGCAGCAGGGAATAAAGAAGTATTTGTGTTACTTCCGATTTTATTGATCGCACATGGAATAGGTGTCTTTGTAGGAAGTAAGAATGCAACCAAAATCAACCAGAAGCTCCTCAAACAAATCGTAGCCGTAGCTTCCATCGCGATTGCATGCATAAAATTATTCCTGTAATCTAATTGGGAAGTTATAAAACTTCCAGAGCTAATAAATTTTAAAATCAAATAACATAAAAGCTATCCTCATAAAGCAATATTTTGCCTACTGGATAGCTCTATTTATCATCAAAAAGAAAAAACTACCAAAAACAGTCAACAATGAACAAGGTAACTACACTATGTAAAAAGCTGTCACAACTATTTCAATATTAGAATACCCAGGTCTGCGCTCAAAGTCTTGAGCGCCAGATAGAAAGCAATATGTGTTCAAATTCGATTGTTGTGCAATGGAGATGAAACTCAAAAATTATGGAAGCCTTTGCTGACATAATTTTCGCCCTCAGAGGTTCATCGGAATGGTTTGCACAACGGAATTTGAACACATATTGCTTTCTGTCTGGCGTCGATCACCCCCATTTTCGCAGACCGTCTCCTTCCAACCATTTATGAAATATTTGTGAAAACTCCCCCGCAGATTTGACGAAACACGAAAAAAGTTGTAGTATATATGACGGAATTGTTACAGAAGTGTTAAAAAACGGAGGTACGGATGCAGATTCGAAATGCAGCAAAATGGATCGCAGTGGCAGCAGGGATACTCGTTGGCGCCGTTATCGTAGGATTTACATTAAAAGATACTACATATATAGAAGCAAAATTGGAACAGATCAAAGGAGCAAGACAGTCTGTTACAGCAGTGGAGAAAACGACAGCAAAGACACAGAAGATAAAAACTGCGGAAACAGTAAAAGAAACACCACTTCCGGAAAGCAGCTGTATTTCTGATTTTGAATTTGCAGGTCAGATGCCGGAGCTTCCTACCGGATGTGAGATCACATCTCTTACGATGGTTCTGAATTATTATGGATATTCTGCGGATAAGATGACAATGGCACTCGAATATTTACCGACAGTTGGATGGACCAACACTTATTACGGAGACGATGGAACTTTATATGGAAATGATATTTACAATTATTTTATAGGAAATCCACAGTCAGAGACGGATGGATTAAGCTGTGGGGCAGGAGCAATCGTGACGGCAGCAAATGACTATCTTGCAGATAATGGAAAGACCATGACAGCAGAGGATGAGACTGGATCAGAACCGGAACAGCTGTATCGATTTGTAAGCGAAGGAACGCCGGTTGTTGTCTGGGGGACGATCGGTATGGAAGAACGTCAGATAATGGAAAGCTGGAATACGGAAGATGGAAGAGAAGCCAGCTGGGCGATGAACGATCATTGTGTAGTACTGATTGGCTACAGTGCAGACAGTGTGACTGTTGCAGACCCGATCGAAGGGATTGTGAGCTATGACAGAGCACAGTTTGAATCGGCTTTTCGTTCCAGAGGTAATCAGTGTGTGATTTTGAAGAATGTACAATAGAGAAGTGGGAGGTACTTTGCAGATAAAAACAGTCTGTGAAGTATCTCTTATTTATATATGTGATGAGCTGAGTGCGAGTTTCGTCTGCTTAAGGAAAGAGGATCAGGATTGTAAAAATATTTTAGAAGAAGTTTGCCAAAGGATTGACATTTTTTCTTTTTTTTGGTATCTTTAGACCATGGTACAAACGTTAGTCTAAAAGTAAATTGACAAGAAGGAGAGCTACCATGAATTTAGTAACGAATATTCAGAAGTATTCGATCCATGACGGAGATGGAATCCGTACTACTGTATTTTTTAAAGGATGTCCATTAAAGTGCGAGTGGTGTCACAACCCTGAGACACAGCGTTTTGAGAGAGAACTTCAGTGTGATAAAGAAAAATGCGTCGGATGTGGAACCTGTGCGAAGGTCTGTCCGAACGGTGCCATCACGATGGTAGATGGAAAGCCGGAGCTTGACAAAGAAAAGTGCCAGCTTTGTGGAAAATGCGATAATTTCTGTCCGCAGGGGATCCGTGAGATCGTAGGGCAGGAGTATCCGGTAAAGGAACTGGTAAAAGAACTGATGAAAGACCGGATGTTTTATGAACAGTCCGGTGGCGGAGTTACACTTTCCGGAGGGGAAGTGATGGCGATGTCAACCGATTATATTTTACAGATCGCAAAGGCACTTAAAAAAGAAGAAATTTCGCTTACCATTGACACCTGCGGATATGTTTCGTATGATAAATTTGAAGCAATTTTACCGTATGTAGATACGTTTTTATATGACGTAAAAGTGATGGATCCGGAGTTACATAAAAAGTATATTGGAGTTGACAATAAGCTGATCCTGGATAACCTGGTGAAGCTTTCTGACGCAGGGGCAAGGCTCTACATCCGTATCCCTACGATCAAAGAAGTGAACGGCAATGTGCAGAACATGGAAGACACCATTCATTTTCTGAAGGAACACGGCATTCATCCGGCTCAGGTCAATCTGCTGCCTTACCACAATACAGGAAGCAGCAAGTATCCAAAGCTGGATATGGAATACAAAGGAACTGATTTACACGCACCGGAAAAAGAAGAGATGGAAAGTTTTGTAAAGCTTTTTCAGGATGCGGGGTATACCAACACAAAAATAGGAGGATAAGAAAATGGCAAGAGGCATGAATGAAAGAATTCAGAAGCTGAGAGAACTGAGTGTTACCACACCGGTTCATATCGATCTCGAAAGAGCAAGAATCGAGACAGATTTTTACAGAAAAAATGATGGGAAATATTCGATTCCGGTTATGAGAGCCATGGTATTAAAGGAATATTTTTCAAAGAAGACACTTTATCTGGGAGACGGTGAACTGATCGTCGGTGAAAAAGGAAAAGACCCACAGGCTTCTCCTACATTCCCGGAACTTTGCTGTCACAGCAAAGAAGATATGGTAGTCATGAGTGAACGTGACCTTGTATCTTTCCATACAACAGAAGAAGACCGTGAGATCCAGGAGAAGGAAATCATTCCTTACTGGTCAGGACGAAGCATGAGAGAGAAGATCCTTGCAGCTATGACTCCGGAATGGAATGACTGTTATTCAGCGGGTATGTTCACAGAGTTCATGGAACAGAGAGGACCTGGACATACATGTGGTGGCGAACAGAACTTCAAAGTCGGATATCAGGAGTACAAAGAAAAAATCAAAAAGACAATGGATGCACTGGATTTCATGAATGATCCGGAAGCTACTGATAAGCTTGAAGAACTTAAAGCAATGGATATTGCATGTGATGCGGTTATCATTCTTGGAGAAAGATATCACAAGCTTGCCCTTGAAATGGCAGAAAAAGAAGCAGATCCTACACGTAAGAAAGAATTAGAGCAGATCGCAGCCAACCTGGAAGTTGTACCGGCTCACAAACCGCAGACCTTCTGGCAGGCAATCCAGTTATACTGGTTCACACATCTTGCAGTTACAACAGAACTGAACCCATGGGATGCATTCAGCCCGGGACGTCTGGACCAGCATCTGATCTCTTACTATGAAGCAGATACAGAAGCAGGAATCCTTGATGACGAGAAAGCAAAAGAACTGCTGGAATGCTTATGGATCAAATTCTACAACCAGCCGGCACCGGTTAAAGTAGGTATTACCTTAAAAGAAAGTGCTACTTATGTAGACTTTGCAAATATCAACACAGGTGGAGTTACACCGGATGGCAAAGATGGTGTTAATGCGGTCAGCTATCTGATCCTTGACTGTATGGATGAGATGAAGCTCGTACAGCCGAACTCCAATGTAACCATCAGCAAGAAGACACCGGCACGTTTCCTCAAGAGAGCATGCGATATTTCAAGAAAAGGATGGGGACAGCCAGCATTCTACAATACAGAAGCACAGATCATGGAGCTTGTTAATGCAGGAAAGACTCTGGAGGATGCCCGTCGTGGTGGATCTTCAGGTTGTGTAGAGACAGGTGCATGGGGAAGTGAAGCATATATCCTGACCGGTTATATGAATATTCCGAAGATCTTCCAGCTGACTCTTTACAATGGATATGATGCAATGTCAGGCAAACAGCTTGGACTGAAGCTTGGATATGCAAAAGACTTCAAGACATTTGATGAGCTCTGGGATGCATTCAAGAAACAGATGAAACATTTCATCGATATCAAGATCCGTGGAAACAATGTAATCGAGAGATTATATGCAGAAAATATGCCGGCACCGTGTCTTTCCGTTGTAACAAACGACTGTATCAGCAATGCAAAAGATTACAATGCAGGTGGAGCAAGATACAACACTAACTACATTCAGGGTGTTGGTATTGGAACTGTTACAGACTGTATCGCAGCTGTTAAATACAATGTATTTGACAAGAAGAACTTCACAATGGAAGAACTGATCGAAGCAATGGATCACAACTTTGAAGGATACGATGCAATCTACCGTATGGTTCATGACAAGACACCAAAATATGGTAACGATGATGACTACGCAGATGATCTGATGCAGGATGTATTCTATCTGTATCATGACCTGATCACAGGACGCCCGACTATGAGAGGCGGAAAATACGGAGTCGATATGCTTCCTACAACCTGCCATGTTTACTTCGGAGATGTAATCGGAGCAACAGCTAACGGACGTAAAGCACATATCCCGGTTTCAGAAGGTATTTCACCAGAGAAATCAGCAGATGTAAATGGACCAACAGCTGTTATCAAATCATGTGCTAAGATGGATCATCTTGCTACAGCAGGAACACTTCTGAATCAGAAGTTCACACCGGACGTCGTAGCAGGAGAGAAAGGTCTTGACAATATGGCAAGTCTGATCCGCAGCTACTTTGCAATGGATGGACATCACGTACAGTTCAACGTTATCGACAGAAAGACTCTGCAGGAAGCGCAGAAGCATCCGGAAGATTACAGAGATCTGATCGTGCGTGTTGCAGGATACAGTGATTTCTTCCGTAACTTAAGCAAACCGCTTCAGGATGAGATCATCAACCGTACAGAGCAGTCATTCGAATAGATAATAACCAGAGAAATTGAAAAAGGTTAAATAAAAAAAGAGGCAGGAGCACCACAATGCAGAGAGTAATCTGTGTGCGGTGCTTCTGTTATTTTTTTTACCGGGAAGAAAAATTATGGTAAGAATATCGTGGATTCTGAGAGTTATTTGGTGTACTATCAAGATAGAAAAGAGAGTGAGAGCAGAATGAAAATTACAGTAGGAAGGAGTAATGGATATGCAGATCAATCAGGAGCGATTAAAGGAAAGGATAGAGCGGATCAATGAGATGAGCCGGATTTGTAGATATTGCAAAGAGGCTTAAAGAGGAAGAAGGGAAAAGCGGTGGATAAAAAGGAATTTCAGGCAGACAGGGTTCTCGCGTATTTTAAAGCAGAATGGAAGATTCTTCTGATCGTAGCGGTATCCGGAATGATCTACAACCTGGGGCTTTTTGCCGGACCGTGGTTTGAAGGAAAGATGACCGAATGTTTGGTGCAGATATTAAAGGGAACGGCGTACTTTTCCGATATGCTGATTCTGGTGACCGGCTATGTGGCAGCGATTGTCGTGGTGCAGATTTCCAGATATATCAAAAGATTCTACGTCAGAAGATTTGCAAATAATGTTAACCGGAAGATGAAGCAGGTCATTTACCGGAGCCTGGTCATGAAGAGCAGACCGAGCCTCCGTGAGGAAGGGGAAGGAGATGTGATGACGAAAGCAATCCTTGATGTGGATGACTGCGCGGAGGGAATGCGCAAATTTACAACGGAAATCTTTGATACAGGTGTAGCACTGGCGTCCTATGCCGGGATGCTGCTTTTTTATGACTGGCGACTGGCTTTGCTGTGTATGATCTTTCCACCGATATCCTATGTTACTGCTGAGAAGATGAAAAAAATGATCCAGCGTACCGGTGCGGCATATAAGAAACAAGCAGGAATCTTAAGTGATGCGACACTTGACCGGGCAAAGAACGCGATCACCTATCGTGTGTTTGGCTGCGAGAGTGAAAGGAAAGAATCCTATGAAGAAAATCTGGAGGCTTATGAGAAATCAGCGGTAAAAGCAAATATCTGGAATGTGGCAATGCCACCGGTTTACCGGGTGATCTCGATGGCAGGTGTTCTTTTTATCTTATATTTCGGACAGAGAAATGTTCTTGGAACCGGATGGAAGACATGGAGTATTGCGGCATTTACCACTTTCCTGTCCTGTTTTGTCAAGCTGTCTGTGAAGTCTTCCAGCGCAGCGAAGCTGTTCAATGCGGTTCATAAAGCACAGGTGTCCTGGAGGCGGATCAAACCACTGATGCATACGGAGGTGGAAAACGGCGAAGAAGAGGAGCCGGTATCGAAAGAAAATATCAGCCAGACGGGGAATCTGGAAGTACAGCATTTAAGCTTTGCATATCCAGATGGGAAACAGATTCTGAATGATATTTCTTTTACGGCAAAGCCTGGACAGATCATCGGAATCACCGGCGCAGTAGCGTGCGGAAAATCCACGCTTGGAAAAGTATTTCTGTGTGAATATCCGTATGAAGGGAAGATCCGGTATCAGGGAGAAGAATTACAGAATCTGTCACAGAAAAAACTGGCAGATGTAGTTGGGTATCTGGGACACGATCCGGAGCTTTTCAATGATACACTGGAAAATAATATCTTAATGGGCGATCAGGTGAATGCGGAAGAACTGTTAAAAGCGGTATGTCTGGATCAGGAGGTTGCAGAAATGCCGGAAAAAATCCAGACACTGGCAGGAAACGGCGGTGTGTGTCTTTCGGGCGGACAGGCGCAGCGGCTTGCACTTGCCAGAACCTTATGCCACAAGAAACCGGTCATAATTCTGGATGATCCGTTTTCAGCACTCGACAGAAGCACGGAAAGGGAAATCTATGCGAATTTAAGGCAGATCACAAAGGATCAAATTGTGCTTTTGATTTCACACAGACTCTATCTGTTTCCACAGATGGATCAGGTGATCTGGATGGAGCGTGGAAAAACGGTGACAGGTACGCATGAGGAACTGGTGAAGAAGATACCGGAGTATAAAGAGCTTTTTGAAGTACAGGAAGGAGGCGTGGCAGATGAAGCAGAGTAATCAGGTAAGAACGATTATATTCCAGACGGTAAAAAGACAGAAAATCCTTTCTTTTGGAATTCTGGCAGCTGTGATCGGAGCCATTGTAACAGACCTTTTGCCGCCGCTGATCCTTGGAAAGATCATTGACACGATCACAGCCGGAAAAGCAGTGACCTTTGCCATGATCGTGCTGTACTTTGCGCTGCTTGCACTTACCGGATTTGCAGAGGCGGCGCGGGAAGGGATGCTGACTGTATTCGGACAGAAGATCACCCACGCACTCCGCAGCAGTTTGATGGGAAAATTTGTGAATCTTACTGCAGATGAGATCAATCGTCAGGAACCGGGAACGCTGGTTTCAAGGTTTGTAGGAGATGTGGATACCGTAGAGAATCTGTTCACATCCGGAATTATCAGCATGTTTGCAGATGCCTGCAAGATTATCAGTATTCTTGTAGTAGTCTGGTTTCAGAATAAAGGATTGATGTTAGTGCTTCTGGTTGTACTGCCAGTATTATTTGCATATACAAGACACGTGCAGAAAAATATGCTTACCGCACAGATCGAGAACCGCCGGGCAGTCGGAAGAGCATCTGGTCATGTTCCGGAGACGCTTCACAATATCTGCACGATCCATTGTCTGAAAAAAGAAAAATATATGGAAAAACGGTACGACCAGTATATAGGTGAGAGCTACCAGGCAATGGAGCGGACCAATTTTTATGATGCGATTTATTCACCGATCGTTCTGATTCTGAATGCAGTAGTTGTCGCAGTGGTGATGCTGTTTTCTGCAACAGGGAATCAGAAGGTACTGGTATTTTTCGGAATGTCGGCAGGAACGGCTGTGGCGGTCATGAACTATATTTCCCAGATCTTCACTCCGGTAGAAAGCCTTGGTATGGAGATCCAGACGATTCAGTCTGCGATTGCGGGAATCCACAGAATCAATGAATTTTTTACACTGGAAGAAAAGAAAGAATCAGAAGAGCAGGAAAAAGCATCGCAGGAAGATACATTTGTGACATTTGAAGATGTGACTTTTGGATACGATGAACAGGTAGTACTGGATCATATGAGTTTTCAGGTAAATACAGGAGAACAGGTGACATTAGCCGGAAGGACAGGGGCAGGAAAAAGCACGATCATGAAGCTGCTTCTCGGACTTTATGAGCCACAGCTGGGGAAGGTTTTGATCGATGGTGTTCCGGTGACAAAGGTTTCTGAACAAGAGAGGCGAAGCCTGTATGGATATGTAGAGCAGATATTCCATATGGTTCCTGGAACGGTGCGGGATCAGATTACCTTGTATGATGAAACGATTACAGATGAACAGGTGCGGAAGGTTGCAGGACTGACCGGTCTGGCAGAAACGATCGAAGAGATGGAAGATGGCTATGACACGGTGTGCATACCGGAGCTGTTTTCACAGGGACAGTGGCAGCTTTTGTCTATTGCAAGGGCGGCAGTTACAGAACCGAAACTTCTGCTTTTGGATGAGATCACGGCGAATCTGGATGCAGATACTGAAAAAGCGGTGATGACAGCGCTGAAACGAGTGGCAGAAAACCGGACGGTGATCTCCATTTCACACAGGACTTCGGCGGAGCTTGGGCGTGTGATTCCAGTATAATTGAAAAAAGGTTGTGCGATTTATAAGATAGGGTGAAGAGAAGAATCGCATAACCTTTTTTATAGCAATCAAGTGGAAGTTAACATCATTTTTTTTGTATCAGCCTACGGTATTCGCAAGGAGTCATCTGATATTTTTTTTGAAAAAGCTGATAAAAAAATCCTTTATTATGATACCCGACATCTGCTGCAATTTCTTCGACACTTTTGGAAGTAGTCCGCAAAAGATAAAGAGACTGCTCTAAACGTATTTTCTGTAAATAAGCAGAATAGGTCATTCCGGTTTCAGCTTTGATCAGCCGGTTATAGTAGTCTTCCTGGAAATGAAAACATTTTCAAATTTCATTGACATATAAAAATAGTGTGATAAAATGAAAACGATTTCCAAATTGAAGGGAGGAGGTCAGTATGGCAAAAGCACCATATAAAACAAAACAAATGACCGAAATACTTACCTTCCTGAAATCGGTACAGGGAAGACATGTTACTGTGAATGAAATCTGCGATTTTTTCAGGGAAAAAGGGATTTCCGTCGGAACCACGACCATTTACCGTCATCTGGAGAAGATGGTGAAAGAAGGTCTGGTCGCGAAGTATGTAGTAGACGGTTCGAGCAGTGCCTGTTTTGAATATATCGGAGATCATGGGGAAGAACATGAAAACTGCTATCATTGTAAATGTGAGAAATGTGGAAAGCTGATCCATTTACAGTGCAATGAGGTAGAAAGCTTAAAACAGCATATGCAGCAGCATCATGATTTTCAGATGGATTCGCATCGTACCATATTTTACGGAATCTGCGGTGAATGCAGTAAGAAAGAATAGATAAAATTTATTAACAGATGAAATCTGGGAAAGGAGAAGAAGATGGATACAGGAAAGAAAAAAAGTATGGCAGCGGTTATATGTATTTTTCTTATATTTGTAACCTTTGCTTCTCTTTTTTATGTTGCCAGAGAGGAAAATCATAACTGTACGGGAAAGGACTGCCCGATCTGTGCCTGCGTTCATCAGGCAAAGCAGGTCCTTCGGAATCTGGAAACAACACCTGCAGTGGGATTTTTCGCCAATCCGGTGATCTTTATCGCAGAAACTGTTGCTTTACCGGGGCTCTGGATCATTTTGTCCATTTCGTTAGTTCATCAAAAGGTAAGATTAAACGATTGAATAAAACTTTTTATAAAGCAGAAAGGGTATGAAAAGCCATACCTTTCTTTTTGTGTACCATTTTTTAATAAGTGTAGATAATGGAGGTTTTATTCATGAAAATGTAAGCGGCAAAAAGAAAGTGAATAACGGGAAATCCGTTAATGATGTATTAGAGAAACAGACAAAAGCAGAAGAGCAGAAGGAACAGACAGAGGAAAAGGACAAGAAAAAAGAAAGTGCAGATACTTCAGAAAATACGGGGACAGAAGATGTAGATTATGATCTTACAGAAATGAACAGTGATATGGTCTACGCAACAGTTTACCAGATGATGGTGGAACCGGAGCAGTATGAAGGAAAAACAATCCGGATCGACGGGATTTATTATATAAGTAAGGATGAAGCGACAGGGAATATCTATCATTTTTGCGTGATCAAAGATGCGCTGGCGTGCTGCGCGCAGGGACTGGAATTTGTCCGGAAAAATGAGGAAGAATTGCCGAATGAAGATTATCCGGAACAGGAAACAGAAATTATCGTTCAGGGAACATTTGAGACATATAAAGAACCAAATGATGAGACCTTGTATTGCAGGATTGCAGATGCGGATATGCAGATAAAAGAATAAGAAGAGAAAAGATAGATTATGAAGAAATACGGGAAAAAGATTAGCAGATATTTGATGAAAAACAAAAGAGGAAGATTTTATTGTGTGGCAGGTGTGTTGTATCTGCTGGCAATTTTGTTTGTCATGAATGATGCCTGGCTGTATCAGACACCGATCGTGAAAGTGACAAAAGTGGTGACAATTGTAGAAGGGAAAAGTAAAAGTACCCGTGGAACAGAAGAAACGAAATATAAGCAGAGTCTTTATGGCAAGATCATAAACGGAGAAGACAAAGGAAAAGAAGTCCGGATTGCCAATGAATACACAACAACGGAAATGCTTGCTCAAAAATACCATAAAGGTGACCGGGTATTTTATAAGGGATCATCGATCATTGGAGTAAAGCGGGATACGATGCTGGCTGTTATGCTTGGATTCCTTGCGCTTCTGCTCCTTGGGATTGCCGGACGGCAGGGTGGTTTGACGATCATAACAGCAATGCTGAATATCTTGATTTTTGTGATCGGTTTCTGGATGGCGGATGACACATCGGAAATTCTGAGTATATGCAGCAGACTGATCCTTTTTTTCGCAGTGGTAACGCTTGTTGGATTAAATGGAATCCACAGGAAAACTTTTGCCGCACTATTGACAACACTATGTGTCCTGCTTATGATCATGGGGATATTTGATCTTGTTATGCAGCATATGGAAGAACTGGATTATTCGACGATGGAATATCTGGGCAGTATTGATAATCCGGATGAAATTTTCCATGCAGAGATCCTGTTGTCAGGACTCGGTGCCATCATGGATGTGGCGGTTGCCATATCGGTGGCTTTAAGCGAGATTGTTGAGCAGAAACCGGAAGTAAAATTTGTGGAACTTTTCCGTTCGGGCAGAGAGATCGGATATGACATTATGGGAACAATGATCAATGTGCTGTTGTTTGTGTTTGGCTGCGGTCTGATTCCTACATGTTTGATCCGGATGAACAATGAGGTGCGTTTTGTTACCATTGTAAAATTGCATATTCCATGTGAATTATGCCGTTTCTTTGTAGAAAGTATCGGAATTGTACTGGCGATCCCAGTGTCTATTTTCATAACAGCAGTTATGATGAAACTATCTGTGAAAAAGAGGAAAAAAAGATGTTGATCATATTGGGACTGATTCTAATGATAGTAGTAGTGCTTGTCGGAGGGGACAGAGGCGCCATGTCTCTGATCGCTCTGGCGGGAAATATTTTGTGCCTGAGCCTTGCAATCTGGCTTTATGCCGTCGGAGCACCCGTGTTTCTGGTTACTGTAAGTGCAGGAATTTTTATTTCCTGTATCACTTTGTTTTATCAAAATGGGACGAATATTAAAACCTGGAGTGCATTTCTTGCGGTTGCAATTACAATGTGTGTGTTATTTGCATTTATTTATCTGGTCGTATGGAAAAGTGGGGCGGGAGGCTTGAATGAGATCCAGGCAGCCGGAGAAGATGTTTTCTATTATAATATGAACCTGGATATCAGTATGCCCAAGGTTGCAACAGCCGTAATCGTACTCAGCACGTTAGGAGCTGTGATCGATATGGCGCTGACAGTAACAACTTCCGTATATGAGGTGAAATGTCATAAGTCAGATATCAAAATGAACAAACTGGTTCAAAGTGGAATGAAGATTGGAAAAGATGTGATCGGAACAACTGTTAATACGTTATTGTTTGCATATCTGGGAGAATCGCTGTTGTTATTCGCGTATTTGAGAATGCAGAATTATTCCATTGAGCTGTTGCTCAACTCCAAAATTCTTTTTCAGAACTGCATTTCCATGATTTTTGGAGCAATTGCCTGCATAATGGTAATGCCGGTTTCAGCGGTTCTGATCGCAAAAAACTGTGAGCTTTTTGATTGGATGGAAAATAGTAAATAGCAGGTTGACAACAGGGAAATACCTGTGATAAACTTGTTTAGAATCGAACTGTTTATGAATGAACAATTTATTCATGAACAGTTTTCTTTTTTTGAAGAAGCAAAAAGTGGAAGGAGGAAAGTCATTTGTGTGAAGGATGTGAAGAGCGAATCCACGTGGGACATCAGGTGCACCGGATAGACCGTTCGATTTCAAAACTGCTGGAAATGCGTGTAAAAGAAGAAGGACTGGATGAGATTGCCCTGATGCATGGCTGGATCTTACGCTATCTATATGAACATCAGGATAAGGAAATTTATCAGAAAGATATAGAAAAGTATTTTGGTATCTGCCGTTCAGCGGTAACAAATATTATCCAGACTCTGGAGAAAAAAGGGTATATCTGCCGTGCATCGGTTGCAAGTGATGCGCGTCTGAAAAAAGTAATGCTGACAGAAAAAGGACGGGAAAACCATGAAAAACTGGGAGAAATTTTTCAGAAAATGGATGCACAATTGGAAGAAGGCATTACAGAAGAAGAATTACATGCATTTATGCATGTGATCGATAAAGTTTATTACAATATGGAAAAAATGAAAGGAGAGAATTCATGATTCGGACTTTATTAAAAGAAGTAAAAGAATATAAAGCGGCATCGATCGCGACACCGTTTTTTATGATTCTGGAAGTATTGTTTGAGACATTGATTCCATTTCTGATGGCATCTATTATCGATAAGGGTGTTAATACCGGCGATATCCATCATATTTACAAAGTCGGTGGCATTATGATCGGTGCAGCGTTCCTTGGACTGCTTGCAGGTATGGCAGGGGGACGCTACGGGGCAAAGGCTTCGACAGGGTTTGCGAAGAATTTGAGAAATAAGATGTTCGATCAGATCCAGACCTATTCGTTTGCAAATATTGATCATTTCAGTACAGCAGGTCTGGTTACACGTCTGACAACAGATGTGACCAATGTGCAGAATGCATATCAGATGGTTCTTCGCATGATGATGCGTGCACCGGCAAGCATGATCTGTGCGATGGTAATGGCGTTTACGATCAATGCGAGACTTGCCAGCATTTATCTTGTGGCAGTTCTGATTCTGGGAACGATTCTGTTTTTTATTATCCGTCATGCGACGGCATATTTCCAGCAGGCGTTTCCAAAGTATGATGCGCTGAATGCGTCTGTTCAGGAAAATGTATCTGCGATCCGTGTAGTGAAGGCATATGTAAGAGAAGAACAGGAGACCGGTAAATTTCAGCGTGCCAGCAAAAATATTTACGATATTTTCGTAAGAGCAGAAAAAAATGTTGTGTGGAATGCACCGATCATGATGTTTACTGTATATACGTGTATCATTTTGATCAGCTGGTTTGGTGCGAAGATGATCGTGGTGAAATCTCTGACAACAGGGGAACTGATGAGTCTTCTTGCTTATTGTATGAATATTCTGATGAGCCTGATGATGCTGTCTATGGTATTTGTTATGATTTCTATGAGTATGGCAAGTATGCGCCGTATTGCAGAAGTATTGAATGAGACAACGGATATCCATAATCCGGAACACCCGGTTTATGAAGTGGCTGACGGAAGTATTTTATTTAAAAATGTAGATTTTTCTTATAAAAAGGACAGTGTAGAAAAAGTACTGAAAAATATCAATCTGGAAATTCATTCCGGAGAGACCATCGGAATTATCGGAGGTACCGGAAGTGCGAAAACGAGTCTGGTCAATCTGATCAGCCGTCTGTATGATGTGACGGAAGGAGAAATCCTGGTCGGTGGGAAAAATGTCAAAGAGTACGATCTGGAGGTTCTGCGAAATCAGGTATCGGTTGTATTACAGAACAATGTATTATTCACAGGAAGTATTTTGGATAATCTTCGCTGGGGGAATAAAGAAGCAACAGACGAGGAATGTATCCAGGCGTGCAGACTTGCATGTGCAGATGAATTCATTGAACGTTTTCCTGAAAAATATCATACGCACATTGAACAGGGAGGAAACAACGTATCCGGTGGTCAGAAGCAGAGACTGTGTATTGCAAGAGCACTGCTTAAGAAACCGAAGATCCTGATCCTGGATGACAGTACCAGTGCGGTAGATACTGCTACAGATGCGAAGATCCGCCGTGCATTCCGTGAAGAAATCCCGGATACAACAAAGCTGATCATTGCACAGCGTGTATCCAGTGTGCAGGATGCAGACCGTATCATCGTTATGGATGAAGGGCAGGTTCATGGATTTGGTACACACGAAGAATTGCTGAAGACCGATGAAATTTACCGCGAAGTATACGAATCGCAGACTCAGGGCGGAGGAGATTTTGATGAAAACGGAGGTGAAGCATAATGCCAAGACCGATGGGAAGACCAACGAAAAAGGTGAAAAATCCTGGGAAATTACTTATGCGACTGATGAATTATATTTTTCGTGATTATAAGCTTCATTGTATAGCGGTTTTTATCCTTATTTTTGTAGGAGTTATTGCAAATGTACAGGGGACGATGTTTACGAGGGATCTGATCGACAAATATATCACACCGTTTTTATTATCCAGTGGCACGCCGAACTTTTCTCCGCTTGCACATGCGATCGGAAGGGTTGCTGTATTTTACGGGATTGGAATTATTGCGACCTATTCATATAACCGGATTATGATCAATGTTACACAGGGAATGATGATGAACATGCGTAACGAATTATTTGAGCATATGGAAAAACTTCCGATCAAATATTTTGATACACATGCACATGGAGATATCATGTCGATCTATACGAATGATATTGATACATTGAGACAGATGGTCAGCCAGAGTATTCCGCAGATCATCAACAGTGGTTTTACGATCGTCAGTGTGTTTGTAAGTATGCTGATCTTAAATATCCCACTGACAGTTGTGACGATGGTCATGGTTGCAATTATGATTTTCGGGACGAAAAAAGCAGCAGGGCAGAGTGGAAAATACTTTTTGGAACAGCAGAGAAATCTCGGTAAGGTCAATGGATTTATCGAAGAAATGATGAATGGACAGAAGGTTGTCAAGGTCTTCTGCCATGAGGAAGAAAGTAAGGCAGAATTTAAAGAGCTGAATGAGGCACTTTTTGTAAGCGCAGACCGTGCGAATACTTATGCAAACTACCTCGGACCTTTGAATGCGCAGATCGGAAATATCAGTTATGTAGTCTGTGCGATTGTCGGGGGCGCCCTTGCGCTGAATGGTGTGGGAGGATTTACACTGGGTGGACTGGCAAGCTTTCTGACATTCAATAAAAGCTTTAGTATGCCGATCAACCAGGTCAGCCAGCAGATGAATGCTATTGTAATGGCACTTGCAGGAGCAGAGCGTATCTTTACCCTTCTGGATGAGAAAGTGGAAGTAGATGACGGCTATGTGACTCTGGTCAATGTGAAAAAAGAAAATGGAAAACTTATAGAATGTAAGGAACGTACCGGATGTTGGGCATGGAAGCATACACATCAGGCAGATGGTTCGGTAGATTATATTGAGCTTAAGGGAAATGTAGTATTTGATGGTGTGGATTTCGGGTACAATAATGATAAGATCGTGCTTCATGATGTGAAATTGTATGCAGAGCCGGGGCAGAAAATTGCCTTTGTAGGTTCGACAGGAGCAGGAAAAACAACCATTACCAATCTGATCAACCGGTTTTATGATATTCAGGATGGAAAAATCCGCTACGATGGAATTAATATAAACAAGATTCGGAAAGCGGATCTGCGACGTTCCCTTGGAATTGTACTGCAGGATACACATCTGTTCACAGGAACGGTAAAAGACAATATCCGTTTTGGAAAACTGGATGCAACAGATGAAGAAATCTTTGCAGCAGCAGAACTGGCAAATGCAGATGGATTTATCCGCAGACTTCCGGAAGGATATGATACGGTCATCACCGGGGATGGGGCAAACTTAAGCCAGGGACAGAGACAGCTTCTTGCAATTGCCAGAGCAGCAGTTGCAGATCCGCCGGTACTGATCCTGGATGAGGCTACAAGCTCTATTGATACGCGTACCGAACGTATTATTCAGGAAAGTATGGACAGACTGATGCATGGACGTACTACGTTTGTGATCGCGCATCGTCTGTCTACGGTTCGGAATTCCGACTGTATCATGGTTCTGGAACAGGGACGCATTATCGAAAGAGGTACCCATGACCAACTGATTTCAGAAAAGGGAAAATATTATCAGTTGTACACCGGAAATGCAATTGCCGAATAAGATTCAAAAAACAGTAACAACAGGATTCAACAAAATTTACATAAATTAAAAAATACTATCAATTTTTTTGTGCATACGCTATACTTGTATATATAGCACTGCAAATCCTTCCAATCAGAGGAGTAAAATAGCAGTTCTATAAAAATGTCATGATAGGGTAGGTTTGGGGATGAAAAAACAAATCAATTGCAAAGAAGTTGTATGGGAACTATTTACACTTACCGCTGCAGTGGCAATTATCGCTGCAGCGGTTTATTTCTTTCTGGTGCCGAGCCATGCATCGGTCAGCAGTATTTCCGGTCTTGGAATTATTCTTACGAATTTTATACCTTTACCGCTTTCAGTGATCACGATGGTCCTGAATGTTGTTCTTTTGATCATCGGATTCATAACATGTGGACGGGAATTTGGTACGAAAACCGTGTATACCAGTATCTTACTGCCAGTATTTATCGGTATTTTTGAACGGATTTTCCCGAATATCGGTTCCCTGACAAAAACCCAGGAACTGGATGTCCTCTGTTATGTTCTCGTAGTTAGTGTAGGACTCAGCATTCTCTTTAATATGAATGCTTCTTCCGGCGGACTTGATATTGTGGCTAAGATCATGAATAAATATCTGCACATCGAATTGGGAAAAGCCATGTCTTTAGCCGGTATGTGCGTGGCGCTTTCGGCAGCACTTGTATATGATAAGAAGACGGTGGTTTTAAGTGTTCTTGGTACTTATTTTAATGGGATAGTGGTAGACCATTTTATCTTCGGGCAGAATCTGAAACGAAGAGTATGTATTATTACAAAGTATGAAGAAGAACTTCGAAATTTTATTCTGCATGAGCTTCATAGTGGAGCAACCATTTATGATGCCATCGGAGCGTACAATTTAGATAAAAAACACGAGATCATTACGATCGTAGATAAAAACGAGTATCAGAAACTCATGAATTACATCAATAATCTTGATCCGAAGGCTTTCATCACAGTGTACACGGTGGCAGACATGAGATATCAGATGAAGGTTTTGGAAAATGAAGAAAGAAGTTAGTGATCTTAAGTGAAACCCGGATGCATTGATCCAAGATAATAATTTTTATGTAAGAAAAGGTGTGCTATGGATTTTTTTGATTGTAGCCGGTGCTAATTGAGTGATATAAAACCAAACTTTTCAGAACTTGCACGGTTTTATGATCTGGATCGCAGACAGAGACTTACTGATTATTACAATGAAAATTTCAATGCAATCAGACCAAGAGAATATACCACCAGAACGCATGACAGTTTGAAATAGACTTAATCCTGGAGGAATATTTCAACGCAGCATGAAAAAAATAGAATAGTAGTAAGATAGAAAAGTACAAATGAGAATCGAACATTTGTACTTTTTTCTTACCTTCATCTATATACTTTCAAAAAAATGTTTGATATAATAGGGACTGTTACAAGAACAAACAGTAAAAATATGACAGAACCGGAGCCTAGTATCATCAGGCATTTCCGAGTGCTGTTTTATCCGCAAATATGAATTTTGTGACTTTTATTCGTAACGAGGTGAGAAACACATCTATTCACCATAAAAATGGGCGTTTCGTTACGAATCCGGATACGAATTTTTGGCTGATAATGATCATAGCAAAAGTCACAAATGGAGGGATTTACCATGAATGCAGAAAAAGGACATTCGCAATCCGCTGACAAAAGTCAGCTACTTGCTCATAAAAGCAGCCCGCAGGGCGGACATGCTTTTAAATTAAAAGCCCCATATAAGCCGACCGGAGACCAGCCACAGGCAATTGCAGAGCTTGTGAAAGGGTTCAAGGAAGGTAATCAATGCCAGACTTTACTAGGGGTTACGGGTTCTGGAAAGACTTTTACGATGGCAAATGTGATTCAGCAATTACAGAAGCCGACGCTTGTCATCGCTCATAATAAAACACTTGCAGCTCAGTTGTACGGAGAGTTCAAGGAGATGTTCCCCGATAACGCAGTGGAATATTTTGTCTCCTACTACGACTACTACCAGCCAGAGGCCTACGTCCCGTCTTCCGACACCTACATCGCCAAGGACTCTGCCATCAACGATGAGATCGACAAGCTCCGCCACTCTGCGACAGCAGCGCTTTCTGAGCGGAATGATGTCATCATTGTGGCAAGTGTGTCCTGCATTTACGGACTGGGTTCGCCGATCGATTACAAGGAGATGGTGATTTCGCTCAGACCGGGCATGATCAAAGACAGGGATGAAGTTCTGAAGAAGCTGGTTGAGATCCAGTATGACCGCAATGATATGGATTTCAAGCGTGGAACGTTCCGGGTGCGTGGAGATGTAGTTGAGATTTTCCCGGCATATTCGGAAAAAATTGCATACAGAATTGAATTTTTCGGTGATGAGATAGACAGAATAACAGAGATTGATACATTGACCGGTGAAGTGTTGAATGTGATCGGGCATGTGGCAATTTTCCCGGCATCTCATTATGTAGTGTCCAAGGAGAATATGGAGCGTGCCATCGGGGAGATTGAAGAAGAACTGGAGCAGCAGATCCGTTATTTTAAAGGGGAAGATAAGCTTCTGGAAGCACAGCGTATTTCTGAGAGAACGAATTTTGATATAGAAATGATGCGAGAGACAGGATTTTGTTCCGGAATTGAAAATTATTCGAGACATCTGACCGGACAGAAAGCAGGGGAGCCGCCGTGTACATTGATTGACTATTTTCCGGATGATTTTCTGATCATGATCGATGAGTCGCATAAGACGATTCCACAGATCGGAGCCATGTATCACGGCGATCAGTCGAGAAAGACAACGCTGGTAGATTATGGATTCCGTCTGCCGTCGGCAAAGGATAACAGACCGCTCAGCTTTGGGGAGTTTGAAAGCAAGATTGACCAGGTACTGTTTGTATCGGCGACACCGGGAGAGTACGAGGAGTCTCATGAACTGCTGCGGGCAGAGCAGGTAATCCGACCGACAGGTCTTCTGGATCCGGAAGTAGAAGTGCGCCCGATCGAAGGACAGATTGACGATCTGATCAGTGAGGTAAATAAAGAAACAGCGAAGAAGAATAAGGTACTGATCACAACACTGACAAAGCGTATGGCAGAAGATCTGACTGATTATATGCGGGAGCTTGGCATTCGTGTGAAATATTTACATTCGGATATTGATACTCTGGAAAGGACAGAGATTATCCGGGATATGCGTCTGGATGTATTTGATGTACTGGTTGGAATCAACCTGCTTCGAGAAGGTCTGGATATTCCGGAGATTACGCTGGTGGCGATTCTGGATGCGGACAAAGAAGGTTTCCTGCGTTCGGAAACTTCGCTGATCCAGACCATTGGCCGTGCGGCGAGAAATGCAGAGGGTCATGTTATCATGTATGCGGATAACATGACGGATTCGATGCGGATGGCGATTGATGAGACGATGCGCCGTCGTGAAATTCAGATGAAATACAATGAAGAACATGGGATCACGCCGCAGACGATCAAGAAGTCGGTGCGTGATCTGATCAGTATTTCAAAGAAGGTTGCAGCAGAAGAGATGAAGTTGGAAAAAGATCCGGAATCCATGAGTGTGGCAGAGCTGGAGAAGCTGATCAAGAAGCTGGAAAAGCAGATGAAGAAAGCGGCAGCAGAGCTGAATTTCGAGGCGGCAGCAGAGCTGCGTGATAAGCTGATCGAGCTGAAAAAGCATTTGAATGAGATGGAGTAAAGCGAAGAGATAGAAGAGGAAGAACAGATGGCTGAAGAAAAGAAAGAACTGATAAAGATCAGAGGTGCGAACGAGCACAATCTGAAGAATCTTGATGTAGATATTCCGAGGAACAAACTGGTAGTACTGACTGGTCTCAGTGGTTCCGGCAAATCATCCCTTGCATTTGATACAATTTATGCAGAGGGACAAAGACGATATATGGAATCTCTGTCTTCTTACGCAAGACAGTTCCTTGGGCAGATGGAGAAGCCGAATGTAGAAAGTATTGAAGGGCTTTCACCGGCGATTTCCATCGACCAGAAGTCTACGAACCGCAACCCGAGATCTACAGTCGGAACCGTGACGGAGATTTACGATTATTTCCGACTGCTGTATGCAAGAATCGGGATTCCGCATTGTCCGAAGTGTGGAAGAGAGATCAAGAAGCAGACGGCAGATGAGATGACCGATCAGATCATGGCACTTCCGGAAGGGACAAAGATCCAGCTGATGGCACCGGTTGTGCGGGGCAGAAAGGGAACCCATGTCAAGCTTCTGGACAGAGCAAAGAAAAGTGGTTATGTCCGTGTAAGGATTGACGGAAACATGTATGAGCTTTCCGAAGAAATCACATTGGACAAGAATATCAAACATAATATTGAGATTGTTGTAGACCGTCTGGTTGTCAGACCTGGGATTGAAAAAAGACTTGCGGATTCCATAGAAAGTGTATTAAGTCTTGCGGAGGGGCTTCTGGTTGTGGATGTGATCGGAGGGGAACCGCTGAATTTCAGCCAGAATTTTGCCTGCCCGGACTGTGGAATCAGCATTGATGAGATTGAGCCGAGAAGCTTTTCGTTCAACAATCCATTCGGTGCCTGCCCGGTCTGCTTTGGACTCGGATATAAGATGGAGTTTGATGAAGATCTGATGATTCCGGACAAATCGCTCAGCATCAATGAAGGAGCGATTGTTGTGACAGGATGGCAGTCCTGTACCGATAAGAGCAGCTTTACCCATGCAATTCTGGAAGCACTCTGCAAGGAATATGATTTTGATCTGGATACGCCATTTGAACAGTATCCGCAGGAAATCCAGGATGTATTACTTCACGGAACCAATGGAAGAGAAGTAAAGGTTTATTATAAAGGACAGCGCGGCGAAGGAATCTATGATGTTGCATTTGATGGTCTGATCCATAATGTAGAGCGGAGATACCGCGAGACCGGTTCTGAGACCATGAAAGCGGAATACGAAAGTTTTATGCAGATCACACCTTGCCGTGAATGTGGCGGGCAGCGACTGAAAAAAGGTGCACTTGCGGTGACGGTCGGAGGCAAGAACATTTCGGAAGTAACGGCAATGTCGATCGAACGTCTGCAGCAGTTTATCAGTGGTCTGGAATTGACGAAGACACAGCGGATGATCGGCGGCCAGATCTTAAAAGAGATCAGGGCACGTCTACAGTTCCTGCTGGATGTGGGACTGGAATATCTGACACTTGCCCGTGCAACGGGAACCCTTTCCGGTGGAGAAGCACAGAGAATCCGGCTTGCGACGCAGATCGGTTCCGGTCTTGTGGGTGTGGCTTATATTCTGGATGAGCCAAGTATCGGCCTGCACCAGAGAGATAATGACAAACTTCTCGCAACACTCAAGCATCTCCGTGATCTTGGAAATACACTGATCGTAGTTGAGCATGATGAAGATACCATGCTTGCGGCAGACCAGGTAATCGATATCGGACCGGGAGCCGGAGAACACGGTGGAGAGCTGGTTGCCCAGGGAACGGCGCAGGAGATCATGAAAGTAGAACGGTCGATCACAGGCGCATATTTAAGCGGAAAGATCAAGATTCCGGTTCCGGAAACCCGTTCGGTTCCGACTGGATGGATCAAAGTAGTTGGTGCAGCAGAGAATAACCTGAAAAATATCGATGTGAAGTTCCCAATGGGTGTGATGTCCTGTGTCACTGGTGTTTCCGGTTCGGGTAAAAGTTCCATTGTAAATGAAATCCTTTACAAGAGCATGGCAAGGAAGCTGAATCGTGCCCGTGTGATCCCGGGAAAGCATAAACGGATTGAAGGTCTGGAAAAGCTGGATAAAGTAATCGATATTGACCAGTCTCCGATCGGAAGAACGCCAAGATCGAATCCGGCAACTTATACCGGAGTTTTTGATCTGATCCGGGATCTGTTTGCAGCAACAGCAGATGCGAAAGCGAAAGGGTATAAAAAAGGAAGATTCAGCTTCAACGTCAAAGGCGGACGCTGTGAGGCGTGCAGCGGAGACGGAATCATCAAGATTGAGATGCATTTTCTTCCGGACGTCTATGTACCGTGTGAGGTGTGCGGTGGAAAGCGCTACAATCGTGAGACGCTGGAGGTAAAATACAAAGGAAAGAGCATTTACGATGTCCTGAATATGACAGTGGAAGAGGCACTTCATTTCTTTGAAAATGTACCGAGCATCCGCAGAAAGATGGAGACCCTTTATGATGTAGGACTTTCTTATATCCGGCTTGGACAGCCGTCTACAACCCTTTCGGGAGGGGAAGCACAGCGGATCAAGCTTGCAACGGAGCTGAGCCGGAGAAGTACCGGAAAGACAGTGTACATTCTGGATGAACCGACAACCGGACTACATTTTGCAGATGTACACAAGCTGACAGAAATTCTGCGAAGACTGGCGGCAGACGGCAATACTGTGATCGTGATCGAACATAATCTGGATGTGATCAAAACGGCAGATTATATCATCGATATCGGACCGGAAGGCGGAGACAAGGGAGGCACGGTTGTTGCCTGCGGAACACCGGAAGAAGTGGCAGAAAATCCGAATTCATATACAGGAAAATATATCAAAGCAATGCTGCAGAGAAAATAATACGGAAATCTTAAAAAATCCTGAACTTGAAAAAAAGACTTTCTATTTATCTGAGATTTGATTATAATAAGGTGAGTATGTGAAAGGGGAATCGTGATGTCAATAGATTTAGGAATTGATTTGGGAACAGCAAGCATCCTCGTTTATGTGAAAGGAAAAGGAGTTGTACTGAAGGAACCTTCAGTCGTTGCCTTTGACAGAGATACCAATATGATAAAAGCAATCGGTGAAGAAGCAAGACTGATGCTTGGAAGAACACCGGGGAACATTGTTGCGGTAAGACCTCTCAGACAGGGCGTTATTTCCGATTACATTGTCACAGAAAAAATGATCAAATATTTTGTTCAGAAAGCACTTGGAAAGCGTACCTTCAAGAAGCCGAATATCAGCATCTGTGTGCCGAGCGGTGTCACAGAAGTTGAAAAAAAGGCGGTAGAAGAAGCTGCATTTGCGGCAGGTGCGCGTGAAGTACATTTGATTGAGGAACCGGTTGCAGCGGCGATCGGTGCCGGAATAGATATTTCCAAACCATGCGGCAACATGATCGTGGATATCGGCGGTGGTACATCGGATATTGCGGTGATTTCCCTTGGAGGAACGGTTGTGAATACATCACTGAAAGTTGCCGGTGATGATTTTGATGAGGCAATCGTCCGTTATGTCCGGAAGAGACACAATCTTCTGATCGGAGACAGGACGGCGGAAGATATCAAGATCAAGATTGGAACGACGTATCCACTTGTAGAAGATGAGTCGATGGAAGTCAGAGGACGTAATCTGGTAACAGGACTGCCAAAGACCGTCACGGTAGCGGCTTCCGAGACAGAAGAAGCCCTTCGCGAGACAACGAGCCAGATTGTAGAGGCAGTAATCGGAGTTCTGGAAAGAACACCACCGGAGCTTTCAGCGGATATTCTGGACAGGGGAATTGTACTGACAGGCGGAGGTGCACTGCTTCGCGGACTGGAAGAACTGATCGAAGAAAAGACAGGTATCAATACGATGACTGCAGAAGACCCGATGAAGGTTGTTGCGATCGGTACCGGTCAGTATGTGGAGTTTATGAACGGGAAGAAAGATTTCTAGTGATGAGCATGTGAGTAGGAGAAGGCTGTTTCTGTAGAGAGACAGCCTTTTTATTTCAAGGGCAGTTCCAAATGATGTTCTGCGAAATAAAAGGCACTGCTGACAGAAGTGAAAGATCGTATAAGCCGGTACGACAGATACTGGAAGATAAGGAATGAGTAAAAAAGGATAACAGCATGGAAACAGTAAAAGGCTATGTAGAGCATATTGTATTTCGTAACGAAGACAATGGCTATACGGTATTTAATTTGAATAATGATGACGGAGATCTGACCTGCGTGGGAAATTTTAATTATTTGTCCGAGGGTGAGCTGGTTGAGGTCAATGGGGAGTATGTAGTTCACAGTGTATATGGAACGCAGCTCAGAGTGCTGAGTTATGAAATCAAAGCACCGGAAGACCTGCTTTCAATCGAACGATATCTGGGCTCCGGTGCAATCAAGGGAGTCGGAGCTTCTCTCGCCGGAAGAATCGTGAAAAAGTTCAGGGAAGATACGTTCCGGATCATCGAGGAAGAACCGGAAAGACTTGCAGAGGTTCGCGGAATCAGTGAACGGATGGCAAGAGAGATTGCTGTACAGGTAGAAGAGAAAAAGGATATGCGGAAAGCAATGATCTATCTGCAGAAGTTTGGAATTTCGACGACACTTGCAGCAAAGATTTACCAGTTCTACGGACCGAAGACCTATCAGGTGCTGGAAGGAAATCCTTATCAGCTTGCCGATCAGATCCAGGGCATTGGCTTCAAGATTGCAGACGAGATTGCAACAAAGATCGGTATCCATTCAGATTCGGATTTCCGTATCCGGAGCGGAATTTTTTATACCTTACAGCAGAGCGTTGCGGAAGGGCATGTCTATCTGACAAAGGATGTGTTAATTCGTAGGGCATCCGCGCTTCTGGAAGTAGAAATTAAGGATATTGAGAAATATCTGATGGATCTGTCGATGGAAAAGAAAATTGTACTCAAAGAATCCGAAAAAGGGCTGCGGATATATATATCCCATTTTTACTATCTGGAGCTAAATACGGCAAAAATGCTGCATGATCTGAATTTGGAATATGACGAAGCAAATGTTGTGATCGAAAACCGGATTCACCAGATTGAAAAAGAGGTCGAACTGCAGCTTGATGAAAAACAGGAAAATGCAGTGATTGCAGCTGTGCGGAATGGAATCATGATCCTCACAGGAGGTCCGGGAACCGGAAAGACGACAACGATCAATGCCATGATCGAATATTTTCACAGGGAAAATATGGAAATCATGCTGGCGGCACCAACCGGACGCGCGGCAAAAAGAATGACAGAGGCAACCGGTTGGGAGGCGCAGACGATCCACCGGCTTCTGGAGGTCAATGGTAACCCGGAGGAAGAGGAGAACCCGAACCGCAATGGATTTGCAAGAAATGCAGATAATCCACTGGAGACAGATGTGATCATTATCGATGAGATGTCAATGGTAGACCTGCCGCTGATGAATGCACTCCTTACAGCAGTCGTTCCGGGAACAAGACTGATCCTGGTAGGGGACTGCAACCAGCTTCCATCTGTTGGACCTGGAAGTATTTTAAAAGATCTGATTGCATCCGAGTGTTTTCCGGTTGTTATGCTGACACGGATTTTCCGACAGGCACAGGAGAGCGATATCGTGGTAAATGCACATAAGATCAACCGGGGAGAACCGGTAGTGCTGGATAATAAGAGCCGGGATTTCTTCTTCTTAAAAAGACAGGATCCGAATGTGATCATCAGTGTTTTGCTGACATTGATACAGAAAAAGCTTCCGAAGTATGTTCAGGCAAAACCATATGATATCCAGGTACTCACCCCGATGCGAAAAGGACTTCTAGGGGTGGAACGGCTGAACAGCATTTTGCAGCAGTATTTAAATCCACCGGAGCCGGGCAAAGCGGAAAAAGAATATGGCGATCACAAATTCCGCGTGGGCGACAAAGTCATGCAGATTAAGAACAACTATCAGCTTGAATGGGAGATTACGACCAAATACGGACTGACTGTGGATAAGGGAATGGGAATTTTCAATGGCGATATGGGAATTGTCACCGAGATTAATACATATACTGAAACACTGGAAGTGGAGTATGATGAAAAAAGAAAGGTAAAATATCCGTTTGAATTGCTGGAAGAGCTGGAACTTGCCTATGCGATCACCATTCACAAATCGCAGGGAAGTGAATATCCAGCGGTTGTGATCCCTCTTCTGAGTGGTCCGAGACAGCTGTTTCACCGGAATCTTCTGTATACGGCGATCACAAGAGCCAGAAAATGCGTGACGATCGTTGGAAGTGATCAGACTTTCCAGGAGATGATCCGGAATACGAATGAGCATAACCGGAATACCAGTCTGGCGGAGCAAATCCGGGAATTTTGCGGATAGTTTTGTTCTGCAGGCATTGAGCCAGCCAGTGCGTCTGCACGGATATCTGGCGACTGCGGCGAGGGAAAATTTTAAACTGCCTGCAGTGAGATACTTGAATGAAAATGTAGAAGATCAAATCCGAAAAGTGGATGAAAAAATTAAAAAGGATCAAGGAAACAGTATTAGAGCTTATTTATCCTGTAAAATGTCCTTTCTGTCGAAAAATTGTAAGTGCGGGAAAGAAAAGCGTTACAGCGCATAACGGAATCTGTAAAGAATGCCGTGAAAAGTACCCGTATATCGCTGAGCCGAGATGCATGTGCTGTGGAAAACCTCTGACAGATGTATCGGAGGAATATTGCTATGACTGTAGCAGACAGAAACACTTTTTCATTGATGGAAGGAGTCTATGGGTGCATAAAGATGCAGTAGAAAGTACAGTTTATGCAATGAAATATCAGAACCGGAGAATCTATGGGCAGACGTTTGGAAAAGAAATGGCAGAGCATTTTGCTTCCTATTTGTGGGAAAGAAAAATTACATTGCTTGTCCCGGTTCCATTGCATTCCGGGCGGAAAAGAAAGAGGGGATTTAATCAGGCGGAAATCGTTGCGAAGGTGTTGTCTGAGAATACAGGAATTCGCATGGATACGGGCGTTATCAGGCGGATTAAGGCAACCAGTCCGCAGAAAGAACTGGGGGACAAGGGGAGAAAGCTGAACATCAGAGGGGCATTTGCAGCACGAAAAAGTGTAAAAGGAGAAAAGATTGTTCTGATCGATGACATTTATACGACAGGAAGTACGTTAGATGAGGCGGCAAGAGTGCTGAAAAAAGCAGGAGCCGAAAATGTATACTTTTTGACGGTAAGTATTGGACAAGGAATATGATATTTGTTATACTAAAAGTAATGCATATACGAAAAACGTATGAGGTGACAAAATGTTAAATGAGAGCAAAGTTAAGCTGATGACAAGAATGGCGATGTACGAAAGCAAAGATGGAGAGGAAGATTTCAAGATCAGTTCCTATTATAAAAAAGATTACCGCAGCTTTCACACCATTGCTACAATTATATGGGTTACAATCGGCTATGCTGTTGCAGTTGGAATCGGAGTCGTTGCTTTTCTGGATGAACTTATGGCAAATCTGAATGTACGGTTTCTTTTGATGCTCGCGGCAGCTGTAATAATTGGATATCTGGTACTTGTTATTTTTTATGGAATCGTTGCTTCCCATTTTTACGGAACCAGACATGAAAAAGCAAGAAAGCGTGTGAAAAAATTCAATCACGATCTTACAAGACTGAACAGAATGTATGAAAGGGAGAAACGATAATGAATGATCTGATAGTATGGAGAGATAAATTACAGGAATTATATGCGACGAAATCAATCTATATTGATAAAGCTGTACAGTTTGTTCTGGCGCTGGTTACATTTCTTATGATCAACCAGAATATCGGACTGATGAAAGCAGTTGCGACACCAGTCGTAGCGGTAGCACTGGCAGTGATCTGCACCTTCCTTCCACCAGTAGTAACGGCATATGTAGCGGCAGGACTTGTGATAGTGCATATGTTCAAGCTGTCTATGGGAGTGGCAGCGGCAGCGGCACTGATCTTTGTGGTAATGTTTATTTTTTATTGCAGATTTACACCAAAGAAGGCACTTCTTCTACTGATCACACCGGTGGCGTTCATGCTTCATATTCCATATGTCGTGCCGGTTGCCTGTGCACTTGTACTTGGACCGATCTCGGCAGTACCGGTTGTGTTCGGAACGATCATTTACTACATGATCGAATGTGTAAGAACTTCGGCAACAGCGATCACCAGCGCAGATGGGATTACCAGGCAGATTTCACTTTTTGTGAAGACAGTCTTCCAGGATAAGACACTGTGGATCACCGCGATCGCATTTATCCTCTGTATTTTTGTTGTATACACGGTGCGACGACTTTCAGTTGACCATGCATGGAAGATTGCAGCGGCGTCCGGTGCAGTTGCAAATATTGTTGTGATCGTGATCGGCGATATTGCATTTGATATACATACTTCTTATAACATTCTGATCATTGGAAATATCGCAGCAGTTGTGATTGGATTTATCATGGAGTTTTTCCTGTTTTCAGTGGATTACTCCAGAACCGAGTGCCTGCAGTTCGAGGATGACGAGTATTACTATTATGTAAAAGCTATTCCTAAGATTTCAGTAACAGCACCGGAAAAGACGGTAAAGCATATTAACGAGAGAAAAGAAACAGGGGAAATTTTTGCGTCAGAGGATGGAAGAAAAACGGAGATGAAAAAGAGTCCGGTATCAAAACCGGAAGAAGTATGCAAGAAAAAGCCGGCTTCACAGGTAAAGCGTCCGAAGAGTCCGGCAGTTCAGAAGCCGACAAGGGTTGGCGGCAATACGGATGAGATTCTTCTCGCACAGAGCCTGAAAGAGGAACTGGATATTCAGAGTATTGTTGAAAATGAACTGAATAGTGATAACAAATAGGGAAATATTATATGAAACAGGGGTATAAATAACGGATAGAAAGGGGGTACACTGTTGAATTCGGTTTTAACACAGTTTTTAAAAAGATTTGTTTCAGAATCGTGGTACTTCCCACAGATCCGGGTAGTAGACATTGTGGAGATACTGATTATTGCATTCTTGTTCTACCAGATCATTCTCTGGATCAAGAATACAAAAGCCTGGATGCTGCTGAGGGGAATTCTGGTGCTTGCGGCATTTATTCTGGTAGCAGCGATTTTTAAAATGTATACGATTTTGTGGATCGCACAGAATTCGCTGCCGGTTTTGGCAACAGCAGTAGTCATCATTTTCCAGCCTGAGCTGAGAAGAGCATTGGAGAAACTGGGGGAGAAACAGTTTGTTCCGAATGTGGTATCACTTGACAAAAGAGGAAAAGAGAATGTGCGTTTCAGTCAGAAAACGATCGATGGTATTGTAGAAGCATCTTTTGCAATGGGAGCGGTAAAAACCGGCGCACTTATTGTAGTAGAACAGGCAATCATGCTGACCGAATATGAAAGCACCGGAATCGCACTGGACTGTATCGTATCACCGCAGGTGCTGATCAATATATTTGAACATAATACACCGCTTCATGACGGAGCGATTATTGTGCGTGGGGACAGAATCGTATCTGCAACCTGTTACCTTCCACTGTCAGACAACATGGGGATCAGTAAAGAACTGGGAACCAGACACCGTGCTGCGGTTGGAATGAGTGAGGTTAGTGATGCGCTGATCGTTACAGTATCAGAGGAAACCGGTTATGTATCTGTAGCAATGGGCGGACAGCTTGTGCGCAATGTTACACCAGAATATCTGAAACAGCGTCTGGAATCTATCAGCAAGAAGAACGCGGAGATCGGACGCCTGAAAAAAATATGGAAAGGATGGAGATCGCATGGAAAAGGCGTTGACTAAAAACTGGGGTCTTAAACTGATGGCGCTTGTATTCTCTGTCCTTCTGTGGACAATTGTTATGAATATGGAAGATCCGATAGATGAACGTACATTTTCCGGAATCCAGGTTACAGTCACACATCCGGAAATTGTAACAAATCCGGGAAATACATACCAGATTCTGGATGACAGTAAAACAGTAACGGTAACAGTGAAAGCAAAGCGTTCTATTTTGAACAAGATCAAGACAGATGATATTAAAGCGACAGCAGATATGAAAAATCTGGATGTCAGAACAAGATCGCTGATTCCGATTGATGTATCGATCCCTTCCTATTCCGGAAGATACGAGGCAACTGCCAATCCGAACAATCTGCGTGTCAGCATAGAGCTTGGAAAGTCGGAAACATTCCCGATCACTGCGACCAGTTCCGGAACACCACGAGATGGATATCAGGTGGGAGAGTTGAAACCAAATCCAGAGAAGATTAAGATCAGTGGACCAGAATCAGTGATTGATTCAATTGATAAAGTTGTAGCATTGGTTGATGTGTCGGGACAGTCAAAGGATGAAGAAAAAGAAGCAGAACTGATTCTTTATGATAATAATGGAAAAATTATTGATTCTACACAGATTGAAAATAATCTGGGAGATGAAGGACTGAAAGTTAAGATTTCCATGCTTCAGACAAAGAGTATTCCAGTAGAATTTGATACTTCGATGATCGGAACTGCAAGCGGATATCATTTCAGCGGAATTACCATTCAGCCGGAAAGCATCCAGATCGTAGGCACAGAAGAACAGCTTGCAACAGTAGATTCTATTGAAATTCCTGCAGAAGAGCTGGCAGAATCTGATCTTGACCAGACGACGGAGAAAACAGTTGACATTGCCAGCTATCTTCCATACTGGGCGAAGACAGATCAGGACAGTGCAGGAGGGGTCCCAATTGTTGTGAAAATCCAGGTGGAAAAGTTTGGAACAAAAACTGTAGAATTTCCATATAATTCTATTGCACTGTTAAATGCACCGAAAGATTATCAGGTGACATATGGAGAGCAGGGCAATCTGGAAATTGTTGTGCGTGGTTCAAAAGAAGATCTGGACAGTTTTACACTTGAAAAAGGAAGTGTATCGATCAATTTGAATGATTGTAAGTCGGAAGGCACATATAATGTTCCAATTCAAGTTACACTGCCTGATGGAATCGAACTGGAAGATACGATCAATGTACAGATCACATTGACAAAGAGCGATGGAGGAGAAAATGGTCAGTAAAAAGGTAACGATCAAGAATCCGACAGGATTACATCTCAGACCGGCAGGACTTTTCTGCAAGACGGCACTGGAGTATGAAAGTAAGATTACTTTTCATTACCGGGATGCAGAAGGAAATGCGAAAAGTGTGCTGAGTGTGCTCGGAGCGTGCATCAAATCCGGTGATACAATTGATATCGTGTGTGAAGGAAAAGATGAAGAAAAAGCACTTGGAGCCATGATAGAGCTGGTGGAGAGTGGGATTGGGGAATAGAAGATATCATAGAAAAGAAAGTTTTCTTAAAAAAGTAAATAGTCAATAATCAGGAAGGCAAGATCATGAAAAAGTCGTGAATCTTGCCTTTTTGCAAAAAAATTCTTTTTTGTGATATTTGGAGTTGAAAATAGACAAAAATTGTGAACTATTGTATAATATATAAGATTACGGAAGGAGGTGTGAGATGAAGAAAATATTGGTATTTGTAATGGCATTGAGTCTCAGTACCATGTTCTCCGGGTGTAACAATACGGATACTTCAAAAGATGCAAGCAGTACCGTGCAGGAAAGCCAGAAAGAGGAGAAAAAAGATACCAGTCAGGAAAAGACAGAAAAGACACAGGACAAAACAGAAAAAAAGGATGAGCAACCGGTGGAAGCTGATAAAAAAGAAGACAGCGGAGATCATGAAGCTCAGGATCAGATTCTGAAAATATATTATATATCCGACAGTGAAGAAATCGAATGTACAGAGATCAGAACGAATTTGCTTCAGGCAACAGATATTTGGAGTGCATTAATGGGAGAAGGCATTTTAAACAGTGAATGTAAGATGAACAGCTGTACTGTTGATCAGGAGCAGAAGACGATAGATCTGGATGTAGATTCCGGAACTGGTTCTTATATCAGAAGTATGGGGACGACAGGAGAGGAACAGATACTTACATGTATCACAAGGTCTTTCCTGAAAACATACGAATGTGAACGCCTTAAAATTACTGAAAATGGACAGCCGTTAGAGACTGGTCATACAGTAATAAAAGGATACATGACAGCAGATGAGTAAGAGAAGAGGAGTATATAATGAAGAACTGGTTGAAAAAATGCAGTGTGGCATTGCTGGTCTTTTCAATGATTGGTACGACGATGCCGGTTTATGCGGCAGACGCAGGAACTGCAGAAGAACAAACGACAGAATATGAACAGACAGAAGAAAATGCAGCCAAGTCAGATGTGGAAGAATCACGGGGAGAAGAGCAGATTTCGGATGCAGAAGAATCGGTCAGTGAGAGCAATGAGGGGGAAGAAGAACAGGAAGAAACAGAGCAGGAAGTTCAGACTGAAGAAAACAGTATGAACTATGTCTATGTGGAAAGCCCATATCTGGAGACTCCAGATACACAGAGAGTTGCTGTATCGTGGGGGGATGGAAGCGAAAACATAGAACAAATGCTGCTTCATGTTCAGAAAGATGACGGTTCACAAGATGAATGGACAGTCAGCAGATCAGAAGGAAAGCTTTATCTGTTTGAAAAAGTTTATGAAGATGAACAGCAGAGTGGAACTTACGAAGTTACATCAATCAGTGTTACCGAAGATGGTGAGACCACAGATTATACACTTAAAGATCTGGGAATGGAAGCAAAATTCGGTGTGAATCAGGAATATGATGGAATTGATGAACTTCGTCCTCTTGATGAAAGCACAGATGAAGATGCGGTTGACGTGTCAGTTGCGAAAATCAATGGTGATGGCACGATGGAAGAACAGGACAGTATTGTTGATGCGCTTCAATCTGCTGCGGAGGATGTGCTTGCATCTACACCGGCGACAATGTCTGCTGACGACGGAATCTCAACGTATAGTGATACCGGACGATCTGGGAAGATTGTTGTAGCATTGGATCCTGGACATGATAACAGAGATGCAGGAGCTAGTGCGAATGGTCTTAAAGAAGAAGTTCTTACTCTTAAAATTGCAAATTATTGTAAAGAAGAACTTCTGAAATATTCTGGTGTGGAAGTGTATATGACGAGAACGACTTCAACTTGTCCATATCCGTCAGAAACACCAGCAGGAGGTTGCATTACTGCAAGAGCGAATGCAGCAGCAAAAGCAGGAGCAAAGATTTTTGTCAGTTTTCATCTGAATGCAGCGGCAACAACAGCAGCAAATGGAGCGGAAGTTATTTATCCAAATGGAAACTGGAAACCAGAGGTAGGTGCACAAGGTGAACAACTCGCAAAGCAGATTCTGAGCGAGTTAACTGCACTTGGTCTTACAAGCAGAGGAATCTACTGTAAGACAGGAACAGATCCGGAGTACAAATATGATGATGGATCTCTTGAAGACTGGTTTACCGTGCAGGTTGCAAATAAGAGAAATGGAATTCCGGGAATCATTGTTGAACATGCTTTCATTACAAATACAGGTGATGTAAATAAATTTTTGAACAGTGAAGCCGGATTGAAAAAGCTTGGTGTTGCAGATGCAACTGGGATTGCAAAATACCTTGGGCTTTCGAAAACAGGTGCCCGGGCGACAATTCAGGAAGGCACATATGTAATAGGAAGTGCACTTGATAGCAATAAAGTAATGTCGATTCAGAACGATGGATTTGCGGATCAGGCAGCAGCGGTGCTGTATGATAAGAAAGATACATCCGGACAGAGATTCGAAATCAGAAGCGCAGGGAATGGATATTATACAATTACTGCAGAACATTCGGGAAAAGTGTTGGATGTAGCAGGGGCATCAACAGCGTCTGGAGCAACTGTGCAGCAATATGCGTATAATGGAAGTAATGCACAGCTGTGGTATTTTGTAGATGCAGGAAATGGATATTATAATATTTATTCGGCATTAGGCAATTGTCTGGATGTGTGGAGCGCAGGAACAGCGAATGGAACAAAGATTGATTGCTATGAATATAATGGAACCAATGCGCAGAAATGGAAGCTTACAAAGTCTGAAGTGAGGACGTTTGTGGATGGTACATATTCTATTACGAATCCGTCGACGAGTAGAGTACTGAGTGTGAATGGAAGTTCTGCGGCAGATTCTGCAAATGTATATGTTGCTGCAAACCAAAGCCTGTCATCGCAGCGGTATGAGCTGACATATATCGGAAATGGATATTATAAAATTATTGCAGAGCATTCGGGCAAATCTTTAGATGTAGATAACGCAAGTAATAAAAGTGGAGCAAATCTGAAACAGTATACCTATAGTGGAAATAATGCACAGCTATGGAAATTTGTAAAACTATCAGATGGAAGTTACTATATCCGTTCAAAGTTAGGAACTGTAGTTGGAGTTGAAACTTATTCGACAAATGTAAATATGCAGATTGCAAATCAGTCAACAGCACAGCAGTGGAAAGTGTCTAAAACAGAAAATAAGCCAGTAAAAGACGGAAAATATGTTATAGCAAGTGCATCCTCAACACAATTTACCGCAACGGAAAGCAATGGAAATATACAGCTTGGAGCATTTTCAGGAAGTACAAAACAAAAATATGAAGTCAGTTATGTAAGTAATGGCTATTATAAAATTATTGAAGAAGATACAGGAAAAGTATTAGATATTGATAATGGAAGTGCTAAGGCTGGGACAAATTTGCAGACATATAATTGGAATGGTTCGGATGCACAGCTGTGGAAATTTGTAAATGCAGGGAACGGAAGTTATTATATTCGTTCAAAATTAGGAACGGTAATTGATGTTGCGAATGGTACAATTACGTCAGGAACTAATATTCAAATGTTTGGTGCGAATTATACAAATGCGCAGAAGTGGACTCTCGATTCAAAGAGGGCATCTGAAGATGAAAAACCTATAAAAGATGGTGTTTATTCATTAAAAAATGTTTCCGATAAGAACCAAGTATTAGATGTTCAAAATGAAAGTATGTCAAGTGGTGCAAATGCACAGATATATATCAATAAAGGTTTATCTGGACAAAGGTTTAGAGTTGATTATGTGGCAAATGGATATTATAAAATACTTTCAGATTTGTCAGGAAAAGCTTTAGATATTGTAAATGGATCAAAGGCATCAGGTGCCAATGTTCAGTTTTATAATTGGAATGGAACCGATGCACAGTTGTGGAGGTTTGTTTCAACTGGAAATGGAAGCTATTATATAGTTTCAAAGACTGGAAAAACAGTCAGTTTAAATGGTAATAAAGCAACAGCAGGAATAAACGTTAGTATGGCTGATAATACTGGAAAAAATACACAGCAGTGGATTTTTGAGGCTCAGTCAGATAGTATTCTTGCTAACGGAACTTACTATTTAAAATCTGCGAGTACATCAAAATTGGTAATGGACATAAGTGGGGGCAGTAAAGCAGATAAAGCGAATGTTCAAATTTATAGCGTAAATGGTTCAAGTGCACAGGAATTTGAAATTACCCATGTAAAAGATGGCTATTGCAAAATTGTATCTAAAAATTCAGGAAAAGTGATAGAATATAATACCAGTTCAAATGTTAATGGTGCCAACATTTATCAAAACACATGGAGTGGAAAAGATAATCAATTATGGAAAGTGATTAATGTGGCTGGTAATTACTATATTCAGTCGAAAAATGGTGGAGTTGTTGATGTACAAGGCGGTTCACTAAAAGCTGGAGCAAATGTACAAACTTATGGATGGAATGGAACCAATGCTCAAAAGTGGAGTTTTATCCAACTGAATAGTACTACTGGTGTTACAGTAACAGAAGGAACTTATACAATTCGATCAGCAGCTAATGACGAATATGTATTAGATATTGACAATGCAAGTGCTAGCAACGGTGCAAATGTTCAGCTGTTTGGAGGAAATAATACAGCAGCACAAAGATTCAGTGTTAAGTCTGTAGGAGAGGGTTACTATAAAATTCAGTGTGAAGCAACTGGAAAGGTTCTGGATGTAGCAGACGGTTCAATGGCAGCTGGAGCAAATGTTCAGCAATTTTCTTGGAATGGATCAGCAGCACAATGTTGGAAGTTCATAGACGCAGGAAATGGAAACTACTATATTCAGTCGAAATTAGGTACAGTACTGGATATTCAAAATGGTACGATTGCAGCGAAAAGCAATATACAGGTGTTTGGACTGAACAAAACTAATGCGCAAAAATGGAAGCTGGTAGCTACTTCAAACAGTAATGACAATACTGAGTTATACAGCATTATGGGTAATTCTTCCGTTACAGCATTGCAGATGTCTAAGTACTTCACAGCAAAAGGTGGTCAATATCCATATTCAGGAAACAGTGTTGCGCCAACTATCAAAGATTTCTGTCAGATTTACATTGATGAATGTAAAATTGAAGGTGTAAAGGCGGAGGTTGCATTTGCACAGGCAATGATGGAAACAGGATTTTTGAGATTTGGTGGAGATGTAAAAAAGGAACAGTATAACTTTGCCGGACTTGGAGCAACAGGTGGAGGAAATCCGGGAAACAGCTTTTCTTCCATTCGGATTGGAATCCGAGCACAGATTCAGCATCTGAAAGCATATGCATCAAAGGAAAATCTGAAACAGGAATGTGTAGATGAAAGATACAAATATGTTACGAAAGGTGTTGCACCGTATGTAGAGTGGCTTGGACAGAAAGAAAATCCGACAGGAGCAGGATGGGCTACGGCGGTAAATTACGGTTACAACATTGTGAATCTTTATATCACACCGTTGTTGAATACAAGTAAATAATAGGTTATAATAGGATTTTGCATGAGAAATATATCATGCAAAATCCTATTTTTGTATTAAGAATAAGTGATAAATATTGTATATTAGAACAAAATTTGGTATGCTATAAGATAGAGTTAAAAAAACTGTAATATTTTGTAACAATTTTAGATTGTACAAATGGAGGTTGAGTATGAAAAAAGGATGGGGACTTCAAAACTCCAGAGGCAGAATGATTGCATTGTTTATAGTGGATATGCTTTCTGTAGTTCTGGATTCTTATTTGGCGATTATATTGCGCTTTAAATTGGATAATATCTGGGTACCGGAAGAGTATATGAGTAGTGTAGAGCATTATATGATTATTAATGTGATCACAACAGTTATTATCTTTTTACTAATGAACTTATATAATCGAGTATGGTCGTATGCTAGTTTATATGAGATGTTATTGATTGTGAGTGCAGCGATGCTTTCAACGGCATTCCAGGCGTTTGGGTTCAGTATGCTGTACTTACCGATACCAAGAAGTTATTATTTCTTCTATTTCATTTTGCTGAGTATTACAACATTGGTAACGCGCTTTTCTTATCGGATTCTGCATACGATGCAGAATGGATTGAAAAAATCGGTGAAACATTCCCGTAATACAATTGTAATCGGAGCCGGTGAAGCGGGAAATATGATTATTAAAGAATTGAAAAGCAGCAAATATCTGAATCAAAAGGTTGTATGTGTCATTGATGATAATCCTTCCAAAAAAGGAAAATACATTCACGGGATTCGAATCGTCGGTGGAAGGGAAATGATTCAGGAAGCAGCAAAAAAATATGATGCGGAAGAAATTATTCTGGCAATTCCATCAGCTGGAACGAAAGCAACACGTGAAATTTTGAGAATATGTAATCTTACAGATTGCAAACTGAAAATTCTGCCAGGTATGTATCAGCTTATTAATGATGAAGTCGGTGTATCAAATCTGCGAGAAGTGTCAATTGAAGATTTGCTGGGAAGAGATACAATTGATATTGATATGGAAAGTGTGGGGCAGTATGTAAGTAATAAACGGGTATTGGTTACTGGTGGAGGAGGCTCCATTGGAAGTGAACTTTGTCGTCAGATCGCGTCGCACAATCCAAAGCTTTTGATCATATTTGATATTTATGAAAATAATGCATATGATATCCAGCAGGAACTCATTCGGAAGTATCCGAATTTGAAGTTGGAAGTATTGATTGGATCTGTGCGTAATACAAGTCGAATTGAAAGTGTGATGGAATATTATCGTCCGGATGTCGTGTTCCATGCTGCTGCGCATAAGCATGTACCGCTTATGGAAGATAGCCCGAATGAGGCGATTAAAAATAATGTATTTGGAACTTATAAAACTGCAAGAGCAGCGGACAAGTTTGGAGTAAAGAAGTTTGTACTTATTTCAACGGATAAGGCGGTAAATCCAACAAATATTATGGGTGCTTCAAAACGTCTGTGTGAAATGATTGTACAGACATTCAGTAAGTATTCCAGAACTGAATACGTGATTGTCAGGTTCGGAAATGTGCTTGGAAGTAATGGTAGTGTGATACCACTGTTTAAAAAACAAATGGAAGCAGGCGGTCCGGTTACGGTAACACATCCTGATGTAATCCGGTATTTTATGACGATCCCAGAAGCTGTGTCACTGGTGCTGCAGGCAGGGGCATATGCACATGGTGGTGAGATTTTTGTCCTGGATATGGGTGAGCCGGTTAAGATTGCTGATTTGGCTAAGAATCTGATCAGACTTTCCGGGTATACGCTTGGTGTGAATATGGAAATTAAATATACAGGATTACGACCTGGTGAAAAGCTATATGAAGAATTGCTGACAAAAGAAGAAGGGCTTCAGAAGACGGCGAATGATTTGATATTTATTGGAAAACCACTGGAGTTTGATGAGGTACATTTTCTGAGCCAGTTAAGAGAACTTGAAAAAGCGGCGATGGAAGAAAGCCCAGACATTAAAGAAAAAGTTGCTGGAATAATTTCAACGTACCATATCAGACCAGAAGACAAGAAGCGAGACAGTGAAGCTTTTCAGGAACTGGTGAGTTTGGGACGAATCAGTCATGAAGAACCAAGTGTGGGAACAGAACATAGAAGTATTTAACAATGCTGGCAATTAGGAGGAACGAAATTATGAAGATGTCACTGGTAGTGCCATGTTATAATGAAGAAGAAGCTATTCCTATTTTTTATAAAGAAGCTTTGAAAGTGATAGAACAATTAAAAGAAGAGTTTGAGTTTGAATTTTGTTTTGTGGATGATGGAAGCAAAGATGGAACATTGCAATGTTTCAAAGATTTGCGGGCAAAGGATAAACGAGTTCATTATGTTTCTTTTTCAAGAAATTTTGGGAAAGAATCTGCATTGTATGCCGGATTACAGCTTTCAACAGGGGATTACGTTGCGACCTTGGATGTAGATCTGCAGGATCCACCATCATTATTGCCGGAAATGTGGAAAACAATCAAAGAGTCAGAAGGTAAAGAAGATTATGATTGTGTTGCAACCCGGAGGGTTAACAGAGCAGGTGAACCGCCTATCAGATCTTTTTTCGCAAGAATGTTTTATAAGATTATTAATAAAATGTCATCAACAGAGATTGTAGATGGTGCAAGAGATTTTCGGTTAATGAAACGAAAAATGGTGGATGCTATTTTGAAAGATGCAGAATATAACCGTTTTACAAAAGGAATTTATAGTTGGGTAGGTTTTCATACGAAATGGATTGCATTTGAAAATGTGGAAAGAAGCGCTGGTGAAACAAAATGGTCTTTCTGGAAACTGTTTTTATATTCGATTGAAGGAATTTTGGCATATTCTACAGCACCACTTGCAATTGCTTCGGTATTTGGAATTATATTTTGCGGAGTTTCGTTTATATCTATGTTGGTGATTATTATCAGAGCACTGGTATTTGGAGATCCAGTTGCAGGATGGCCGTCATTAGTAACGATAATATTCTTTTTAGGTGGAATTCAATTATTATGTCTTGGAATTATGGGATTGTATTTATCAAAAACATATTTGGAAACGAAAAAAAGACCTATTTATATTGTGAGAGAAAGTGAGTAAAAGAAATTGATACAGATAAAAAAAGGATTAAATAAGATTGTAGATAGAGTTGAAAAGACAAATATCTATATTATATTTGCAGTGATTTTATTTTTACAGATTTTATTTATGTTATATTACTGCAATATGAAACAGGGTTTTTTTGTTGATGAAATATGGTCATATGGTTTGTCAAATAGTTATTATCATGCACAGATATGGGAAGATAATGGCTTGGCTAATGTAAAAATAGATCCGGAGATGTTTAAGTCATATTTGACAGTGAACAAAGGAGAAGAATTTTCATATGGGTCTGTAATTTACAATCAAACGCACGATGCACACCCACCGTTTTTTTATATGGTATTGCATACGATATCCTCTTTTTTCCCTGGGGAGTTTAGTAAATGGTTTGGGTTGATTCCAAATGTAATCTATTTTGCAATTGCAATGTATTTGTTATTGAGAATTGTTAGATGTATTTCAGAAAAAAATATTTTTAGTATTTTAGTATTAGTGTTATACGGATTTAGTATTGGGGCAGTTAATTCAGTGACATATGTAAGAATGTATATGTTATTAACCGTATGGTGCTTGTTCTTTTTGTTGGAAAATATTCAAATTTACAAAGAAGAAAAAATATCAGTCAAAAGATTTGTATTGTTAAGTATAGCTACTTTTGGAGGATTATATACTCATTTCTTTTTTATTATTTTTGCTTGTCCTGTTGTTGGACTTATGCTTATTAAGTTTATTAGAGAAGGACAACCGGGATGGAGAGCGTTTTTTAAATATTCGATAGCTGGTGGAATAGGGATTATATGTGCATTTGGAACTTTTCCAACATATTTACGAAAACTTTCTGGAAAAGATGGAAATGCTAATAGCTCTTTGACGCATGCGAATATGCGTAATTTTAGTGATTGGGGAGAACGCATAAAAATATATTGGAAAGATATTAGTTCAGAATTGTTTGGAAGCTTATGGAGCGTTATTCTTATATTATTTTTAGCTTTATTAGCTGGATATTTGATTTGTAATATATTATATAAAATTCGAATCGAAAAAAATGAAAAAAAGATACAGTTAATTATTGAAAAAAAACAGATTTCAGAGAAAAAAATAATAGAATTAAAGCAAAGCTATATTATTTCTATAAGTATGTTGTTAGTTATAGTATTCTACTTTTTGTTGGTATGTAAAATCACAGTATTTTCTTCAAACAGATTTATGATGTGTATTTATCCGCTAATTGTGTTGGAAATGAGTATATTAATATGGGAAACTATTGTGCATATAACAAGAAAAAAAGTGATGCAGAGTGTTATATTAGGAGTGACATGTGTTTTAATAACTGGGATAACATATTTCGCTAATGATCCTGAATACATTTATGAGGAAAAAGGAAAAAATGCACAGGTTCTTCAAGAATATACAGATTTACCGGTTGTATATATATATGCGTCGACACATAGGATATTAGACAATGCATTAAATCTTATGAATTGTAAAAAGGAAATATATCAGATTGAATTGGAAAAAATCAAGCAGAATATAAAGGAAGTAGATGCATCGGAGAATGAAATGATTTTTTATGTGGATACTTTAGTAAGTGATTATGGTTCTTCGGTAGATGAATGTTTGGAATATGTAGAAAAGGAATTAAATTATAATAAAGCAGAGTTGCTTGGCACAGATGATATGAGTAACATTTATCTTTTGAAACGATAAGTGTATATGAAAGTAGAAAGGTTGTAGAATTTGACAAAGAAGAATACTTTTGCTATAATCTTTCCATCTGAGAAAGAATGTAGTATAATAATTAAGTAATCAAAATAAAAGTTGGTGATTCAGATAGAACTAAATATCTGTAAAACCAACTTTTTTTGAGAAAAATATTATTTGTGTAAGTTAGGAGAATAATGAACGAGAAAATATTAACAGTAACAATTCCAAGTTACAATGTAGAAGCATATCTGGAAGATTGTTTGGAATCTTTTGTAAATTCCGAAGTTATGGATGATATTGAAGTATTGATCGTGAATGATGGTTCCAGTGATAATACCGCGAAAATTGCAAAGCAATATGTAGATAAATATGAGAATACATTTCGTTTGATTAATAAAGAAAACGGTGGACATGGTTCAACAATTAATACTGGAGTTCGGGAAGCAAAAGGAAAGTATTTCAAAGTTGTTGATGGAGATGATTGGGTAGATACAAGAAGTTTTATTTGTCTTGTAAAAGTTTTAAAGGAAAGTGATGCAGATATTGTTGCGTCAAATTATACCTGGATTAATCATACAACAAGATTACCAGAGAAAAGACAGGAACATCCATTTGAAAAAATAGAATATAATAAGTTATATAAATTTGAAGACATTGTAGGGAAAACGATTATTGATATGCATGCAACTACAGTGAAAACGGAATTACTCCGGAAAGCTGGTGAGCAGATTGATGAGCATACTTTTTATGTAGATGTGGAATTTATTGCATTTCCAATTCCGTATGTACGGACAGTTTATTTCATAGAGGAACCGGTTTATCAATATCGATTAGGACTTCCAGGACAAAGTATGTCGATTCAAAAAATGCAGAAAAATTTAAAAAATCATTTACGAGTGCTTATGAGACTTAATCGGTATTGCAAAAAGTCTGAGAAAGTAGCACCGGCGGCTAATCTGGAGTATATTCGTGAACTAACTGCAACGATTCTTACGAGTCAGATGAAAATTTATATAAGTTTTCCGCTAAAAAATGGCATGAAAAAAGAGGCAATGAAATTGGATGCATATTTTTATCATAAGAATCGAGAAGTGTATAACAAAGTAAAGAATCCGGCAGTTTTGCTTTTACGAAAGACCCGATATGCTGCGTTCCCTTTAGCTGTTCTGGCTTTTAAAGGACGAAGAAATAGTTATTAAGGAGATGATAGAAAGATGAATGCGACGAAGGATAGAATAAATACATTTTTTCAGTATAAAGATTTATTACGCGAACTTGTTGTACGAGATGTTAAATTGAAATACCGTAGAAGTTTTTTGGGTTATTTATGGAGTATTTTAAATCCGTTGTTAATTATGATTGTAATGACATTGGTTTTTTCTCAAATGTTTAGACAAGGAATAGAGAATTATCCAGTATATTTATTGGCTGGGCAGACATTGTTTGATTTTATGAATTCGTCAACACATATGTCAATGTATTCGGTTTTGGATAATAGTTCTTTGATAAAAAAGATTTATGTACCAAAATATATATTTACTTTATCTAAGGTAACTAGTTCGCTTATTGATTTGATTTTTTCAATGGGAGCGTTGATTATTGTAATGTTATTTACAAGATCTCATTTTTCACCATACATTTTATTATTTCCGTTGGTAATTATTCCCTTGTATATTTTTGTGTGTGGAATGGGATTCCTACTTTCAGCTGCGAATGTGTTTTTTAGAGATATACAGTATATTTACAATGCGATAACAGTTGCATGGACATATTTAACACCATTATTTTATCCTATAGATTTGTTACCAAATTGGCTTAGAACAATTATTGAATATTTTAATCCAATGTATTATTATATTCAATTTTTCCGTGGGTTAGTATTATATGGACAGTTACCGACATTGCGTATTTTTGTTGGATGTTGGGTTATGGCAGGTATTATGCTGGTAATTGGATTGACTGTATTTAAGAAAACACAGGATAATTTTATTTTATACTTCTAGGAGAATTATTATGAATGAAGAATATGTAGTTGATGTGGAAGATTTGACAATACGGTTCAATCTTGCTTCAGAAAAAGTTGATAATTTGAAGGAATATGTCATTAAATTAATAAAGCATGAATTAATGTTTCAGGAGTTTCTGGCACTGAAACATGTCAACTTAAAGGTAAAGAGTGGGGAAGCATGGGGATTGATTGGAACGAATGGTTCTGGAAAGTCCACTTTATTGAAGGCGTGTTGTGGAATTTTAAAACCATATACAGGTTCAGTTACAACTCGTGGAAAGATTGCACCGTTAATTGAACTTGGTGCTGGTTTCGATATGAATATGACAGCAAGAGAAAATGTTTTTTTGAATGGGACGGTATTAGGACATTCGCGAAAATTTATGGAAGAGCATTTTGATGAAATTATAGAGTTTGCAGAATTACAGGAATTTTTGGATGTTCCAATTAAAAACTTTTCATCAGGTATGCAGGCCAGATTGGGATTTGCAATTGCTACAATGGTTCAGCCAGAGATTCTGGTAGTAGATGAGATTTTGTCTGTTGGTGACTATCAATTCCAACAAAAGTGCTATAAACGCATGGAAGAAATGTTAAGCAAAGGAACTACACTTCTATATGTTTCACATGATGTGGATTCGGTACGGAAATTGTGTGATCATGCAATTTGGTTAGATAAAGGTGATGTGCGGATGAGTGGACTGGTTCAGGAAGTAACTACTGCGTATATAAAAGAATATCATTAGAACTTGTTAACAGAAAATATTTTTTAAGCTAATTACAAAAAGAAAGGTTGAAAGAAAATGAGTAAAATTAGTATTTTAGTATCTTGTCATAAGCCGGTAGATGTTGTTCCAAGTGAAATTATAAAACCAATTCAGGTTGGTTGCGCATTAAATGAGAAGCGTTTTAAAGGTATGCTTAGAGATAATGAAGGAGAAAATATATCGGCTAAAAACCCTTATTATTGCGAGTTGACTGCACAATATTGGGCGTGGAAAAACTTAGAGGCAGATTACTATGGATTTTTCCATTATAGACGTTATATGAATTTTTCTAAAGAAAGATATTTGTTAGATTGTTGGCAGAATGTATGCGAGGAATTTTTGGATAAAAAATCTGCAAAAAAATATAAAATTGATGACGAAACTATGCGCAGAGAAATTGAAGGATATGATTTAGTAATCACAGAGGAAAAAGATATTACTAAAATGCCAATAAATGATCGTACTGTATATGACCAATATAAGAATGGAAACCAGTTGCATATAAAAGATTTGGACATTATGCGACAGGTAGTAAGTGAAAAATACCCGGAGTATGTAGAAGATATGGAAAAATATCTGAAGGGAAAAATGACTTGCCTTTGTAATATGTATATCATGAAAAAGGATTTATTTCAGGAATATGCTGAGTGGTTATTTGATATCTTAGGTGAATGCGAAAAAAGAATGGATATGAGTGATTACTCAATAGAAGCATTAAGGACACCAGGACATTTAGCAGAACGTTTATTAAGTATTTTCTATTTCCATATTAAACGTACAAGAAATTTAAAAATTAAAACGTTACAGACGGTTGTATTTTTTAATACAGATCCTGTAGTACATTTAAAACCGGCGTATGAAGAAAATAATAATGCAGTAGTTTTATCTGCAAATGAATATTATGTTCCGTATTTAGCTGCGGTATTAGAGTCTATCCGAGCTAATTCTAGTGATGAACAAAATTATGACCTTATTGTTATGCATAGAGACATTTCGACAGGAAGTCAGGAAAGACTAAAAAAACAGTTGTCGGCTCATAAAAATATAACATTACGTTTTCTGGATATCAGACGATATGAGAAGCCTTTTAAAAAATTGTTTTTACGGGGACATTTTGCGCTGGAAACTTATTTTAGATTGTTGATGCCACAAATTTTGTCTGATTATGATAAGGCAGTATATATTGATAGTGACTTAGTTGTAAATGCAGATATTGCAGAATTGTATGATACGGATGTTGAGGGATATTTACTTGCGGCTGCTAAGGATGCGGATACAGCAGGGTTATATAATGGATTTGAACCTAATAAGAAAAAGTATATGGATACAATTCTCAAAATCGAAAAGCCGTATGATTATTTCCAGGCAGGAGTTATTGTGTTCAACTTAGAGGAGTTCAGAAAAACTTATACAACTGCAGAAATGCTCAAGTTTGCTGCATCATATGAATGGGAACTTCTTGATCAGGATGTGCTGAACTATCTGGCACAAGGAAGAGTGAAGTTTATCGATATGGCATGGAATGTAATGGTGGACTGGAGAGGAATCAGATTAAGCCAGATTATTGCATTAGCGCCGAAATATTTACATGATGAACATATGGAGGCAAGAAAAAATCCTAAGATAATTCATTATGCAGGACCGGATAAACCTTGGCATCAGCCGTGGTCAGATATGGCTGAAGATTTTTGGAGATATTCACGCAATACTGTATTTTATGAAACAATTATGCAGCGTATGTGTGATCCGGAAGGAACTCATGCGGGATTAAAACAAAAAATTAGAGATCATGTAGTAGAAGTTGGTGAAAAAGTTTTTCCTAAGGATACGGCTAGAAGAGAAGTGGCGAAAAAGATTATTATTAAAACGATAGGTGGAATTTAGAACTGGAGTTTAATTAAAATGAAAAAAGAACGGATCGAATATTTTGATGTTGCTAAAGGGATTGCTATTATCGCTGTTATCGTAGGACATATGGGATTAGTAGCAAGGGGAATGACGCTGACAGAACGGTTTATTTTTTCATTTCATATGCCAATATTTTTTATGATTAGTGGTTTCTTTCTTTCTGACCAGTTAGATGTTTTGAAATTTGCAAAAAAAAGATTTAAGCAATTAATAGTACCATACACATTTACATGGGGAATGATATGCGTATGGTCTGTGAGCGAAGATTTGGTTATGAGACGACCAAATTTAATTGAAAATTTAAAAATGTGGTTTCTGGCAGGGATGTTTGGGGCAGGATCAGATCATAATAATGTGCTAGAAAGATATCAGATTCATCAAATAGGAGCTATTTGGTTTTTATTAGCATTATTTGTTTCATTAGTAATTACAAGAGTTTTTATACAATATAAATATTCATATATTGGAATTATTGTTGTTGCGATTGTTGGATACTATTCATCTAAATATGTATGGCTTCCTTGGAGTATACAGCCAGGATTAGTAGCAAGTATTTTTGTTTATTTAGGTTGGGCGTGTAGAAAAAAAGAAGTTTTAACACTGCGTTGTAGGAAAGAGGTATTAATCCTAATATGTGCTATTTGGTACATATCGGTCATATTTAGTAGAGGGTTATATATGGATGACAACGTATATGGAAACGGTATCTTAGATATTGCAGGAGCGATAGCTGGATCATACATTATAATAATTATCTGTAAGTTTTTATGTAAAAATTGTCCTACACTTAAAAATATTTTATTATTTTATGGAAAAAATTCATTAATAGTTCTGTGTTTCCATTTAATAGAGTTGAATATGTTCCCTTGGGGCATGGTGTATGAGTATATTATTTCACATGGAATGAATGATACAGAGTATTTTGTGATTCAAATAGTTGGAAAAATAATTTGGGCTACAGCTTGGATTATGATAATAAGAAGATTTTCGGTTACGCGGAAAATATTTAGCATTGAGGTGTAGGGATGAAAAGGAGAAATGATATGGGAAAAGTATGGGAGTACATTTACTGGCGTCTTCCAGTAGGGAAAAGACAGTTCTTTGATAAGGCAAACAACTTATTGGAGAAAGCGGATTCCTTAAAGCAGATTTTAGAATCGGGGGTAAAAAATAGTTATAATCATCGAAATGAACTTTATAATCAGATGAGTGGAAAAATAGATGGTTTAGCAAATGAAGTGAGACGTCTGCATGAGGAGAATGTTCGTCTGGAAAGAATTATTACACATTATCATAAACAGGATATGCAGATGTTTTGGGAAGAATATCGAAAAGATGGTGAGTCTACAGTAGATGCTCAAAAGAGATTTTTTCTTGCATTACCGAAAGCGCAGGGCGTAAACAGAAATTTACAGCTTCTCGAAAAAGATTTGCTGAAAGCTTTTATAGAAATATGTGAAAAGAATCAGTTGGATTACTGGGTATATGCAGGCTCATTATTGGGAGCGGTCAGACATAAAGGTTTTATTCCGTGGGACGATGATGTAGATACCTGTATGGCGAGAGAAGACATTGATCGTTTAAGAGAAATCTTAAAAAATAATGAAGAGTATCGTCTGACAGTAAAATATGATGCGTGGGGATTTTGCAAGCAGATTCGTTTTTGCTATAAAGATTCCAAATTGCCGGTGTTTATAGATGTATTCCCATTTGACTGGGCACGAACAGCTACAAGAGATAGCTGGGAGGCAAATCACAAAGCAAAAATGGATTTAAGAACTGAAATCACAGATGAAAGTAATCCACTTATCCGTGAGTTTAGAGCTGCCGGATGTGTAGATGACGATTCTGCGATTGGTAAACAAGTTGCTGGGATTTTTGAAAAGTACTATAACAGATTACATGAAGAAAATGTGTTATGTAGTAAAGAAGAGGCGGAAGGTTTCCTTTTTAGTTTTGACAGCTGGAATCCATGTGATGACAGTAACATTAATGCGGTAGCACAGTTTTTCCCGTTGCAGAGGCTTGAATTTGAAGGAATGGAGTGCAAGGTGCCGAATCAGTATATGTACATTTTGCATGAACTGTATGGAGAAGATTTTTATACTTTCCCGTGTGGCGAACCACATTTTATCCATGCTGATTGGAAAAAGAATGAAAAGCTTCTTGCTGAAGAAGTGAAAAGAAGAGTGAAATAAGAAAAGACAGGCAACCTGATGAGATTTCGTGAAAAACGAAAGAACAGGTTGTCTGTCTTTTAATTGATTTCCTGTAAAATTTTTATTGTATGACTGGTTCCGACAGGTGCACTGAACAGAGGAATCCACCCGAGAGATTCTAATGATGTGCTGTCTAATGAGGAATTCTGCATTGGGTTAAAAGCTTCTTTTTCTTTAGTAGTTGGAAGGTCAAAAGAAAGTTTAACATTTCCAGATTTTGCATATAATTCAGCTAAATTCCGAATGGAAATGATGGAATCCAGATTGGAAATATTGTATGCAGATGCTGGTTTACCATGCAATAAAACAGTGAGTATTGCAGTGGCACAGTCGAGCATATAACAGTAGGAACGTATTTGTGAACCGTCACTTTTTAATACCAGATCCTTTCCAGAACTGGCAGCATAGGCAAAGGAAGAAGCAACTCGGTTATCATCTGGTCTGGCGGTTGGACCGTAAATATGCCCTGGGCGCACGATGGAAACAGGAAGGTTGTGTTCATATGCATGGCTTGCACATAAGGTTTCAGCTGCTCTTTTTCCGATGGAATAGGAAGAACGTGGATTCAGGAGATCAATAAAACCATATTCTGTTTCCAGAAAAGGTTTGTTCTCTAAAGTACATCGGGTACCGTATACTTCGCTTGAAGAAATAAAGACCGTTTTTTTCACATTGTGCTTTGTGGCATAGGTGAGAAGCTCCTGTAGCCCGCAGAAGTTATCTAACATTGTTTCGACAGGATTGGACTGAATTTTGGAAGGTGATGCATTACTGGCACCGTGAATAATATAATCGGTATGAAAATTTAATTCATTACTTGTCGATGCATTATAAGGGATAAAGTGAAAATAAGAACAATCCGTATATTTACAGAAACGTTCCAGGAGAGACGTTTTGCTGCGCCCTCCGGCAAGAACGGTAATACATCCATCATGTAATTCGCTGTATCGCAACAGCAGGTCAACTATAGCAGAACCGATAAGTCCGCTTGCACCAGTTATAAAAACAGATTTATTGTGAAGATCAGAAAATAAATTTGTTTTAGATAAAGTGTAATCTAAATCCTGCAGATAGGTTTTACTACTATATAAATTCATGGCTATCTCCCTGTTATTTAAGCCAATCACTTCGTTTAGCGAGTAGAAGGGCTTTAAAAATGTCAAGATCTTCGACGGTTGTTAGTTTGATGTTTTTCTCAGAACCGGCTGAAAAATAAACTTGTTCTCCCATTTCGATCATAAGTGTACAAGATGCGACCGAATTGGTGATTCCTTTGCATAAAGCCCGTTGGTGTAAATCATATATTTTGCCAAGAGGAAAACCTTGTGGTGTCTGAGTTCGTTTTAAATTATTACGAGGATAACTTCCGGTGGATATAGTGCCATCCTCTGTTTCAAGCATAGCTTCTGCACACGGAATAGTAGCAATTGCACAGCCGAACTGTTTGGTTTTGACGATACAGTCTGAAATGATTTCAGCAGAAACCATAGGGCGAATGGCATCATGGATCAGGACAACATCATCGTCAGAATAATATTTTTTGAGTTCGCAGATTCCGTGATAGATAGATTCCTGACCGGTTTCGCCTCCTGGGATGACATGTTTGAGCTTTGTTATATTGAACTGGTTGGCATATGCCCATAATACAGGAGCCCATCCATCGATGCATACAACTGCAATCGCATCAATGTCTGCATGTTTTTGGAATGCTTCGAGGGTATAAATAATAACGGGACGTTCATTGATAGTTAAAAATTGTTTTGGTATGTTCTGATGCATACGTGCACCAGACCCACCAGCTATGATAAGTGCTATATTAGCCATAATTGTTCCTCCAAATGTGCTTTAGTCATATTTTATAACAGTTTGTCATGGAAGACAAGAGAGGATTTGGCAGGATGCCGGTTGCCGGTAAAGTGAAAATATAGTATAATAGCAAAAGTCTGAAAAAACAGAATTTACGAAAGGATAACAGAAATGAAGAAAGAAAAAGATATATTTGACCGTATCATGGAACTTCCGATTTTACGGATTTTAAATCCGTTTTATAAGAAGAATAAAGAGATTTTATTATATTTATTTTTCGGAGGTTTGACATTTATAGTCAGCATTGCTTCTTATGCATTTTTTAATATTCAAATAGGATGGAATGCTCTCGTAGCAAACATTGGTTCCTGGATACTGGCAGTTGCATTTGCATATGTAACCAACCGGATCTGGGTATTTGATTCAAATGCAAGTACAGCGGCAGAGTTTATGAAAGAGATTACTAGTTTTGTAGGTGGTCGTGTGGCAACACTTGTGATTGAAGAACTCATTTTATTTATTTTTATCACAAATCTGGGCATGAACAGTATGTTGATTAAAGTGATTGCACAGATCATTGTGATTGTACTGAATTATGTAATCAGTAAGCTGATCGTATTTAAAAAGTAGTTAAAAATAGTTTTAATTGTATTTTATGGATTTTTTTGGTAGTATATACTATGTAATAATTTTGTAATAATTGTTACATAGTATATTTTATTTTAAAGAAAGAAGAATTTTTATGGAGAATATGCATATCGCTTTTTCGCCTCCGGATATCACGGAAGAGGAAATCGCAGAAGTTGTAGATACGTTAAGAAGTGGCTGGATTACGACCGGACCAAAGACAAAGCTTTTTGAAAAAAAGCTGGCAGAATATATGGGAACGAACAGAGTTGTCTGTCTGAATTCAGCAACAGCCTGTCTGGAGATGACCTTACGTCTTCTGGGGATTGGACCTGGAGATGAAGTGATTACAACAGCTTATACCTATACCGCTTCAGCAAGTGTGGTGGAGCATGTAGGTGCAAAGCTGGTTCTGGTTGATGTGGCAAGAGATTCCTACGAGATGGATTATGAGAAGCTGGCAGATGCGATTACTGAGAAGACAAAGGTTGTCATTCCGGTAGATCTTGCCGGAATTATGTGCGATTATGACAGGATATTTGAAATCGTAGAAGCAAAAAAAGCACTTTTCCATCCGGAAAATGAACTTCAGGAGAAGTTTGGCAGAGTCATTGTGGTGACAGATGCAGCACATGCATTTGGGGCAGAACGTAAGGGAAAAAAATGTGGACAAGTAGCTGATTTTACAAGTTTTTCTTTCCATGCAGTCAAGAATCTTACAACCGCTGAAGGTGGAGCCGTTACCTGGCGGCCGATTAAAGGTGTAGATGATGAAGAGATTTATAAGAAATATATGCTCTTTTCACTGCATGGACAGTCAAAAGATGCGCTTGCAAAGACACAGCTTGGAGCATGGGAGTATGATATTGCAGCACCATATTATAAATGCAATATGACTGATATCATGGCTTCCATTGGATTGGTACAGTTAAAGCGTTATGATGCATTATTGGCACGACGCCGGGAAATAATAGGAATGTATGATAAAGCATTGGAGAATCTGCCGGTGAGTGTACTGAATCATTTTGATGAGAATCACAAGTCCAGCGGACATCTGTATCTGATCCGTGTTCAGGGAAAGACGCGGGAAGAATGCAATGCGATCATTACAAAGATGGCAGAACGTGGCGTGGCAACCAATGTACATTACAAACCATTGCCGTTATTAACTGCTTACAAAAATATGGGATTTGATATCAAAGATTATCCAAATGCTTATGCGTTATTTAAAAATGCAATTACATTACCGCTTCACACAAAGCTTACAGACGAAGAGGTAAAATACGTGACAGATGTATTGAAGGAATGCATCGGATAGGAATTCTGTATGAGAAAATGGGAAGAACTTCCGAAGTTTATGAGAACGGATGAAGTAAAAAAATATTATGATATCCTGATCAGACACGAAAAAGAATTAAAATTAAAGAGATTTTTTGACATTCTGCTTTCATTGATTTTACTTGTCATTTTATCACCGGTTATGCTGGTCATCAGTATTGCAATCAAACTGGATTCACCGGGACCTGTGATTTATAAGCAGGTGCGTGTGACGCAGTACGGGAAAAAATTTCACATTCTGAAATTCCGGACTATGGTTCAGAATGCAGATAAGATGGGAACACAGGTTACGATCAGTCAGGATTCAAGACTGACACGGGTTGGAAAAGTAATTCGTGGATGCAGGATTGATGAATTTCCGCAGCTTATCAATGTCCTTCGTGGAGAGATGAGCTTTGTCGGAACCAGACCGGAAGTTGTGAAATATGTAAAAGGCTATACAAAAGAAATGTATGCGACACTTTTACTTCCGGCAGGAATTACTTCCAGAGCCAGCGTATGTTATAAAGACGAGGGCGAAATGCTGGAGCATGTAGAAGATGTGGATTATGCATATATTCATGAAGTGCTTCCGGAGAAAATGAGTTATAATCTGGAAGATCTGCGTAAATACAGTCTGTGGAGAGATTTTATGACCATGTTTATGACAGTATTTGCAGTATTACGATAAGAACTACAGTATAGGAGAAATGTATGTTAGTATCAGTTTGCACGATCGCGCGCAATGAAGAGGAATATCTTCCACACTTGCTGGAAGATATCACGAAACAGGATTATCCGGCAGAGCAGATCGAAGTTGTGATGGTGGACAGCAGTTCAACGGATGGAACCAGACGGATTATGGAACGCTTTGCAGAAGAAAATCCGCAGTACCATAACTGCGTTGTTACAGAAAATCCAGGAGATAATCAGGCGTCTGGGTGGAATCAGGCAATCCGCAGTTCAACAGGAGAGATTATTATTCGTTTGGATGCACATGGACGTATTCCGGAAGATTTTGTTTCAAAGAATGTAGAATGCATGGAAAGCGGAGAGGATGTCACCGGTGGTCCAAGACCGAATCTTCCAGAGAAAGATACCCCATGGCAAAGACTTCTACTGAGTGCGGAAAGTTCCATGTTTGGAAGTGGAATTGCAGGTTTTCGGAGAGAGAATGAAAAAAAATATGTAAAGTCCATGTTCCATGCAGCATATCGAAGAGAAATATTTGAAAAAGTTGGTCTTTTCAATGAAAATCTGGGAAGAACGGAAGATAATGAGATGCATTACCGGATTCGGCAGGCGGGATATCGGTTATGTTATGATCCGCGGATCCATTCCTGGCAGTATGTCAGAAGTTCGATTCCGGGTATGATGAAGCAGAAATATGGCAATGGAGACTGGGTGGCAAGAACCATTGGTGTATGTCCGGGATGTCTCAGTATCTATCATTTTGTGCCGTTTGCATTTGTGATTGCGATTATTGTGACATCAGTTTTGGCAGCACTGAAAAAGCCATTTCTGGCGATTGCAATGTGGATCACTTATTGGTGTGGTGCGATTGGAATGGCGATTCTTGCCGTAAAAAATGAGGCGAAGCATATATGTCAGCTTTTGCTTCCGGGAATCTTCTTTTTGCTTCATCTGAGTTATGGAGTTGGAAGTGTAGTCGGAATGGGAAAGATGATAAAAGATAAAATTACAAAAAAATAAAAGAGAGGATTTAGTATTATGAAATACGATTATTTGGTAGTAGGATCAGGGTTATACGGAGCAGTATTTGCTTACGAAGCAAAGAAAAAAGGAAAAACTTGTCTGGTCATCGACAAACGTCCACATATCGGTGGAAATATTTACTGTGAAAATATTGAAGGCATCAATGTTCACAAATATGGTGCACATATTTTCCACACATCCAACAAACAGGTTTGGGATTACATCAACCAGTTCGCAGAGTTCAACAATTACATCAACTCACCGGTAGCGATTTACAAGGATGAGCTTTACAACCTGCCGTTCAACATGAATACATTCAGCAAAATGTGGAATATCAAGACACCACAGGAAGCAAAAGATATGATTGCAAAACAGGTTGCAGAGACAGGAATTACAGAACCGAAGAACCTGGAAGAACAGGGATTATCTCTGGTAGGAAAAGATGTATTTGAAAAACTGGTAAAAGGCTATACTGAAAAACAATGGGGACGTGCCTGCAAAGACCTTCCGGCATTCATCATCAAACGTTTACCGGTAAGATTTACATTTGACAATAACTACTTCAATGACAGATATCAGGGAATCCCGATCGGTGGATATACAAAGATCATTGAGAAGATGCTGGATGGAATTGAAGTAAAAACAAATACCGATTACTTTGAATTTATCAAAGAAAATCCGGATATTGCAGAAAAGACACTGTTTACTGGAATGATCGATGAATACTTCGGATACAAGCTCGGAGCACTGGAATATCGTTCAGTAAGATTTGAGACCGAAGTACTTGATACAGACAATTATCAGGGAAATGCAGTTGTAAACTATACAGAAAGAGAAGTTCCATACACACGTATCATTGAACATAAGCATTTTGAATTTGGTAAGCAGGAAAAGACCGTTATTTCCAAAGAATACTCTTCAGAGTGGAAAGTTGGAATGGAACCGTATTATCCGGTAAATAACGAACAGAATAATATGCTGTTTGAAGAATACAGAAAGCTTGCAGATCAAGAAAAGAATGTAATCTTTGGTGGACGCCTTGGAAATTACAAGTATTATGATATGGATAAGGTAATTGAGGCGGCACTGGAGATGGTGGCTGAGGAATTATAAGAGTAAGGTAAGAGGTCAGGATATGTTGAAAGGCATATCCTGATTTTACGTTTTGAAGAATTTGTATTATTAACGCTTCTTGCATTCTGGACGTTTATGTGTTTTACTATATAGTGTATGTCTTTGTAAAAAACATGTAAAGGAAATGAAAAAATGAGAAAGCAAAAGATAAAAAGTATAGGATATGGTTTTTATTGCATCTTGATGATCATCATCTCTGTTATTGGCTGGATTCTTTATAATCTGGGCAATTGGGTACTGGAAACGTGGGGGCTGTTATCTATTGATGAGATTATATTCCATTTGAAAGTGCCGCTTGAGGGAACAAATTCAGATGTGGTGATGGATGGAGTAAGGGCATGTCTTCCGATGGCAGTGATTGTACTGTTTGTATGCATCTTTTTGATTATTGGAATAAAAAGTAAGCGCATTCATTGTATGATTGCGTTACTGCTTATTGCAGTAATCTCATGTGGAAGTGCAGTAAAGTCTGCATACAGAGTTTATGATGAACTGGATGTAAAAGAATATCTGGCAAGTCAGAAGAAGGAGTCGCATTTTATTGAACAGAATTATGTAGATCCGCGAACAACGCAGATTACGTTTCCAGAGCAGAAGAGAAATCTGATCTATATTTTCCTGGAATCTATGGAATCTACGTATGCATCAAAAGAAGATGGCGGAGGAATGGATTTTAACTGCATTCCAGAACTGACGCAGCTGGCGGAAGAGAATACGAATTTTTCGAATACAGATAAGCTTGGGGGTGGATATCCTGCATATGGTGGAACCTGGACAATGGCAGGTATTTTTTCACAGACCTCAGGGATACCAATTAAGAATTCCGAGCAGACAGATGATGTGAATGCGACGCTTGCTGAGCAGTCTTCATTTTCATCACAGGCAAGAAATCTGGAGGATATTCTCGCAGATGAAGGTTATAATCAGTGTTTTATGATAGGATCGGATGCCACTTTTGGTGGAAGAAGAGCTTACTTTGAGAGTCATGGAAAAGGAAAAACGGAAATCTGTGATTATTATACAGCGAAAGAAAAAGGTCAGATACCAGAAGATTATTATGTATGGTGGGGATATGAGGATCAGAAGCTGTTTGCAAATGCACAGGAGAAGCTGACAGAGTTAGGTTCAAAAGATGAGCCGTTTAATTTTACCATGTTAACCGTTGATACACATTTTGAAGATGGATATGTATGTGATCTGTGTCAGGATGAATTTGGAGACAACCAGTATGCAAATGTAATGGCATGCTCAAGCAGGCAGATCGATGCTTTTATCAAATGGATTCAGGAGCAGCCGTTCTACGAAAATACGACGATCGTTCTGAGTGGAGATCATCTGACGATGGATTCGGATTTTTGCAATGATGTCAGTGAAGATTATGAAAGAAGTGTATACAATGTATTTATTAATCTTCCGGAAGATCTGGACACGTCTTTTGAGAAAACGCATAATCGGGAGTTTGCAACGCTGGATATGTTTCCGACAACACTGGCTGCAATGGGAGTCAAGATTGAAGGGGATAAGCTTGGTCTTGGAGTGAATCTTTTCTCTGATGAACAGACGCTTACAGAACAGTATGGAAGAGATGGTCTGGACAAAGAACTGATGAAGAAATCGAAGTTCTATGATATGCTGATCAATGATGTGGATATAGATGCGTTACAGAAAAAACGGAAAGAGGCAGCAGAAAATCCAGATGCGAATGCAGATAATAATGAGCAGAATCTGGAAAATCCAGACGCAGGTGTAGATACAAGTGGTATGGAGACACCGGATGCATGGCAGAATTATGTGAATGAATATTATGACAGTAGTGATTCGGATGATTATTACTGGTATGATGGAGATGATTCAGGCGGTGATTATTGGGATGGTGGATATGATGATAACACTTCATCTGATCCGACACCAGCGCCAGAACCAGCACCGGCACCAGATCCAACACCAACGCCGGAACCGACACCAGATCCAACGCCAGATCCGACACCAACTCCGGATCCGGGCGGTGATACAGGAAATGATTCGGGTGGAACAACAGAAAATGGAATTTAAAGAAAGACTCCGGCTTAGGCCGGAGTTTTTTCGATAAAAATCAAAACGAAATTGAGAAAAAAATTAGCTTTTATAAGGAAAATGTTTATTTAATTAGAGACAATAAAATATAATAATGATATAATATAAAAAAGTTTAAGGAGGAATTAGATTATAACAAAATACAGAAAAAAATCTATAAAGGGGAAAAGTAAGAAATAAAGTACGAAATGGAGGATGAAGATAATGGGTGGAATGTTAGAGATTATGATTCCTGTAATCATTGTAATTGCTGTTCTGGTTGGTATTTTTACAACGGGGTATGTAAAAGCATCTCCGGATAAGGCATATATTATTTCAGGTCTGAGAAAAGAGCCGAAGGTGTTGATTGGAAAAGCAGGGCTTAAAATACCATTTCTTGAAAAAAAAGATGAATTGAACCTTCGTTTGATTCCAATTGATGTAAAAACATCCAGTGCTGTGCCAACGGCAGACTATATTAATATCAATGTAGATGCAGCCGTTAATGTGAAAATCAGCAGTAATCCGGATCGTTTGAAACTTGCAGCCGAAAATTTTCTGAATCAGCCGACAGATTATATTGGGCAGGTGGCCAGAGAAGTACTGGAAGGAAATATGCGTGAGATTGTCGGAAAAATGAATTTGGAAGAAATGGTTTCCGACCGTCAGAAATTTGCAGAACTGGTTAAGGAAAATGCAGAGCCTGATCTTGCGGCAATGGGACTTGATATTGTAAGTTTTAATGTTCAGAATTTTGTAGATGGCAATGGTGTCATCGAAAATCTGGGTGTTGACAATATAGTAAAGATTCAGAAAAATGCAGCTATTTCCAGAGCGGAAAGTGAAAAAGAAATAGCGAAGGCAAAGGCAGTTGCGAGAAAAGAGGCAAATGATGCGGAAGTGAGTTCTGAGCTTGAAATAGCCAATGCACAGGCAAAAGCACAGAAAGAAAAAGCGATTGTTAAAGCAAATGCGGACAGAGAATCAAAAGAAGCACAAATTGAAGCGGATACTTTAATTGCGCAGAAGGAGAATGAACTTTCTATCAGAAAGGCAGAGCTTCAAAAAGATGCGGATACCAAACAGGCAATTGCAGATGCTGCATATAATATCCAGAAAGAAAATGAACGTAAATCCGTTGAGATAGCTACAGCAGATGCCAATCTGGCAAAGCAGGAAAAAGCAATTACACTGAAAGAAAAAGATGTAGAGCTCACGGAGCGTGCGCTGGAAGCAAATGTTAAGAAAGAAGCAGAAGCACAGCGCTATGCAAAGCAGCAGGAAGCAGATGCAAAACTTTATGAGAAACAGCGGCAGTCGGAAGCTCAGCTTTTTGAGCGACAGAAAAATGCAGAGGCAGAAAAGTTTGAGCAGGAGAAAAAGGCGGAAGCGATGAAAGCGACTGCGGAAGCTAACAAATATGCGATGGAGCAGGAAGCAGAAGGTATTCGCAAACGAGGTCTGGCTGAGGCAGAAGCAATCAGAGCCAAAGCACTGGCAGAAGCAGAAGGTATTCAGAAGAAAGCAGAAGCTATGAAACAGATGGGCGAAGCTGCTGTACTGGAGATGTATTTTAAAGCGATGCCTGAAATTGCGAAGAATATCGCAGAGCCGCTTGCCAAAGTTGATAAAATTACGATGTATGGAGAGGGAAATTCTTCGAAACTTGTGAAGGATATTATGAGTACATTGACACAAGTTACGGATGGAATGAAAGAGTCTACAGGGGTAGATCTATCAGCGGTACTCGCAGGTTTTGCAGGGGCAAAGATTGCAGAGAATCAGAAAGATACAGAAAAAGAGTAGGCTGTTCTTCAGAGATATAATACATAAAAAAGAAGTTATCTGAACTGATGAAAAGAAAAAAGGAATTTCAAATTCCAGGATAGGACTAGTCAGATAACTTCTTTTTGTATGTTTTGAATTTTAAAATGAGGATTTCTACAAAGAAGTAGACAAGTTCAAACAAAAAGTGTAAGATAGAGTCTAAGAGTATTTATACTTACAATTAATATAATATGGTTAGAAAGAGGAAAGTACATGAAGATGAAGTTTACTAAAAAAATAGCGACAATTCTTTTGTCTGTATGTTTGATCGTGCCATGTTTTTCTATGATGGTGCTGGCAGCAGATGGTGTGATATTCTTTTCTGATCTTGAGACAAGCGTCGGAGAGGAATTTACAATTACAGGTACGGTAGTTGTCAGTGGCGATGTGATCGGTGATGCAACAGTTCATATGACCTACGATCCTTCTTATATGCGTTTTGAAGAAGGAGATGGCGTGAATGCAGACAGCAATGGCAGTCTGACATTTACCGGATCAGGTGACGGAAGTAGTGACAGAATTGAGTTTACAATGAAATTTCAGGCCCTGCAGGAAGGAAGTACAAGACTTGAGCAGGGAACTGCATCTGTTACAGACAGTGTTGGATCGGCTGTAGCATGTGAAGAAGGATATGCAGATGTTACAATTGGAGCAGGTGATCCGAGCAAGATCAAAGATGTGGCAGATGGTGCAAGTGTCACAATAGGTGAGCAGCAGTATACGTTATCCGGTGATTTTGTTGATACTGCAATTCCGGCTGGATTTACTGCAGGAGAGATTACCTATAATGATGCTACATACAGAGGTGCCGTTCAGGAGAACAGTGGTCTGCAGATGGCATATCTGGTAGATGTAAATGGAAATGGTGATTTTTGGATGTACGATTCTTCTAACAGCAGTTTTTCGCCAGCGGAAGAAATTGTGATTTCAGACGAATATTCAATTGTAATTTTTGATGCGGGCAGCAGAGTTACAATGCCGGACAAATACACAAAAGGTACACTTGAGATCAATTCCAAGAAATTTGATATCTGGGACTGCCCGGACAGAGATAATTTTTATGTATTATATGCAGTAAATAATAATGGAGAAGAATCTCTTTATCTGTATGATTCAGTAGAACATACTTATCAGAGAATGGAAACTCCAAAAGCAGCGACGACAGCTGACAAGAAGAGTGTCAGTCAGTGGGATAAGATTGCGGATGTTATCTCGGATCATCTTATCTGGTTTGTAGCAGCAGCAGCGTGTGTGATTGTTCTTCTGATCATTTTCCTTCTTGTTTCACTGGTGAAATTACGCCATCGTAATCTGGAACTGGATGATCTGTATGATGAGTATGGAATCGACGAGGAACCACAGCAGAGTAAACCGGTTCAGCCGTCAAAAGAAGAGAAGCGTTCGAAGTTCAAAAAGAAACAGGATGATGATTTCGATGATCTGGACGATGACTATGATGATGATTTTGACGATGATTTCGAAGATGATGATTACTATTATGACGATGACTTCGAAGATGATGAGTTGAGTGGAGATACGCGCAGTACAGATGATTATGATGAATATTATGACGAAGACGATGACGGTGATTTTGATTCGTTTGAAGATTATAATATCAAAAAAGAAAAACGTAAAAAAGGTGATACTTTCCAGATGGATTTTATTGATCTGGATTAAGATGAAAGCGGGGATAGCATTTGATATCCCCGCTTATTCTTTACAAAGAGTTACAGATTTGTTACAATATACCGAAAAGGGTAAATTTATTTTCGTAAAAAAAGACTGGAGGATATAGATAAATGTGTGGAATTGTAGGTTATGTCGGAAAACAGCAGGCAGCTCCGATTTTGTTAGATGGACTGTCTAAGCTGGAATACCGTGGATATGATTCGGCTGGGATTGCTGTTCGTGATGGGGCAAAAGACACGGAGGTAATTAAAGCGAAAGGACGTTTAAAGGTATTAAAAGAAAAGACAAATAATGGGTCAGCGGTTCCAGGAACCTGTGGAATCGGTCATACCAGATGGGCAACACATGGGGAACCGTCAGAGAACAATGCACATCCGCATATGAGTGATGACGGAAATGTTGTTGCAGTACACAATGGTATTATTGAGAACTATCAGGAGTTAAAGAATAAACTGCTCCGCAAGGGATATACATTTTATTCAGAAACGGATACAGAGGTTGCAGTCAAGCTAATCGATTATTATTATAAAAAGTATGAAGGTACACCGGTTGATGCGATCAATCATTCACTGGTTCGTATCCGTGGATCATATGCTTTGGCAGTGATGTTCAAAGATTACCCGGAAGAGATCTATGTAGCAAGAAAAGACAGTCCGATGATTCTTGGAGTTACAGAGGAAGAAGGTCTTGTTGCATCAGATGTACCGGCTATTTTGAAATATACAAGAAATGTATATTATATTGGCAATCTTGAGATGGCAAGAGTTCGTCAGGGTGAGATTATATTCTATAATCTGGACGGAGAAGAGATCCAGAAGGAAATGAAAACAATCGACTGGGATGCAGAAGCAGCAGAAAAAGCTGGCTTTGAACATTTCATGATGAAAGAAATCCATGAGCAGCCAAGAGCAGTTAAGGATACTTTGAATTCGGTATTAAAAGATGGAAAGTTTGATCTGACAGATATTGGATTATCAGAAGAAGATATTCAGAAGACGAGTCAGATTTATATTGTGGCATGTGGTTCGGCTTATCATGTAGGAATGGTAGCCCAGTATGTGATCGAGGATCTGGTGAAGATTCCGGTAAGGGTAGAGCTTGCATCGGAATTCCGTTATCGTAAGCCGATCCTGGATCCGAATGGGCTGGTTATCATTGTAAGCCAGTCCGGAGAAACTGCAGACAGTCTTGCAGCGCTTCGTGAGACAAAGGCACAGGGAATCCGTACACTTGCGATTGTCAATGTAGTCGGATCCTCTATTGCAAGAGAAGCAGACAATGTATTCTATACACTTGCAGGACCGGAGATTTCCGTAGCGACAACAAAAGCATACAGTACACAGTTGATGGCGTCTTATATCCTTGCTGTGCAGTTTGCAAAGGTAAAAAATGTGATTACAGAAGAACAGTACGAAAATTATATTGCTGAGTTGCAGGTAATTCCGGAAAAAATCAGTAAGATTATCGAAGATAAGGAAAGAATCCAGTGGTTTGCAGCTAAGAAAGCAAATGCAAAAGATGCGTTCTTTGTTGGACGTGGAATCGATTATGCGATCTGTATGGAAGGCAGTCTGAAGATGAAAGAGATCAGTTACATTCATTCAGAAGCATATGCAGCGGGAGAACTGAAGCATGGAACGATCTCTCTGATCGAGGATGGAACGCTCGTAATTGGTGTGCTGACACAGCCAGAGCTATTTGAAAAGACGATCAGCAATATGGTAGAGTGTAAGAGCCGTGGAGCATATTTGATGGGACTTACAACTTATGGAAATTATAGTATTGAGGATAATGCTGACTTTGTAGTTTATATTCCAAAGACAGATGAGCATTTTGAGGCATCTCTCGCAGTAGTTCCGCTACAGTTAATGGGATATTATGTATCTGTTGCAAAGGGACTGGATGTAGATAAGCCGAGAAACCTTGCAAAGTCTGTAACTGTTGAATAATCGGTAGATGGCAGATAAGAGAATATGCTTTGACACCTGATAATTTTTATTTAATGGGAGTTTCCTGTTAAAGGAGAAAGATGAACGACATAAAAATGTGCCGTTCATCTTTTTTTTCATCTTTTATCACACTTTCATCACAATTATAGGCTAAACTCTTAACTATAGAAAAGGAAAAGAAAGGAGTCTTGAATGATGGACAATCAGTATAATTATTACAGACCAGATTCAGATGAAAATAGAGGAGCAGATAACCAGCAGGGATTCGGAGCAGGCCCGCAGAAGGATCCGAAGACTTCAAAGCCGAAAAAAGGTTATACAAAGAAAGTGGCAGTTGTTGTAGGAGCCGCAGTATTATTTGGAGCAGTTGGCGGTGTGACGATGCAGGGAACCAGTTATTTGACCGGAAAGCTGCTTGGCAATAATACGAAGAGCACAGTAAGTACGACAAAGACCGTATCGAATGCAAAGCTTACAACTTCAACCAGTACAGTGACATCAGATGTATCAGATATTGTAGAGAATACACTTCCGTCAATTGTTTCAATCACAAACATGAGTGTACAGGAGGTACAGAACTTCTTCGGCGGAACCAGCCAGCAGGAGAGCGAAAGTGCCGGATCTGGTATCATCATCAGTCAGAATGATTCAGAACTTCTGGTTGTTACAAATAACCATGTTGTAGAAGGAAGTGATACCCTCACCGTTACTTTCAATGATGGCAACAGTGTAGAAGCACAGATCAAAGGAACAGATTCCGCAAGGGATCTTGCAGTTGTAGCGGTTCCGCTTGATCAGATTTCAGATGATACGATGAATGCGATCAAGGTAGCGACTCTTGGTGATTCAGATTCGCTAAAGGTTGGAGAGCCGGCAATCGCAATCGGTAATGCACTTGGTTATGGACAGTCTGTTACGACCGGTATCATCAGTGCAACAGGACGTACAATTGATGGATTTGACGGAGAATACATCCAGACAGATGCAGCAATCAATCCTGGTAACAGCGGTGGAGCTCTTCTGAATGCAAATGGTGAAGTAATTGGTATTAACTCTGCAAAGATCAACAGTTCCGCAGTAGAAGGGATGGGATTTGCAATTCCGATTTCCGATGCGAGTGATGTCATCCAGAATCTGATGAATAAAGAAACAAGAAGTAAGGTTTCCGATGAGGAGAGAGGCTATCTCGGAATCAAAGGTTATGATGTGTCTGAAGAAGGCGCACAGATGTACAACATGCCGACTGGTGTCTATGTCAAAGAAGTAATCAGTGGTGGTGGTGCAGAAAAAGCCGGATTGACGAAAGGATCGATCATTACCGGTTTTGAAGGAAGCTCGATCAGTGGTATGAGTTCTCTTCAGGAACAGCTTCAGTATTACAAAGCCGGTGAAGAGGTAACACTTACCGTGCAGATTCCAGATAAGAATGGTGAATATACGGAGAAAGATATCACAGTTACATTAGGTAAGAATTCATAAAATATATGCAGGTAAAAACGCCGTCAGGTTGGACATCAACCTGGCGGTATTTTTGATGCCGTACATCCAACAAAAGTTTTTTGCTGGAGAAGATCAGAAGCTTTTCAGTTCACCCTTTTTCAGATAATCCCATACAATAATATTGCAGATATAAGAAAGGGGAGCTAAAAGGATGCAGAATTGCAGAAATAGTAATCCGTATATGAGACGTGCGAATTATGGATGTAGTAATAACAGCTGTAATAGTAATAATAGTCCGTGTATGTCAACAAACGATGGAAGAAATCAATCAATAGCAGCGGCTGTTTACAGAGAGCGTTCAGGGTGTTGTGACAGAGATGATGTGTTAGACGGAATGCCGATCGCGATGGCATATGTACCGTGGCAGAACTGGAATCATATTTATGAATCTGGAAAAGGTTTTCAAAGAGGAACAATATTTGAGGAGCTTGATCTTCCATTTAGAGGGAGAGGAGGATGTAATTCATGAATGAAATGAGAAATTCCAAACCTTCCAGAAAAGATCTTTTAATGCAGATCGGGCATGCAAGTTTTGCTGTAGACGATGCCAAACTTTATCTGGATACGCATCCGCGTGATCAGGCTGCGTTGGACTATTTTTATGAGCACAATAAAAAACGGAATCAGTTATTGAAAGAATATGCGAAATATTATGGACCGCTTACAATAGATACAGCGACTCCGTCCTGCTCAGACAGATGGAACTGGATTAACGAACCGTGGCCATGGCAGGAAGGAGGATGTTAATATGTGGAATTATGAAAAAAGACTCCAGTATCCGGTAAAAATTACACAGACAAATCCGAAAATAGCGCAGATTATCATTACGCAATTTGGTGGACCGGATGGAGAGCTGGGAGCGTCGATGCGTTATCTTTCCCAGAGATATACCATGCCGTATAAGGAAGTGGTTGGAACGCTTACGGATATTGGTACCGAAGAACTGGCTCATATGGAAATGATCTGTGCGATTGTTTACCAGCTTACGAAGGATCTTTCTATAGAAGAAATAAAAGCTTCCGGTTTTGATAAATATTATGTTGATCATACACTCGCATTATATCCGGTAGCGGCGAGTGGTCCGGCATGGACAGCAACGTATTTTCAGTCAAAAGGAGATCCGATTACAGATTTGCACGAAAACCTCGCTGCAGAACAAAAAGCACGGACAACGTACGATAATATATTAAGGCTGGTAAAAGATCCAGAGGTATGTGATCCTATTCGATTTTTAAGAAAGAGAGAAATTGTGCATTATCAAAGATTTGGTGAAAGTCTTCGAATTGTTCAGGATAATTTGAACAGCAAGAATTTTTATGCAATTAATCCGGAGTTTGATAAGAATTCAGATTGTGGATGTAAAAACCAGAGTTGAAATATTACGAACAAGAAGGTGCAACCACAAAGGCTGCACCTTCTTTGCGCTGCCTGCTGCCGTTGTACTGCATTTGCCAGATTAATCTTATATGCATCATAGTGAAATCCAATGTCGGATCACTGGCGAGGGGAATGATCACTTATGTAATCGGCCAGCATGGAAATCAGTTCGGATGAAGTTGGCTTGTCAAATACAGGATAACCGAGCAGTGGGCTTAGTATTCTGTTGGAAGTTTGATTCCAATAACTGTTGATCATCGTGCGCAGAGCGGCTTCAACACACATGTTGGAGACACCATATTCTTCACCGACGACCCGGTAGAGATTTGAGGTTACGCTCTTCATATAAGACGGATCCTGAAGAACGAGGATGATTGCTGAGGCAAGATAATTATAACCAGAGTATGTGGAACGAAAACCTGCTTTTCTTAAAATATGCCTGACTTCATTCATGATAACCTCCTTCAAATATTCAATTTGATTATCTGCTTATAGAATAAAGGAAATCTAAAGATATGTAAATAATTTAATGAATATCGATACATTTCGTTATGTTTCGATACGAATTTTAAAGTATGAAGAGATGCATCCATAGTTTATTGGTTGTCTGTGAACGGGAATCAAAACAAAAGATAACTATAGAGTAGCAGTTTCTTCTATAGAAAAAATATATTCTTTTTGCTATAATTCTTAATTGGATGATGTAAGTGTCAAAAGTATAGATTGCGTAGCAATAGAGCAATTCGGTTACATCATTGGATAAAATAAGCAGACAGAATAAATTTCAGGAGTGAAATTCATGAAGATACAATATCAGAAAATAGAAAAAGGCATTGAAATTCTCCGAATTTGGCAGGATTCGGGGATCATAAGAGTGCCGGAGCAGATAGAAGGAATCCCCGTTATCCGCATTGCGCCTTATACATTTTCCTTACATAAAGATGAAGAGGAGAAAAATGTATCCGTTTATCAGACCGGGGAAGATGAGGAGGATGACCGCTTTGCACAGCCGGAAGTACTCTGCTGTGGCGGGATGGTAAGCGAGATCCATCTTCCATCCACCGTGCAGGCGATTGGAAATTATGCATTTTATGGATGCATGAATTTGAAGCTTTTCCACGGGACAGATGCGATTGTGCGGATGGGAAGCGGTGTATTTACCGGATGTCGTCTGGAGAAAGTAGAGATTGATTTTTTCGATGGAAACAAATCCTGTCTCAAGGAAATTCTGACGGAGATCCGGTATCAGATCATAGCAACGCTGCGTTATCAGGGAACGGAGACAAAGATCCTCTTTCCGGAATATTATGCGGATGCAGTGGAAAATACACCGGCGCGGATCGTGGAGACGCACTATTATGGATCTGGCGGTGAATACAGGGAGTGCTTTTACCGGCGGGAGCTGGATTATGGAAAATACGACCGGTTGTTTGCACTTTCCGAAGTAAGAGATTCGGAGGAGGCAATTTTCAGTGTGGCTCTGATGCGGCTGAAATATCCATGGAAACTGGAAGAGTCGGCGAAAATCCGCTATGAAAACTATGTAAAGGCACATATGGAAAAAATCGGGAGAAGCTGTGTCGCTGCAGTGAAGGAAAGGCGTGAGATTGCAGCAGGAGAACCACAGGATGTTCTGCTTTTTTGCTGCAGGGAGAATTATTTTGATGAGCAGTCACTGGAGAAGACGATTACTTATGCGGCGGATGCAGGACAGACGGAGCTTTCCGCTATTTTAATGGACGAGCGTTATCGAAGTTTCCCGAAAAAGAAGAAAAAGTTTGTATTGTAAAAGAGGTGGAAAGAGTGGAAGAGATGCCATTGGAGCAAAGTCTGGAAAAAATCGGACATAAAATTCTGATTCTGACGAGAAATGAACTGTATATGAAGATGCGATTCATGGATGTGGCGCTTTCAGCGTTTTACTATGTACAGGATTTTTCGGTAGATGTTCTTGCCACAGATGGAGAAACGATGTATTTTAACGGGCAGATGCTGGGCGGTGAGTACCGGCAGAATCGGATCGGGATAAACCGTGCGTATCTGCATCTGGTACTGCATTGCATTTTCCGGCACGTATTTCGCAGAAATGGCAGGGAGAAAACGTTGTGGAATCTGGCAACGGATATCGCGGTGGAATCCGTGATCGATGACTGGAATCTGCCAAATATCCGAAAAAGCCAGTCCTGGCTCAGACAGAGAACCTACCGGGATCTGAAAGAGGAGATTCGGGTATTTACTGCGGAAAAAATATATGGAACGCTTGTGAGATGGAAGCTTTCTGACCGGGAATTGGAGCGCATGATCCGGGAATTTACAGTGGATGATCACAAGTACTGGGCGGAAGATGAGGAGGACGACCGGAAAAGTGAAATGAACCAGAGATGGCAGGATATCAGCGAGAAAATGCAGACCGATATGGAGACATTTTCCAAAGAGGCGGCATCGAATACCGGGCATTTTCTGAATCAGGTCCGGGTTGAGAACCGACAGAGATACGATTATCGTAGCTTTTTGCGTAAATTTGCGGTGCTGAAGGAAGAGGTTATGGTGGATGATGACAGTTTTGATTATGTATTTTACAGCTATGGATTACGCCTTTATGGAAATATGCCGCTGATCGAGCCGCAGGAGTGGAAAGAAGTGAAAAAGGTGGAAGAATTTGCGATCGTGATCGATACCTCCATGTCCTGTTCAGGAAATCTGGTGAAAAAATTTCTGGAAGAGACTTATGGGATTTTGAGTGAGGCAGGCAGCTTTTTCCAGAGGGTCAACATCCATATCATACAGTGTGACGACCAGGTGCAGTCGGACCGGAAGATTACCTGCAAAGAGGAATTGCAGGAGTACATGGAAAAGCTGGATCTTGCTGGAGAAGGGGGAACGGATTTCCGACCGGCATTTGCCTATATTGATGAGTTGATCGAGACGCACCGTTTTACTGAGTTGAAGGGCGTAATCTATTTTACTGACGGGCAGGGCATTTATCCGCAGAAAATGCCACCGTACCAGACCGCGTTTGTATTTATGGATGATGGGGCAGAGGAACAGGAAGTTCCGCCGTGGGCGATGAAGCTGGTTCTGGATGAAGACGATTTGAGATAAGGAGTTGAAAAATAAATGAACATTAAACGCGCAAAACAGGAAATCAAGGATGCGGTGCAGGCATACCTGATGAAAGATGAATATGGAGAGTATCAGATTCCGGCGATCCACCAGAGACCGATTCTTCTGATGGGACCTCCGGGGATCGGTAAGACGCAGATCATGGAGCAGATTTCCAGGGAATGTGAGATCGGACTGGTTGCGTATACGATCACCCACCACACCAGACAGAGTGCGATCGGACTTCCATTTATCCAGACAAAGGTATACGGTGGAAAAGAGTATTCTGTAACCGAGTATACGATGAGTGAGATCATTGCCGCCGTTTATGAGAAAATAGAGCAGAGCGGGACGAAAGAGGGAATTCTCTTTATTGATGAGATCAACTGTGTTTCGGAGACGCTGGCACCGACGATGCTGCAGTTTCTGCAGTGCAAGATGTTCGGCAACCAGAGCGTGCCGGAGGGCTGGATCATTGTGGCAGCAGGTAATCCGCCGGAGTACAATAAGTCGGTGCGTGAATTTGATGTGGTGACACTGGACCGTATCAAGCGGATCGATGTGGAAGCGAACTTTGATGTCTGGAAAGAATATGCTTACCAGGCGAGCATCCACCCGGCGGTGCTTTCTTATCTGGAACTCCGGAAAGAGAATTTCTACCGCATGGAAAATACAGTGGACGGGAAAATGTTTGTTACAGCCAGGGGATGGGAGGATCTGTCAAGGCTGATTCAGGTCTACGAAAAGCTTGGCAAAGAGGTGGACCGTGAGGTGGTGCATCAATACGTGCAGCACTGGAAGACGGCAAAAGATTTTGCAAATTATCTGGAGTTGTATCGAAAATACCAGAAGGAGTACGGACTGGAGCGGATCCTTGCCGGACATTATGAGGCAGATACGCTGGAACGTCTGAAATTTGCGCCGTTTGATGAGCGTCTTAGCGTGGTGAATCTTCTGATTGGAAAGATGGCGGAGCTTTTTAAAGAAGAGTATGAGATAGAAAAATATATAGAAGGGCTGTTTGGACAGCTGTGTGCTTATAAAGAAGTACTGCAAAAAGAAGATGCAGTTCCGGGAGAAGTTCTTGCTGCGAGAATTCAGTCTCTTCAGCAGGAAATCGAACAGAAGAAGGCTTCTGAGCAGTTCACAAAGGTAGAAATGCACCGTATGGAGCGAATTTTGCACAAACTGGAAGAATACAGGAAGGCACCGGAATTTGAGGCTGTAAAAGCCGCATTTGACGCTGAAGAAGAGCAGAGAGAACAGCTGGCAGATGCGACGCTGGAAACACTGAACCATTGCTTTGAATTTCTCGAAGCCGCCTTTGGCGAAAGCCAGGAAATGGCAGTATTTGTTACCGAACTCAACACCAACGTATACAGCATTGCGTTCCTGCGTGAAAATGACTGTGCAATGTATTACAAGTACAACAAAGGACTGCTTTTCGATGAACGCCGGGAAGAAATTCTGGAACAGATGGATGCAGTGGAAAATGCAGCAGAAAGAGGGCTGGTTGAGGATTAAACTTCAAGAGCCGGTAAAATAGTACGCAGGAAGAACTGCTGAAAAGATGGAGAATGTCAGGTTGTATGATAATGGAACACTGACAGAATAAGAACTACTGTATCTGAGATGGCATATAATGTTAGAAAGCAGAAGAAATGGAAATGAAATTCATGCCAGATCTGCAAATTTGTCAGGAACTTCCCAGAATAAAACCAGGGGAGTACTGCCTGAAATATGATCTTACCCTGCGCCAGGCTCCCGGTCTTGGAAGCGCGCTGTATTGGGGAAATTATCACCGGGAGAGCTGTCTGAAAGCAGGAAGTACTGTGTATATCTGTCAGATTCAATATCTGAGCCGATCTATCTGGGGATTTATAGAGAGTACTGGATGGATTTGCCTTTATATGAATCATACATGGTGGATAACTGCCATAACATAATTATATAACTTTCGATTACCTGTCTGCCGCATTGCGCAAAAAGCGCAATCTACGGCAGACAATTGTGGAAGCCATTGCTGACACAATTGTCGCTTTAAGCGGTTCATTGGAATGGTTTGCACAACTGAATTCGCAACATATAATCTGGAAACTCTGCGTCCCCTTTCGATTTATTCCATATAAAAAAGGGATACCATCACGGCATCCCCTTTTATGCTAAGGATATACAATTATTTATTATTTACCTCAAGATTCTTCATCGCACGAACCTTCAGCGGAAGTCCGAACAGAGTGATGAATCCGCTTGCATCATGGTGATCGTACATATCACCGGTTGTGAAGCTTGCCAGAGATTCATTGTAAAGTGAGTATGGAGAAGTAGTTCCGGCCTTAATGATATTTCCTTTGTAAAGTCTGAATTTAACTTCACCTGTTACATATTTCTGAGTAGATTTTACGAAAGCACGAAGAGCTTCACAAAGTGGTGTGAACCATTTTCCTTCGTATACAACCTGAGCGAGTTTGTTGCCAAGATCTTTCTTAACTTCCATGGTAGCACGGTCGATAACCAGTTCTTCAAGCTGTTTGTGAGCTTCCATCAGGATTGTTCCGCCAGGAGTTTCATAAACACCACGGGATTTCATACCAACAACACGGTTTTCAACGATATCAACGATACCGATACCATGCTTGCCGCCAAGTTCGTTGAGCTTGCGGATGATATCAGAAACCTTCATGGCTTCGCCGTTGATTGTCTTCGGAACACCTTCTTCAAATGTCATGGTTACATATTCATCTTCATCCGGTGCATTTTCCGGTGTATTTCCAAGAACAAGAAGATCTGCGTAATTTGGTTCGCAGGATGGATCTTCAAGTTCCAGTCCTTCGTGGCTGATGTGCCATAAGTTACGGTCGCGGCTGTAGCTGTGGCTTGCGTCAAACGGAAGATCGATTCCGTGAGCTTTACAGTAAGCGATTTCATCGTCACGTGACTGAAGTGTCCACAGATCTGTCATTCTCCAAGGAGCGATGATCTTAAGATCCGGGGCAAGAGCCATGATAGAAAGCTCGAAACGGATCTGGTCATTTCCTTTTCCGGTAGCACCGTGGCAGATAGCAGTAGCACCTTCTTTTCTTGCTACTTCAACAAGTCTCTTGGAGATTGCCGGACGAGCCATAGAAGTTCCGAGAAGGTATGCATTTTCGTAAACAGCATTTGCCTGTACACATGGCATAATATAGTTGTCACAGAAATCATCTGTGATATCTTCGATGTATAATTTGGAAGCACCTGCGAGTTTTGCTCTTTCATCAAGACCGTCCAGCTCTTCGCCCTGTCCGCAGTCGATACAGCAGCAGATTACTTCATAATCAAATGTCTCCTTTAACCAAGGGATCAGTGTGGTAGTGTCAAGACCACCAGAATATGCAAGAACTACTTTTTCTTTCATTGTATATAAACCTCCTAAAAATTTTCTTTCGTATTCAATTCACAACTCACTATACACCATTTTTTATATTTATGCAATAATAAAATGAAAAAACTTTTAAAAATGTTATTTTTATGCATATAAAAACGAAAATATACATAAAATATGCATAAATATGTATAAAAACAGAACGCAAGTAATAAGAAAAAAGAAGAGACAGAAGAGGATTAAACAGAAAATATAAAGATAAAACAGAAAAATACTTGACATTTGTACAAAAATCCGTAAAATATAACAAAAAGTAACAAGGTAACACGCTAAAGGAAGAAAGGAACTGGCGAGATGAGTGATATGCATAAAATGAATAAGAACATCATATTTGATCTCGTTCTGACACTGCCGGCAGAAGGCAGTGTATTTTCCATTCCCACATTCCCGCATCGACCGTGTCCTTCAAGGGCACAGAACAGAAAATTCAATATTGCAGATCAGGGAATGCGTGTATCCAATATATATACAGCTTAAAATGTTCATTTCGGATGGATTGAAAAAGTGACAGGTTTCGTTCAGTCATTGAAGTATTATGATTCGATAGTGAAAAAAGAAGCAGAAAAAGGTATCGCCGCATACTCTTTTTCTGCTTCTTTTATTTATACCTACTAAGAATATGAATCGAAAAGAGGAAAACGAAATGGAATTAAGAGCAACCTTAAAGGAAAAGAAACGAATCGTCATCAAAGTGGGAACCTCCACTGTCACCTATGCCAAAACCGGTAACATCAATCTGGAAAAACTGGAGAAATTTGTCCGTGTACTGATCAATCTCAGAAACCGTGGAAAAGAAGTGATCGTAGTATCTTCCGGTGCAGTCGGTATCGGAAAAAATGTCCTTGGAATCAGCGAGAAGCCGGCTGGTTCTGTCAAACAGGCATGTGCAGCAGTGGGGCAGGGACGTCTGATGATGATCTATGAGAAATTTTTTGCCGAGTACAGCCAGCTCACCGCACAAGTTCTGCTGACGAAAGAATCTGTCTACAGCAAGACATGCCGTATCCATGCGAAAGAAACATTTGAAGAGCTTCTGGCAATGAATGTGGTTCCGATCGTCAATGCAAATGATGCTATTTCCGTGGATGAGGACAGCTATGGAAATTTTGGCGATAATGATACCATGTCTGCGGATGTAGCGGCACTGGTGGAGGCGGATCTTCTGATCATGATGTCGGATATCGAGGGACTTTATACGGATGATCCAAGAACCAATCCGGCAGCAAGATTTGTGCATACCGTGAACCGGATTGATGAAGAACTGGAGAAGATGGGAAAAGGAGCCGGAAGCGCAGTCGGAACCGGTGGCATGGCGACAAAGATCGAGGCAGCCAAGATTGCAACAGAAGCGGGAGCAGATATGGTGATCGCAAATGGCGACAACATTTACGCAATCAATGATATTATGGCTGGAAAGAAGGTTGGTACACTGTTTCTTGCGAAAAATCACCGCTATAACGGGGAAAATGAGCTGGGACCGGAAAGAGATGCGTACAGGATGGAGCGGAGACTGAAAAGAAATATGCAGTATCGGATGGCTGTGGGAAAGTAGAGGTGAATGAAATGGAACAGAGAGCAGAGAAAAAAATCTATATGGAAAAACTTGGAAAGCGTGCGGTCAGGGCAAAAGAAACAGTCGCATTTTTAAATGTAATTCAAAGACAGGAAGGGCTCATCCTGGTGGCAGATGCGCTGGCGGCACAACAGGCATATATAATAGAAGAAAACCAAAAGGATATTATGCTTGCAAGAAAAAATAAGATGGCAGAGCCACTGATCGACCGGCTTCTTTTAAATGAAAACAGAATCCGGAAAATGGCAGAAGGACTTAGGGAGATTGCAGCACTTCCGGATATTTTGGGAGAGATCATTTCCATGAAAATAAGGCCAAACGGACTGCAGATCGGAGAAAAACGAGTTCCGCTTGGTGTTGTCGGAATCATTTATGAAGCCCGTCCGAATGTGACTGCAGATGCCTTTGGACTCTGCTTTAAGACCGGAAATGTCGCCGTTTTAAAAGGAGGAAGTGCGGCAGCAAATTCCTGCAGGGCTATAGCAGAGGTGATCCGTGGGGCACTTGTGAAAAAGGGAATGGAACCGGATGCGCTGATTCTGGTTGAAGATACCAGCCGGGAGTCGGCTCTGGAAATGATGCGGATGAAGGACTATCTGGATGTACTGATCCCAAGAGGAGGTGCTTCACTGATTGCATCTGTGGTAGAGAACAGTACGGTTCCGGTGATTGAGACTGGGACGGGTAACTGCCATATTTATGTGGATGAATTTGCTGATATCCAGATGGCAGCGGAGATTATCGAAAATGCAAAGACGCAGAGACTTGGTGTATGCAATGCATGTGAATCCTTGGTGATTCATGAGAAAATTGCGGAAGAAGTGCTTCCGGTGATCTGTGACCGGCTTTCGGCAAAAGGTGTGGAGATCCGGGGAGACGAAGCGGCAAGGCAGATCGATGAACGGATCGCTTGGGCACAGGAAAGCGACTGGGGGCAGGAATATCTGGATGCGATTATTTCTGTGAAGATTGTTCCAACCATCTGGGATGCCATCCGGCACATTAACAAATGGAACACCGGGCATTCCGAGACGATTATCACGAAGGATTATGCAAATGCACTGTATTTTCAGGAGAGGGTAGATGCGGCGGCAGTGTATGTCAATGCGTCAACCAGATTTACCGATGGAAATGAGTTCGGTTTCGGGGCAGAGATCGGAATCAGCACACAGAAGCTTCATGCCCGCGGGCCAATGGGGCAGGAAGCACTTACCACGAAAAAGTATGTGATCTTTGGAAATGGACAAATTCGCGGATAAGAAGATTGACAGGAAAAAATCTCCATTTTATAATTTGAATGATACAAAAAACATGGTATCAGGACGGATGAAAAAGGGGAAGAATGAAAAATGCTGTATGTAAGCTACTATGATTCGCCGATCGGGAAAATTACGCTTGGAGCACGGGAGGATGTACTTGTCGGTGCATGGTTTGAAGGACAGAAATACTACATGGACAAGATTATAGAAGATTTCGAGGAAAAGAAGGATTTATCAGTGCTTGTTCAGGCGGAACACTGGCTGGACCGGTATTTTGCAGGGCAGGATCCGGATCCGGAAGAACTTCCTCTTGCACCTACAGGAAGTGATTTCCGAAAAGAAGTATGGAAGATTATCGCAAAAATCCCGTATGGATGTACCATTACTTATGGAAAAATCGCAAAGATCCTTGCAGTAAAACGGGGAGTGAAAAGTATCTCGCCGCAGGCAGTCGGAGGTGCGGTCGGACATAATCCGATCTCTGTGATCATTCCATGTCACCGGGTCATTGGAAGTGACGGAAGTCTGACCGGATATGCCGGTGGGATTGAGAAGAAAGAGTGGCTGCTTGCACATGAGGAAGCCCATATCAGATAAGTGATCATCAAAAATGGTGGCTCGTAGTGAGCCACCATTTTTGATGATCTGGAGAAATCTGCAAGAGTCCGATCCTGTATTCTATTTTCCGGATTTTTTACATAACCACCGGTAAGCAATGATGCAGATAAGCACAGACAATAAGGAGCCGGTAGCGGTTGCGAGCCCCATCGGAAACAGTGTATCCGGGAAAATTTTCGAAGTCAGATAAACACCCGGAATACGCACGCACAAAATAGCGATCAGGTTATGTAAAAATGAAATTCCAGATTTTCCACATGCACAGAAGTATCCGCTGAAACTGAAATGAACACCGGCAAAAATACAATCCCAGATATATCCGCGAATGTACTGCGCACCGAGAAGAATAACGGCTGCGTCTGCAGTGAAAAGTCCGACAACCGGAGCTGCTATAAATTGGATCAATATGGAGACGACCAGACCAAATCCAATGGCGATCATCATGGCATAGCGAAGCGTCTGCTTTGCACGGTCATACTTTCCGGCACCGATATTCTGGGCTGCGAGCGCAGAAACAGTTGAAAGCATGGAAGACGGAACCAGGAACAGAAAGCTGATGATTTTTTCCACAATGCCGACAGCAGCGGCTGCGTTCAGTCCGCGACGGTTGGCAATGATCGTAATAATAATGAAAGCAATCTGAATAAATCCGTCCTGAAGCGCTACCGGAATCCCAATATTCAGAATTTTGCCAAGCGTTTTTTTCTGTGGCCGGAAACAGTCTCCGGAAAGAGAAAGTCCGGTCTGCCTGCGTTTAATGGCAATTAGTGCAAACAGAACGCTGAATGCCTGCGAAAGCGTTGTGCCAAGCGCAGCACCGGAAGCTCCCAGATGGAAAAATCCGATAAACAGATAATCCAGCAGAATATTCACCACACAGGCAACCGCAATAAAATACATCGGACTTTTAGAATCCCCCAGTCCGCGGAAAATCGAACTGATCACATTATACGCCGTAATAAAAGGAATCCCGATAAAACAGATTGTCAGATAAGCTGCTGTCCCGGAAACAGCTTCCGCAGGCGTAGACATCACCGAAACAATTGGCTTCACAAAAAACAGAAGCAAAACCGCCAGCACCAGAGAAATCCCCATAAACAAAGTCACCGTATTTCCCACAAACACAGAAGCACGTTTCTTATCGCCCGCTCCAATCGACTGTCCAATCGAAACCGTAGCCCCCATCGCCAGTCCCACGATCATCACCGTCAGCATATGCATCACCTGGCTCCCAATCGAAACCGCCGTCGTACTGGCAACCCCATCAAACTGCCCCACAATAAAAAGATCCGCCATCCCATAAAGCGTCTGCAAAAAATAAGACAAAAAATAAGGTAGCGAAAAATAAATCACATTCCGAAAAACACTCCCCGAAGTAAGATCCCGTTCCATAAAATAACAACTCCTTTACAATCACTTCCTTAATACTAACTTCATTTTCCCACAATAGTCAATAAAAAGAATACAGACCTAATGCATCTTATAATAATAAAAATGCATAACAATGCATAAAAATAAATATAAATGCATAAAAATAAGCGATTATACATAAAAATACACAGAAATATGCATAAAAATCGAAAAACTACTTGCTTTCCAAAATAAAACCATGTATACTAAACCAATCAGAAAATAAAATAGAATAATAATTGTTTTTTAAGATAGGCTGAACCAAAACTCGGCTGAAATCATATGGAATTCTTTCATTCCCAAGGGAGACAGGCGTCAAACTTCCAATCCTCATGCTATCAAGCATGAGGCAGGAAGTTTGACGCCGCCTCTCCCGCCCGTCGCACCACAATGAGTCGACAAGCATCAGCCCCTACAAATTGGAGAATGTATCCGTTCGTCAGTGCACAGCTCCTGCGCGAAATATCTTTGCTAAGCAACCCCTCGAAAACGCCGGCACTTGGCAAGGCGAGCGTAAGCAAAGCCGAGCCTAGTACCGCTGCGTTTGAGCGGAGCGGGAGCGCGGTTGCGTGCAAACATATTTCGCGCAGGAGCGTCCCCTCACCAATCAAAAAACATTCCCCCAATTCCCGCGAACCCCTTTACAATGGGGATTAATGGGTTTATAGTATTTATGATTATGCCTATCTATACACAAATACGGCATTTACGAAAGGATGGTTTACATGATTAAAGCAGGAATCATCGGTTCTACCGGTTACGCCGGAGGAGAACTGGTTCGCATTTTAACAGGACATAAAGACGTAGAAATTAAATGGTTTGGCTCAAGAAGCTATATTGATAAGAAATATGCAGATGTATACCGCAATATGTTTCAGATCGTAGATGCGGTATGTTTAGATGACAATATGGAACAACTTGCAGATCAGGTAGATGTGATTTTCACAGCAACTCCACAGGGACTGTGCGCATCATTAGTTAATGAAGAAATCTTATCAAAGGTTAAGATCATCGACCTGAGCGCAGATTTCCGTATCAAAGATGTCAAGACCTACGAAAAATGGTACGGTATTGAGCACAAGAGCCCGCAGTTTATCGAAGAAGCAGTTTACGGATTGTGTGAAGTGAACAGAGAAGATATCAAAGGCGCAAGACTGATCGCCAATCCTGGATGCTATACAACATGCTCCATCCTGACCGCTTATCCGCTGGCAAAAGAAGGACTGATCGATATGGATACGCTGATCATTGACGCCAAGTCTGGAACATCTGGAGCGGGAAGAGGGGCAAAGGTTCCGAACCTGTACTGTGAAGTCAATGAGAATATGAAAGCATACGGTGTGGCAACACACAGACACACACCGGAGATCGAGGAACAGCTTGGATATGCAAGCGGCAAAGAAGTTGTGATCAACTTCACACCGCATCTGGTTCCGATGAACAGAGGAATCCTGGCAACAGAGTACGCGAAGCTTACAAAGGATGTTACCTGGGAAGAAGTAAAAGCAGTTTACGATAAATATTATGCAAATGAAAAATTTGTCCGCGTTCTGGACAAAGATGTTTACCCGGAAACAAAATGGGTAGAAGGAAGCAATTATGTTGATATCGGATTTAAGATCGATCCGAGAACAAACCGTATCATTATGATGGGTGCGATCGACAACCTGGTAAAAGGTGCAGCAGGACAGGCTGTACAGAACATGAACCTGATCTTCGGACTTCCGGAGAGTGAAGGTCTTGATCTGGTTCCGATGTTCCCGTAGAACACGGCAGAAAAAGAAAAGGAATGGAAAATATATGACAACAATTATTCGTGCGATGACAGTAGAAGATTATGACCAGCTTCATGCACTTTGGATGAGGATCAAAGGATTTGGAATCCGGAGTATAGATGATTCAAAAGAAGGCGTGGAACGATTCCTGAAAAGGAATCCGACAACCAGTGTGATCGCCGAAATAGACGGAAAAGTAGTAGGAGGAATCCTCTGCGGACATGACGGAAGAACCGGATGTTTTTATCATGTATGTGTGGATCCGGCATACCGCTGTCACGGAATCGGAAAGAGCATGGTTGCCTACGCAATGTCAGCTCTGAAGGACGAACACATCAACAAGATCACACTGATCGCATTTACCAAGAATGATATCGGCAATACATTCTGGAGTACGATCGGATGGACTAAGAGACCGGATGTGAACTACTACGAATTCGTTTTAAATGAAGAAAATATTACAGCATTTATCGAAGAAGGATAAAGGAGGCTATATACGATGAAAATTATCGAAGGCGGTGTGACCGCAGCAAAAGGATTTGAGGCAGCATCAACTGCAGCAAAGATCAAATATCAGGACAGAACCGACATGGCAATGATCTACAGCCAGGTTCCATGTGAATGTGCAGGAACATTTACCACAAACGTTGTTAAGGCAGCATGCGTAAAATGGGATCAGCAGGTTGTAAAGAGCGGTGCGAAAGCACAGGCTGTGATCGTCAATTCCGGAATTGCCAATGCATGTACAGGTGCAGAAGGATTTGGCTACTGCAAGGACACAGCAGATGCGGCAGCAGAAGCACTTGGAATTAACGCAGACGGTGTACTGATCGGATCGACCGGTGTCATCGGAAAACAGCTTCCGATTGACCGCATCGTGGCAGGTGTAAAGGCTCTTGCTGAAAAGAAAAATGATACACTGGCAAATGGAACAGAGGCAGCAAAGGCGATCATGACAACCGATACCTGTGAAAAGCAGATCGCAGTAGAGATCGAGGTTGCCGGAAAGAACGTTACCATCGGTGGTATGGCAAAAGGATCTGGTATGATCCATCCGAATATGTGCACCATGCTCAGCTTTATCACGACAGATGCAGCAATCACAAAAGAGGCACTTCAGAAAGCCCTCAGTGATGATGTCAATGATACATACAATATGATTTCCGTAGACGGAGATACTTCTACAAATGATTCTGTTGTTCTTCTTGCAAACGGAATGGCTGAAAATGAAGTGATCACGGCAGACAGTGAAAGCTATAAGACATTTGCGGAAGCACTGCATGAGATCAACGAATACCTTGCAAAGAAGATCGCAGGGGACGGAGAAGGAGCAACTGCTTTATTTGAAGTAACTGTAGTTGGTGCAGATACAAAAGAGACTGCAAAGACACTTGCAAAATCAATCGTATGCTCAAATCTTACCAAGACAGCAATTGCAGGACATGATGCAAACTGGGGAAGAATCCTCTGTGCAATGGGATATTCCGGAGCACAGTTTGACCCGGAAAAGGTGGATCTTTTCTTTGAGAGCAAGGCAGGTAAGATCCAGATCATCGAAAATGGTACAGCTGTAGATTACAGTGAAGAAAAAGCAACAGAGATCCTTTCACAGGAAGAAGTAAAGGCAGTTGCAGACGTGAAGATGGGAAATGAAAGCGCAACCGCATGGGGATGCGACCTGACTCACGGATACATTGACATCAATGCAGATTACAGAAGCTAGGAGGTAAGCAAAATGGATCAGGATATGCAGCAGTATCTGGACAAAGCAGAAGTTCTGATTGAGGCGCTTACTTATATTCAGCGTTTCAACCGTAAGATCATCGTTGTAAAATACGGTGGAAGTGCAATGCTGGACGAAGAGCTCCAGAAAAATGTCATCAAGGATGTTACATTCTTGAAACTGGTTGGATTCAAACCGATCATCGTTCACGGCGGTGGAAAAGAGATCAGTAAATGGGTAAGTAAAGCCGGAATGGAGCCGAAATTCATCGACGGACTTCGTGTGACGGACGAAGAGACCATGGAAATTGCAGAGATGGTACTGAACAAGGTCAATAAAAATCTGGTTCGTATGGTCGAAGAACTTGGTGTCCGTGCTATCGGTGTCAGCGGAAAAGACGGCGGACTCTTAAGAGTTGATAAAAAGCTTTCCATGACAGGACAGGACGTTGGATTTGTAGGAGATATCAAGAAGGTCAATGCAGAGGTCCTTCTTGATCTTCTGGATAAAGATTTTCTCCCGATCGTATGCCCGGTCGGAATCGATGATGATTACAACACTTATAATATCAATGCGGATGATGCAGCTTATTCGATCGCAAAGGCAGTTCATGCTGAGAAGCTTGCGTTCCTCTCTGATATTGAAGGGGTATACAGAGACTACGAGGATAAATCTTCCCTGATCACAGCTCTTACTGTAGATCAGGCAAATGAACTGATTGAAAGCGGAGCAATTTCGGGAGGAATGATCCCGAAACTGCAGAACTGTGTAGGGGCGATTGAAAATGGGGTATCCAGAGTCCATATTCTGGATGGAAGAATTCCGCACTGCCTGCTTCTTGAGATTTTCACGAAGAAAGGTATCGGAACTGCAATTTTAAGAAACGGTGAAGAAGATTAACGGGAAGACAAAGAAAGAAGGTAATTCTTATGACGAATCAGTATATGCAGGAAGAGGACGACGCGATTTTAAAAACTTATAACCGTTATCCGGTTGTATTGGACCATGGAGACGGCGCATATCTCTATGATCCGGAAGGAAAGAAATATCTGGATTTTTCAGCAGGATATGCAGTATCTTCTATTGGATATAACAACAAAGAATTTAATGACGCTTTAAAGGCTCAGATTGACAAGATGATCCATACATCCAACCTGTATTATAATACTACCTGCGGAAAAGCAGGAGAAGATCTGAAAAAGATCACCGGAATGTATAAGGTATTCTTCACAAACAGTGGTGGAGAGGCAATCGAAGGCGCGATCAAAACTGCAAGAAAATATGCCTACACAAAGAAAACCGGACGTTATGAATTTATCGCAATGGAAAATTCATTCCATGGCAGAAGCATGGGTGCAGTCGCACTTACCGGACATAAAGAATACAGAGAGCCATTTGAACCGGTTATGCCTGGCGTACATTTTGCAACCTACAATGACCTTGACAGTGTAAAAGCACTGGTAAATGATAAGACTTGTGCAATCATTCTGGAAACCATCCAGGGAGAAGGCGGAATCAACGCTGCAACAGAAGAATTTATGCAGGGAATCCGCAAAATCTGTGATGACAACGGAATCCTGATGATCTGTGATGAAGTACAGTGTGGTATGGGACGAAGCGGTGCATGGTTTGCATGGCAGCAGATGGGAATCACACCGGATATCATGACAATGGCGAAGGCAATCGGAAGTGGTGTTCCGGTCGGCGCATTTGCGATGACAAAAGAAGTTGCAGATAACTCGCTGGTACCGGGAGATCACGGAACTACATACGGTGGAAACCCACTTTGCTGTGCAGCGGTCAGCAAGACTATTGAGATCTTTGAAAAAGAGCATATGCTCGATCATGTCAATGAAATCGCACCATATCTGACACAGAAACTGCAGGAAATCGTGGATACCTGCGATGCAGCCGTTAAAGTAAAGGGAAGAGGATTGATCCAGGGACTTCAGATCACCAAGCCGATCGGTGAAGTGACTGCAAAAGCACTGGAAGAAGGGCTTCTGATCATTGGAGCAGGAACAGACGTTATCCGTATGATTCCACCGCTTGTTATTGGTAAAGAACAGGTAGATGAGATGGCAGAGATCTTGAAAAAAGCACTTGCATAAAGTCGGAATCTGATTAGAATAAGGGAATAAAAGAGCCGGTCACCGGATATACTTTCAGAAGAAAAGGAGGTATGAAAGGTGACCGGATTTTTTATTGCCCTGATTTCGGGGGCGCTGATGAGTGTGCAGGGGGTATTTAACACACAGGTGACAAAGACGACAGGGATGTGGGTGAGTAATGCCTGGGTGCAGCTCAGTGCATTTGCCATCTGCCTGGTAATGTGGCTGATCATGGGAAGGGACAGTGTTGCCGCGATAGGAGAGGTGCAGCCAAAATATATGCTGCTTGGCGGTGTGATCGGGGCAGGAATCACCTGGACTGTGATCAAAAGTATGGCGCAGCTAGGACCTGCAAAGGCGGCACTTCTGATTGTTATGTCTCAGCTTATTGTGGCGTATCTGATTGAACTGGCGGGATTATTTGGTGTGGAAAAAGAGCCATTTTCCTGGAGAAAAGTGATTGGTATGGGGATTGCTCTGATCGGCACGGCAATTTTTCAGTGGAAATAGGTTGTCTTTTGGAAAAAAATTCGTTACAATAATCATGTCTTGGAAGTACGAGGGGACATGCTCTGCGGAAAAGGAGTATGTATGCAGAAAAGAAGACGGATTTTATATCAAGTATGTGGAATTATCCTTGGAATCAGTTGTATGCTGTCGGCGTGCCATGAAAAAGAAGAGACCTTTACCAGTGTGGCTGCTGCAGAAGCGGATGCTGGGGATAAGAAAAACGAGGCAGAATCAAAGGCTGCCGAAGAAAAGCCGGATAGGGCAAAAGCAGATCCGGGTGGTGAAGAAAACGAAGGTTCGATCTGGGTGTATGTATGTGGCGAGGTGGCAACACCCGGTGTATATGAACTGCAGGAAGGAGACCGCATCACGCATGCCATAGAAGCAGCGGGAGGTCTGACGGAGGCAGCAGGACAGGTTTATCTGAATCAGGCAGCACATCTGACAGATGGGCAAAGGATCTACGTGCCTTCCAAAGAAGAGGAGCAGTCGCTTACAGAAGAACTTTCACCAACGGATAGAGCGGATGGACAGACGGCAAAAGATACAGGAAAAGTGAACCTGAACACCGCCACAAAAGCAGAACTTTTAAGCCTGAACGGGATTGGCGAGTCCCGGGCGGAAGCGATTTTGGCTTACAGAGAAGCAAATGGCAGGTTTGGAAACATAGAAGATCTGAAGAAAGTAGACGGGATCAAGGAAGGAATCTTTCAGAAGATCAGGGAGCAGATAACGGTAGAATAGGGGAGTGCGCAAGATGGGCAGAAAAGTATTGGTAGTAGATGATGAAAAGCTGATCGTGAAAGGACTGAGGTTCAGCCTGGAACAGGATGATATGGAAGTTGACTGCGCATACGACGGTGAGGAAGCACTTGAGATGGCAAAAAGAAAAGAGTATGATATGATCCTTCTGGATGTCATGCTTCCAAAATACGATGGATTTGAAGTATGCAGACAGATCCGTGATTTCTCAGATGTACCGATCATCATGCTCACTGCAAAAGGAGAGGATATGGATAAGATCCTTGGCCTGGAATATGGTGCGGACGACTACATCACAAAGCCGTTCAACATTCTGGAGGTCAAAGCCCGGATGAAAGCGATCATGCGCAGGGTTTCAAAGAAAGATGGAATGAGCGCGGGCGGCAAGGTTGTGGTAAAAGGAGATCTGAAGATCGACTGTGAAAGCCGGAGAGTTTTTTCCGGGGACAGGGAACTGAATCTTACCGCAAAAGAATTTGATCTTCTGGAGCTTCTGGCGATGAATCCGAATAAGGTTTACAGCAGGGAAAGTCTTCTGAACATTGTCTGGGGATATGAGTACCCGGGAGATGCAAGGACGGTAGATGTACATATCAGACGACTGCGCGAGAAGATTGAAGTAAATCCAAGTGATCCAAAATACGTTTACACAAAGTGGGGAGTTGGCTATTATTTCAGGGGTTAAATTTAAATTTTTTGTACCAAAATTCATAAAAAGTCTGCAAGTGCGGGTTACGGTGATCCTGAGCGTATTTGTCATATTATCCAGTGTGATCCTGATGAATGCGATTCTGCAAAGCTATGACCAGAGAACCGTATCCGTGCGGACAGCAGAGATTCAAAATCAGTGTACGATTCTGAGTAATCAGCTGGTCAATTCTGATTATCTGGAAACGGGAGTTTCCGATGTGATCGATACAGAACTATCACAGTTATCCAATATTTACAATGGAAGAGTGCTTGTTATTGATGATGAATTCCGGATTGTGGAAGATACCTATGATCTGGAGGAAGGAAAGACGATCATTTCCGAGGATGTAGTCAAATGTTTCCGCGGCGAGCAGCCGGCAAGCTATGATAAAAAGAGCCGGTATATTGAAGTTGCTGTCCCGGTCAAAAAAGGGGAAGAGCCGGTAAAAGGAATGATCCTGGTCAGTGTTTCCACAGACAGTCTGCGTGACAATGTAGAGGCATTGCAGTCAAAGGCAAGAATTGCAACGGTTACGATCAGTATTATCGGGATCTTTTTATCAGCAATCATCGGTATGCTGCTTGTAAGGCCGCTGAAAAGGATGTCTCAATCGATCGAGGAGATGGCAGGAGGCTATGGAGATAATTATCTCCATGAAAATGCTTACGATGAAACGGAACGGATTTCCAATGCATTTAATAAGCTGTGGGACCGTTATAAAGTACTGGATGCATCGAGAGAAGAGTTCGTGGCAAATGTATCCCATGAGCTGAAGACACCGCTGACATCCATGAAGGTACTGGCGGATTCCCTGCTGATGCAGCCGGATGCACCGACAGAGCTTTACCGGGAATTTATGGGGGATCTGTCTGAAGAGATCGAGCGGGAGAATAAGATCATCAATGACCTTCTTGATCTGGTAAAACTGGACAAGAAAGGGGCAAATCTGAATATCAAAAGCCGGGATGTCAATGAACTGGTAGAGCGGATCCTCAAAAGGCTTCAGCCGCTTGCGGCAAAAAGCAATATTGAGCTGGTATTTGAAAGCTTCCGTCCGGTGACAGCGGAGATCGATGAGGTAAAGATTGCACTTGTGATCACAAATCTTGTAGAAAATGCGATCAAGTACAACAAAGAAAACGGATGGGTACATGTATCCTTAAATGCGGATCACAAGTATTTTTATCTGAAGGTTGCGGATTCGGGAATCGGGATTCCGAAAGAAGATACAGATCATATATTTGAGCGGTTTTTCCGGGTGGATAAATCCCATTCGCGGGAGATCGGCGGAACCGGTCTTGGACTTTCGATTGCAAGAAATGCTGTTGTCATGCATCGTGGCGCGATCAAAGTCTACAGCGAGCCGGGTGAGGGAACGACATTTACAGTCCGGATCCCGCTTACTTATATCAAAAGGGAAGGGTGAGAAGAATGAAAAAAATTTACCAGATCATAAGCATTCTTCTTGCGGTGTGTCTTCTTACAGGCGTTGTGGGATGCAGGAAAAAAGAGCAGAAAGCAGATGCAAAATACACGATTTACCAGATCAACCAGAGCGGAACGGCGCTGGTCCCGAAGGGCTACGATGGAACAGGAAAGTCGGTGGACGAAGAAGTAAAAGGAATGCTGTCTGCGCTGCAGAAGTGTGATGACGAGGTGAAGGCACAGGCAGCACTGCCGAAAAAGGTAAAACTGGAGAGATACACTCTGGAGGATGAAAAGCTGATCCTGTACTATAATGCTGCTTACGGAAAGATGGATACGGTAAGAGAGGTTCTGTGCAGGGCGGCACTTGTCCGTTCGCTGACGCAGATCAATGGAGTAGATCTGGTGATGATCTGTGTAGATGGAACGCCACTTACGGATAAAAAAGGGAATGCCTATGGATACCAGCAGGCAGAAGATTTTGTACAGAACACAGGATCTTCTATTAACTCTTTCCAGGAGATGAAGCTTACGCTGTATTATGCAGATTCATCCGGAGAAAAGCTGCAAAAGGAAGAGGATACGGTGCGGTATAACAGCAATGAGTCGAAGGAACGGGTTGTGGTGGAACAGCTGATGCGAGGACCATCCAATAGCGGACTGGTTGCTACCATACCAAAAGGAACAAAGCTGCTGGGTGTGTCGATCAAAGATCATATCTGCTATCTGAATTTTGATGAAGGACTTCGGAACAGTGCTCCGGGAGTCAGTCCGGAGGCAGTGATCTATTCCATCGTAAATTCAGTGATCGATGGCGGAAATGTCGCTGAAGTACAGATTTCAATCAACGGAGACAGCAGTATTGTATATCAGGAGAGTATAAAGCTGGATGAACCTCTGAGCAGAAACCAGGAAATGATAAAGGAGGATTGATCGGTTGATCAAGCGAAGACTTGGTTTTGCCGGAATACTTCTGGCAGGGCTGATTCTGGTACTGTATCTGACAGGGGGAGAAAAGATTTTTGGAAGACTCGGTGCGTCAAGGTGTGAAAAGCTTTGGGAAGAGTCGGAAGAAGTGATAGTGGAAGGAGAGGTTTATCAGAAAACCAGAAAAGAAGAAAAACTGATCCTGTATCTGAAAAAAATACAGATCAGAGAGATGGGGAATGGAAAGGCAGTCGCTGACGAGCGGCTGCTTGTCTATCTGGATGAAAAGGGAAATGGTCCGGAAATCGGACAGCGGATCCTGGTAAAAGGCAGTGTAGGATTTTTTGATCCGGCGGCTAATCCGGGAAATTTTGACCAGAAAAATTATTATAAACAGCAGAATATCCAGGCAGTCTTATGGAAAGGGAAGGTTCTGGAAAAACAGGTGAAAAAGACTTCCTTCCGGGAAAAGCTGTGGCAATTTAGAAACCGGACCGCAGATGAGACCTGCAGACGGATGGGAAAACGGCGAGGGGGAATCCTTTGCGCGGTTCTTCTTGGAGATTTCTTTTATACAGATGAGGAAGTGAAAGAAATTTACCGGACGGCAGGAATCGGGCATCTGCTTGCCATATCGGGCTTACACATTTCCTTTTTCGGACTGGGACTTTACCAGGGACTTCGGAAAGCCGGGCTTTCCATCTGGCAGGCAGGTGTTGCAGGAAGTCTGCTGCTTGGGAGTTATGTGGTGATGACCGGGATGAGTGTTTCGGCATCGAGGGCATTGATCATGTTCCTGATCCGGATGGGCGCAGAGGTTACAGGGAGAGAATACGATGGGCTGACGGCACTTGGAATTGCGGAAAGTGGTCTGCTTCTCGCCAATCCATTGCGGCTTTTTACTGCAGGTTTTCAGCTTTCTTTTGCAGCAGTTCTTGGAATCTATTTGACGGGTTCGAGGGAGAAAAAGAACAGATTTTGGGATCGTGTTCAGATGTCAGTGCAGCTCTGGCTGTTTCTGCTTCCACTTTCTCTGTGGTATTATTATGAAAGCTGTCTGTATGCACCGCTCTGGAATCTTCTGGTGATTCCGGCGGCATCCGTGTTGATGCTTTGTGGAAGTGCAGGAATGGCGGCTATGCTGATTCCATTCGGGGAAGGAAGTGTAATACAGAGCGCACTCTGGAAAATAACAGAGTGGATTCTACTTTTCTATGAAAAAGGGAGCGGTCTGCTCCTGGAACTTCCAGGGGCAAGGTGGATTCCGGGACGCCCAAAGCTCTGGCAGATGGTCTGTTATTATGGGATTTTTCTGCTTTATTTGTGGAGAAAAAGAAGGTGGACGGATCATACTGAGAAGCAGACTGGAAAACGGGTGGCAGGGCAGTTGGCGATAGTGGGAATCCTGCTCATACTGCTTGGAATCCCAAAGTGGAAGCGGGGGCAGATGGAGTTGACTATGTTGGATGTGGGACAGGGCGACTGCTTCTTCTTACGGGACGGAACTGGAAAGAATTATCTGATTGACGGAGGCAGCAGTTCCGTCGATGCGGTAGGAAAGTACCGGCTGGAACCATTTTTAAAATTCCAGGGTGTGAAGCGGCTGGATTATGTGTGGGTGACACACGGGGACGCAGATCACTTAAGTGCGGTGGAAGAACTTCTGGAACGGAAAAAGTATGGGGTAGAGATTGGAAATCTGGTTTTTCCGGAGCGGAAATACTGGGATGAGAAGCTTGTTAAATTATGTGATCTGGCAAAAGAGACAGGAACGAAGCCCCGGATCATGGAAAGGGATACAGTCTTTCAGTCCGGAAAATTAAGTCTGAGGTGTCTTTGGCCGGGAGATGGAGAAACGTCTGAAAACGGAAATGAAAATTCACTGGTGCTGCATCTGCAGTACGGAGAATTTACCATGCTTTTTACCGGAGATCTGGAAAAAAGTGGAGAAGAGCTGGTAACAGAAAGAATCCGGAAGCTACAGGAAAAAGATGAGCTTCCCATGCGTTATAATCTGTTAAAAGTTGGACACCACGGATCAAAGAATGCGACCGGAGAGACATTTCTGGAGGTGATCCGTCCACAGGCGGCTTTCTGTTCGTCCGGGAAAGGAAATCGCTACGGTCATCCGCATGCAGAAACGTTGGAAAGACTTGCAAAATGGGGCGTAAGCCTATATAATACGAAAGACAGAGGTGCTGTCACCATGGAGACAGATGGAAGGAAATACGGGATACAAAGTCCATGAAAAGTTTGAATGAAGATTTAAAAACAGGGCAGTTTAAGCAGATTTATCTTCTGTACGGAGAAGAG
>CAKRFP010000005.1 GCA_934320645.1 uncultured Bariatricus sp.
CAGGTACAGGAAGCATTTGATAACCTGATGAAAGGTCGTACAAGCTTTGTCGTTGCACACCGCCTGTCTACGATCCGTAACGCTTCCCTGATCCTTGTCATGAAAGACGGTAAGATCATTGAGCAGGGAACCCATGAAGAACTGCTGAAAGAAGATGGCTTCTACAGTCATCTGTATAACAGCCAGTTCCAGGCAGTGTCGTAAAACAGAATACGTCACAGTTCTCGTATACGGCATTTTCAATAGTTGACGTGCACAGCCTCGATCCGACAGCTTACATTATCATCAGCGAAGTAGCTGATATCTTCTCGAATAATATGGGAAATGAATAAAGAAACGCGGTCTTCTTCTGCCACTTTCAGAGGAAGACCGCATCTTTTTATTTCTCCAGATACGTGTTTTTGTATTCTTCGCGAATTGCTTCCGGCACGAGACTTCCGCCTGTTGCCCATGCAATGTGTGTCGCATTTTTCATTTTCTCTTCAAGATGATTCTCCTGTAAATATTTGCGTGCAGATTCATTCTTTTCAATCTGTATTGGTCCTTCAAAAGAAGCACAAGCACTTGGCTCAAGGAAAATGTTCTCTGTTCCGAGAAGGTCTCTCATGTAATCATATAATTTTCCATCGCGGATAGTAAATTCACCGCCAAGCAGATTCTTCATTACTCTGCCTACAAATCCGGAAGGACGTCCCACGGCAAGCCCGTCTGCATGGGTAAGTCCGGTAAGCCCAATATCCTGTACGGAAATCTCCTGGTTCAGTCCGGTTGCCATTCCGACTAACATACACGGTGCCTGTGTCGGTTCTATAAAAAAGCAGTGTACATAATCCCCAAACAACAGTTTTAACCCAAAACATACACCACCTGGTGCTCCCCCTACTCCACAAGGGATATATACAAAAAGTGGATGTTCTTCGTCTACTGTAACATTCTTTTCTTCCAACTGCTTTTGCAGACGTTTTGCCGCTACTGCATAACCAAGAAAGAGAGTTTTTGAATTTTCATCATCCACAAAATAGCTGTTCGGATCTGCATCAGATAAAGCACGTCCGTTTTTCACCGCTTCACTGTAATCTGACTCATATTCCTTTACTGTTACTCCGTGGCTTCTGAGCAAGTCTTTTTTCCACTGTTTCGCATCTGCTGACATGTGTACGATTACCTGATAACCAACTGCTGCACTCATGATCCCGATACTCATTCCAAGGTTTCCGGTAGAACCAACCTGAATGGTATACTGTTTAAAAAACTCTCTGCATTCTTCGCTTGCCAGTTTCTCATAATTGTCTTCCAGACTCAAAAGTCCATGTTCTACAGCAAGTTCTTCTGTGTGTTTCAAAATCTCGTAAATTCCGCCGCGCGCTTTAATTGAACCGGCGATTGCCAGATGGCTGTCCTGTTTTAATAATAATGTGCCTTCCAGATTGCTGTTATATTTTTCATTCAGCAAGTCTTTCATCTTCGGAACCGGTGTCAGAACAGACTCAATAATTCCGTTTTTCTCCTTTGTTTCCGGAAAACATTTCATAATGAATGGTGCAAAACGCTCCAGTCTGCGCTCCGCATCTTCGACATCTTCCATGCCAAGTTCAATCTGTTTCATCGCTTCCCCACAAGCTGTCTTGTCCGGATTTTTCCAAAACACTTCTTTTTCACTGCGGATTTCCTTCAGAATCGGTGTTTTTTCTTCCAGCACTTTCAAATCAACCATTGCTTTCATACCTCTCTTTCCAAATGACTTTATTCATACCTATATATTATCTTATTTCTTGTATTATGCCTACCACAAAAAAACTGTCAATCCTAAAAAATAGTGTTATAATTAAAACATGTTTAAAAGAAACGGGGTAATAAACATGGGAAAAGAAAGATATTCTATTTTATTCAGCAGCATGACAGGCAATACAAAGGAACTTGCCGACGCGATCCGCGAAATACTTCCGGAAGAAACTCTCGATTATTTTGGCCTATGCAAAGATGCAGATCCGCAGTCAGAAATACTCTATATCGGCTTCTGGACAGACAAAGGAACTGCTGACGAAGCGACAACCACACTGTTAAAATCACTTAGAAATAAAAAAATCTTCTTATTCGGAACAGCCGGCTTTGGTGGAAGCGAAGAGTATTATCAGAAAGTACTTCACAATGTACGTGAAAATATTGATTCGAGCAATCAGATAGTAGGAGAGTATATGTGCCAGGGCAAGATGCCGATGGCTATGAGAGAACGGTATGTGAAAATGAAAGAAGATCCAAACCACAAACCAAATCTTGATATGTTGATTGAAAACTTTGACAGAGCTTTATCTCATCCGGATAAAGCTGATTTAGAGAAACTTCAAAAATCTGTTTTAAGATAAAAGAAAAACGATACCGCAGAAACTCTTATGAAAGAATTTCTGTAGTATCGTCTTTTTTATTCTTCTACCTTCCACTCTCTGGTATCAAAGATGTGAAGATGCAGTGCTTCTGAAATATATCCCAGCAATTCACAGCCTGCGATACAGTTTCCTTTTTTGTCAAGAGACGGTCCGTAGATCCCGATTCCCATTTTCTTTTTCGATACGCTGAGGAGACCTCCGCCGACTCCACTCTTAGTCGGAATTCCTGTTCTTAATGCAAATTCCCCCGATCCGTCATACATTCCGCAAGTAAGCATAATGGTCTGCACCATCCGCACAGTTTGAGATGAGATCAGACGCTTTCCGGTGGAAAGCTGCACTCCGTCATTTGCAAGCAGAAGACCGAACCTTGCCAGATCTCTTGCATTTACCGACATGGAACACATCTTTGTATAAAAGGTAACACTTTCTTCTACATCGGTATCAATGATGTCCTTACTTTTTAAAAGATAGGCAATCGCCTTATTTCTTGCGCAGGTCGCCATCTCAGAATGAAATACGGCTTCGTCTATCGCGATCTCCGGATCTTCGCATACTTCCTGCATATACTTCTGCATATCTTCGATGGAATAATGGTTCACTAGCAGACTTGCAACCGTAATTGCTCCGGAATTGATCATCGGATTAAAGGGCCGGTTGCTCCGGTTATCCAGTTCTACCAGTGAGTTAAAAGCCTCCCCCGACGGCTCCACGCCCACATGATCAAACACAAACTCTGCTCCAAACGTTTCCAGCGCCAGACACAGTGCCATTACTTTGGAAATGGACTGTATCGTAAATCTGTCCTCTGTATTTCCGGTCTCAAATTGATTGCCGTCTATTGTGTAAAGGCAGATCCCCAGTTTATTCTTATCTGCCTTGGCAAGCTCCGGAATATACGATGCGACACTTCCATACCGGATCACACCTTTTCCGATCCGGATAGCATTTTCCAGTATTCTCGTAACCTCTTCTGACTTCATCATATTCTCCTTTTTCGCTCAGTCGTAATCCCCCTACAATTGCTATTTCCTAAGTACTAACATACATCATTTTCCGGCTTCAATCAACCACCATTTTTTGCTGAAACCCGACGGAATAAGATAGACAAAAAAGTGCCCGCATTGTATATTATTAGTAGTTTGAAACTGGGGAATATGCAAAGGGGAAAACGTATCATGAAACTAATTTCACAATACAAAGGTCTTAGAAAAGAAAACTATGTCTTATGCTTCGGACGCTTTGTGACGGCCATGGGGGCAATGGTCCGTCCGATGCTGACGATGATCTTGAGCCAGAAGCTTGGGATGAATGCCGTGCAGGTTGCCTGGATCACAGCGCTGATGGGAATCCTGACGATCCCGGCAAATCTGATCGGTGGAAAGATGGCCGACCGTTTTAATAAGAAAATGAATATCGTCTATCTGGATATGATTTCCGTCATTTCTTATATCATCTGCGGACTGATCCCGCTGACGACAAAATCCATTGTGCTGATGTTTATCGCATCGACCTGCCAGAACATGGAGAATCCGTCCTACAATTCGCTTACTGCGGATATCACCCTCAGCAAGGACAGGGAGAGGGGGTATTCCCTCCAGTATCTGACAGCAAATCTCGGCGGCGTGATGGCTTCTGCCGTAGCCGGATTTATGTTTCGCAATTACTTATGGCTTGCATTTTTGCTCAGTGGAATTTCCATCGGCACTTCTTCTGTGATGATCTATTTCTTTGTACAGAATATCACACCGGAAAAAGAAGAAAGTGATGGTAACGCCATTTATCAGGCCGAACGCCACGGGGAAAGTCTGCTGACGATTCTTAAAGAAAACCGGCTTGTTCTGCTGTTCATTCTGATCACCAGCGGGTACACAGCACTTTACCAGATGTATAATTATCTCTTTCCTATGGATCTGATCCGTCTGCACGGGGATACCGGTGCTGTGATATTCGGAACAGTTACAAGCATCAACTGCTTTATCGTTGTTCTCTTCACACCACTTATCACCCAGATCCTGAAGCGATCTTCCGAACCGAAAAAGACAATCTACGGATTTTTACTGACACTGGTCGGCTACGTATTGTTCATCCTCTTTACCGGGCACATCCCGTTCTATTATGCGGCAATGGTCGTACTGACATGGGGTGAGATTTCTTACATGCTGGCGGAAAGCCCGTACATGACCAGGCGTATCCCATCCAGCCACCGCGGAAGAATCCACGGACTGATGGAGATCATCCGTATCGGATTTATGAGTCTGTACCAGCTTCTGATCGGATTTATTTACAAAAATCATACGCCGATCTTTACCTGGATCGTCGTTCTTCTGACAGGAGTCGCGTTCATGCTTCTGGCTGTTATCTTAACGAAAGAGGACAAAAAACGCTATAAAAATCTGTATCGCAGATTATAATAGAATACGGCACGGCACGCAGTGCCTTTTATTTAACATCCTAAACTTACGGGGATACAGATCAATTATATAATCTGCATCCCCGTTTTATTTGTTCGCGCATATTTTCAGTCGTTAAACAATGGCATCCTTAGTTGTTCACATTTTATTCTGATTACAGTACATTTTTCTGTTTGACATCCTGAAATCTCCTTTTTATACTTGTTGTATAAGAAGGAGATTTTTATATTATGACAATCAAAGAAATCGCACAGCTCGCCGGTGTATCCAGCGCAGCTGTATCCAGATATCTGAACGGCGGCTACGTCAGTGAAGAAAAAAAAGAACAGATCCGTAAAGTCATCGAAGAGACCGGCTACCAGCCATCCGCCCAGGCGCGTATGCTTCGTACCAAAAAGGCAAGCCTGGTGGGCGTGGTCGTCCCAAAGATCAATTCCGAATCCATCAGCCGGATCACAGCAGGCATTGAAAGTGTTCTCGCCGAGAGAGGCTATCAGATGCTTCTCGCCGGAACCGACAACACACCGGCAAAGGAAGTGGAATATCTTCGCCTCTTTGAAAACTATCCGGTGGACGGAATTATCCTGGTCGGCACCATGTTCACTGCCGGTCACAGGAAATTTTTAAAAGAGACAAAGGTTCCGGTTGTTGTGATCGGACAGCACACCAACCTTGCCAACTGCATTTACCATGACGATTACGGTGCAGGAAAGGCAATGGGACAGGCCGTTGCCGGATTCAGTAAAAAAAGAATTGCTTACATCGGCGTTACCCGTGATGACAAAGCTGCAGGTGCCGCAAGAGAGGACGGATTTATCGCCGGACTGAAAAATGCAGGTGTTACGCTTTTCGAGGAAAATAAGCGAACCTCAGCCTTCACGCTGGAATCCGGATATGAGGCTGCTCTGGATCTTTTGGAAAGCAAATGTGATATCGATGTCATATCGTGTGCAACCGATACCATAGCAGCGGGAGCAATTGAAGCCATTCAGACCTACTTAAAAAAGCAGGTTCCGGCAAATGCAGCCGATGCAGGTGCAAGAATGCGCTATATCCTTGAAAATACGTCCATCCGGGTAACCGGATTTGGTGACAACCAGATGTTAAAAGCCGTCACCGGTGGAATCCCGACCATACATTTTGGCTACAAAACCAGTGGAATCCGCGGCGCAGAGCTGCTTCTTGACAGTATTGAAAGAGGAGAACAGATTCCAATCGAGATGAAGCTCGGCTTTCGCCTTGTTGGAACAGATCTTTCGGGCTCTGAAAATTAGACCTGATTTTCCTGCTTTCCCGGAGTTTCAAAAGAAAACGAAAGTTTCTTTCAACACTTTTCACAAAAATGAATATGAATTATCAGTAAAAATGCCATCTTTACAAATGGCATTTTTTTTCATATTATTTAAGCATAAGATATGAAATCGATTACATATTACATCTAAAGGAGGAGAGAACATGGATTACAGAAAAACCGCACAGGAAATTCTGAATCATGTGGGTGGAAGCAAGAACATCGTATCTGCTGCCCATTGTGCTACCAGACTTCGCCTTGTCATTGCAGACAACACGAAAGCGGATAAGACAGCACTTGAGAATGTAGACGGGGTAAAGGGTGTATTTGAAGCATCCGGACAGCTCCAGATCATTCTCGGAACAGGAACCGTCAACAAAGTATTTGATGAATTTATTGCAATTGCAGGCATCACAGCCAGCACAAAAGCTGAAGCAAAAGAAGCTGCTGCCGAAAAGCAGAACTGGTTTATGAAAGCCATCAAGCTTCTGGGAGACATTTTCGTACCGATCATCCCGGCGATCGTAGCCAGCGGTTTCCTTATGGGAATCATGAACGCACTGGATTTCATGAACAGCAACGGATTCTTACACATCAGCACCACAAGCTCGATCTATGTATTTGCAACCCTTTTCAGTAACATTGCTTACACATTCCTGCAGATTCTGATCGCATTCTCAGCCGCCAAAGCATTTGGCGCAAACCCTTACCTTGGCGCAGTTATCGGTATGATCATGATTCATCCGTCCCTGCAGAATGCCTACACCGTTGCAACAGAAGGTGTCCAGCAGACACAGAGCGTGTTCTTCGGACTGTATCACATTGACATGGTCGGCTATCAGGGACACGTCATTCCGGTTGTCATCGCTGTATGGATCTTATCCGTACTTGAAAAGAAGCTTCACAAGATCGTACCGGAAGTTTTAGACCTTTTTGTCACACCGCTTGTCAGCGTATTCGTAACCGGATACCTTACACTTTCCATCGTCGGACCAATCTTCGTATGGGCTGAAAATGCAATCCTCGGAGCCATCCAGTGGATGCTGACACTTCCGCTCGGACTTGGAAGCCTGATCATGGGTAGTTTATATGCACCGACCGTTGTTACCGGTATCCATCAGATGTACACAGCCATCGATATCGGACAGCTTGCAAAATACGGTGTAACCTACTGGCTGCCACTCGCAAGTGCGGCAAACGTGGCACAGGGTGCAGCAGCACTTGCCGTTGCTGTAAAATCAAAAGACCAGAAGATCAAATCCCTTGCACTTCCATCATCACTCAGTGCATTTATGGGAATTACAGAACCTGCAATCTTTGGTGTAAACTTAAGATTCTTCAAACCATTTATCGCCGGATGTATCGGTGGCGGATGCGGAGCCCTTTATGCTTCCCTTATTCACCTTGGTGCGAAAGGAACAGGCGTAACCGGTATCTTCGGAATCCTTCTCTGCCTGAACCAGCCACTTCAGTACGTCATTGAGATGGCAATCGCAGTTGGTGTTGCATTTGCAGTATCCTTTACACTTTACAAAGACGAGAAGAAAGAACCAGTCGCAGAAGCTCCTGTTACTGTTGCAGCTTCCGTAGAGGAAGCAGACAGCGAAGAATCTGCTGCTTCCGAAACCGAAACAGCCTCAGATAATATAGAAACAGCTTCTTCCGAAGAAATTTTAAATGCTCCGGTAAACGGAACAGTTATTCCAAATGACCAGATTGTTGATAGCACCTTTGCTGCCGAAGTTCTTGGAAAAACAGTAGCCATTGAACCTTCTGACGGCGTGATCAAAGCACCTTGCAACGGCGAAGTTGTAAGCATTTTTGAGACCGGTCACGCAGTATGCATCCTGACAGACGGCGGTGCAGAGCTTCTGATCCACGTCGGAATCGACACTGTAAAAATGGATGGAAACGGATTTACAAAGAAAGTATCTGACGGCGCAAAAGTACACGCCGGAGATGTACTGATCGAAGCAGATTTAAATGCAATAAAAGAAGCCGGACATCCGGCAACAACCATGATGATCATTACCAATACAGATCTGTATGATTCTGTAGAATGTGCCGCACCTGGCGCTGTAACCGGTAAATCATCTGTTATGAAACTTACGAAATAAAATAACTCATGACAAATAATCAGATTTGTCTCCCGCGGCGGGTGCCGGATATCTGTATCACTACGGTTTCCGGACCGTTGCCTGCGGAACTATTTTCAGGAGAGAATCATATGAACGCATTAACCAGAGACCTTGTAAAATTGGTAAATATAACAGAAGAGAATCAGGCAGCAAAAGAACATACATCAGGCGCGCAGTTCCGTGAGAAGCTGCACCTGATGCCTCCGGTTGGCTGGCTCAACGATCCGAACGGACTTTGTCAGATGGATGGTGTGTTCCACGCATTTTTCCAGTACTCCCCATTTAACGCCGAAGGCGGTGTGAAAATGTGGGGCCATTACACCAGCACCAATCTGATCGACTGGGAATACAAAGGTGTATCCCTCTACCCGGATCAGCCATTTGACTGCCACGGTGTATATTCCGGATCTGCCTTCCTTGAAGACGGTACGATGTATCTTTACTACACCGGAAATGTCAAGCTGGAAGATGGAGATTTTGATTATATCAACACCGGCCGCGAGGCAAATACCGTACTTGTCACAACCAAAGACGGAATCCATTTTGGCAGCAAAAAAGAACTTCTCCGCAACAGCGATTATCCTTCTGATCTGACCTGCCATGTGCGCGATCCGAAGGTCTGGAAAAAGGGCGATACCTACTACATGATCCAGGGCGCACGTACTAAAAATGATGTCGGTCAGGCACTGATTTTTGAATCCTCCGATAAAATAAACTGGCACTTCCGCAACCGTGTAGAATCCGAAAAGCCTTTCGGTTACATGTGGGAATGCCCGGATTACTTTGAAACAGATGGCACAAAAATTCTTTCCGCATCTGTCCAGGGTCTGGAAGGCGGAGAGTGGGATGACCGAAATGTATACCAGTCCGGTTACTTCCTTGTGGACGGCGACATTTTAGATTCCTACAAGTTATCCCCATATCATCTGTGGGATTATGGTTTTGACTATTACGCTCCGCAGAGCTTCGAAGCAGAAGATGGAAGACGCATCCATATCAGCTGGATGGGAATGCCGGATTGCGAAGAATATACCAATCCAACCATCAAAGACGAATGGCAGCACTGCTTTACATTTCCAAGAGAAGTCTTTGTAAAAGATGGCAAGGTCTGCCAGAAACCGGTCCGCGAGCTTGATGCAAAAAAGCAGCAGCTTCAGGATGTTCAGAATGAACTTACCCAGAGCGGCTGCCCGGTATATGAAGTAAATGTAGATGGAATCAAGGAGAATCATTTCCAGGCTGTCCTTTCAGATGAACTGCTCCTTGACTATGAGAACGGACGGTTCCAGATGCATTTCACAAACAAAAATAAAACTTCCGTATCCGCAGGCAGAAGCCTTAGGTACGCTAAGGTTGATACTCTGGAAAATGTAAAAATCCTTGCAGATACTTCTTCCGTTGAAGTATTTGTAAATGACGGAGAATTCGTATTTTCTACAAGATATTATCCAAATGATTATAAGATTGTGGTGCATTCCCCAAGTGCCCACATTACATTCGATAAAATTCAGTAAATCGTATATGGGAAATCCCCCAAGCTTCCCATATACGAAAACGCCAGACAGGGTACAGCACTCCCTTTTCCTCCTTTGCATGCTGTATCCTGCCTGGCATTTTTTAATTCTGACTGTTACACAATTGCTTTTCCCGCAAATAAAAGTGAATAGAGCATACTGTTCAGTTCCTGATAGCTTTCCAATTTTTCACGCAATGACTCAAACAGCATATTTTTTTCTGAAAGCAAAATCCTTACCGCTTCCAGAAATCCCTTCTTCCCCACCTTTTCTTTTTTTATTTCAAATGTTATACTTCATATACAGTAAAAAACAGATAAAGGTAACGAAACACTATGTTAATCAGAAAAACACTTCCAGAAGATACAGACACGATTTTAAATATTTTTAACACCGCCCGCCAGTTCATGCACGCAACCGGAAACCCGACACAGTGGAATGCAAATTATCCGGCTCTCGAAGATCTAGAACCGGATATCCAGAATGGTAACAGTTATGTCTGCGTGGAAAATGATAAGGTCGTTGCCACTTTTACACTTATCATCGGAGACGAGCCGAACTATCAACTCATTGAAAATGGAAGCTGGCGTTCCAAGGCTCCATACGGAACCGTTCACCGCCTTGCATCTGACGGAACAACCAAAGGGATTGCACGGGCTTGCTTTGATTTTTGCAAGACACAGATTTCACATCTGCGTGTAGATACCCACAAGGATAATAAACCAATGCAGGCTTGCTTTAAGCAGAATGGATTTGAAGAATGTGGGATTATTTACGTCAGTGACGGGACTCCGCGGATCGCTTATGAATTTATTGGGATTTCTGAATAGAGGGGTATTTTTATGACAATCAATAGTATTTTAAAAGAAATTATAAATCTGGCAAAAATATCATCTGGCAGAAGCAATTAAAAAAGAATAAAATTTGTGTTATCATATTCATAAAGCTTTTAATCACTAACCATATATTTTCAGGAGGCTTAACTTCATGTACTATCCACTCGCACAACAAGAATTTGAATCTTACCTTAACGGATACGACCGCGAAAATGACCGCATCAAATTAAAGATCATCCACACCTACGGCGTTGTAAAGCAGGCAGAAGAGCTTGCAAGAAGGATGCATCTTTCAGCCGAAGACACCGATCTTGCAAGGCTGATTGCACTCCTTCACGACATCGGACGTTTTGAACAGTTAAAGCGCTACGACAGCTTTGAGCCGGGCACAATGGACCACGCTGCTTACGGTGTAAAGGTGCTCTTTGATGAAGGCATGATCCGCCGCTTTCTTCCTGATGATAAATGGGACTCCATCATTTACACTGCAATCGCCCATCACAGCGATTATGAACTCCCTGAGATTTCAGATCCGCAGACACTTTTACACGCAAAACTGATCCGTGATGAGGACAAATTGGACAACTGCCGGGTAAAGCTCGTAGACTCCACAAGCACCTTTATTAACGTTTCTGAAGAAGAACTCGGCACACAAAATATAACCCAAAAGGTATACGAAACAGTTTTTAAAAACAAATGGATTCTTTCCGCAGACCGCGTCACACAGATGGATTACTGGATATCTTATATCGTCTATTTCTTTGATATTAACTTCAAAGAAAGCTTTGATATCATAGCAGAAAATGACTATTTAAACCGAATTATCGACCGGATTTCATACAGCAATCCGGTTACAAAAGAGCAGATGGAGGAAATCCGTGTCTATATGCAGAATTTTATTAATTCCCATACAGACAGTCGGTTATCTTAACCTTCTTAGTTCACGAAATCAAGAAACTGACATACGCGCTTTCATAGGAGCAAATTCTAAGATCTATTTGCACCTTGAAAGCGCGTATATATTTTTCCTGATTTTTTTCATCCTCCTATTGTATTATTTGTATCACATGATATAATACAATCAAATCTCACAGAAAGGAGATGTCGATATATGATTATCAAGATCAACATGCAGTCCGAAGTCCCAATCTACCTTCAGCTGCGTAACGAGATCGTCAAGGGAATCGGGCGAGAGGAATTTGAGCCGGGGGAATCGCTTCCGACCGTCCGCCAGATGGCAACTGATCTCGGAATCAACACAATGACCGTCAGTAAAGCTTACCAGCTTTTGAAGGCAGAAGGCTTTCTCGAGACAGATCGGCGCAAGGGAACGACCATCTGTTACCCCAATTCTTCTGATCCACAAGATAACCGCTTTGACGAAAAGCTGGCAGATGAACTGGAACTTTTAAGCGCAGAAGCAAAGTTCCACGGCATGAATCTGACAGACTTCCTTGAACTCTGCCAGAGAGCATTTAACGAAATGGAGGTAACAGCGAAATGATGATGCTGATTATATTTTTAATTACAGACATTTCCATGGTCGGCATCTTTGCCGGAGTCTATGGAAATATTGCAAAATACCGGGAAGGAATGCTGATGGGAGTCCATATCCCAAAATCTGAGATGGAACATCCCGACGTAAAAGAGCTTCTCCAGCTTTATAAAAAGCGCAACCGCCAGTTTTATTTATGGAACATGCTTGCAGGAATTGCGGTATGCCTGCTTTGCTTTACTTACTTTTCTATTTTTATTACCGTATGGACACTGTGGTTCGTAGAATTCTGCCTTCTTACCATCCTCCGTGTCTATCATTATCACCAGAAAGTATACGACATTAAGCAGAAAAATGGATGGATCAGCTCAGCAAATGCAGATGTGTCTGCTGCAGTGGATACCCGCACTTCCTCACAAATTGCGAAAAAGATACTGCCTGCAAAGCTTCATCTGATCCCGATCGCAGTGATCCTGATCCCGCTGTTTTTCCCGCAGATCCGTACTTATCTTCTGAACGAAAGTGATGGCAGAATCATGTTCCTCTGCACAATTCTTGTTTCGACAGCTTACATGGGTGTCGGCTATTTCTTCGCCCATATGCCAAACAAAATTTACAGTGAAAATTCACAGATCAACCTACAGATCAACGCACTGGAAAAGCGTTTATACACCGTATTCCTTTTCCTCTCCAACATTTGCAATACCGGCGCCTATCTCGGGATCATCTGGGATATTTCAACCAGCAACTGGATTGGCGGAGTTGGAATGGGAATCTACATTTTCCTCGAACTGATACCGGCTGCCATCATATTTATCGTGTTTTTCTGGCTGCGTAAAGAAAAAGAGCGGATCCTCGCCCAGGACAGCACACCATTTTATATTGATGACGACTATTACTGGCGAAAAGGCTGGTACAACAATCCAAATGACAAACGGTATTTTGTACAGGACCGTGTGAACAGCATGAATTATTCTCTGAACTACGGACACCCTTCTGCGAAATATGTCACCGGAGGAATGCTCGTCGGCACCGGGCTTCTTCTCCTCTGGATGTGTATCGTCTGCATCCGGATTGATTTTACACCAATCCGCCTGACGGAAAATGCTGCCAAATATTCCATCACATCCGGCTACAAGACAGCAACCTTTGATCTTTCCGATGTGGAATCCGTCACCCTTCTGGATTCCCTTCCGAATGAGAAATTCTACCGTTCCGATGGCTCCGAGGATAACAGCAAACTTCTCGGCAATTACCGTGGCAGTAAGACAGGGCACTGCCAGATGTACGTCTGGATCAATCAGTCTCCGGTCTTGCAGATCCGCACAAAGGACACAACCATTTTCCTGAACAGCACCGAAGCAGCCCAGACAGAAGAGTGGTACAACCAGTTAAACAACAAACTTTCTTCAGAAAAATAAATATTTTTCATTAACGTAACCATTCATGAGCGAAAATTTCTTGTAATGTGTAACATGTCATGCTAAAATTAAATTGATGTGATTTTTTATATCACATGTATTTTGGAAAAATATATGGATTTTACAAAGATAAAACATTTTAGAAAGGATTACGGACTATGACACTTCAGGAATGTTATGTAAAAGTTGGTGGCGATTATAATGAAATTCTTCATCGATTCATGAACGAAAACATGGTGCACAAATTTGTTCTCAAATTTCCACAGGACAACAACATGGCTTTATTCGAAGAATCCTGGGCAAACAAAGATTATGAAACTGCGTTTCGTGCAATGCACACTTTAAAAGGTGTTGCAATAAATCTTGGTTTCACTGCCCTTTACAACGTCAGCAGTGCTTTGACTGAAAAGCTTCGCAATAAGGAATACGACAACCTTGACGATATGATCGCAGATGTAAAAAAACAGTACGATATCGTGATCGAGGCAATTGCAGCACTTGACTAGAACTTTAAAGATGTCGGAACAGGCTGCATCTACCGTTTACAAAGGATCGGTACAACAGACAGCTTTATCACTGGCACAATACTTTACGACAACAACCGGACGGATAATTTGACCTCACAATCAGGTTATCCGTCTTTTATTATATTAAAAAACGAATTGTTTCCGTCTGGAAAATCTATCTGCATCAGACAATCCTTCATGAAAACATAATTTGCAAATATGCAATTTCCATTTGCGAAAATTCTTAAAAAAATTGCAAAAACGCAACCGGATTTTTCCTGAAATGGACGATGGCAGAATTGAAAACTCATGCTAAAATAACTGTATTCAAACAAGCAAAACATTTACCGGTTGAATTTGAAAGGAGATGAACAGGAGAGCAAATGACAACTACAGATCATACACCAGGAAGACGCATACAGTACTTATGCGATGCTCAGAATCTTTCCAGAAAAGAACTGGCAATGCGTTTGAATGTCGCTCCATCACAGATCAGCCGGATCTTGAATGGAGAAACCAAGTCTATCAGCAGCGATCTTTTAATCAAATTAGCCAAAGAATTTCATGTATCGGCGGACTATCTGCTTGGACTTGAAGAAAAGAAAAAAGAACCGGAACATATTCCAATGCTGCTCATGAGCACAGCTTTTCAGCCAGGCGAGTGCCTGAATATCATTGAAAAACTTGAAGAAAATGATGTGCGCGAGATGGCATACTGCGAATATTATTATTTTACCGGTCAGCACGATAAGGCAGTCAATCTGACTGAGCTTTATCTGAATCATCCGGATCCTATGCTACGGCTTTCCGCCTGTCTGATACATACCTTTGCCAACCTGTCTCTGAACAGGATCAACGCTGCAAAAGGCGGACTGAAGAGTCTGAAAGAAAACTTAACTCAGATTCTCGCATCTGACAATGATCGCAGGACAACTGCAATGGGAATTTTCGTAGCGGTAGCGGCACAGACTCTCTTACATCTGCCCGTGGGAGAGATTCCGCCATTATCCGATTATCTTACGGAACTCCCGACAGGTATGCGTCTGTGGGGTTGTTACGTCCTGGCCCACGAAGCTTATCTGAAGCAGGAATACGAAAAATCTCTTGGAATCATCCAGACCTGCCTGATGCTCAGCACCCGGAGCTATCCTATTGCTATGATCTATCTCAATCTCATGGGTGCCATGGACGCAATGAACCTGCGCAAACAGGATCTTGCCAGAAAGTATTTTATGGATGCCTGGACAATTGCAAAACCAGATGGCCTGATCGAAGGCATTGGCGAACATCACGGACTACTGCAAGGTCTCATTGAAACCTGCATGAAGACCGATTATCCAGATGATTACAAGAATATCATCAAAATTACTTATCATTTCAGTTATGGATGGCGACGTATTCATAATCCCGCTGCCAAAGAAGATATTGCTGACAACCTGACTACAACAGAATTTACAATTGCCATGCTGGCAAACAGGGGATGGACAAACGGAGAAATTGCAGAATATATGCAAATGACAGTACGAACAGTCAAACAGCACTTGTCTTCTGTATTCAACAAATTGAACATTGACAGCCGAGGACAGTTGAAAGCTTATATGCTTAAATAAACGTATCTATCTTACACATTGGCGCTGACTTTACGAGGGAAATTTTAAAGCTGCCTGTACCATAATCTCTATTTTTGCTATCCCATATCACATAATAAGAAGAGACTGTTTTCACAGCCTCTTCTTATTATATAATCTTACATTTTTTTCTTTAACATTTCCGGGTTGGATGCATAGGAAAGTGCCGTTTCTGCTGTAATCCTTCCGTCTTTATACAGATTCAAAAGACTAAAATCCATCGAATGCATTTCCTCTTTATTAGACGAATATACAATCCCGTCAATCTGCGGAACCTTATTGTCACGAATCATATTCCGGATTGCCGGTGTGATCGTCATAATCTCAAATACGGGAATCAGCTTTCCATCTACTCCCGGGATAAGCTGCTGTGAAATAACTGCCTGCAGTACCAGCGATAACTGGACCGCTATCTGTCGCTGCTGATTTGCCGGAAATACATCAATAATCCGGTCGATCGTATTTGCTGCACCGATCGTATGCAGTGTGGAAAATACCAGATGTCCTGTTTCCGCCGCGGTCATTGCCACATCAATCGTCTCATAATCCCGCATCTCTCCAAGCAGAATTACATCCGGGCTCTGCCTGAGCGAAGCACGGAGCGCATTGACATAACTTTCCGTATCCACATTGATCTCCCTCTGACTCACAATACTTTTATCATGCCGGTGCAGATATTCGATCGGATCCTCCAGCGTAATGATATGCTTCTCCATCGAATGGTTGATCTTATCCACCAGACAGGCAAGCGTAGTAGATTTTCCACTTCCCGCCGGACCGGTTACAAGCACCAGACCTTTTGACAGATTATAAAAACTCATCACCGAATCCGGGATTCCAATCTCATTCGGTTCTGGCAGTTCAAATGTGATCACACGGATAACTGCTGAGAGCGCCCCTCTCTGTTTGTACGCACTGACACGGAATCTGGATAATCCAGGAACTGCAAAAGAGAAATCATCATCCCCCTTTTCTTCAAGGATCCTGATATCTCTGTTCTCAGCAAGCTTATATAATTCCTCTACACATTCTTTTGTCTGTGGCGGCATCAGCCTTTCTTCCTGTTCTTTACCGATCCGCCCATTCGCCCGGTAGGATACCGGAAGTCCGGCTACAATAAATATATCTGATGCATGGTCTGAAACTGCCTGCTTAAGCAGCGCAATAATACCCATAGCTAAAACTCCTCCTTTCCTGTCAGTCACTTCCAAGAACCGGAAGTGTTGACTTTTCTTCCCACTTTGTCGATGCTGATTCTTTCCACTTTACAATCTTCTGCGTTCCTTCTTCCAGATCTGCCAGAATCTCAACCTCCAGATTCTGACTTTCTGTAACAGGAACCGCATAGGAAATCTCCAGATCCTCTCCATCACTCTGAGCTGTCACACCCTCGATTTGCTGAATTGCAAATACCGGATCCTCTTTTGCAAATGCATCATCAATCTGCGCCATGATCTGTGCCGCCTTTGCATTTGCCTCGCAGTACGCCGTTTCCCGATCTGCAAGCTGCCTACTGTAAGTTTGATCCCGCTTCGCACTGGACAGTGAGAGCGTGGCAAACGTCACCAGACACAGGATTACAAAAATCACAAGCAGATAAGAAGTTCCAATCTGAATTCCCGGATAAGATGCCCGTTTCTTTCTCTTCATCCTGTCACTCCCTTTCCGTTCCTGTCATCCGTTCGGTCTCTGTAGAATAAATTTCTTTTCCAGACAGATACTGCGCGGTAAATGTTCCATGCAAAAGTTTTCCATCCGGCTCCACCTGGATTGCAATCATATAGGAAGCCGCATCCTCTTTGCATTCCTGCCAGTCCTCATCATAATATATTTTCTGATCCTCAGTCAGCGCATCTGCAAGAAAAAGCTCCGTATATCCTGAAACTTTTTCCAGTGCCATATTCAGTTCCTCCGTCTCGCGGCTGATCGTATGTGCTTTGACAAAAATCTGCACGCATACTGCCGAAGCCAGACAGAAAAATAAAATTGCGATCATCAGTTCCAGTAAAAATAAGCTGGAACGCTTTGCCGGTGTCCGTTCCATAAATCTTCTCCCATCTATCTTGCAGTGCTCTTCACACTGACAAATGTATCCGTCTTTCTTCCTTCTTTATTTTCACAGCAGAGATGGAAAATTCCATCCGAAACTTCTTCCGCCTCAAACGCTTCTGTCTCCAGAATCTTACGCCCGTCAGATGCCTTTGCCTGAACCCCTTCCTGGATAAAAAGTTCTCTCAGATAACCCTCATAGGAATACAGATATGTCACATATTTTTTTTCTCCATAATCCTGCCGGATCACCAGTGCATTTTCCCCGTCAAAAGGCTCCACAAAAGCCGCACCGTTTTCATCATTTTGATGGATCTTTTCTGTTACATACGCAAGTGCTGTCCGCCCGGAATATGAGTCTGAAGCTTCTTTTACCTGCCGGCTGTAAAGCCCGGAAGCAAGAACCACCAGTGCAACCGATGATGCCGCCAGCACAAAAAATACCGCAAGAGGAAAGAGGAAATCAATCACATGTTTTTTTTCACTTCTTCGCTTCATGTCCCGTTCCCTCCTATCGCTCGATCACCGTAATGTCCGGAAGAATATTGGCACCTGCAATCTGATAATCAATAAAGAACTGATTTTCATCATACTGGATCCCACAAGATTCTGTCAGATCACTCAAAGTCTCCGGATAACGTCCCTCCAAAGCATAATACTGCGTCACACCATGCCAGAGTGCATTTTCCAGACTCTCTTTCTGCTTACGCCGTGTCGTAGCCGAAAGGCTTCCCAAGCTCCCAAAGAAAACACCACAGATACAGATAAAAAGTATCAGTGACAGACACAGATTCCGGAGCGGATGCGGACGCTTTTCGTGATAAAACCGTTCCCGTTCTTTTCTCCTCATAGCATACGCCTCCTAAAGTCCTGACATAATTCCAAGCAGCGGAAGCATAACCGACAGAAGAATCGTACCGACGATTACCGACAGAATAATCACCAGTGTCGGCTCCAGAACAGCGATCATGGAAGAGAGATTTTCATCTACTTCCTCCTCACACTGATCTGCAATTTCGCCCATCACTTCATCCATCATCCCTGCTTTTCCGGCAATCGAAACCATCCGCGCATAGACACCTGTAAAAACATCACCTTTTATCAGTGCCTCTGCAATATCTGTTCCGTTCTCCATATCTGCCTTACATTCTGCAACCCTTTTCCGAAATTCATCATCCTCGATCAGATTCCCCGAAAATTCCATGCTCTGTTCCGGTGTCAGCCCACTTTTCAGTGCCAGCGACATTCCTCCTGCAAACCGGCATGCCGACATCTTATCCTTCAGTTCTCTTGAAAATGTAAATTTTGATCCAATGTGATACATTTTCCGCCTGCCGCTCTCTGTCTTTGTAAAATAAACGCCTGCACAGACAATTACCGCCAGAAGTCCGACAAAAAAAGCTGCATATCTGGAAAGTACATTTCCTGCCATCAGAATCCCTTTTGAAAATCCGGTCATTTCCTGGCCAAGCTGATGAAAAACCTGATTAAACACCGGCATAACCTGCGTGATCAGAATGATAATGATCACCAGCATCATTCCAATCATCAGAAGAGGGTAGGAGACTGCGCTGCGAATGCTGCGCCTGATTGCTTCTTCCCGGTCATAATGCGCAGCCAGTGATTCCATAACCTCATCCAGTGTTCCCGTCTCTTCTCCGATCTGCGTCATCCGAACCATATATTCTGGAAATACTTTTGTCTCTTCAATCGCAAGGTCCAGCCTGCCTTCTCTCATAACTGACTTATAAATCTGTTCCAGAAGTTCTTGTTCTGCCTGTGTCTGCGCGTCCTCCCGAAGGAGATCAACGCCTTCCAGAGAAGAGATCCCGGACTTCAGGATCATCGCCATCTCACTGCAAAAAGAAGCAATTTCCAGATTTGTGAGCCGACCTTGCTGTATCTTCTTTTCCATAGCTGCCTTCCTCCTTTTTCATCCCTTTATTATTTTTATCATACTGACCATTACCTAATAGGTATACTTTGTGACATAATTTTTTCCATTTCCCACATATTTTTTTACATCCGAAGCACTGTTATTTGCCGCAAGCGTCGGATCCATGATTGACCAGTTTTTTCCATCAAATTGAATAATATCATCCACCCAGCCAATCTCATCCACGTAACAGCTGATCCATGCGTGATACACTTCCCCGGAATATCCCACTTCCAGTTTCGTCGGAATCCTCTGCGACCGCAGCATCGCTGACATCAGTGCCGCATAATCAAAACAGATTCCCTTACCGGTATCCAACGTTTCATCCGGATCAGGCGTGTACCCATACGGAACATCCTCTGCCTTTTTTTCATCATAAGAAATATTTCCGATCACGTAATTATAAATCTGCGTCACCACATCCAGATCCGAATAACATTCCTTCTTTGCAAGGCTTTCTCCTTTTTTTACACATTCCGAATCCGCTGTGAAATTCACATAATAATTCGGGTGCAGAAACGGAGCAAATTCATCTGCGATCTGTACATCCAGATCCTGCGTAAAACTTACCGCATACAGATTGTCATCTACCGACACGCTCTCCAAAAGCGTCACCTTGTACGAACCGTTTTCACCCGGAAGTGGATAGACCGCGTAATCATCAAGAATAGTAACCGGATAAGTATACTCTGTGCCATCCGGAGACGTGATCTGAAGTTTTACTTTTTCATTATCCCCATTGTAACAGACCATGATATATCCGTCCGCTGAATGCGATACATCAAGGGTCACCAGATCATTTCCATAAGTTACTTCTCCGGATGCCTCCGTCGGAAGCACCTGAGCTGTCGGATTTCTGGGATTCCCCTTCTTTTCAGACGATTTTCCATCTGCCTTGGAAGCACACCCCGACATAACCAGTCCGATAATCAAAAAGATACTTAAAAAGAAAAGAAAACTCCCCCGGAGCTTTCTCTTATATAACTTACAAGGAAAAATACTTCGCATATACAGTTTTTGCTTATGAAAACCTGCGTATTGCACAGAACTCCTCCTTTCTCAATTCAAATATCCTTTACTAATTAAAGAAATTATATCATACCAAAAACGTTAAAAGAAGTTATTTATCACAAAACTCTTTAATTTATTTGACAAAGAAAACAAACCCATTTACAATAAAAAATAGCTATAGAACATCACAATTTGTGAAAACGGGGGGTTAATTTATGAGTGATCATTTACCTTTCTTAAAGGTTCGTTTATTTGGTGGATTCTCAGCAACTTACGGAGAAATCCCCGTATCATTCGGACGCAACACTACGACAAAAGCAATGAAATTATTGCAGATATTACTCTATCACGGTGATACAGGTATTGCCCGAGACAAGCTTCTCGATGAATTGTACGGAAGAGAAGATCTTGCCGACTCTGCCAACAACCTTCGTGTAACCGCACACCGGCTTAAGAAGATTATCGTAGATGCCGGACTTCCAGCACATGATTATATCAATATCAAAAAAGGGATTTACCGCTGGGATGGACCGATGCCTACAGAAGTAGATGCACATTACTTTACCGAACTCAACAAAAAGGTACAATCGTGTACCGATAAGGAAGAAAAACTGTCACTTTTAAAGCAGATGTGTCTGCTGTACCGTGGCGAATTTCTCCCAGAGCTTTCCGGAGATGAGTGGATTCTCATTGAGAGTGTCCTGTATAAAAATCTTTATTCTGAAGCACTTCGGGAACTCTGTGAACTGCTTATCGAACGCGGTGATTATGAAGAGACACTCCGATTCTGTGAACCAGCCTGCAAGATGTATCCATTTGACGAATGGCAGGCAGTCCGGATCGATTGTTACATGGCACTGAACCGTTACAAAGATGCTCTTCAGGAATATGAAAATACTGCCAAGCTCTTCTTCGAAGAACTTGGAATCCGTCCTTCTGAACGCATGATGCAGCAGTTTGAACAGATGAGCAGCCGGTTAAACTACACACCACAGGAACTCGGTGATATCAAGCAGCGCCTGAAAGAAGACAATGTCCGCGGTGGAGCTTATTATTGCAGTCTTCCGAGTTTCCGGGACAGCTACCGTCTTGTCTCCAGAATCATCGAGCGAAACGGACAGTCCGTATATTTAATGTTATGTAGTATCACGAACGGAAAAGGCATGCCGATGGATAAACCGGAAAAACTGGAGATCCTTTCTCAGGAACTTCATAATACAATCCAGCAGTGCCTGCGTAAGGGTGACTCCTTTACCAAATACAGTCCATCACAGTTTTTGATACTTCTTGTTGGTACAAATAAAGAAAACTGCAGTATGATCTTTGAACGAATCCAGAAATATTTTGCCAGAGAACACAAAAGCTGGAAGCAGTATCTGGACTACTTCGTATCATCTGTAGCCGAGGTAGAACAAAAAGATTCACCGATTCAGTTTAATACTGAAAATAAAACCTGGTAAACTGCAATTATTTTATCTTCGCAGTGGGCAGAAATGAGGATAATATATGGAACAGAGTTATCATATCAGTTGGTACACACCCAACTTTATTAACATATGTATTGACAGTATTAATGATGGAGAATTATCCGGTCGGATCTATCATTGCTATAGTAAGGAACCCCGGAGATTTGCAAACATTCTCCAATTACTTGAGATATCTGATGATTTCTTCAATAAGTTACAATTTCCACAGGCCTCAACCAATGCACGTACTTTTATTTTAAATCAGACTTCCGAATCCATTGAACTGACAAAAGTACTTTCACCGGAGAAAGTCGCCGAAAATCGTGGAGAAAAAGGAACGTTTTTCCTTAACGTTCAATACCGCCAGAATTCATCCTGGCAAGGTATCGTTAATTGGATCGAAGGCAATATTACTTATCACTTTTTAAGTGTACTTGAATTGCTTAAAATACTTAGCAATGTATTGGTATAACGATCTCGAACGCGCTATCAAAGATATTGAATATCAGAAACAATTATTAAAAGAATTAAACATTAAATAAAATTAAACACCAAGAATCCCGTGTCTGATCACAGGAATAGATGTGATAATGCATCTTTTCCAATATCAGACACGGGATTTTTATTATCCTATATTTATTCTATTATTTTCCAAATTCAAGTCTATTCTGCTGCACTGATACATATAGTAGATTCAGACACAAATAGTACATTTTGTTCTATCAATTACAATATTACAAAAACATTACTCATTTTTGCCACAATTTCAAAAAATTAATATATTTCCCTGTTCGTAATGATTCACGTAATGCTTTGTCAGATACAATACACATATAAGAAAAAGAATTCTAAAAATAGGAAAGGGCAGATGGTAACTGACATGAATAAAAAGCAGAAAAATACAGGAACTTTTTTAATAAAAATCATGGATCAGCAGAACGGTACCTGGCAGGGCAGCGTTACCTGGGTGGAAGAGCAGCGTGAGCAGCATTTCCGCAGTGCCCTTGAGCTATTGAAACTGATAGATGGAGCACTTGATAACAATTACGAAATCAGAATTGAGGAATAAAAGGAGGACGCCATGAAAAGTAAAACAAAAAAACGTTTAATAGCATTCATGCTTTGCATGGTATTAGTGCTTAGCAGTACAATCTCAGCATTTGCTGATGAACTGCAGGATACAGACAGCCAGAATCAGATCGAGACAATGGCTGATCCGGCAACAGAAGAAGCCATAGCAGACGAACCGATGGCTGAATCTTTGGATGCCTCGCCGGAAGAACAACAACCTGTAGCAGAACAACCGGTTGAAGAACCAGTACAGGAAGAAGTTCAGACTCCGGAGGAAACTCCAGTTGTTGAGACTCCTGCTGAACCATTTGTAGAAGATGCATCTCCAGTTGAAAATGAAGAGGTAAAAGCCGAGGAACCGGCAGTAAATGAAACCCCTCCAATTCTTCAGCTTACATATGAAGATGATAACGTAAAGGTAACAGTTGATGCAGTCGATGCCGGAAATATTCCGGATGGTGCATCCCTTTCCGTTACACCAATCATCAAAAAAGAAATCACCGATTCCATGAATGATAAAGAAAAAGAAGAAGTAAAAGCAATGAATGATCAGTATGATCATACAGAGAAAAAACTTCAGGAAAAAGCAAAGGACGAACCTTATGATATCGCAGGATTCCTTGCTTATGATATCACTTTCGTGGACGCTGACGGAAACAAGCTTGAACCAAACGGAGATGTAAAAGTTTCCATGGAATATAAAAAAGCTGAGATTCCGGAAGAAGCAAAGAAAGTTCAAGATGCGAAAAAGGATGAACAGGAACTGGATGTAACGGTTATGCATCTGGAAGAAGACGAACAGGGTGAGGTTAAAGAAGTTGCCGATTTGTCAGATGCAACTGTTCAGAATGGTTCACTTGAAAATCTTGAAACAAATGATGATAAGAAAGTTGAAAAGATTGAATTTGTAGCTAATAGCTTTTCTACATTTACAATTACCTGGAAAAAATATAACAGCAATTCTGGTGACTTAAAATTAACTTTACATTTCGTAGATGAAACTGGAAATGAACTTCAAGCAACATATGCTGATCAAAAGGTTTACTATAATGAAACCATAGATTTTTCTACATCATATAGTACTTCAATTACTGGATATAGTTATATAAATGCAAAATTGGGTTCTATAAACGGAGATATTGTTACATCCGCAGAAGGTTCTTACAATTATTCAAAAAATGAGTATCAATTAACTTTAAAAAATGACAATACTACAATTAAAACCTTAAACAAATCTGGTTCAGCTAATATTTATCTTATTTATAGACAAAACACCTCTTCTGGCGGTGACAGTGGAAACACACCTACAGAAACTGATATGCAACTCAGTCATGAGAAGTATATCAAGAAAAAAGATGACAACAAATACGATGTAACATTAAATGTTTCCAGCAAGAAAGGTACCAAAACATCTAAAAAGAAATTGGATATTTTACTAATTGTAGACCGATCTGGCAGTATGGACGATGAAGACCGAATGAGGAATGCTAAGCTTGCCGTTAACAATTTATGTAACTCTTTAGATGCTCCAACATCTACAATTGATGCCCGTTACAAATTAGTTTCATTCTCCAGAATTGGAACGATAGACACTAAAAATTGGGTAACCGGAACACAAATGAAAGCGGCTGTATCACAACTCAACGCTGCTAATGGAACCAACTATGAAGATGCTTTTCTCAAAGCAGCTCAGGCTCTTACAGGAATGAGAAATGGTGCCGAGACAATTGTCATCTTTCTTACAGACGGTGTTCCGACAAGACGAAATTTAACACCGGGTCAAGCTGCTACAAATGATAATCAAACTACAACGGATAAACACGGATCCGAAACCAATAATGCCAAATACACTCAGGCAACCACAGCAGTCGCTCAAATAACTTGTAACAGATTTATGGCTATTGGATTAAGTCTATCTTCAGGCTCAAATTTTCGACACTCACCTTATGACCAAGTTCCAAACACTCCACTAAAACTTTTACAAGGCATTACCGACGCAGCTACAGGTGCTGCCGAAAGAGATAAAGCAGTTAATATCACAGACCCTACCAAATTGCCTGAAAAGTTCAATCAGATTGCAGCAGACATTCAGAAATTTGCCTGCAAAGATGTTACCATTAAGGACACATTAAGCGAATATGTTGATACAACAACTGACAGTAAACTGCAGATCCGGATGGCAAAGAAAACAACCGAAAACGGTACAGACACCTATACCGATCAGGGTTCTGTAGTAGAAATTTCACTGACAGATTCCTCTCTTCTCAGTGATGCCGGAAAGAATGTTACTGTAAATAATAAGTCTCTTGGAACAGTAAAATATAATGCAACAAACAAACAGGTAATCTGGAATCTTGGCGCAAATTATGAACTTGAAGATGACATCTATTATTACATTACCATTACCAATGTAACTCCGAACACAGCCGCTGAAAAAGCATATAAAGACAATAAAGGCGGATATGGTGAAAGTAAAGGTGATGCTAACACAGACGCTTCTTCAAATGGATGCTATGGCACGATGGGAACTGAAAATGATACTTCTTCAAACCTTGCAGGTTTCCCATCCAATAACAATGCCGACCATAACTCTTCAGTAACTTACACGAATACCAAAACTGGTGTTCCGGCAACAGAAGATTATCAGAAACCAGTTGTTCAGGTTGACGTTAAAGTAATTGAAGGTGGTATCAAAACCGGTAAAACCGCAAAAGTAAATAACTGGGATGACAGAACTTACAATATTACATTAAACGCAACTTCTACCTTGAAAGAAATTTCATCTGTAGCTGTAGCTAAACCAATTGAAATTGTATTCGTGTTCGATACTTCCGGTTCCATGCTTTTCAGAAGTTCATTAACACCATCCGTATATGGTAAGAAAGCAAAACTTGACACGAATCAGGTTTACTATTATATGGACTCTGATGATAAGGCTACTATGTATCGTGTAACATACCAAAATGGAAAATGGTACTCTATTGATGACAGCTACGAAGGTCTGGGATCAGAATTATCAGATGTTGATCGCCAATACTACACAACTTCTGATTCTCATGACAGATTTTATTATTTAAAACAGGCAGCAACAGAATTTACTACTAAATTAGCTGAAAAATCCGCTGATAGTAAACTTGCACTTGTAACTTTTAATAAAGAGGCAAAAACAAAATTTAAATTCAAATCAGTCGGAACAGAACTTAGTTATATTAACAGCACAATCAATTCATTAACAACAAGTGGTGGTACCCATCAAAATGAAGGCTTAGATAACGCTTTCGACATTCTTAATGAAGATAAGAATGAACAGAATTTAACACGTTATGTTGTACTTTTAACTGATGGTTGTCCAAACGGTATCACTTACGATGATGTTAATTCATCTGTAGCAAAAATAAAAACAACTGGTGCCAAACTAATTACTATCGGTGTTGGTTTAGATTCATCTAACGAAGGTCTAAAAAAGGCAAGAACAAAACTGACTGAATATGCTGATGACGGTATGGCATACATGGCTGACAATGCAGCAAGCCTTTCAAGTATTTTTGATCAGATTCTCCGTTACACGACCAACCCAAATGAAAAAGACATCAACGCAACCGGTGTTACTGTTACAGACTACATTGATTCCAGATTTGAGTTACCGCAGTCAACAATTGATTCTTTAAAAGCCCTTTATAAAAATGATGTTGAAATAACAGCCCCTGGTCAAGGTGAAAACACTACAGACATGTGGCTTATCATCTGGAAGAACCAGACAGTCAACCATGCTTCCAAAGACGCAGATGGAACTACTATAGCTGGCTGGTCAACAACTTTCACAGTAAAGGCAAAAGACAGTTATATCGGTGATAACAACGTAACAACAAACGGTTCAGGTTCAGGTGTATCTTACGATGGTAATACAACACCATTCCCACAGCCAACCGTTAACGTAAAATCTCAGTTAAAAGTAAACGATAACAGCGTAACCATTTACAAGGGTGATCACATACCTACAGATGAAGATATTCTTAATCAGCTTTTTAATAAATCAGATACAACTTCTTACACAGAAGGTACTGTAAATGAAGACGATTTCAAAAAGCTTTCTGTAGAATGGTACAGCGATCCAAAATGCACAATTCCGATCACCACCGCTGAAATGGCAGCCATTACACCAGACACCACTACAGCATATTATCTGAAAGTTACTTACAAAACATCGAATCCAACCGATGTGAGCAATGCGAATACTACAAAAGACGGAATCACTTATATTTCTGGTGGCACAGAACAAACTACCGTTGCAGTGAATAAGAATGATTCCAACAAGAAGTACGGAACTTATACCGTAAATGTTATCAATGGTGAAATCCAGATCATCAAAAATCTGGCAGCTGGAAGTAATGCAAAAGACGGTGATCAATTCACTTTTATGATAACAAAAGATGAAACTCCGTATTCAGTCGTATTGGATAAAACGAAGAACTACTACCGTCCGGCAACAGAAGAGGAAATTACTAATGGAACAGCCAGTTCCACTGTAACTATAACCGTAGTAAGCAGTAACAATACTCTGACCGGTAATGTATCCATCAAAGAATTGCCTCGTGGAAGTTATGAAGTATCCGAACATGACCAAACAGATTACGTAGTCGAAAGTGTTGTAATTGACAGCCAAACCAACTGTTGGAGTAACAATCTAACCATCACTGATGAAAAAGCAACTTTTGGAATGGGTTATAACAAAACGGCAGCTGATGCCAATGTTATCGTAAAAGATAATACAGCATACACCTACAAACACGACAACAGCAATGGTGCTGGTCAGTTGGGTGTTGTAACTTACACCAATGAAACAGTTATAAGTGACTGGGGTATTCAGAAAGTCAGCTCATCAGATAGTAATTTGGTACTTTCCGGTGCGCAGTTTGAACTTAAAAATTCAGACACTACATATATCGGTGTATCAAGCAATACAGGATATGTGAACTGGTATACATCCTATACGGATGAAACTACCAATGTTCCTTTAACTGGCAAAATGAATCCTGGCACTTATACCCTGACAGAAACCAAAGCTCCAGCCGGATATGCCAGAAGCAACGAAATCTGGACTGTTGAAATCAAGAGAAACGGATCTCTGAAAATGATAACATCTTCCTCTGGAAAAACACTCTCAACTCTGACTCAGACATCCGCAGATGGTAAAAAGACAATTACTCTTTACCAGTTTAAAAACACTCCAGTTTATGACCTCCCATCAGCCGGAGGCAATGGAATCTACCTGTATATGATCGGCGGAGTCCTGCTGATGTTCGCAGCCGCCTGGATCTTATATAAAACCAAATGCAGGGAGGTGCTGAAAAGATAATCATTATGAAATTAGCTTCTCAGTGGCTCCCGAGCCACCAACAACGTTATTCTCCCTTATGAGGGGACAATAAATTGGGCATAGCCCTAAAAAGAAAAGGAGACAACACTATGAAGAAGATGAAAAAATTATTTGCAATGTTATTGACACTTGCAATGGTATTCGGAATGAGTATGACATCATTTGCAGCTAAAGATGGTGCAAAACTGACTGTAAAAGGTCTGGCAACAAACGCAACCCAGGAAGTAAACATTTATGAAATTTACAGATTAGACGACAATGATAATGGCTGGGTAGCAGCATCCTGGACGGATGGCACAAATGTTACGCCAGACAACTTAAACACACCTACCATTTTAGATGCTTTGAAAACCAAAGCCCTGGCTACAACGCCTTCAGCAAGTGATTCTTCACAGACTGGATCCGTTACTTTCGAAGGTTTACAGGCAGGTGCTTACTTAGTACTTGTAAAAGATTCTACAAATAAAACAACTTACAGCACAATGGTTGCAAAAACATACAAATATGATAATGATCAGTTAATCGCACCATTAGATGCAAAAGTAGTTGCTAAAGCAGAAACCTATAAAGTAGACAAAGACGTAGACAAAGCTACTGCAGAAGTTGGAGAATTAGTTACATACACAGTAAAAACAGTTGTTCCTTACCAGTCAACAGATGCAAACGGAACAAAAAAAGTAACTGCATTTACAATTTCTGATAAATTAACAAATGCAACATTCTACCTCACAGGTGATGCTGTTAAAGGTGTTGATCCAGTTTACACCCTTACAGTAAATGGTGTCGATAAAAATGACTTATTAATCCAGGCAGATACATTACACGGACAGTCATCTTTCGATCTCAATTTACTTGCTCTTGTAGATGATAATAATACTTACGCCGGTCAGGAAGTTGTTCTTACTTACACAGCTTTAGTTGGAAAAGCAAATGTAGTTGATAACAAAGCAACTTCATCACAGGATTCAACTGGTAAAATAACCCATACCTACAATGGTAATGCAACAATTACCAAATGGGATAAAGAAGAAACTCACAAATTAAAAGGTGCTCAGTTTGCAGTTTATAAGATTGTAGAAGGCAAAAAATTCTATGCATCTATCGATGAAGATGGCTGGTTTACAGGGACCTGGACAGAAGAAAATGCAAACGGTAATGTTCCAGAAGCAGCCAGAACAATCACTACTGCAGCCGATGGAACAGCTACTGTAAAAGGTCTCACAGTCGGAACTTACTACTTCAAAGAAGTTGTTGCTCCAGACGGATATTCTATCAATACCGATGATGTACCGTTCACAATGATCACAACCACAGAAAATGAAGTTGTTACTGGCGTTGTAGCACAGAATCCTACAAATATTAAAATGCTCGACAGCAAGCTTTCTTCTTTACCAGAAACTGGTGGCATCGGTACAACAATCTTCACAATCGCTGGATGCGCTATCATGATCGCAGCAGCTGGTCTGTTCTTCGCAAGCCGCAAGAAATCAGACAACAAATAATTGCAATAATTATTTATAATCAGATACCGAATCCGGGGCATAAGGCCCCGGATTCCTAAAAAATAATACAACAGCAAGGAGAGTTCGGATGAAAAGTAAACTGAATAAGCTTATTATCGGAATCATATTTTTAGCCGGTTTGTCCTTACTGCTGTATCCATTCGTGGCAAACCAGTGGAACAACCACAGACAGAAACAGTTGATCAGCAGTTATGAACAGTCTGTATCCGACAAAGATGCAGCGCATGAAATCGATTATGACGCAGAACTACAGAAAGCAAAAGCCTACAACGAAGCACTGCTTCCAAGTATCCTTCCTGATTCATTTGCAGTTGCCCAGGCCATTGAAGAAGATAAAACTTATATGGATGCCCTGAATATTGCCGGTGACGAGGTGATGGGAATCGTAGAAATCCCAAAGATCAATATCAAACTTCCAATCTATCACACAACCGACGAAGAAGTTCTCAAACAGGCAGCCGGACATCTGGAAGGAAGTTCACTTCCAGTCGGCGGTGAAAGTACACACGCCGTCATTTCCGCACACCGGGGACTTCCGAGCGCATCTCTTTTCACCGATCTGGATCAGCTGAAAAAAGGCGATCATTTTCTGATCCATGTGTTAAATGAAACCTTATGTTATGAGGTCGACAAGATCTCCGTAGTAAAACCGGAAGAAACTTCCTCCCTTGCAGTAGAGGACGGTCAAGATCTTGTAACACTTCTGACATGCACCCCTTACGGAGTCAATACCGAGCGGCTTCTGGTCCGTGGTCACAGAGTACCTTATGTGGAACAGGAAGTTGCCGATGAGAAGACACCACTCAGTGGAATCAGTCTTCATACAAACTATCTTCTCTGGGTAATTATTGGTCTTACAATTACCGCAATCTTCATTCTTGTGTTATACTTAAAAGAGAAGAAACTTCAGCAGAAGAAAGAAGAGAACGTTTAAAAAGAGAACAAGAACGAGAAAGGGAATACGCCTATGAAAAGAAAAATCTCAACTTTCCTTTTCGGTCTGTTATTCTTAATAGGATTTGGCATTCTGATCTATCCAACGGTATCCAACCAGTGGAACACTTACAGACAGAATCAGCTGATCAGCAGTTATGAAGATAAAGTTCAGAACCTGGAACCGGAAGATTTCACATCCGAATGGGAAAAGGCAAGAACTTTCAATAATACCATCCCGCAGAACAATCTTTACGGAGATGTATTTGGCGAAGATGATGGCAACCTGAAAAATACAGAATACTGGAAAGTATTAAATGTCGCAGATGACGGTGTCATGGGATACCTTTCCATTCCAAAGATCAATATCAAACTTGCCATCTACCATGGTACTTCAGACAAAGATCTTCAAACCGGAGTCGGACATTTAAATGGCTCAAAACTTCCAATCGGAGGGGAAAGTACACACAGTATTCTTGCAGCACACCGGGGACTTCCAAGTGCCAAACTTTTTACCGATATCGATCAGCTCAAAGCAGGCGATAAATTTTACATCCATGTACTGGATGAAGTCCTTGCCTACAAGGTAGATCAGATTCTCCCAATGGTAGACAAAGATGATCATGAAACTCTGGAAAAAGCGCTCCAGATTGAAGAGGGAAAAGACCAGGTTACTTTATTTACCTGTACTCCATACGGAGTCAACTCTCACCGCCTTCTCGTAAGAGGAACCAGAGTTCCTTATAACGGCGAAGAAGATGCGACAGAATCAGTATCCGATTCTATGGTAAAAGCCATTCAGAATTATTATATGCTTTACTTAGTTTTAGGACTTTCAATCACGATTCTTGTGATCATTCTCTTGCGATTTATTTTCAAGAGAAAAGGACGCAAAGAATAACCAAGATTTCTTAAGGAGGACATGAGGCGATGATGAATAAACGATTAAAACAGGGAAGTACCTTTCTCTTAGCTCTCGCTCTTACATTTCCGCTTCTCGCTCTGCCTGGTGCAAGAGCAGCGAATGCAGTTGAGACAGACAAAACAGACTGTTCGCTTGAATTCTCCGTCGGGGGGAACAATGACGAACTGAAAACCACAGAGATTAAAGTAGATCTCTATAAAGTGGCTTCCATCGATGAATCCGGTAATTATACCGCAATCGGCGCTTTCAAAAAACTGGATCTTTCTTCCGTAAGTGCTGATGATCTGGATGCCTCAGCAGCTACATGGGCTGAACGTGCAAAGGAAGCCCAGAAAATGCTGAAAGAGGATACTGCACCAACGAAAAGTATTACCCTTGAAAATGGTGCCGGAACAGCAGATAATCTTGAAACAGGACTTTATCTTGTGGATACCAAAAAGGTAATCACAGCAAATTATACTTATACCTTTACACCTTACCTGGTATCTCTTCCGACCAACAATTATTACACCACCAATAATGATGACTGGATCTACAATCTGACCGGTGACAATGCAGTTGGCCTGAAGCCGGAACAGCATACAAGATACGGCGATCTGGTGATCAACAAAGAGCTGGTCAGCCACAATGCCGCTCTTGGTGACAAGGCAACCTTCGTATTCCAGATTGATATCACCACACCGGATCATAAGACAGAAACCAGAATCGAAGAGATTACCTTCGATGCCGCTGGTAAAGATTCCGTAACGATCAAGAAGATTCCTGCCGGATCTACCGTGGTTGTGAAAGAGATCTACAGCGGTGCAAGCTACAAGCTCACTTCTCCGGATAACCAGACTGTAACGATCATCGCAAACGATGAAAAAGAAGCAGGAGTAGCAGGAGAGACAGCAGAGGTTTCATTTACCAACGAACACGACGGACGTATCAATGGTGGATACGGAGTAAGAAATAATTTCAAACTGGATGAAAATGACCAGTATCAGTACACTGGAAACGGTTCAGAGAAATAGAAAGGGGGAATCGGAATGAGAAAGTTACATAAGAAACCACTTATCATGGCAGCAGCAACACTTGCTCTTACCGGAACCCTGGCAGTTGGAAGCGCAATGGCGTATTTTACAACCTATTCGACAGCCGGCGGCGGTGTAACAATGAATATGGGATTTACAGAAACCATCCCAAACGAAGAAGTCGATGAAAATGGAAAACACATTACCATTACCAATACCGGTGATTATGACTGCTTCGTAAGAGTCAAAGCATTTGCCCCTGTAGAACTTACATACAACGCACCGGACGGTGGATGGACAGATGGTGGTGACGGCTACTGGTATTACGATGAAGTACTTCCGGCAGGCGAAACCACAAGCCATGAACTCAATATCACTTACAAATTTCCATCAGGCGATGAGAAACCGGAAGAATTCAACATCGTAGTTATCGAAGAATGTACACCGGTTCTCTATCAGGAAGACGGAACCCCATACGCCGACTGGAACCACGTAATCACAAGCGACAGCGCACAGACAGCAGAGTAGGAGGTAGTGAAAATGAAAAAGAAAAAACAATCATTTCCAAAGAAACCTGCCCTGATCCTGACAGCCGCAGCACTCCTGCTGGTTGGAAGTACTGTCGGAAGTACCAGAGCCGCTCTTACTTACTACAGTGAGAATTATTCCGCACAGATGAACATGCAGAGCATCGGCGTATCTCTTCTGGAAAATGACAAAGTAGTCAGCAGCCGGGACTACGTATCAAACGACGAATGGAAAGGAACCTCAGAGGGTGAACTTTTGACAAACCTTCTCGAAAAAGATGATACATTTACCCCTGGCAAAAAATATGAAGAAGCCATCTCCGTTCAGAACAGTGGTAATATCGACACCTTCGTGCGTGTGATCATCACAAAGAGCTGGCAGGACAAAGAAGGTAAGAAAAATACCGAACTTTCACCTGATCTGATTGAGCTGAATTTTCTGACAGACAATGGATGGCAGATTGCAGCAGATCAGTCCACCACAGAGCGTACCGTTCTTTATTACTCCAATGCGGTTACAGCCGGAGATACCACACCGGCATTATCCGACACGATCCGAATCAATCCTTCGATTGCATCAGATGTAACAAAGCATGTATCTGAGGACGGACGTTCCATCACTTACACTTACAAGTATGATGGCTATACTTTCCACATTGACGCGGAAGTGGATGCAGTTCAGACACACAACGCAAAGGACGCGATCAAGAGTGCCTGGGGCGTGGACGTGAATGTATCAGACGACGAAACAACAATGAGCTTACAGTAGGGAGGTACAGAGTATGAAAAAGAAAATTTTGTGCCTCGCCATGACAGTGATAATGGCAGCAGGGGTACACACAACTGCATTTGCAAAGGATTATCAGGGAGCCGACGGATGGCAGGTTAATTTCACCGGCGGCAAGATGGAAAGTAATTTTAAAAGCTCCGATGTGACTGACGAACTGGCAAATATCCAGCCGGGCGACAGCATTGAGTTCAAGGTTCAGCTTAAGAACTCCGACAGTACTAATACCGACTGGTACATGACCAACGAAGTGATCCAGACGCTTGAGGATGCACAGTCTTCCGCAGAAGGTGGTGCTTACGAATACAAGCTGACCTATGTTGGAAGTGACAATGCTGAAAAGGTACTCTATGACAGCTCAACTGTCGGAGGAGAAGGTGCTTCCAAAGCAGGAGAAGGTCTGAAGCAGATCGATAACTCAACCCAAGAATATTTCTACCTCGGAAGACTTGCTTCCAATAATACCGGAACGGTACACCTTACCGTCGGTGTTGAAGGTGAGACACAGGGCAACGGTTATCAGCTCACACTCGCAAAGCTCCGCATGAACTTTGCAGTAGAAAAGGTTTCAGCCGGCAAAACCATCACCAAAAATAAGATTATAAAAACAACCAATACCGTTAAGACCGGTGATACCGCAAGAGTTCTTCTCTTCTGTGTACTTGCACTGATCAGTGGACTGATCCTTCTTGCATATGGTATCTACACACTCAATAAGAACACAAAAAAACGCAGACAGAAAGGAGAGTAAGCAGATGAAAAAATGGAAAAGATTACTGGTTTCTCTTCTGACTGTATCCATGACACTCGGTGCATCCACAATGAGCGTTATGGCAGATGATACTACACCGTATACCTACAAGGTAACATTATCCGCAGGTAACAAAGGAACAATTAACGGACAGAACAAGATCGAGCAGGCAGACATTGCTTCCGGTTCTACCGTTACTTTCAATCTGAATGACATCCATGTAACAGACGACAAGTATTATGTCAAAGGAATCCGCCTCAGCGGACGTGACAATGACGAAGTACTTGCAGCTCCTTCCTTTACCGTTGATAAAGATGCCGACTACGTAGTCGCTTACGGAATCAAAGGCAACATGGTTGCCTATACCGTAAATTATCAGGATGCATCCGGCAATTCACTGGCAGAGAGCCAGACTTTCTACGGCAATGTCGGTGACAAACCGGTAGTTGCTTACCGTTATATTGAAAATTATATTCCGGATGCCCTTGCACTTACGAAGACTTTGAGTGATAATGAATCTGAGAATGTATTTACGTTTACCTACACACCGGGAGCTACAGACCGTATCGTTGAGACAACAACGACTGTCACAACGACCGTTCCCGGAACCGCAACTCCTGCCGGTGCAGCTGGCACAACCGGAGCTGCCGGTACGACAGGTGCAGCCGCCGGTACCGGAACAGGTACTACTGCTGGTACAGCAGGTGGCACTACAGCGGGTGATACTACAACAGACGGTACTGCCGGTGATACAACGAATGCAGACAATTCTCAGGATACGACAGACGATACAACCACCGCACCGGATGAACAGACCCCAAAGTCTCTGGTAGATCTGGATGATGAAGACACTCCAAAAGGAAATATCGATGCGAAAGACAAGACGAGCAAAACTCCGATCGCAGCAGGCGTCGGAATCATCGTTGTTGCAGTAGCAGCTCTCACAGGACTGATCGTATTCTTAAAGAAACGCGCAAAATAAAGAAAACGCGGCACTAAAGGAGAAGTCTTTTTTGAAGAGAACGAAGAAAAAGAAAAGCCCAGTGGCTGCAGTTTGCAGTGCACTGGGCACTGTTTTACTGACATTACTGATACTTGCCTGTATTCCGCTGACCATTCCGAAAGCCTTTGGTTTTCAGATGTACACTGTAATCAGTGGAAGTATGAAACCGGCGATCCCAACAGGCAGCCTGGTCTATGTTAGGTACGAGGAACCGGGTACGATCGTCAAAGATGATGTCATTGCATTTTACAGTAACAATGCAGATGGTTCGATCATCACCCACCGTGTGATTTCCAACAGCCAGGCGATGGGACAATTCATCACCAAAGGGGATGCCAACGAGGAGAAGGATATGAATCCGATCCCATACAGCAACTACATCGGCAAAGTAAAGCTTTCAGTGCCGGTTGTCGGCGGTATCGCACAGACAGTAACCGGAACTGCCGGAAAGATTGCAGCCGCATCTCTGATCGGTCTTGCAGTGATCCTCGAGATCATCGCTGCCATGCTGGACAGGCATGGTGACGAAGCCGATGAATAGGAGCAGAGAATTTCAAAACGTAGAACGTTTGATATTTTAGCTTGCTAAAGTGTGAAACATTTGCTAAAATAATATCAGATTGTATTGTCAGAAGAAGATGGGGGAATTTCACAATTCTCCCATTTGTCATATATTGAAAAGAATGGAGAGGTGAACGGATTGTTATCCAACCAGATTTTACAGAGAACAATCAATGAAATAGGGGATATCATCGAGTGTAACTGTTCCATCTGGAACACAGACGGAGTGATGCTTGCAGCGGTAGGAAAGGAGAAGCCCGCGGTAAAAAAAGCGGTACTTTCATTTTTACAGGATCTGGAAGTCACAGGTGTATCGGAAGAGTACCTGGATGAATGTTATGGACTTTTCCCGGTTTACGATGATGACGAACTGACCTATATTTTCGTCATCGAACATTACGAGGAGATTGACCCACACATCAGTGGACGGTTAAGTGTCTGCCAGTTGGAAAGCCTTCTAAGATCCGGAAGTGAACGGCTTGACCGCAACCGTTTTGTCCAGAACCTTATTCTGGACAACCTGCTTCTGGTCGATATCTACAACCAGGCGAAAAAGCTTGGCATTACGGTCGAGCAGCGCAGAGTCGTCTATCTGATTGAGCCAAAGAATCCAGAGGACACGATTGTCCTGGATATGATCCGCGGGATCTATGCTTCGGGAACCGGTGATTTCGTTACCGCTGTAGATGAAGGGCATATTATCCTGGTCAAATCCTTAGATACTACGGACGGTTATGATTCGATCCGGTCGACTGCCGAGATGCTGGTCGGTGCGATCAACACCGAAGCCATGGTCAATGTCCGGCTTTCCTTCGGAACCATCGTCTCCGAACTCAAGGATGTCTCCCAGTCTTACAAAGAGGCAAGCATGGCACTGGATGTGGGACGTATCTTCTATCCGGAACGCAATATTTTATCCTACCGCGAACTCGGGATCGGACGTCTGATCCATCAGCTCCCCGTTTCCTTATGCGAGATGTTTCTGGAAGAAGTCTTTGCCGGAAATGCCGTGGATCAGTTCGATGAAGAAACCTTATCCACAGTTGATAAATTTTTTGAAAACAGCCTGAATATTTCAGAGACAGCGAGACAGCTTTTCGTCCACCGGAATACACTCGTCTACCGTCTGGAGAAGATCCAGAAGCAGACCGGGCTGGATGTCAGAGTCTTTGAAGACGCCCTGACATTTAAGATTGCTCTCATGGTCGCAGACCACATGAAATTCATAGAAAACAGAAAATAGGAGGACATGATATGGTGAAATTATACGAAGGCGGTGCTTATCTTTTACACGGTACTGAGGTAATCGCAGACGCACCCGACGCACTTGCAGCTGTAAAAAGCAAGACAGGAATCGACACAACAAAGGAAGATGCTGCAAAAGAGACGATGGCTTACGGAATCTTAAGCGCGCATAATACTTCCGATAATATGAAGCAGCTTCAGATCAAATTCGACAAGCTGACTTCGCACGACATTACCTTTGTCGGAATCATCCAGACAGCGAGAGCATCCGGACTGGAGAAATTCCCGATCCCTTATGTTCTGACCAACTGCCATAACTCTCTGTGTGCAGTCGGCGGTACGATCAATGAAGATGATCACATGTTTGGTCTGACCTGTGCAAAGAAATACGGCGGTGTCTATGTTCCGCCTCATCAGGCAGTTATCCACCAGTTTGCCCGTGAAATGCTCGCAGGCGGCGGCAAGATGATCCTTGGCTCTGACAGCCACACCCGCTACGGTGCACTCGGTACCATGGCAATGGGAGAGGGCGGACCGGAGCTTGTCAAACAGCTTCTGAACAAGACCTATGATATCAAGATGCCGGGCGTTGTCGGAATCTATCTGGACGGCGAACCGATGAAGGGTGTCGGACCGCAGGACGTTGCCCTTGCGATCATCGGTGCAACCTTCGGCAATGGCTATGTGAATAATAAAGTCATGGAATTTGTCGGACCTGGCGTTGGCAAATTAAGTGCGGACTTCCGTATCGGAATTGATGTCATGACGACAGAGACAACCTGCCTGTCTTCCATCTGGAGAACCGATGACAAGATCAGAGAGTTCTACGATATCCACGGAAGAAGCAGTGATTTCAAAGAACTGAATCCGGGCGCAGTCGCTTACTACGACGGTCTTGTCTACGTCAACTTAAGCGAGATCAAGCCAATGATCGCCATGCCGTTCCATCCGTCCAATGTCTACACCATCGAAGATGTCAATGCCAACCTTGCAGATGTGCTTCATGATGTAGAGCAGCGCGCACTGGTAAGCCTTGACGGTGCGGTGGATTACTCTCTCCAGGATAAAGTCGTAAACGGTAAGCTTTACGTGGATCAGGGAATTATCGCAGGCTGTGCCGGCGGTGGTTTTGAAAATATCTGTGCAGCCGCAGACATCATCCGTGGCAAATACATCGGCTCTGATGAATTTACCTTCAGTGTTTACCCGGCAAGTACACCAATCTACATGGAGCTTGTGAAAAATGGTGCGGTTGCTGACCTGATGGAAGCCGGTACGATCGTGAAGACTGCCTTCTGCGGACCGTGCTTCGGTGCAGGAGATACTCCGGCAAACAATGCATTTTCCATCCGTCACTCTACCCGTAACTTCCCGAACCGTGAAGGAAGTAAGCTGCAGAGTGGACAGATTGCATCGGTTGCTCTTATGGACGCACGTTCCATCGCCGCAACTGCTGCCAACAAAGGCTTCCTTACTCCGGCAACTGATTTTGATATTGAATACAAGAACCCGACCTACCACTTTGATTCCAGAATTTATGCAAATCGTGTCTTTGACAGCCACGGCGTTGCAGATCCGTCTGTCGAGATCAAATTTGGACCGAACATCAAGGACTGGCCGGCAATGAGTGCCCTTCCGGAGAATCTGATCCTGAAAGTCGTATCCGAAATCCACGATCCTGTCACAACAACAGACGAACTGATCCCGTCCGGCGAGACTTCTTCTTATCGTTCCAACCCGCTTGGACTTGCTGAATTTGCACTTTCCAGAAAGGATCCTGCCTATGTAGGACGCGCGAAAGAGGTCCAGAAAGCCCAGAAAGCGATTGAAGCAGGTACTTGTCCACTGGATGTACTGGACGAATTAAAACCGGTGATGGCCACGATCCAGAAATCTTATCCGGAAGTCGGCAAAGGCAATATCGGTGTCGGAAGTACCATTTTCGCGGTCAAACCAGGTGACGGTTCTGCCCGTGAGCAGGCTGCTTCCTGCCAGAAAGTTCTCGGCGGTTGGGCAAATATCGCCAATGAATACGCAACCAAGCGTTACCGCTCGAACTTGATCAACTGGGGTATGCTTCCATTCATTACCGAAGAGGAACACACAAAGCTTTCCTTCAAGAACGGAGATTACATCTTCGTACCGGATGTCCGCAAAGCGGTCGAAGAAAAGGCTTCCACGATCAAAGCTTATGTTGTGGGCGATGAGCTGAAAGAAATCGATCTGAAGCTCGGTGATCTGACCGATGCAGAACGTGAGATTATCCTTAAAGGATGTCTGATCAATTATTACAGAGGTTAATAAACACAGTTATCCACAGAAAATTATGTGGAACAATCTTTTTTCAAAGGGACGGAAATTTTTCTGTCCCTTTTTGCAACACTTTTACCTTTTTTGTACTCTTATCTATAAGAGACGGTTACGGGAGGAGGGATTTTATGATTGATGCCATTGCATTCAAAGAACTGTATAAGACCGTGTATCAGGATCTGTACCGCTTCGCGCTCTGCATGATGCGCCATCCACAGGATGCGGAGGACGCTGTCAGCGAGGCTGTTCTTTCGGCTTATCAGAATATACATAAATTACGCAGGGAGGAGGCTTTCCGTTCCTGGATCTTTCAGATTCTGGCAAATGTATGCCGGAAGAAGTTAAAAAGCAAAGAGCGCACCGAGACTGAGCTGCAGGAGGATCATGTTTCCATTGAGCCCTGTGACGGACTCCGCACGGACATCCAGCGTGCCTTTCTGATACTGGATGATGAGGACCAGCTGATCATCGGTTTATCCATTTACGGCGGCTATGACAGTAAAGAGATCGGAGAACTGTTAAAGATGAATCCGAATACAGTCCGCTCCCGCAGAAAGCGTGCTCTTGAGAAGATGAGCTGGCTTCTGAAAGAATAGATGAGACAAGTATAAGGAGGTGTTTCACATGACCGATCATGAAAAAGAAATACTTGATAAAATAAAACATTCTACCGAGGAGGTTCAGATTCCGGAAAGTCTTGAGCCAGATCAGATCCTGAAAATGCTGGAAGAACATGATTCCGGAACCAATAAAGGACATTCCTTTACAGATACTGTTCCTGCAGAAGACGCACCAGATTCTGAAGCACACGATCCGAAAATTCACAACCAGAATACCTCCGGACACAGCGCAAAGAAGCACGGATTTTCCCACAACCGCCGGATGCGCGGAGGACTTGTTGCAGCCGCACTGGTACTGGTTGTCGGCATCGGTGCTTATATCCGCCAGCAGAATCTTTCTTCGGACGCAACCGCTTTTGCTTTGGGCGGTCAGTCTTCTGGAAATCATTCTTCATCCGACAAGCTGGATTCTTCTGAAATGTTGCAGGCGGCAACCGATTATGATGAAATTTACGCCTATCTGAAGTCGTATCAGGACGAACTGAATGCTTCCGGCAATACCGGTTATATGGCAGAAGATGGGATTGCCCTGTATTCAGGCAGTGCCAGCACCGGTGCGCGCAGCACTGCTTCCGAAAGCGCCAGTGTAGCTTCGGATTCTGCCTCGACACCTGCACGTGCTGTGGATAACTCATTTTCCGACACGAACGTCCGCACAAAAGGTGTTGGCGAAGCAGATATTGTAAAAACGGACGGCAATTATCTTTACACACTAAAAGCAAACTCGCAGGAGATTTCCATCGTGGATATCCAGTCCGATCAGATGAAGGTTGTTTCTACCATTTCACTAAATGAGAATTTTCAGGCATCCGAATTCTACCTGAATGACCAGAAGCTTTTTGTCCTCGGCAATCTGCAGAATACCCAGGTTGATTCCAACAGCAAGACACTGTACCGTGGCAGCTGTACCCGGATCCAGACTTACGATCTAACGGATATCACCAGCCCAAAATCCATCGGAACCGTTGACCAGAGCGGCAGCTATCGGACTTCCCGTTTTAAGGACGGCTACCTTTATGTGTTCAGTGATTATTATATTTACGATACCATCACCAAAAAAGATTATCCTTCCTATGTCCCGCTGGTTGGCGACAGTATTTTAAAGCAATCCGATATCTACCTTCCGACGAACCATGCGGCAGACCAGTACCTGGTTGTCAGCTCCATTTCCGCTGATGATCCGGATCAGGCAAAAGATCAGAAAGCGGTCATGTCTGAGAATGGGGAAGTCTATGTGAGTGAGAACAATATTTATATTTACGAATACACCAATAGCAGTATCCTTGCCGATAATCTTGCCGCAAAGAACCAGACGATCATCCGCAAGCTGTCTTACGATAAGGGAAAACTGTCCGGCTCCGCACAGGGCAAGGTAAAAGGCTATCTCAACGATTCTTTCAGCATCGATGAGTATGACGATACATTGCGTCTGGTAACAACCGTTACCCACAATGCCGTCAATGCTTCACAGTCCAATGCCGTCTATGTACTGGATACTGATCTGAAAACGATTGGTAAGATTGAAGATCTGGCTAAAGATGAGCAGGTCTATTCCGCAAGATTCTTTGGCGATACCGGTTACTTCGTAACCTACGAACAGACCGATCCTTTATTCTCCGTAGATTTTTCGGATCCGAAGAATCCGAAAATCCTTGGCAGTCTGAAGATTCCGGGATTCTCAGAGTATCTGCATTTTTACGGTAATGATCTGCTTCTGGGAATCGGCATGGATACCGATGAAAATGGAATCACTAACGGGGTAAAGGTGTCCATGTTTGATATCAGTGACCCGTCCGATGTCAAAGAAGTCAGCACGTACACACTGGATCAGTATTATTATTCCGATGTCTTTTATGACTACCGCGCCGCCCTTGTGGATCCGGAGAAGAATCTGATCGGCTTCCCGCTTTCCGGCTCGCAGGGCCAGTATGTGATCCTTTCTTACGACAAAGATCAGGGCTTCCAGGTGCAGATGCTTGAAGAAGTCAATGGTACTTCCTATCTCGGAACCCGCGGTGTGTATGCAAATGAGAAGTTCTATGTAATCAATGGAAATGCGATCGAAGCGTACCGGATGGGGGATTATGTGAAAGTGGATGATCTGCTGTTATAGAGTCGATTCACAGCAGGACTGTCGATCTGCGCCTGGCTTATCATACCATCAAGCAGGATGGCTCATCGTTTACAAAAAAACAGGTGTCCGCATGGATATATCTTTATGATATACTCCTTCAGACACCTGTTTTTTATTTTTCTAAGCTTTCAATTTTTTATAAAACTGCACGCCTTCATTTTCCCGAAAAAACTACTCCACACCATTGAAGCAATATGTACATACCTGACATGCATCAATTCCAATCGACTTGATCAGATCATCCAGTCTGTGATAACAAAGGGATGTGAAGTTCTGTCTCTTACGGATTTCTTCCAGCATTGCCGCATAGCGGTCGCTGTTCGGATCTGCATATTCATCCAGTACATTGACATCGTTGTCGCCTTCCCACTCACGGATGATTCTTCTTGTGATCAGATCCAGGTCAGATTTGGAACGTGAGAAGTTCAGATATTTACATCCATACAGAAGCGGTGGACATGCCGGACGGACATGGACTTCTTTTGCCCCACTCTGGTACAAGAACTCTGTGGTCTCACGAAGCTGTGTACCACGCACGATCGAGTCATCGATCAGAAGCAGGCTTCTGTCTTCGATCAGGCTGTGTACCGGGATCAGTTTCATTCTGGCGATCAGATTACGCTGGCTCTGTGTGGTCGGCATAAAGGATCTCGGCCAGGTTGGGGTATATTTGATAAACGGTCTTGCATACGGAATACCGGATTCATTTGCATAGCCTATCGCATGAGCGATACCTGAATCTGGAACTCCGGCAACAATATCCACATCAATTGAATGGTCATCTCTCTGTGCCAGAAGCTTTCCACAGTTATAACGCATTTCCTCAACGCCAACACCCTCGTAAGAAGAAGTCGGGTAGCCATAGTATACCCACAGGAACGAACAGATTCTCATCTTCTCACATGCAGGGCTTACTGTCTCTACAGCTTCCGGTGTCACGTAGACAATCTCCCCAGGTCCTAATTCCTTATAATCAGTGTATCCAAGGTTAATATATGCAAAGCTTTCAAAGGAAACGCAGTATGCATTTTCTTTCTTTCCGATCACAACCGGTGTACGTCCAAGAAGATCTCTGGCTGCATAAATTCCATTCTCTGTCAGAAGCAGGAGCGTCATGGATCCTTCCACAACCGACTGTACATAGCGGATTCCTTCCACAAAAGAATCCTTCTTACAGATCAGCGCTGCCACCAACTCTGTAGAATTGATCTGTCCACTGGTCATCGATTGAAAATGTGTATGACCATTTTCATAAAGATTCTTGATCAGCTGATCGGTATTGTTGATCTTACCTACCGTTGTAATTCCAAAACATCCCAAATGCGACTGGATCAGAAGCGGCTGCGGGTCATAGTCCGAAATACATCCGATTCCAAGATTTCCATTCATAGTGTCAACGTCTTTTTCAAATTTGGTACGGAACGGTGAGTTCTCTATATTGTGGATCGCCCGCTTCCATCCATCACTTCCGTAAGTAGCCATACCTCCGCGGCGGGTTCCAAGATGCGAATGATAATCTGTTCCATAAAAAAGATCCAGATTACATGCCTCTTTTGATGCAACGCCAAAAAATCCTCCCATATCTGTAGGTCTCCTTTCTTTATCCCAATGCCATATCCTGTATTTTTCATCTGTTTTTTAGTGTATCATGCATTTATGGACGGAAACAATAGCAAACCCCTGAATATATTGCAAATGGCTATAACTATTTCTTATCATATTTATAATTGTTGGAATTTTCTGATATAATTTATGCTTTTTTTAACATATCTCAAAATATAAAATTTATTTTAAAATTATATTGACAAATAACATTTTGAGTGCTATTATTAAGTCAATCCAAAAGAAAAGAAGTTCCTGACGAGAAAGGGAATTTCTAAAAGATATTTTTTCAATCTGTTACATAAATTTCATTTATACTCGCCAAGAGTACAAAATGAAAAGCAGGATCGGAAAAGGGTAGCAAGAATAATTGTTATTTGAGGATTAGAAAGTTTTAGAAAAGCAACTATACATTTTGGTTATGAGCGTTTTGTAAGTGGAGTGTATAGAGAACAATTTTTAAAATTGATAGTTTATAATAATAAGAGAAAATTGATATCTGACTTCTGAACAGAAAAAGTATAAGAGAAAAAGAATATCCGGATAAGAATTTTGGAACGAGAACGAAAGGAAGGAGGCTTTGACCGTTGGATATTTCATCATCTAAAACTCAATATGTTCGTGGTATGGCAAATGTAAATTCCTGTGAGATGAGCCTTAACCATAGATTATAATCCGGTAAGAATAAAAGTTAATGATAAAAAGAGTCGGAGCAGTAGAAAGAAACCGGAAGAAATTATAAGATAAAAAAAGATTCAGCATTTGTTGACATATTGAAGTAAATACCACCGTAATTCAAAATCAGAAAATGTGTAAAGAAACATTCGTTGATAAGTAAATTTAACAGTGACGAGAAAGCTGATAAATAAAAAATTGAATTACCAGATTATATAAATTATAAAAAAGAGAACGATCAGAAATGATCATCATCGATTCATATGAAAATGATTTTATAAAATTATAGAATTAATATAACATATGAAATGCTCAAAGAACTTACAGGAATAAGAATTACTTAATTCCTCCGATATAAAAAATAAAAAAATACAATTGAATATCATGAGACAGCCATTCAAAAAATGGCTGTCTCCTTTTTTATGTATTGCTTTTTTTCTGTTACCATTCTCCAATTTGTGAATTTTTTGTAATATTTTTTTAACATTTCTGAAAAATATCAACCGGATTTTTTGACATTGACAACGCTCTATGATACACTTAGTAAGTAAAATTATATGACTTTTGTTTTCCGTTGCTGGTACGAAAGTCAGATTTACTGAGGAAAAGTAAAATAATTAATAATAATCATATGAGGTGAGAAACGTTGGATAAATATGAATATCGCGCAAAGACAGAGCAGATGCTTGCGTATGCCGAACAGAAGTCTTACCAGAAAGCAATGTCGATTGCAGATACGATCGACTGGCGTAAAGTGAAAAACACCGCCATGCTCTCTACCGTAAGCGAAATCTATGAAAATGCGGGGGAACTTGGTAAAGCACGTGATACCTTATTTATTGCGTATGATAAAGCACCTTCCAGCAGAAAGATTGTATACCGTCTGGGAATTATTTCTTTGAAACTCGGACACTTTGATGAAGCCACTGATTGCTACGAAGAATTCGTCAAACTTGCTCCGAAGGATCCGAACCAGTACATTCTCCGGTATAAGATCTTAAAAGCACAGAAAGCGCCAGTCAAAGAACAGATTGAAGCTCTTGAAGATTTCAAGCATTCTGAGTACGTTGAGAAATGGGCATATGAACTTGCCAGACTGTACGCGGAAGCCGGTATGACTTCTGAATGTCTTGATGAATGTGATGACCTGATTCTCTGGTTCAGTGAAGGTACTTATGTATATCAGGCAATGGAACTGAAAATGAAATACAAACCGCTGACTCCACTTCAGCAGGAAAAATACGATCATCGGAATGACGGCAGCAGCCGTAAGGATTCTGCAAGAAGAAAACCTTCTTTCCGCAAATCCAAAGAACGTCCGACACCGGATCCGCGGATTGCAGACAAAATCCGCAAAGATGTACATGTCACAGACAGTATCGATCTTCCGGATCTGCCAGAGCCGATGGCACGGACACATGCTTCCGAACCGGAAGCTGAAGCAAAGCCGAAGACTCAGATTCGTAGTACTTCCGATATTTCCACAACCATTTCCGGTGCTTCCCTTTCAGATGCCCTGAAAGCCGGCGTTGCCGTTGCAAGTGGTGCGGTTACTCCTGAAGCAGCTACAGACGATTCACAGCTGACCGGTAAGATGAAGATTGAAGAGATTCTTGCCAACTGGGAAGCAACCCAGCGTGAAAATGCAAAGATTCTTGAAAAGAGTCAGGAAGAAGCTGAGAAAGAAAAAGCTCTGCGTGAGAAAAAGAAAGAAGAAGAGGAAGCTCTTGGAGCTACAAAGACCATCCTTTCTGATGATATCCGCAAATTGATGGAACAGCTTGAAAATGGTGAAGAACCGGAAATCACTGACGAAGATGCAGAAGAATTTGTTGATAATAAAGAAATGGAAAGTTTGGAAAATACATCAGAAGTGACTCCAGATGATGCCGAAGAAGTAGATCTGGAATCAGATGATTTTGAAGAAATCGTTGACTCAGATGAAGATGATGAATCGGATGCAGTTTATGATGAAGAAGCTGAATACGAAGATGAAGACGATTCCGAATACGATGATGATGAGTATGACGATGAGGACGATTCCGAGTACGATGATGAGGATAAGTATGACGATGAGGACGATTCCGAATACGATGATGATAATGAGTATGACGATGAGGACGATTCCGAGTACGACGACGATGATGAGTATGACGATGAGGACGATTCCGAATACGATGATGATGAGTATGACGATGAGGACGATTCCGAGTACGATGATGATGATGAGTATGACGATGAGGACGATTCTGAATACGACGATGAGTATGAAGACGAGGACGATTCTGAATACAACGATGACAATGAGTATGACGATGAAGACGATTCTGAATACGGCGATGACGATGAGTATGACGATGAGGACGATTCCGAATACGATGATGATGAGTATGAAGACGAGGACGATTCTGAATACGATGATGATGAGTATGAGAACGAAGACGATTCCGATTTTGACGACGAAGAGGATTATGAGGATGAAGATGACTTCCAGCTTGATGATGAATTAGATGCAGATCATGAAGAGGATTTCGACTTTGAAGATGACCCGGATTTCGATATTGAGGATGAAGATTCAGACAGCAAAGAGGATGATTTTGCAGATCTTGATTCCTTTGAAGATGAAGAAGAATTGGATGACAGTGATGATTATCTCGATCTTGAATTTGACGAGGAACCGGCTCCTGCTCCTGAACAGAAGAAAGAACCTTCCAAATCAGAACCGACTCCTGATATCGATGAAGTTCTTGAAATCGAAGAACCGTCAGAAGATGAGATCACCGAACGCATGGGTAAATTCGATACCGGATTTGTTGTACAGGGACGATACGATCTGAGTGCTACAAGTGAGATTGGACTGAAACTCGGACTTACCGAAGAGCAGAAGCAGTTGTTCTCTTACTTCGTACCGATCCGTGGTGTCAGCGAACAGTTAGTTGAAATTCTCGACAACGACAAACGCTGCCGCAACCGTTACGGAACTTCCCGCACAGGTAACATCCTGATCCTTGGACGTAAAGGAAGTGGAAAGACCGTCCTTGCTGTTGATATTGTAAAAGCAATCCAGAAACAGCGCAGACTCAAACAGGGTAAGGTTGCGATCGTAACTGGTGATTCCATGAATAAGAAGGACATCGGAAGCATCATCGACAAGCTGAACGGTGGCGCACTGATCATCGAAAAGGCTTCCAAGATGAATGACAGAACCATCCGTGAATTGAACGACATGATGGATGAACAGACCGGCGAACTTCTCTTCCTTCTCGAAGATCAGAAGAAACCAATGGAAAGAATGTTTGCATCCCACCGCGAATTCAAACGGAAATTCACTTCCAGACTGGAACTTCCGGTATTCATCAACGACGAACTGGTTACATTCGGTCAGACCTATGCAAAAGAAAACGGATACCGCATTGATGAAATGGGAATCCTCGCATTATACAGCCGAATTGATATGATGCAGAGAGAAGACCATGCTGTTACCGTTGCTGAAGTAAAAGAGATCATGGATGAAGCAATTTCACATTCCCAGAAAGCAAATGTAAAACATCTTGTAAAACGGGTATTTGGAAGAAGCACAGACAATTCAGACCGTATCATTTTGAAAGAAGAAGATTTTAAAGCATAAGATTTCTACAAAGAACGCGCTTTCGGCGCGTTCTTTTGTATATGCAGAAGAAACTGACATAAGAAAAGAAAGAGTTTTTAGACACCTTAGATAAGAAGTGTATAAGTTGTCCAAAACTCTTTCTTTTTATCGCTATTTCTAGTATAATATTCCTAAATATCTTTGATAGAAGGTGAAGGGGATGGCAGTGAAAAAATCAACAGCAAAACAGACCACTACGACCAGAAAGACAACAGTAAGAAAATCAACTGTAACAAAACCGGCAGCCGCTACAACCGCTGCTAAGAAGTCTACAGCGAAAAAGTCTGTAAAAACTGTAACAAAAGATAAACCGACTGATTACAGAATCGGCGAATTAGATCAATATTTATTTGGACAGGGAACCCATTATGAGATTTATAAAAAGATGGGGGCTCACTTTGTAAAAAACAGAAAGAAGCCTGGCGTATATTTCGCAGTATGGGCTCCACACGCAAAAGCAGTTTCCGTAATCGGCGAATTCAATGACTGGAATGAAGATGCCAACGTTATGGAGCGTCAGGAACCGCTTGGAATCTATACCGCATTTGTTCCGGAAGCACAGCTTGGACAGCTTTACAAATACTGTATTACAGCGCAGACCGGAGATAAGCTCTACAAAGCAGATCCATTTGCCAACAGTGCAGAGTTAAGACCGGGAACCGCATCCAGGATTGCAGATATTTCCCATTTAAAATGGAGTGACAGTACCTGGATGAAACATCGGGCAGAGTGGGACTTCCATTCTTCACCGATTTCTATTTACGAAGCACATATTGGTTCCTGGATGCGCCATCCGGGACGGGAAGACGAGGGGTTCTACAGCTACCGTGAATTTGCACATGCAGCTACAGACTACATAAAAAAGATGGGGTATACTCATATCGAACTGATGGGAATTGCAGAATACCCGTTTGACGGCTCCTGGGGATATCAGGTGACCGGATATTATGCTCCGACCTCCCGTTATGGTACGCCGGAAGATTTCGCATATATGATCAATTATTTCCATAAGAATAAGATCGGTGTAATCCTTGACTGGGTACCGGCACATTTTCCACGCGATGCACACGGACTCGCTGATTTTGACGGCACAGCTACCTTTGAATATGCAGATCCTAAGAAGGGGGAACATCCGGACTGGGGAACCAAGATCTTCGATTATGGCAAAGCAGAGGTTAAGAACTTCCTGATTGCTAACGCACTGTTCTGGATCGAACATTATCACATCGATGGTCTCCGCGTAGATGCTGTTGCTTCCATGCTGTATCTGGATTACGGTAAAGAAGACGGTCAGTGGATCGCCAACAAATACGGCAGCAATGAGAACCTGGAAGCAATCGAATTTTTCAAGCATCTGAATTCCGTTACGACCGGACGTAACCCTGGTGCACTGATGATCGCAGAAGAATCCACCGCATGGCCAAAAGTAACAGGCAAACCGGAAGATGATGGTCTTGGATTCAGCCTGAAGTGGAACATGGGATGGATGCATGACTTTACCGAATACATGAAGCTGGATCCATATTTCCGCAAAGGAGACCACTACGGTATGACCTTTGCCTTAACCTATGCATACAGCGAGAATTATATTCTTGTATTATCACATGATGAAGTGGTACATCTAAAATGCTCTATGCTCAATAAGATGCCTGGTCTTGGATTTGAGAAATTTGCCAACCTGAAGGTCGGTTATGCTTTCATGATGGGACATCCTGGAAAGAAACTTCTCTTCATGGGACAGGATTTCGGACAACTCCGCGAGTGGAGCGAGGCACGCGAGCTTGACTGGTATCTTCTGGCAGAACCGGAACATCAGGCACTCCAGAATTTCTACCGCGACCTGCTACATCTCTACACACACAACAAAGCCATGTACGAACAGGATACCTGCATGGAAGGCTTTGAATGGGTCAATGCAGATGACAGCTCACGAAGTATTTACAGCTTCATCCGTCATTCAAAGGGTGCAAAAAAGAACCTTTTATTCGTATGTAACTTCACACCGATTGAAAGACCGGAATACCGTGTCGGTGTACCGCGCGGCAAACAGTACCGTCTGGTGCTCAACAGTGATGAATTACAGTATGGCGGAACCGGAAAAGCCCGTCCGGCAGTATATAAAGCAAAGAAACAGGAATGTGACGGAAGACCATATTCATTCGGTTATGATCTTCCTGCATATGGCGTTGCTGTATTTGAATTTTAACATAATAACTTGTAAGGCAATCCATCATCCGATTGCCTTACTTGCTATAAGACAACATATTCAGGAGGGACAGCAGATGAATTTAGTAAACGAAGTAATGGAATATGTCAGATCATGTGATCCAGAAGTAGGTGACGCTCTTTTTAAAGAGATGACCCGACAGAAAAGGAATCTGGAACTGATTGCCTCAGAAAATATCGTAAGTCCGGCAGTCATGCTCGCAATGGGAACCGTACCGACCAACAAATACGCAGAAGGATATCCTGGAAAGCGTTATTATGGCGGCTGTGAAGATGTAGATATTCTTGAGAACATCGCTATTGAACGTGCTAAAAAATTATTCGGCTGCGAACATGTATGTGTACAGCCTCACTCCGGAGCAAGCGCAAATCTTGCCGTATACCAGGCAATGCTGAAACCGGGTGATACCGTCATGGGAATGAATCTTGCACACGGCGGTCACCTTACTCATGGTTCTCCGGTCAACATGTCCGGTATCCTCTACAATTTTGTACCTTATAATGTAAATGATGAGGGATTTATTGATTACGATGAAGTGCGTCGTATTGCCAAAGAATGCAAACCCAAAATGATCGTTGCCGGTGCTTCCGCATATCCTCGTGAAATCAAATTCGACGTATTTGCTGATATTGCAAAAGAAGTCGGTGCTTACCTCTTTGTTGATATGGCACATATTGCAGGTCTCGTTGCTGCCGGTTTACACCAGAGCCCGGTACCTTATGCAGATATCGTAACGACCACCACCCACAAAACACTGCGTGGTCCAAGAGGCGGTATCATCATGTGCCGTGAAAAATATGCAAAAGCGATCAACAAAGCAATCTTTCCTGGAACACAGGGTGGTCCTCTGATGCATATCATCGGTGCAAAAGCAGTCTGCTTCGGAGAAGCTTTAAAACCAGAATTCAAAGAATATCAGACACAGGTTATCAAAAATGCCAAATCCCTGGCTGAGGGATTGATTGCTGAAGGCTTTAATCTTGTCAGCGGTGGTACCGATAATCATCTGATGCTGGTTGATCTCCAGAACATGAATATTACCGGAAAAGAACTGCAGAACCGTCTGGATGAAGTTCACATCACCGTCAATAAAAATGCAGTTCCAAACGATCCTGCCAGCCCGTTTGTCACAAGCGGTGTCAGAATCGGTACCCCGGCCGTAACAACACGCGGTCTGAAAGAAGAGGACATGAAGGAGATTGCACATCTTATCAAACTGACTGTTACAGATTTTGATACTAAAGCCGATGAAATCCGCTCTGCAGTCAATGCAATCTGCGCAAAATATCCATTATACGAATAATTGATTCCACCAATTATTTTCTTAACATTTCCCGGATTCGTTCTTCCAGAGTTTCTTCTGGAAGAACTCCGGTTGTATATCCACAGATTTTTCCATCTCTGTACACCACAAACGTCGGTACAATCTCAATGCCTATATACTCTGCAATCTCTTTCGATATATCAATATCAATCTTATAAAAAATCCATTTTCCCTGATACCGGCTGGCAATCCTTTCCACAACAGGATACATCATTCCGCACTTTGGGCACCATGATGCATAAAACTCCACAACCACCGGCAGCTTCTGCCTTCCGACTGCATTTTCATAATCTTTCGTGATCAATGCGATACCCATACACTTCCCTCATTTCTGCTATCTTAAGCTATGTAAAAAAAGACCGGCTTTAGTGGCATCCGCATTTCGGATTTAAGATCCGGTAAACCTCCTGAAAAGAATTTCTGAAACAGATCAGCTTTTTATTAAATCCCGGATTCTTATAGCAAAACCCCCGCATACAATTCTGAAAATGATGCTTTTTCCGCATATCTGTTCATCCCTGACTTTCTCTTTCTACAATATATGCAAAAAGACAGCCGATGTGCGGATTGCTCCGTATCAGCTGTCTCTTATATTGCCAGGGATCATCTTACGCACTCAGTACCTTTATGATCTGCCTGTTGCATTTTATTCAATTGTCTTACTGGCGCATTGCGATCAGCTTGTGGATCGGATGTCCCTGTGCTGAGAATTTCTCCTCGTACTCCGTCATAACATTTCCTCTGCTGAGTGTCGGATCATTGTGAAGATCATAGGTCTTCGCCAGAAGTACCCAGCCTGCCAGTTCCACCTGTTCCAGAGAAAAGTCAAACAATTCTCTGTTGTCTGTCTTAAATTCAACTACGCCGTCAAAAGCAAGAATCTTATCATACCGCTCGAAAAACTGCTTGGATGTAAGTCTGCGCTTTGCATGACGTGCTTTCGGCCACGGATCTGAAAAATTCAGATAAATCTTGTCAATCTCTCCGACAGCAAAAACCTCCGGCAGATTGGTTGCATCCATACAGATAAAGCGAATATTGTTAACATCCTTGTATTCCTCGTCATTGTCAAAGCGTTCCAACGCCCGAAGCAGTACGCTAGAATAACGTTCGATACCGATATAATTGATCGATGGATTCTCCTTTGCCAGTGTCAGAAGAAACTGTCCTTTTCCCATTCCAATCTCAATGTGGATCGGATTCTCAGGATTCTGAAAAGTCTCTTTCCAGGTGCCGCGATATCTGGTCTCATTTTTAATTACAAGGGGATGAGCGGTCAGATAAGCATCTGCTCCCGGTACATTTCTTAACCTCATATATCTTCCTCTTCCTTTAGTGAAAATATGTATAACCTTATTCATTTTATACTATTCTGAAATATTTGAAAACCCAAAAATACATTTTATAAGTTTTGTATAAAATATTCTTATGGTATTCTCTTATTTTTTAGTAGAATTTTCTAATTTAAAGTAGTAGAATATGTATGCATTATTAAAAATATATAAATAATTTTTAAGAAAGGAGTCGGACAATGGATCATATTGTTAAAAAGCTCTCCGAAATCGAACACGCAGCCGAAGCTGTTGTGGAACACGCGGAACTGGAGAAATCAGAACTGGAAGAACGCATTCAAAATGAACGCAATCTGTTTGACAAACAACTTGAAGATCACACCCAAAAGGAGCTGAACGATATCCACAAAGGATTAAACCGTCAGATGAATGAGATTCTTGCAAGGCAGAACCGCAAGAACCAGACAGCGATCGAAGAACTTAAAAAAGATTTTGAAGAAAAGCATACGGCATATGCCGAGAAAATTGTCAGACGTATCATAGAGGGATAGCATATGGGAAATTTACTTGCATACAGTGGCATCGTAACAAAAGTACGCGCCATGCAGGCGAAACTGCTCACTGATGAAGATTTCCGGAACATCGCCGCATTTCATACAGTAACCGAAGTTGCTGCTTATCTCAAAGAACATCCCGGATATCGGAATGTCCTTGCAGATATGGACGAGAACCATCTTCACCGCGGTGAGATCGAGAAACTTCTTGTACAGTCACTCTACAGTGATTACACACGCCTGTACCGTTTTTCCGGAATGGATCAGAAAAAGTTCCTGGAGCTTTATCTGAAGCGCTATGAGATGAATCTGATCAACTACTGTCTGCGTATTGTATTCAACCACTATCAGAAGCCTTTTGATCTGGATCACAAGAAAGTATTCTTTGACAAATATTCCGATCTCTCCATCGACAAACTGATCACTTCGGGGAATATCAGCGAGCTGGTGGAAAATTTAAAGGGCACGGAATACTATGCGCCGTTAAAACGTCTGGAAAATGCGGAGAACCCAACCCTTTTCGATTACGACCTGGCACTAAATCTGTATTATTTTACAACCATGTGGAAGAAGCGCAAAAAGATTCTGAAGCATAAAGAGCTGGAGATTTTTACCAAAGATGCCGGAACCAAGATCGATCTGCTGAACCTGCAGTGGATCTACCGGGCGAAAAAGTACTACAACATGCTTCCACCGGATATTTCCACCTTACTGATCCCGGTACATTACCGGATTCATGTAGACCAGTTGAAGGATCTTGTAGAAGCACCGTCCGTCGATGAATTTTTAAAACTGGTTGCAAAGACGCCTTATCTGCGTCACACCGGCAGCCAGACACCACAGTCCATCGAGGCAATTTATAAAGACTGCCTGTATCGTCTCTACCTGGCAGACAGAAGAAGCAATCCGTATTCCATCGCAACCGTGAATACCTATCTTTTTCTGAAAGAGGAGGAGCTTGATAAGCTTACAACTGTGCTCGAATGTGTTCGCTACGGACTTCCTGCACGTGAGACATTAACTTATATAGGAGGAACAGCGAAATGATTGTTAAGATGAAGTTCCTGAGCATTACCGGACCACGCGCCGACATCGACCGCATGACAAACCGGTATCTTTCCAAATATGAGATGCAGCTTGAAAATGCACTCACGGAACTCAAGACAGTAGATAATCTGATGCCATTTCTTGAAATGAACCCTTACCGTGATCCACTCGCTAAAGTGACACAGTTTCTGGGATATATGAAAGACATGACAGCAGAGCCATCCTTTGATCAGAGCGAAGATGAAATCCTTGAGATGATCCGCTCCATCAATCATGACTACATGGATCTGCAGCAACAAAAAGAAGAACTGAAAAGAAAGAGAGAGAATATCCAGACACGTATGAAAGTCCTGGAACCTTTTACTTCTCTGGACTTTGACCTGCATGAGATCATGCAGTACAAATACATCCGCACAAGATTTGGAAAAATCAATGTAGATTATTATCACCGGCTGGAAAAAGCGCTTCTTGAAGACATTGATGCATTATTTCTGGAAGGCTCCAGAGATGCATCTTATGTATACGGTATTTATTTTGTATCAGATGCCGATGCCGGAAAGGTCGATTCGATCATGCGGTCTCTCCACTTTGAAAAAGTCGATCTGCAGGAAGATTTTGGCGGAACTCCGCTGGAAGCCTACCGAAGCCTTGATAAAGAAGTACAGAGCCTGACCGATGAGATTCAGTCAGTGAAAGATAAACGTCAGGAAATGTTCCGTAAGAATGCTTCTAGGCTGCTCGGTGCAAGAATCCAGCTGGAACGTTTTTCCGATAACTTCGATATCCGTAAATTTGCGGCACGAACCGAGACAGACGAGCAGGAAGAATACTATATTCTCTGCGGCTGGATGTCGGAAGAAGATGCCAATGCATTTATCAAAGAGGCTCAGGGAGATGACAAAGTTTACATCGTGGTAGAAGAGGACCGGGAGCAGTATTTCGGGGAACCACCTACCAAGCTTGAGAATCCAAAGCTCTTCAAACCATTTGAAATGTTTATCAAGATGTACGGACTTCCGCAGAGTGGTGAGATGGATCCGACCATTTTTGTCGGTATCATGTACAGCTTTATCTTCGGCGCCATGTTCGGGGATGTCGGTCAGGGGCTGCTGCTCTTTATCGGCGGTGCGATCCTGTATTTCACAAAGAAAATGAACCTTGCCGGAATCGTATCACTTGCCGGAATCTTCTCCACCTTCTTTGGATTTATGTTTGGAAGTGTGTTTGGATTTGAAGACATTATTAAAGCCAGATGGATCCGACCGATCAACCACATGACAACCTTACCGTTTATCGGAAAGCTGAATACAGTATTTATCGTATCGATTGCTTTTGGTATGGGAATCATCCTGATTTCTATGATCTTCCATATTATCAACGGCATCCGTGCCAAAGATACCGAAGCAACCTGGTTTGATGCAAACGGCGTGGCAGGGCTGGTATTCTACGGGGCAGCTGTTACCTGCATCGTTCTTTTCATGACAGGTCATTCTCTGCCGGGCGGAATCATTCTCGCAGTGATGTTCGGTGTTCCGCTTCTTCTGATCGCACTGAAGGAACCGCTGACGAACAAGATCAAAAAGAAAACCGAAAAAATGGAACAGAGCAAAGCAATGTTTGTCACCCAGGCATTCTTTGAATTATTTGAAACCCTGCTCAGCTATTTTTCAAATACGCTTTCCTTTATCCGTATCGGTGCATTTGCAGTCAGCCACGCTTCCATCATGGAGGTTGTACTGATGCTTGCCGGTGCCGAAAGCGGGCATATCAACTGGGTAGTGATCGTACTCGGCAACCTGTTTGTATGTGGATTCGAAGGACTGATCGTTGGAATCCAGGTTCTGAGACTTGTCTATTACGAAATGTTCAGCCGCTTCTACAAAGGCAGCGGCCGCGAATTTAAACCTTATACAGGTACTGCAAAAAATTAGTTTTTCATTTTAGGAGGAAATTATCATGACTTTAGCAACTAAACTTATTCTCATTGCCGCACTGGTTTTAAGCATTTTCATTCCATTCGGATATTACCTGCTCGGAGAAAAAAATAAAGGACGTTATAAATGCGCTCTTGCCTTCAATGTTCTTTCTTACTTTGGAACCTTCCTTGTAGCAGGGATCATGCTCTTTGGAAGTGTACCGGTACATGCAGCAGACGCCGCAGCCTCAGGCGCAGGTCTTTCAACCGGTCTTGGTTACATTGCAGCAGCTCTTGTTACCGGTCTTTCCTGCATCGGTGGTGGTATTGCCGTAGCAAGTGCAGCAAGCGCAGCCCTTGGAGCTATCAGCGAGGATTCCAGCGTCCTTGGTAAATCCCTTATCTTCGTAGGTCTTGCAGAAGGTGTATGCCTGTACGGTCTTATCATCTCCTTCATGATCATCAGCAGACTGTAATCATGAAGATGTATCTGATCAGTGACAACGTGGATACTTATACCGGAATGCGGCTTGCCGGCGTGGACGGTGTCGTAGTTCATGAAAAGCAGGAACTGCGTGATGCGCTGGAAACTGCCATGAACGACAAGTCGATCGGTATCGTTCTTCTGACGGAACGCTTTGGAAGAGAATTTCCGGATCTCATCGATGAGATCAAGTTAAAAAGAAAGATGCCTCTTCTGATCGAAATTCCGGACAGACACGGAACAGGACGTAAAAAGGATTTCATTACCTCATACGTCAATGAAGCGATTGGACTGAAACTTTAACTAGAAAGGCATAGAAGGTGAGACAATGACGCTTGAAGAGAAAATAGCGCATTTACAGGAAACGGTCATGACTGAAGCCCGTTCTGAAGGAAATGCAATCATTGACAATCACAAAAAAGCGCTTGAATCTTTATTTGAAAAGCATAAAAAAGAAGCGACCGCACAGTCTGAGGTCCGCATCAAATCCGAGACCTTAAGAGCCAGAAGGCAGGTAAATCAAGCTGCGGCAAAAGCCGAAACCGAACTGAAACGTGCTCTTGGCAAAACACAAAATGAATTAAAAGTCAGGCTGTTTGATGAAGTAAAGGAGCTTCTTTCTGACTTTACAAAAACAGACGAATATCTGGACTATCTCTGCAGCAAAATCCGCGAAGCCGCACGCTTTGCCGACGGCGAGGAGATGACCATTTATATTTCTCCTTCTGATAAGGAGAAACAGACAGAACTGGAAAAACGTACCGGCATGACGATCACCATCAGTGAATATGATTTTATGGGCGGTATGCGTGCTGTAATCCGAGGCCGTAATATTCTGATCGATCACAGCTTCCAGGCTGCAGTCGATCACGAATATCATCAGTTCAGTTTTGCAGCAGGAGGTGCAGGAATTGAATAAGACAGCAACTATTTATGGAATAAACGGTCCGGTCATCTATCTGAAGGGTGACACCGGATTCATGATGTCGGAAATGGTCTATGTGGGAAAGGAAAAGCTGGTTGGCGAAGTCATTTCCCTGGATAAAGACCTCACGACTGTTCAGGTCTATGAAGAGACTTCCGGACTGAAACCGGGAGAGATCGTAGAGGCTTCCGGAAGCCCGGTATCTGTAACTCTGGCACCTGGAATCCTGAACAATATTTTTGACGGAATCGAACGCCCGCTTGAGCAGATCGCAAATGTGGGCGGCGGTGCATTTATCACCCGCGGCGTCAGCGTTGATTCGCTTGACCGCGACAAATTATGGGATACCCACATCACCGTGGCCAAAGGAGATTACCTTCACGGCGGAGATATTATAGCGGAGGTTCCTGAGACCAGTGCGATCGTACACAAATGCATGGTTCCGCCGGATGTGGAAGGTGAAGTAATCTGCTGCGCATCGGACGGAGAATACCGGATTGAAGATACACTCGTCACTCTGCGGCTTTCCGACGGAACAGAAAAACAACTCAACATGATACAGCACTGGCCGATCCGTAAGGCGCGCCCGACAAGCTACCGTTTCCCGGCAAGTGTTCCTCTGATCACCGGACAGCGTATCCTGGATACCATGTTCCCAATCGCCAAGGGCGGAACTGCAGCAATCCCAGGCGGATTCGGTACCGGAAAAACCATGACTCAGCACCAGATTGCCAAATGGTCTGACGCCGATATCATCATCTACATCGGCTGTGGCGAGCGTGGAAATGAAATGACACAGGTGTTGGAGGAGTTTTCAGAGCTTGTGGATCCAAAGAGCGGCAATCCGCTGATGGACAGAACTACTCTGATCGCCAATACCTCCAACATGCCGGTAGCTGCCCGTGAAGCAAGTATTTACACCGGACTTACCCTGGCTGAATATTACCGTGACATGGGTTATGACGTAGCGATCATGGCTGACTCTACTTCCCGCTGGGCTGAAGCCTTACGTGAGCTTTCCGGCCGTCTGGAAGAGATGCCGGCAGAAGAAGGTTTCCCGGCTTACCTCGCCAGCCGTCTGTCCGCTTTTTACGAGCGCGCAGGCATGATGCATAACTTAAATGGCAGTGACGGATCCGTGACCATTATCGGCGCCGTATCGCCTCAGGGAGGCGATTTCTCCGAGCCGGTCACCCAGAACACCAAACGTTTCGTCCGCTGCTTCTGGGGTCTGGACAAGAGCCTTGCCTACGCAAGACATTTCCCGGCGATCCACTGGCTGACCAGCTACAGCGAGTATCTGACCGATCTCGCCGCCTGGTACCACGACAATGTATCACCGAAATTCGTTGACTACCGCAACCGCATCATGGCACTTCTGAATCAGGAAAGCAGCCTGATGGAAATCGTAAAGCTGATTGGAAGTGATGTACTTCCGGACGATCAGAAGCTGGTTCTGGAAATCGCAAGAGTCATCCGTCTCGGATTTTTACAGCAGAATGCATTCCACAAGGATGATACCTGTGTCTCTCTGCAGAAGCAGTACAAAATGATGGAGATCATTTTATATTTATACAAACGCTGCCGCGAACTGGTAGCCATGAATATGCCAATGTCTGTCCTCAAAGAGGAAAATATTTTTGAACGTGTCATTTCGATCAAATATGATGTCCCGAATGACAATCTCCAGCTCCTTGACCAGTATATGGCAGACATTGATGCTTTCCATGACCGTATCATGGAAAAGAACGCGTAAGGAGGGAAAATAAAAATGGCAATTGAATATTTAGGCCTCAGCAGCATTAACGGCCCTCTGATCGCGCTGGAAGGCGTTCAGGACGCTTTTTATGATGAGATCGTAGATTTTGTCGTAAACGGCAAAGAACACAAAATGGGACGTATTGTGGAGGTCTACGAGGACAAAGCAATCATCCAGGTATTTGAAGGCACGGAAAATATGTCCCTTAACAATACCCACACCAGACTTACCGGACATCCGATGGAGATCGGTCTGTCCGAAGAAATGCTTGGAAGAACCTTTAATGGAATCGGAGAACCGATTGACGACCTTGGACCGATCACGATTGAAGAGGTGCGGGATGTCAACGGACTTCCGTTAAATCCGGTCAGACGTGAATACCCTCGTAACTATATCCGCACCGGAATTTCTGCGATTGACGGACTGACCACACTGATCCGTGGACAGAAGCTGCCGATTTTTTCCGGCAACGGTCTTCCGCACGACCAGCTTGCCGCACAGATCGTAAAGCAGGCTTCTCTGGGCGGCAGCACGAATGAGGATTTCGCCATCGTATTCGCCGCAATGGGTGTCAAGCATGACGTAGCTGATTTCTTCCGCAGAACCTTTGAGGAGAGCGGTGTTGCAAACCATGTGGCAATGTTCCTGAACCTTGCCAACGATCCTGTCGTCGAGCGTCTGATCACCCCGAAGGTTGCGCTGACCGCCGCTGAATACCTTGCATTTGAAAAAAATATGCACATTCTGGTCATTCTTACCGATATGACTTCCTTTGCCGAAGCCATGCGTGAGGTTTCTTCTTCCAAAGGAGAAATCCCAAGCCGTAAAGGATATCCGGGATATCTGTACAGTGAACTTGCCACCTTATATGAACGTGCAGGAATCGTAGAAGGAGTAAATGGTTCTGTCACACAGCTCCCGATCCTGACCATGCCAAATGATGACATTACCCACCCGATCCCTGACCTGACCGGTTATATCACCGAAGGACAGATCGTACTTGACCGGAATCTTCACGGACAGGCAATCTACCCGCCGATCAGCGTTCTTCCGTCCCTGTCCCGTCTGATGAAAGACGGTATCGGAAAAGGATATACCCGGGAAGACCACCAGGACCTGGCAAACCAGCTTTTCTCTGCATATGCTAAAGTAGGAGAGGCCCGGAATCTTGCTTCCGTTATCGGAGAAGACGAGCTTTCTCCGATTGACAAGAAATACCTTGAATTCGGAAAGGCATTCGAGGAGCGTTATATCGGTCAGGGACCGAATGAAAACCGTACCATCGAGGAAACCCTGGATCTTGGCTGGGAACTGCTTAGAATCCTTCCAAAAGAAGAACTTGACCGTGTCGATACCAAGATTCTTGACGTATACTACAAAGGCTAAGGAGGGAAGTCTATGGATCCACGTTCATTTCCCACCAAGGGAAATCTGATACTTGCGAAAAATTCACTGACACTTGCCAGACAGGGATATGAGCTGATGGACAAGAAGCGGAACATTCTGATCCGCGAGCTGATGGGCTTAATCGACGAAGCAAAGGATATTCAGGAAGAAATCGATAAAACCTTCACCTATGCCTATCAGTGCCTTCAGAGGGCGAATATCGAGCACGGGATCAGTACAGTAGAAGAACTTGCCTATACAGTTCCGATCGAGGATTCTATCCGCATCCAGACGCGAAGCATTATGGGAACAGAAATCCCGAAAGTGAAGTACGAAAAAGAAAATACCAGACCAACCTATGCATTCAGTACTTCCAGAGAATCCATCGATATCGCCCGTGACGCATTCTGCCGTGTAAAGGAGCTGACACTCAAGCTTTCTGAGGTAGAAAATGCAGCATACAGACTGGCTTCAAGTATCAAAAAGACACAGAAAAGGGCAAATGCCCTGAAAAATATTACAATTCCGATGTATGACAATCTCGTATATACGATTACAAATGCACTGGAAGAGAAGGAACGGGAAGAATTTACCCGACTGAAAGTGATCAAACGAATGAAAAACAAATAATATTTCTGAAAAAATCATAAAATATAGAAAATATATTGACAATATGCCTATTTTGTTATATAACTTATAGAACAAACAAGATCACGAAAGTAATGACTTTTACAAATCGGGGGGTGAGCATATGACTTTTTGGAAAGTATCCGACACCAGAATGAACTGCCTTATCACAGAAGCAGAGATTGCCGCACTTGGCTACTCACTGGAAGATCTGACACAGGACAGAGAGCGTACCGAAGAATTTTTGAATCTTCTTCTCAACAAAGGGAAAGAAGTTCTTGGACTTAACACAGACAATGGAATCCAGGGATTTTACGGTGCATTTCTTCCTGACCGGAGCCTGATGCTGTCGATCTCCTGCCAGGCTGAGAATTCTCCGGAATCCGTCCAAAAAGATGGTTCTGAAACTTCCGGTATGCTGATCGAGCCTGACAGCAGTGAGAAAGAGACCATTCGCTGGCAGATTCTCTTTCCAAGTCTGGATAATGCAATCGACTTCTGCAAGATTCTCGGATGCGGCCAGGCATCAGAAAGCCGTCTGTATAAAGATGACGGTGTCTACTATCTGATGGTAGACTTCCCAAATACGGAAGACGGCAATAAAAAGGCTCAGCGCATCGTATCCGCCGGTGAATTCGGTGGCATGGTCGAAAAAGATGCAATTTCTGAAGCTTATCTGAATGAACACGAAAAATGCCTCCTGAACAAGGATGCGATCGATATTTTATGCAAGATGTAGTAGAAGGGGACTGAAACAGTCCCCTTTTTAGTACACGAAATAAATTTTTCTTTATTTTTCCACAGATCCGGTAACTTTCCACAAATGAAATAAACGATTACCTTTACACATGTCTACGTCTGTAGAAACAGAGCAAAAAAAGAGCACCGTCCCCGATGCTGATCCATCAAAAACAGTGCTGATACTGCGCCTTCAGGGATTCGAACCCTGGACAAATAGATTAAGAGTCTACTGCTCTACCAACTGAGCTAAAGGCGCATGCATTATTCGGTTTTCCGTAACGCAAGATTTATTATATAAGACAGCCATAAAAAATGCAAGCTTTTTTTTCATAAATTTTAAAATTTTTTAAAAAATATATTTTTTTGCTGAAAAAGAATGTGCCTTGGCACATATAAAAAGATCATGTGTACCGTCCGAAATTCGAACACATGATCTTTTTGTGTACCTTTTAGGGTAGCTTTTTTCTTATTTTACATAAATTTACTGATATATCCCTGTACAAAGATAAATAATACAATCAGCGGCAGGATATAGCTTACATAAAATTTTGCCCATTTCGGGAATTTCAATCCTTCTCCGGTATCCGCTTCTTTCATGAAGTTCTTCCATCCCCATCCATAACGGCTTGTACAGAACAGAAGATAGATCAGACTTCCAAGTGGAAGCAGGTTGTTACTTACCAGGAAATCCTCCAGATCCAGTACTCCGGAACCTTTTCCGAACGGCATAAATCCACTCCATACATTAAATCCGAGAACACAAGGCATGGAAAGTACCGCCACAACCACGATATTGACGATTACAGCCTTTTTCCGGCTGCATCCGGTCAAATCAATGGCAAAGGATAAAATGTTCTCAAAAACGGCGATTACGGTCGATACCGCAGCAAAAATCATAAATAAGAAGAATAAGGTTCCCCAGATTCTTCCGCCTGCCATGGAATTAAATACATTCGGAAGTGTGATAAAGATCAGGCTCGGGCCTTCTCCCGGATCCACCCCATATGCGAAGCATGACGGGAAAATGATCAGACCTGCGATCAAAGCAACAAATGTATCCAGAAGTGTTACCAGGACTGCTTCTCCTGTAAGACTGCGGGATTTGTCGATATAGCTTCCGAAAATAGCAATTGCGCCGATTCCAAGGCTTAATGTGAAGAAAGCCTGCCCCATAGCGGCAAAAATCGTGTCAAATAAACCATATTCCACGACTTTGTGGAAATCCGGTGCCAGGTAGAAGCTAAGCCCCTCAGAAGCCCCATCAAGCGTTACAGAACGTGCTGCAAGGATCACCATCAGTGCAAGCAGAAGCAGCATCATAACCTTCGTGATCTTTTCCACTCCATTTTGAAGCCCCATTCCACAAATTGCAAAACATCCAACAACAACAATGATCATAAAGAAAGTCATTGTTCCAGGTTTTGCAAGCATATCGGAAAACACACCTGCAACAGCGGCAGTATCCTTTCCCTCAAATTCACCAGTCATCATCTTGATGAAATACTGGACCATCCAGCCTGCAATAGTGGTGTAGAACATCATCAGCAGATAGTTTCCGGCCATAGCTCCATACTTATACCAATGCCATTTCGTTCCTTTTGGCTCCAGACGGTCAAAGGAAAGCGCCGCACTTACTTTACTGGCTCTTCCGACAGAAAATTCCATTACCATGATCGGAAGTCCAAGGATCAGTAAAAATGCAAGGTAAATAAGAACAAACGCTGCTCCACCATATTTTCCTACAATATAAGGAAAACGCCAGACATTACCAAGACCGATCGCACATCCTGCAGAAATGAGGATGAATCCGAGTCTTGAAGAAAACTTTTCTCGTTGCATAAAAAAATCCTCTCATTCTATTAAATTGTGGATAACTTGCCGAAATGATACTTATCCCCATTTTTCGACAAGTTTGTGGATAACTTTTTCCAGAATATCCACAGAGGAATTATACAGAATTACCGGGAAATTGTCCATGATTGTTTATATTTTCATTGGCGAAGCCACCTGATAATTTTAATTTTCCCCTTTTTAGTACACGAAATCGCCAGATGTGTACCTTTTGGGGGTAAAAATTTGCATGTATATATATATTAAAGATAACAACAGCTTATTAAAATTCCTTTGTTTATATTAGGAGGGCTGAAAAAGCCCGTGGTTGACGTATTTCGAGGCATATTTTGTGTACGGAAAAGGGGGAGGTTGTTTACTTCAGAGGGCAAAGAGGTGTACATATATGGGGGTTGTTGTTTACTTTGCAGGGTTACGCAGTGTACTTGAAGGGTTGGCGATTTTACCTTTTCTGTACACAAGTGTCGAAAAAATTTAAAAAAAGGCTTTACAAGAGTGGGGTTCTTGTATATAATCAACCTAGACGTACCGTTTTGGTACACATTTTTTATCAAAAAAGGTACCTTAATGGTACACGAAAAGAACAATACACACCTTAAACGTACACAAAACGTAAAAAAAGACAGAAACCCCATTTTATGGGGTACTTTTTAGGGGAGGGTGTTCCTTTTTGGTACACAAATCCCCAATATAAAGGGGTTGGTTACCCCGAATGGTACACAATAAGGGATTATATGAGGTGTAGAGGGGATTTTAACACACCTCAAAAGTACACAATAATACAGAAGAAAACAATTAAGGGGTATGAGCGATGAAGGAAACACAGAAAAAACCAAAAGAGAAACAACTGCTGGACCGGGATACGGTCTCCCGTTCCAATGTGCTGATCGAAAGTAAATCCAGTACATCATTATTTGAAAGAAAACTTCTTAATATTGCAATTGCAAAAGCATATGTAGAAGATGGAGAGTTGATTGCGAAGGTTTCCACAAAGGACGTTAAGAATTACCTTCATATAACAGGAAACTCCATCTATTCCCGTCTGAAGGAAGTTTCCAAAGAGACATTGGGACATGTAGTAAGTATCGAGGACGACGAAAAAGAGAACTTCATCATGTTCAATGTAGTGAATAAATGTGAATATAGAGATGGTGTGTTTACGACCAGATTTACTAAAGAGATGAAACCTCATATCTATAACCTGAAAAAAGACTATACCCGTATGAGTCTTGATGTATTGTGCTCTTTTAAATCCCTGTTTACAACCCGTGTTTACGAAATCCTGAGAACCCAGTATTATCGTTTTGACAGGGAACAGTGTGACCAGCTGATTGTACCGAGACCGCCGAAGAATCCATACACGATCGCAGAGCTTAAATTTACATTGAATGTAGTTGATGCAAATGCATCTAAAGCAGTAAAACGTCTTGTTGAGCAGGGACGTTTTGAAGAAGCGCTTGCAGAGATTAAGGATGCACCGTTTGAGGACTGGCGTAATTTCCGTAGAAAAGTACTTGAAGTTGCGAAAAAAGAGCTGGAAGAATCCGAGTATTCCGAGATCTGTTTTGATTATGAACCGGTTAAAAGCGGGAAGGGCGGAAAGGTTACAGGAATCCGTTTCTTTGTGAAGAAGAATCCGAAGTGTATCCATCATTCAGACCTTCAGCGTATGCCATCCGGAGATGAAGAGGGCGAAGAGATTGCGCCAAATGTACTGGCTGCAAAGAAAACTCCGGTTAATGAAAAACTGATTTTAGAAGTTGCTGATATTTTTGGAAATGAACCGATCACGATCCAGGAGATCAAGGTGCTGCTTCAGGTATCCGATAACCAGCCGGATGTGATCCGGAAAGCTTTCAAGCTGTCACAGGAGCAGGCATACATCAATAATCTGGTTGGATGGCTCAGAAAATGTATCGAAGAAAAGTGGTATGAGAACGAAAAAGTATCCAAGTTCAAAGGAAAGACGCTGGAAGAAGCGCAGATGACGCTGGATCTTTATCAGGAATACATAGAAGAGCGCGAGAAAGTGAAAAAAGAGTAGGGTATTTTCTGCGAAAAGTAGAATTATTACCTAAATGGTACACAAGTTAAGTGGATAAATGTGTCCCCGGGATGCTATTTGCAGAGAGGCAGGTAGCATCCCGGGGATTTTGTGTCTTATTTTATGGAAAATAGAGAAAGTCAATTTTGGCTTTTATCAGTGAAATAAAATTATGGTGCAGGAGACAGATTTTTGCAAAATAAAACGATGGAGGAACAAAAGAAATTATGGAAATACGAAAATTATTGGATTTTTTGAAAACTGCGGAACAATTGAAATGTAACACTCGCCATTCATATACGTCTACAGGTCGGTTAGAAAGTGTAGCAGAGCACAGTTGGAGATTGGCTCTGATGGCAATGCTGGTTGGCGATGAATTTCCGGAGCTGAATATGGATAAGGTGATAAAAATGTGCCTGATCCATGACATGGGCGAGGCAATTACCGGAGATATTCCGGCATTTGAAAAGACGGATAAAGACCGAAGGGTTGAGAATAAAAAGGTGGAGCAGCTGACGGATACACTTCCGGAACCGGTCCGTGCAGAATGGAAGACATTATTTGAAGAGATGGAAGCGATGGAGACACAGGAGGCGAGGCTTTATAAATCACTGGATAAGCTGGAGGCGCTGATCCAGCATAATGAGGCGGATATCTCGACATGGATTCCGTTGGAGTATGATCTTCAGATGACGTATGGGAATGAAGAATGTAGGTTTACGGAATATATCCAAAGGCTTCGGGATGAAGTGAGGAAAGATTCCAAGAAAAAAATAGGTATTTGAGCCGGGGCGAATGTCCCGGCTTATTTTCTATATATGATAAGTAAAAGTTTCTGTTTGCGCATGATGAGGCGATTGCATTTATCGGAACTGCGGATCCATGGAGTGAGGTAAAAAAAGTGGTTGGATGTTCGCAGAATCAGGCAGTTCCGATTTATGTTTATGAGGATGCCAATCATTCATTGGAAAAAGGAAATGTTTTACAGAATATTGATATTCTGTAAAATGTAATGAATAAGACAAAGAATTATTTAATTTAACTATTCCAGAGAAGTAAAGCCACTGGCATTGGATGTATCAAATAGATCCCTTGCAATGCGGATAAAGTCATGTGCATAGGATGGAAGGTATCCTCCGTGGCGATGTGCCACTACAAAATCAGATACGGTTTTTGGTTCACCGAAACTATAGCAGTCAATCGGTTTAGAAAATGTATGATGCATGAGGTGTGTTTCAAAAATAAAGGCAGCACCGTATCCGACAGAAACCAGTTCCATGATGGCCGGAAGGCTGCTGGTTGTCATGACGTTTTTGAATTTTAGTCCGATACTTGCAAAGTAGCGATCGGTGAGCTGCCTGGTTCGCTGTTCTGGCATTAATTGAAGAATGAGTTCATTCTGCAGAAGCATTGGATCCAGACGTGGATATCGGCTGGAAGGATTTGGCTGTGCGTAACGACCAAGAGGATGATTTTTACACAGACAGATCAGAAGTTCTTCTTTATTCAAAGTTTCATAATCAATTTGTGGGTTGAGTGTGTCGGGTTTGCTGTAAAATGCAATTTCCGCTTTTCCATCTAAAAGTCTTTTGTCATTTTCATCAGAACTTCCTTCAAAAACATTTACTTTGATGTTCGGGTGTTCCTGCTGAAAAAGAGGGAGCGTTGCCGGAAGCATATAAATGCAGCGCATACGTGGAAAGGCAACATTAAGAACTCCTACATCACGTTTCAGAATATCTGCAAGCTGTATATCAAGATTGGATTTCAGCATCAGAATCTCTTTTGCAGTTTTTACATATTGCTCACCAGCATAGGTCAGAATATATTTATTTCCAAGTTTTCGGAATAATTTTTGTCCGAGTGTATTTTCAAGATTCATTAAAAATTTACTTAAAGTCGGCTGGCTTACGTAAAGTGAGTCGGCCGCTTTTGTTATATTCTGATATTTTTCTATAGCAAGTACATAGTTCAATTCACGAAAGTCCATAAAACGATCTCCTTTAGATGATATATTATATATAATTTCTATTATATATTGCAAATAGTTAAGATACAACTATAAATAACATAAAAACAATAAAAGGTATGAAAAAAAGGAATGATTACTTTTTGCTTCGAAAAAGGTATTTTTAATCTAAATTTGTTATAAATGCATATATTTATATTGATTGTATTGTATAAAATACATATTCACATAGCTTGAATGAATGGAATAAATGAAAAACATGAATTTTACACATTGTATTTTAAGATATACAATAAGGTCAAAGATATCTAAGAGATACAAAAAGACTGGCCAGTCTGAATGGAATGAAACAGATGAAAGGAAACAGATGTCATGAAATTATATGATTCAGGAGTATTTCTTTTAAATGGAACAACAATTGTTCCAGAAGATGAAGCGGGAAAAGAACTTCAGGATAAAAAAGAACAGTACAAAACCGGAACGATTTCCTATGATATTTTGCAGGCGCATAATATTGGAGAAGACAAAGAAAATTTGAAGATTAAATTTGATGCGATCACCAGTCATGACCTGACTTATGTTGGAATTATTCAGACAGCCAGAGCCTCGGGAGTCGAAAAATTCCCACTTCCGTATGTACTTACCTGTTGTCATAACAGCCTTTGTGCAGTAGGAGGAACGATCAACGAAGATGATCATGTATTTGGACTTACAGCAGCAAAGAAATATGGCGGAATCTATCTGCCACCGCATATGGGAGTTATCCATCAGTATATGCGAGAGACCATGGCTGGCGGTGGAAAGATGATCCTTGGATCGGATTCCCATACAAGATACGGCGCACTTGGAACGATGGCGGTTGGAGAAGGCGGAGGAGAACTGGTAAAACAGATTCTTGAACAGACATGGGATGTGAAATATCCGGAAGTGATCGCAGTTTATCTGGATGGAAAACCAAATCCAGGAATCGGACCGCAGGATATTGCGATTGCAATTGTAACGGCCGTTTTCAAAAATGGATATGTAAAAAATAAAGTAATGGAATTTGTAGGTCCTGGAGTATCTTCTATGAGTACCGATTATAGAAATGGAATCGATGTTATGACAACAGAAACAACTTGTCTTTCTTCAATCTGGAGAACGGATGAAGACACAGAACAGTTTCTGAAAGTACATGGAAGAGGAGAAGATTATAAAAAGCTGGAACCAAAAGAGAAAGCATATTATAACGGTTGTATTTATATCGATCTGTCACAGATTCACAGTATGATCGCACTTCCGTTCCACCCGTCCAATGGATATGAGATCCGTGAACTGAATGCTAATATGGACGAGATCCTTCATGAAGTGGAAGCGGATGCAAAGAAACTGATCAAGAATCCGGATCTTCACCTGAATCTTTGGGAAAAGGTGCATGATGGGGCTTTATATGCAGATCAGGGAACAATTGCAGGATGTTCCGGTGGTACGTATTCCAATATTATGGAAGCTGCTTATCTACTGGATGGGAAGGGTACTGGACAGGATGTATTTAACTTAAGCGTTTATCCGAGTTCCCAGGCGGTCATGATGGATCTGGTCCGCAAAGGTGCCATTGAAAAACTGATCGCGTCAGGAGCGACAATCCGTACTGCCTTTTGTGGACCTTGTTTTGGAGCGGGAGATACACCGGCACATGGACAGCTCGCTGTCCGCCATACAACCAGAAACTTCCCGAACCGGGAAGGCTCAAAACCGGGAAATGGACAGCTTGCAAGCGTGGCACTTATGGATGCACGTTCCATTGCGGCAACTGCAGCAAATGGCGGAAGAATTACTGCAGCAGATGAACTTGGATATAAATATGAGTGTCCGGAGTATGCTTATGATCCGATCGCATATGAACAGAGAGTTTATCAGGGATTTAAAAAAGAAGATCCGGCTGAAGAACTGGTATGTGGACCAAATATCAAAGACTGGCCGGAGCTTCCGAAACTGAATGACCATATGCTTTTAAAAGTGTGTGCATATATTACAGATCCGGTTACAACAACGGATGAACTGATTCCATCAGGAGAGACCGGATCTTTCCGTTCCAATCCAATGGGGCTTGCTGAGTTTACATTAAGTCGGAGAGTGCCGGAGTATGTTGGAAAAGCCAAGGTTGTTATGAATTACGAAAAGGAACGGAAAGACGGAGAATGTCCGGAAGAGGTACAGAGGATTCTTGAAAAAGTCCACTCTATCCATGGATATGAAAAGATAGATGATCAGACCATTGATCTATCCAGTACGATTTATGCGGTAAAACCAGGGGATGGATCTGCAAGAGAACAGGCAGCATCCTGCCAGAGAGTTCTTCTGGGTGGCGCGAATATTACGGTTGAATATGCAACAAAGAGATATCGCTCGAATCTGATCAACTGGGGAATGGTTCCGTTTGTTTTAAATGGAGAGCCGGATTTCGCAGATGATGATTATATTTTTGTCCCGGATATCAAAAAGGCTCTGGATACAGATATGAAAGAAATAAAGGCATATGTGATCGGAGAGGAAATCCGTCCGCTTTCACTGGCGATTGAACCACTTACAGATGAAGAAAAAGAAATCATCCGCTGCGGTTCACTGATCAACTATAACCGCAAACTAAAGGAAAGGTAGAAAGGGTTTTAAAAATACAGATGGCTCAGGAAAAGAAAAATAACGGTAAGAATATTCCAGCTATGATCATTCGAGGGGGGACCAGTAAAGGAGTCTATCTTCTGAAAAGTGACTTGCCGGAAGAATGTGAAAAATGGGATGCAATACTCCTGAAAATGATGGGGAGTCCGGACAAAAAACAGATTGACGGACTTGGCGGATCTCAGTCTGTTACAAGTAAAGTCGCAATTGTAAATAAATCTGAAAGAGCAGATGCGGATGTGGATTATACATTTGCACAGGTAGCGGTAGATAAACCGATCGTCAGCTATAAAGGAAACTGTGGAAATATTTCTTCCGGAGTCGGACCATTTGCAATTGAAAAGGGTCTGATAGAGGCAAAGGAAGGGACAACACCGGTAAGGATTTACAACACCAATACAGATAAGATTATTGTGGCAGATGTAAAGACGAAAAATGGAGAAGTTGTATACGAAGGAGATTTTGGAATTGCAGGAGTTCCGGGCACAGCTTCTCCAATCCGGCTGAAATTTGTGGATCCGGCAGGGACACTGGGGAAAGGTCTGCTGCCGACCGGACAAGCGGTTGATGTACTAGAAGTTCCTGGATTTGGCACGGTAGAAGTATCGATCATTGATGCTGCAAATCCACTGGTATTTGCAAGAGCAAAGGACCTTGGACTTACAGGAAAAGAGCTTCCGGATGAATTGAATGCAGATCCAGAGAAGCTGGAGCTTTTAGAAAAGGTAAGAGGAATGGCAGCTGTTAGGTTAGGCCTCATTGATGATTATGCAAACTCGGCATGGGAGACACCGGGAATTCCGAAAATGACATTTGTAGCGGAACCGGAAAATTATGTCAACATGGAGGGAAAAGAGATAAAAAAAGAAGAAATTGATCTTCTCTCAAGAATGATGTCCATGCAGAAGACACATCCGAGCTATGCGATGACCGGTGCAATGTGTACGGCAGCGGCAGTGGTTGTAAAAGGAAGTATTGTAAATCAGGTGTGTGCAGATGACATTGATACACAGTTTATCCGGATCGGACATCCGGGAGGTATTCTGGAATGTGGTGTAGATTATCGGAAGAGTGATGAAAAACTGGATATCCAGGACACATTTGGTTTCCGTACCGCAAATCTGATCATGGATGGCACTGTGAAAAATTGTTTCAATGAATAAACTACGGGGGTAAAACGATGAACCTTTCTATTATTTCGCTGATTGTACTTGTGATCGTAGTGGCAATTGGCTTTATCAAAAAAGTAAATCTTGGTTTTTTATCAATTGGTGTAGCGTTCTTTCTGGGAACGGTAGGCGGGATGTCTGCCAAAGAGATTGCAGCGGGATTCAGCAGCTCTATGTTTGTAACACTGGTTGGAGTTACCTTTTTATTTGGTATGGCATCGAATAATGGAACGCTGGAGCTTTTTTCAAAGAAAATTGTTGCATTGGTAGGAAAACACACGGTTCTGATTCCGATTCTGATGTTCTTCCTTTCGGCTTTTATTTCGGCAATCGGACCGGGACATATTGCAGCAGGTATTCTGATGACAACTTTTGCAATGTACCTTGCTTTTGAAATGGATATTAATCCGATGGCAACAGCGCTTTATGCAAAACTGGGTGCAAACGCAGGTTGTGCGTCCGTGCTTTCGCTTACAGGTGTGTTGGCAAAAAATCTTTCAGAACCACTTGGATACAGTGGATTTGGATTGCATTTGTTCTTGTCGACACTGCTTTCTGGATTTATCTTCACACTGGTTGTCTATGTGATCTACAAAGGATATAAAGTAAAAGCAGATAATCCGATGAAGCTTTCAGATATCCCGAAATTCAACAGAGACCAGTGGCTGACGATCATCGCAATTATTGTAATGGTAATATGCTGTATCGGATTTAAATTAGATACCGGACTTTTTGCCTTTGCAGCGGCAGCAGTGCTGATCCTTCTCGGAGCAGTCGATGAGAAAAAGGCAATTAAAGGAATCCCGTGGGGAACACTGGTATTTATCTGTGGCGTAGGTGTGCTGATCAATGTGATCGATACATTGGGCGGTATCACGATGATTTCCGATTTCCTGACCGGCTTTATGAATGAACGTACAGCAACCCCGATTCTGGCAGCCACTTCAGGAATCCTTTCATGGGTAAGTTCGACAACAGGAGTTGTTATGCCGACACTCTTCCCGATTGCGGCAGATGTATGTAAAACATTTGGAGGCGCAAATTATGTAGAAATTATTTCTGCAATTACGGCAACTTCATTTGCAGCTGCGATCAGCCCGCTTTCCACAGGTGGTGCGATTATTATGTCTTCTTATTCGGCAGCAAGAGAAACGACGAATGAAGAACTGAACAAGATGTTTAAAACTTTATTTTTACTCTCCGTTGCAAACGTACTTCTGAATGTAGTACTTTCTGCATTAGGTGTATTTAAACTGGGAGGGTTATTCTACTAAAATTTAACGGGGGAGCCAAAGAGCTGTTCCGGTAAAATCAGATAATAACGAGGAGGAAAACAGAATGAAAATCGAAAAACCGGCAATTGCAGGAACACTGGAATCCAGTGACTGTATGGTGACTGTAGAGCCTGGAAATGGGACAATTGCTATGAATCTTGAAAGTGCTGTAATGAATCAGTTCGGGGAACAAATTCAGAAGGTGGTAAAAGAAACCCTGGAAAGACTGGAAGTAGATGATGTAAATATTCGCATTGTAGATAAGGGAGCACTTGACTGTACGATCAAAGCACGCGTGGAATGTGCAGTGTACAGAAGTGTAGGACAGAAGAAAAATCTTCCATGGGGAGGTGTGATCAGATAATGAATCCAAATAAGAAAAGATTAAGACGTACCATGATGTTTTTAAATGCACAGAAACCGGGACTTATCAAAGATCCATATATTTATAAGCCGGATTCGATCATGCTGGATCTGGAAGATGCGGTTGCGGAGAAGGAAAAAGACGCTGCGAGATTTTCTCTTTTTCATGCATTAAAAGAGATTAATTACAGAGGAATTGAATGCATTGTCCGAATCAATGGACTGGATTCTGATCTCTGGGAAGAGGATATCCGCTGTGCAGTTGCAGGCGGGGCAGATGGAATCCGTATTCCAAAGACAGAGACGGCAGAAGATGTTAAAAAAGTGGAAAAAGCAGTGGAAGATGCAGAAAAAGAATTTGGTATTGAACCAGGAAAAGTCCTGATCATGGCAGCTCTGGAATCAGCCAAAGGAGTATTAAATGCGCTTGATATCTGCAAAGCATCGGACCGGTTATTTGGTATTGCGCTTTCAGGGGGAGATTATACGAAGGATCTGCAGACCCACATTACCGGAACAGGTGTGGAACTGATGGGAGCAAGACAACATATGATCATTGCTGCCAGAGCGGCAGGCGTACAGTGTTTTGATACGGTATATACAGACCTTGATGATATGGAAGGCTTTGTAAAAGATGTGGAAACGATTCATTTGATGGGATTTGACGGAAAATCAATTATTAATCCGAGACAAATTGCGCCGGTTCACAAAATTTATACTCCAAGCCAGAAAGAAATTATTTTTGCGCAGAAGGTAGTAAAGGAAATAGATGAAAAGAAAGCACTTGGCATTGGTGTATTTACAGTTGACGGGAAAATGATCGATATTGCCTTCTATGATGGAGCAAAACGAACGATCGAACTGGCAAAAGCTTCAGGTGTTTTAAAGGAGGAATGCTAAGATGTTAAATGCAGTAGGGCGTGAAATTCCAGATGAGATTTTAGAAATTACAGGAAAAGAACCATTTCAGGGAAACAACTATAAAGAAGGTGTCGAATACAGAAAACAGGGACCTGTCGTAAAACCGGTAATCGACCATAATACAAGTAAGATGGTAGCTTCGATTCGTGAAGCACTGGAAAAATGTGGTGCGCATGATGGAATGACACTTGGATTCCACCATCATTTCAGAGAGGGTGACCTGGTCGTAAATATGGTCATGAAAGAAGTGCATGATATGGGGATTAAAGATGTCACTATCTGTGCAAGTTCTCTGGGAAAAGCGCATGATCCGCTGATCGAGTATATTGAAGATGGAACGATCACCAGAATTGAATCTTCCGGAGTACGTGGAAAAATCGGAGAAGCTATTTCTCATGGGAAATTGAAAGGACTTGCGATCATGCGCTCCCATGGAGGACGTGTACGTGCAATCCAGAGTGGAGAAACTACGATCGATATTTCCTTTATCGGGGCACCTACCTGCGATGATTATGGAAACTGTAAAGGAATTGGCGGAAAGAGTGATTGTGGTGTTTTGTCGTATTCTTTTGTTGACGGACAGCATGCAAACAAGGTAGTAGCAGTAACAGATTGCCTGGTTCCATTCCCAAATTTCCCGGCAGATATTGCGATGACACGTGTAGACTATGTATGTGTAGTCGATGCGATTGGAATTCCGGAAAAAATTGCAACGGGGGCAGCAAAACCAACGACAGATACAAGAAAGCTGATGATGGCAGATTACTGTACACAGGTTGTTGTAAATACTCCGTATTTTAAAGATGGCTTTTCTTATCAGACAGGTGTTGGAGGGGCATCGATCGCTTCCGCTGCTTCGCTTGCAAAGATCATGGAAGAACGTGGCATCAAAATGGGATTTGCGGTAGGTGGAATGAGTAAAGGCATGGTAGATATGCTGGATGAAGGATTGGTTGGAAAGCTTCTGGATACACAGGATTTTGACCTTTTTGCAGTAAACTCTGTAAAACGGCCAAATCATCACAGAATCAGTGCGGGTGCTTATGCAAATCCATTTAACAAAGGCTGTTTTGTAAACAAACTGGATTATGTTGTACTTGCTGCACTGGAAGTGGATACGCATTTCAATTGTAATGTAGTTGTGGGATCGGATGGAATGATCACAGGTGCACAGGGAGGACATCCGGATGCAGCACAGGGAGCAAAATGTACGATTGTGATCTGTCCGCTTCTACAGGGCAGGATTCCGGCAATCTGTACGGATGTTACAACGGTTACGACACCAGGAGAAAGTATTGATGTGGTGGTGACTGATTATGGTGTAGCAGTCAATCCGGCAAGACAGGATCTTCTGAAATGTCTGAAAGAAGCAGACTGTGTACCGCTTAAGACAATCGAAGAACTGCGTGACATTGCCTATGACATTGTAGGGACTCCGCAGCCAGTTAAATTCGGAGAGAGAGTAGTCGGAATCATTGAAGGTCGTGATGGTACGATCATGGATGTTGTCCGGGAAGTAGCGGAGTAGGGAAAGCAGAAAAAGGTGCAGTAATGGTGAAACAAAGGGAAGAAGGATTTAAAATACAATTTTCAGATCGCATTGCGGAATTTGCAACAAGGGCACTGTTATACGAAGTGTCGGTTACGCCGAAGCCGGGACTGGTCGACAGAGCAAATGCAGGTTCCCATCAAGATATGGATTTTTATACATTTTTGAACAGTGCGGTGTCACTGACTCCATATTTTTGTGAAATGGTTGAAACTGGAATACTCTTGTCTTCTGCAAAACCGGAAGAAACATTTTTTGAGCTACAGGAAATCGGAAAAGCTGCCGAAGCTGCGATGTACCGTGTGACGAAAAATGTGAATACGCACAAAGGAGCAATCTTTTCGCTTGGAATTCTATGCGGAGCGGCAGGAAGAGTAAGAGGTAATGGAAAAGAATTGTGTCCAGAAGCGCTGACAGAGGAATGCATTCATATGACGAAAGTTCCGATGGAATACTTTTTTGAAACGAAGGGGGATAAGCAGGATACCGCTGGATGTCGCTTCTACCGAAAATACGGAATTAAAGGAATCCGTGGAGAAGTGATGACAGGGTTCCCGTCGGTTCGCAAAGAAGGTCTGCCTGTTCTGGAAGGACTTTTAGATAAAGGGTATTCATTTGACAGAGCCGGAAGTATTGCTTTACTGCATCTGATTACTGCAACAGTCGATACGAATATGATTACCAGATCCGATTATCTGACCTGTATGCGGATCCGGAAGCGACTGCAGAAACTGATCAGTGGAAACCAGATCCTGTCAACTGCCATGATAGAAGCACTGGATGAAGAATTTATCAGAAATAATATTTCTCCGGGAGGTTCCGCTGATCTTCTTGCAGTTAGCTGGTTTCTGCATTTTATTAAGAGTGAGAGAATGGAATAAAGGATTTATGCAGTAGAAAATCGTCAGCGTGAAAGCTGGCGATTTTTGCCGTTGTTTTGAAGTATAGTAATTTATTCCTTCCCTTTACTTTTGTTCTGTATTGTTCTCATTTTGCTCTTTGTTATAAATTGATAGTCTGTCCTAAAACCACAGGCTTCATGAAGATCATCCGTAATCTTTTCTCTTTTATATAGTGGGATGAACCCCTGCTCCTGTATTTCTGCAAAATTCATTGCCTTTAGAGTGTTCAATAATTCTTCACAGGTATATTGCAAATTCATCTTTTTCTCAAGGTAACGGTAGAGTGTTAGGGCGAGAAAACAGATCAGAAAATGAGCTTTAATCCTGTTCTCACCCTGTAAATAAACTGGTCTTGCAGAAAAATCTGTTTTCATAATACGAAAGCATTTTTCAATCTGCCATCTGCCTTCACTTACTTTTAAAATATCACTGACATCGTCATCCAATAGATCTGTGCAGATCGCATAAAGACCATCATACTGTGCTTCTTCCGCAATCTTATCCTCATCCAGGTATTGCTTTATATCTGCAGCCTCCCCATCCTTGGTGCCCATTCTTTTTCTCTAAAGGTTTCAGCGATGTCTGCTCATTTACATTAACTGGAAAAAGAGAAAAAGCAAGAGGAATTCCATCCACGTCCATCAGTGAGTGACAAAATTTACTTTTGACACTCACATCATAGTATAAATTGTTTTACATCTCAATCATTCTTTTGATGTGAGAAAATGCTGTTGACAGGTTTCGGGAAAGAGTTCAAAATAACGATATGCAAATATAAATGAGTAGGATGAGGAACGATTATGGAAAATTTAATTTTCAGTTTGAATGCGACGATTCCGATATTTTTAATGATGTTACTCGGAATGTTATTCAGAAAACTGGGGTGGATGGATGAAGTCTTTGCGGCAAAGATGAATAAGTTTGTATTTCTGGTTCCGCTTCCGGTGTTGCTTTTTGAACAGCTGGCGACCGTGGATTTTTCGGAAGTATGGGATATTAAGTTTATTCTTTTTTGTTTTGTGGTGACGGCGATCAGTATTACGATATCAACTTTGATTTCACTGCTGTGGAAAGACCGGAGCATTAAAGGCGAATTTATACAGGCGACTTACCGGAGCAGTGCGGCGCTTCTTGGAATTGCTTTTATCCAGAATATTTATGGAACTGCGGGAATGGCACCGCTTATGATTATTGGAAGTGTGCCGCTTTATAATATTATGGCGGTTGTGGTACTTTCATTCTTCAAACCTGGGAATAATTCTTTTGATAAGGCACTGGTAAAGAAAACGCTGAAGGGGATTGTGACGAATCCGATCATTATTGGAATTGTGGCGGGATTTGTCTGGTCTGCGCTTAAGCTTCCGATGCCATTGATTTTACATAAGACGGTATCAAGTATCGGTGCGACAGCGACGCCGATGGGACTGATGTCGATGGGTGCAACATTTGAGATGAAAAAGGCAACATCGAAGATGAAACCTACACTTGTTGCTGTGTTTATGAAATTAATTGGATTTTGTGCGATATTTTTGCCGATGGCAGCGATGCTTGGATTTAGAAATGAGCAATTGATTGCGATTCTGGTAATGCTTGGATCCGCTACGACGGTCAGCTGTTTTGTTATGGCAAGGAATATGGGACATGAGGGAACACTTAGTTCCGGAGTGATTATGATGACGACGTTGTTGAGTGCGTTTACGCTTACGATGTGGCTGGATGTGCTGAGATCGTTTGGGTTGGTGTAGAGTGGAAAAATTTTGACATATTTATGATTGAGTGATAATATGAATATAGAAAAAGGGTGGTACCGATAGACGGTTAGCCCACTTAACTATTTAGAATATCAAAGATAGTCGCCTAGTTTGCAGACCGGGGCGGCTATTTTTGTGACTTATTATGATCTTTGCCGAATGTGTATCCGGCACAAAAGCAGCTGATGCCAAAGCTTGCAACTGCAATGAAATCCAAAATACTCATTAGCTTAGCCCTCCTTTCCAGTGGATTCCGTTTCAGGTTTCTATGTAATCAGAGGGGGAAGTCCACAGTCCCTCTGGTGAAGGACTAACCGCCTACCGTTATGGTAGCACCCGTGAGTTGAGTATAGCAGTATGTGGGGGAGGTTGCAATTGTGCAAAAGGGAGATTTTGGCGCGGAGGGGCGCGAAGGCGCTGCGCTGTTCGCTTGGGAGATGGGTGCCAGGGGCGGGGAAGGCGCTGGCGCTGTTCCCCTTGGGGAGTGGTGTGTTTTAGATAAGAAAGTTTGTTGGTCGAATGATTTAGGGGAGGAGCAGTGCACCACAGCTCGTGAACCTGGCGGTTCATTCGCTGTGCGAGCTATCGCTCTATCAAAATAAAAAAATAGCCAAATTTTCATGCGAGCATGAAATTTGGCTATTCTTTTATTTTGGCACTGCTCTATCTGAGGACAAAGTACTGTTCATACCACAGTAGGAATGAATATACTGTATAAATCTTTCTATGATAATTTCCAACTTTATTCTTATGATCTTCCAGCCATTTCAGCAGTAATTCCTGATTGAAGAATTCGGATACGAAGTCTTTCTGGAACATTTCTTTTACTTTATTATAGTATTTATCTTCCCGGAGCCATACTCTGAATGGTACGAGGAATCCGAGTTTTTTACGTTTTGCCCAGTCCATTGGGATGTGGGAGAGGGCGGAGGTACGGAAGGCTTTTTTGGTTTCCATGCCGTCTACGCAGTATTTGCTGTCGATGCTGCGGGCGAGTTCCCAGACTTTTTTGTCGAGGTATGGTACACGCAGTTCGAGGGAGTGTGCCATGGTCATCTTATCTGCTTTGAGCAGGATGTCGTGTGGCAGCCACAGGTGCATATCGAGGAAGAGCTTTTTGTGGAGGTCGTCCTGATCTTTTACCTGGTCGAAGTACGGTTTGGTTACGTCCTGGTAGCGCATCTTGCTCTTGTATGCAGGAGCGAGTACTTCATCTGCTTCTTCGTTGTCCATGATGAATGCCTGGCCGATGTAGGAATCTTCTACGGAAGTTGCATTTCTCTTGAGGAAGTTAAGTCCTCTCTTGTCTGGCTGGTGTTTTGCCCAGTCTCCGAGTTTTTTACGGATAGATGCCGGTACGATCTTGCGGTACATATCACCGGATTTGCTAGGAATATATGTCTCGTATCCACCGAACATCTCATCTGCGCCTTCTCCACTTAAGACTACTTTTACATCTTTGGCTGCGAGCTGTGACAGATAGTACAGAGGAACAGCGGAAAGGTTGGCATGTGGTTCATCGGAATGATACTGAACCTCCGGCAGAGCATCGAAGAATTCGTCAGAAGAGATTTCTTTCTTTGCATTGCTCATATGAAGGATATCGCACAGATCCTTGGAGAAGGTTGTCTCATCGAATCCGCCGACTTCAAATCCTACGGAATAGGTCCTCATTGGTTTTACAGTAGATGCGATATAGCTTGAATCAACACCACCTGAAAGGAAGGATCCTACTTCTACATCAGCAATCTGATGGTAATCAACAGAATCCTGAATTGTCTCACCGATGAGTTTTACTGTCTCGTCAAAGCTGCGGTCTTTTTTTGCATAAGTCGGATCGAAGTATTTTGTTTTCTTAAGTTCTTTTCCATCATAAGTGAAGTATGTTCCGGGTTCCAGTTTGAATACACCTTTGAACATGGTCTCAAGGAGTGGAGTGTACTGGAAAATCAGATACATCTTGAGGGCATCTTTGTTGACCTCTTTATGAAAATGTGGGTGAGCCAGGAAGGACTTGATCTCAGAACCGAATAAAAGGCTTCCATTCATCTGTGCATAGTAGAATGGTTTGATTCCGAAGTAGTCTCTTGCTCCGAATAAGTTGTGGGTTTCTTTATCGTAAATTACAAATGCGAACATTCCGCGGAGCATAGAAGCAATTTTTTCTCCATAGGTCTTGTATCCCTGAAGAATAACTTCTGTATCGGAGTTTGTCTGGAACTGACATCCGTGTTTCTCAATCAGTTCTTTACGGATCTCCTGATAGTTGTAAATTTCTCCGTTGAAAATAATGACATGTTTGCCATCTGCGCTGTGAATCGGCTGAGATCCGCCTTCAAGGTCGATGATACTCAGACGGCGGAAGCCAAGGGCTACATAATCATCGACAAAGCTTCCCTTGCTGTCAGGTCCGCGGTGGGCAATGCGTTCACCCATCTGGTCGATGACTTCTTCTCTATTAAAATCGCCGGCGCCATAATAGCCTGCAAATCCACACATAAATTGCACATCCTTTCTGAATTGATACATATTAAAAATATTATAGTAACTTAATTTTGCCTGTAGATTTATTTATTATACCATAGTCTATATAAGATTAACAAGGGATAAAAAACCGGAAAGGAATATCCAATAAAATCAGTAGGATATTCCTTGCATATTTTTTACAGGTGTTATATAGTGAAAAATGCAGATAAATGCGGAAAAGCCGGCAAAGAAAAGAGGAATCCGGGAAATGGAAAAGGTAAAAACTTTCCTGGCAGATATATCTGATCTGCTTGATGAGAAAAATTATCAAAAAATTTATGAAAAAGTTCCGGTGTTCCGACAGGAAAAAGCAGACCGGCTAAGGCACAGGGAGGATCAGGCTCAAAGCGTGGGTGCATGGTATCTTTGGATGAAGATACAGGAGAGACACCAGATACCGAAGGATGCAGGGCAGTCCTTTAATTTATCACATTCGGGGAAATATGTTCTGTGTAGCGCAGGCGTATCCGGAGAGCGGGTAGGCTGTGACATCGAATGTATGCGAAAATATCATGAAAGGCTGGCAGAAAAATATTTTTGTTCTTCTGAATATGAGAGGATCCGGAATGCAGATGAAGCAGAGCAGACGGAAATGTTCTACCGCTACTGGGTTTTAAAAGAAAGCTTTTTAAAAGCGACGCGCAAAGGCCTTGTGATGGGATTGAATACCAGCGAGATCCGGATTCCGAAGCAGGGAGATCCGTTTTTGTTAAGGCAGCCGGAAGAGATCCGGGAAACTTATTATTTAAAAGAATATCAGACAGATGGAGCAAGGATTGCGGTCTGCTCAACGAATCCGAATTTTGACGAAAATATTTTGGATATGACAGATATTTACAAAAGAGAAATGATTGTGGAACTTAAAGATTGAAAATAAGCCAATGAAACAAGAAGTGGATTGGTTAAGAGTTTACAGGTATTTTATGAGAGAAGAAGGAGAAGAAGATGCTTACACAATTTTCGAGAACAGAACTGCTTCTTGGTAAAGAGGCGATGGATAAACTGAAGAATTCAAGAGTTGCCGTATTTGGAATCGGCGGAGTCGGCGGTTATGTGTGCGAGGCACTGGTGCGAAGCGGAGTCGGTGCATTTGACCTGATCGATGATGACAAGGTATGTCTTACCAACTTAAACCGTCAGATCATTGCAACCAGAAAGACCGTTGGAAAATACAAAACAGATGTTATGAAGGAGAGAATGCTGGAGATTAATCCGGACGTGGATGTGCGAATCCACAAATGCTTCTTCCTTCCGGAAAATGCAGATGAATTTCCGTTTGATGAGTATGATTATGTAGTTGATGCAGTTGATACTGTGACTGCAAAGATTGAGCTTGTCATGAAATCGCAGGCAATGAATGTGCCGATCATCAGCAGTATGGGAGCCGGAAATAAGCTGGATGCAAGTGCATTTAAAGTGGCTGATATCTATAAGACACAGATGTGTCCGCTTGCAAAAGTTATGCGCCGGGAGTTAAAGAAGCGTCATGTTAAGAAGCTGAAAGTTGTTTATTCAGAAGAGAAACCGACCAGACCGATCGAGGATATGTCGATCAGCTGCAGAAACCATTGCATCTGTCCGCCAGGAGCAAAGCATAAATGTACGGAGAGGAGAGATATTCCGGGAAGTGTGGCATTTGTGCCATCTGTAGTCGGATTGATTATCGCAGGGGAAGTAGTGAAGGACCTCTGTGCAAAATAAAAATAAAATCGCGGGCGCCCCTGCGGGGCGCATATCAAAGCCAGGCGTTTGCTGTCAGAACTTGCAGCAAATGCCTGGTTTTTTTGTTTCATTCTTTTTTCACAGATTCCCCCTAATTTACACACATTTTACTTTTATAATTTCCCCGTGATCATTCAACAAGAGTAAGGGAGGCAGTATGGCAGAGCAAAATGTATTTAAGCGGATTGAAAAGAAATATCAGCTAAGCCTTGAGCAGTGTGAAGCTTTTCTTGAAAAAGCCGGGAACAGGATCTGTATGGATGAATATGGACTTCATACGATCCACAATATTTACTACGATACAGATAACTACAGGCTGATCCGCAATTCTCTGGAAAAACCGAAATATAAAGAGAAGTTCCGCATTCGCGGTTACGGAGAAGTGAATGAAAACAGCCGGATTTTTCTGGAAATCAAGAAAAAATATAAGGGCATTGTATTCAAGCGAAGGCTGGCGCTTCCGGCAGATCAGGCAAAGGCTTATCTCGAAGAAGGAAGAAAGCCCGAGGAGCAGAACCAGATTTTCCGGGAAATTGATTATTTTATAAAGTTCTACCATCCGGTTCCAAGAGTCTATCTGGCTTATGACAGGAGAGCCTATTATGGCATAACAGATCCGGGACTCCGTCTGACGATCGACCAGAATATCCGCAGCAGATACGAAAAGCTGGATCTTGGGTATGATGGGGAATGTCAGGTACTGGATCCGGACAGTTATCTGATGGAAGTTAAGGTTCCGGATGCTTATCCGATGTGGCTCGCGGATCTGCTTTGTGAGCTTAAGATTTATCCGGTTTCATTTTCAAAATATGGAACGGTCTATAGCAACTCGATTCGAAGTGGCGAGATCACAATGCATGCAGTGAGACCACAGATCAGTAAAAATGTAAAAAATGAGAGAAACGAAACAGTAACAGGGAATCAGGGAAAGGAAGAAGAGGCGATATGTTTACAAGTATTTTAAGTAGTGTGGAAGGAAATCTGACAATGCAGAACGGACTTTTGTGTACGGTGGTATCCGTTGTACTTGGGGTTCTGATTGCAGTGATCTATATGCAGCAGGGGAATTACAGCAAAAATTTTGTAGTGACACTTGCAATGATGCCGGTACTGGTGCAGGTTGTGATTATGATGGTAAACGGAAATGTAGGAACAAGCGTAGCGGTTCTTGGAACCTTTGGTCTGGTGCGTTTCCGTTCCGTGCCGGGAACATCCCGGGAGATTGCAAATATTTTCTTTGCAATGGCAGTCGGACTTGCGACCGGAATGGGCTATCTTACATTTTCAGTAGCAATGGTAGTTGTAATCGGTGGTATGTTCCTGCTTCTCGGAAAGACTTCATTTGGTGAGAGAAAATATAATGAAAAGGATTTGCGGATCACGATTGCAGAGGATTTGGATTATACGGATATTTTTGAAGATATTTTTGCGGAATATACTTCAAAATCCAGTCTGGAGCAGGTGAAGACGACAAATCTCGGAAGTATGTATGAACTGAAATATCACATTACCCTGAAAGATGCAAAAAAGGAAAAAGAAATGATCGACCAGCTCCGCTGCAGAAACGGAAATCTGACGATTATTTGTGGAAAACGTTCAACTCTTCAGGAAGAATTATAAGAGGTGACTAGCTATGAAATATAAAAAAGTAGTGGTACTTCTTGCTGTTGCCACACTTGGTATTGCAGGTTGTGGGAAAGGGAACGATACAGCAGGCACAAAAAGTACAAGTACGGAAACGGTGACTCTTTCGTCAAGTGGTCATGCCACGGTAAGTACAGTTAATCTGACAGAAGGCAAATACAGTGAGGAAAAGCTGGATGCTTCCTGGGATGAAAAGTCCGCTGTGAAGATTACCCTGAATGGGGATTCGGTAACGGCAGATGATAAGAATGTAGAGGTCGATGGAAGCAAGGTGACGATCACGGGAGCAGGCACCTATGTACTCAGCGGTACATTAAGTGACGGTCAGATCGTGGTTGATTCAGATGATAAAGATTCCGTGCGACTGGTTTTAAACGGGGCAGAGATTACCTGTTCCAATTCATCGGCAATCTGGGTGAAGGATGGAGATACGATCATCACACTGGCAGATGGTACAGAAAATACACTGACAGACGGAGCAGAATATACGACAGATTCTGAGGACGATGAGCCGAAGGCAGCCGTTTATGCGAAGGACGATCTGACATTTAACGGAAGCGGAAGCCTGACGGTGAACGGTAACTATGAGAATGGAATCCAGTGCAAGGATGCGCTCAAATTCATGTCCGGCACGTATACGATTACCGCAGCAAATAATGGACTGGTCGGAAAGGACAGTGTATCGGTCAAAGATGGAAGCTATACGATCACATCCGGCGGGGATGGAATCAAGTCTACCAATACGGATGAGACCGATAAAGGTTATGTGATCATTGACGGAGGAACATTTACCATTACAGCAGAAGGCGATGGCATCCAGGCAGAAACCCTGCTACGTGTAAATGATGGAGCCTTCACGATCACGACAGGTGGCGGAAGCGAAAATGCAGTTCAGAAAAATGGCATGGGCGGAGGCGTCCCGATGGGTGGCAGCGGACAGATGCCAGGAGATGGAGGCGGACGTCCGAACGATGGTCAGACACCGGGAAATCAGGAAACCGATTCGTCAGATGGACAGTCTGTAAATGCGGATGCAGCAGCTCCTGATAGCAATAGTTCTGCAGGAAGTACAGATACCAATACTCCGCCGGAGAAGAAAGATCCTCCGCAGGAAAATGGCGGACCGCCAGGAGAACTTCCACAGAATAATAAGGATAATTCCAATTCGGACAGTGACGGATCTGTGGATGGAAGTGATACACCAGACAGTGATACATCTGGGAATCAGATGCAGCCGGGCGGCACGCCACCGGACATGAATCAGCAGAACTCAGAAGAGGAAGATACAACCAGTACAAAAGGTCTGAAATCTTATGTAGAGCTGGTGACAGCAGGTGGAACATTTAACATCGACAGCTGTGATGATGCACTTCACAGTGATAGCAGCGTTAAGGTGACAGATGGAACTTATACGATCAATACCGGGGATGATGGAATTCATGCAGATAAGACTCTGAATATTTCCGGCGGAACTATTGATATCCAGCAGTGCTACGAAGGAATCGAAGGATTTGATATTGTGATCGATGACGGAGATATCCGGGTAATATCCAGTGATGATGCCATTAATGCGGCAGGAAAATCATCTACAGATAATTCGGATACGACGGCAGAGAGTGAGACGAATAAAGAGCAGACGGATAATTCCGTATCAGATTCTGGAAATGGACAGCAGACAGGACAAATGGGTGGCCAAATGGAAGCAGAAGACCAGGGTGCAACGCTCACGATCAATGGTGGAAGTCTGTATGTAAATGCCAATGGGGATGGGCTGGATGCCAACGGAGATATTTTGATCACCGGTGGGAACCTTACCCTGCACGGACCGGCAGATGGAGGAAACGGAACGCTGGATTATGCATCCGAGTGTAAGATCACCGGAGGAACCTTTGCAGCAGTAGGAAGCAACGGTATGATCCAGAACCCAAGTGAAGATTCTGAGCAGCCAGTTATCTGTCAGAGTCTGGATTCACAGGTAGAAAGTGGAACTGTGATAGCCGTGAAAGATGAGAGTGGAAAGGTGATCACAGAGATCAAAACCGAGAAAAATGTGCAGTGGTATGCATTCTCTTCTCCTAAATTTAAGGTTGGAAAAACCTATACGATCTGTATCGGGGATCAGGAAACAGAGGTGACTCTGGAGAGTAATTATACAGAGCTTTAAACTTAAAAAATTCTAAACTTGTCGGAAAAGACTGTTTTCTCATGAAGAAATATGTTAAAGTAAGGCTGAAATATGCGTAAAAAAGAACAAACATTAACGAGATGTCGTTTAAGGAAGGAAGAACCATAGACATATGATGAGAGAAGACAGGAAAAGAGCGGAGCAGCGCCAGAAAAAAATGGCGAGGCGAAGGCGGGAAGTGCGAAGGATGAAAAGAAAGCTTTACAAAGCAGGCATTCTTGCAGCAGCAGGAATTATCGTGCTGGTTGCGATCCTGATGCTTTGTGGAAGTGGAAATGCAAAGAAACCTGCAAAAAAAGCATCCTCTGCGAAGACAAAGACGGAGACAAGTGAAAAGACAGAAACAAAGACACCAGAAGAGATAGAAGCTGAGAAAATCCAGGAGGTGCTGGATTCTGACCAGTATAAAGACCAGCTGGGCGAATTATATAAGAAAAAACCGGAGACGAAGGAAATCATTCTGAACAGAGAAAAGTATTCCGATGATCTGCTGACATGGCTGTTTGATCATCAGGAAGCACTGCAGTGGGTGATTGATTATCCGGAGCAGTCAGCAAGATCAGAGGAAGAACTCAGTTCACAGGGACTTCAGGCAGTTGATCTGAAAGATTACAGAATCCAGAACCATATTCCGGTATATTTCCAGTGGAGCGAAGTATGGGGATATGCATCTTATGGTTCCGAGAATATTGGAATGGGTGGATGCGGTCCGACCAGCCTTTCCATGGTGGCGACAGGACTCACAGGCAATACTTCATTTACACCGAAGTATGTGGCAGATATGAGTGTCAATATGGGATATTATGTAGATGGCGTCGGAACAGACTGGACGCTTATGACTGCAGGAGCTTCAGAACTTGGAATAAACTCTGCGCAGCTTACCAACTGGTCGGAAGACACTCTCAAATCCGAGCTTTCGGCAGGACATCCGATCATCTGTAGTATGGGACCGGGCGATTTTACCAATCAGGGACATTTCATTGTGCTTTCCGGACTGACGGAGGATGGCAAGGTGCTGATCAATGACCCGAACAGTAAGATCAACAGCCGTAAGAAATGGGATATGAATACGATTATAAATCAGATGAATGCCGCATGGTCATTCTGGGTATAAAAGTTTGGAAAAAGTGCAGGAGAATTGGATAAATTCTCTTGCGCTTTTTTCTTATTTATGATATAAATAGATATTGTCGAGAGACAAAATGGGTGGATTCCCGAGTGGCCAAAGGGGACAGACTGTAAATCTGCTGCAATTTGCTTCGGTGGTTCGAATCCACCTCCGCCCATTGATGCGAGGTCAGAAAAGGTAGTGCAGAGCATGTATATTTTCGTGTCAGACCGTTCGAGCATCTCTTGCCGTAGTGGCGGAACAGGCAGACGCCCGGGACTTAAAATCCCGTGGGTAGTGATACCCGTACCGGTTCGATTCCGGTCTGCGGCATATAGAAAGGTTTAACTTTAGGGTTAGACCTTTTTTTTATTTTCATAGTAAATAAAACTTAAACATCACAGACAATTTTTTGTATTGCCCATTGTAAATTTGTTGAAAATAGACAATGGAAATGCTACACTAAAAAAAATTATGAAAGATGTTCATACGAAGGGGAACAGATATCATGAAGAAGAAAATCAAAATACAAAAAGTGAGTGCATGGAACATTGGTATAACAATAGTAATGGCTTTGATATTTATAGCTTTGTGTATACAAAGTGAGAAAGAATTTAAAACTTTAAAGCATTCAACAGAGCAGTATCTTGCATGCGAAAAAGCAGCCAGACAACTGGAGGATGGTTCTGATTATCTGACAGAACAAGTTCGGCTCTATGCATCAACGGGGGATGTAAAGTACAGAGATTTATATTTTCGGGAAGTAAGCAGTACCAAACGCAGGGAGAATGCAATTGAGTATCTGAAAAAGTATTTTGATGGAACAGATGGATTTAAGGCATTGCAAAAAGCAATGAATTATTCGCAGAAGCTTATGGAAACCGAATATTATTCGATGCGCCTGGAAGCAGAGGGAAATGAAGAAGATGAAAGTACCTGGCCAGAAGAGATTAAGGCGGTAACTTTGTCTGAAGAAGACCTGCAACTGCTGAGTTATGAAAAAAAACAGAAAGCGCAGCAGCTTGTCTCTGGCAATCAATATCAGGATTCTAAGAATGATATTACAAAGAGTGTGAGCAAATGTGTGAATGAACTGATCAAGCAGACCAGGAACGAGCAGGGACGTGCCACTACAATTTTTTCAGATATGTATCTGAAGCTTGAGAGTGGAATTATAGTATTGGTAATTATGATGCTGATCATGTGCATCGGAGTAAGAAGATTGATAGTGAGACCGCTGATAAGTTACAATGAAAGTATTCAGCGTGGAGAAATTTTCCCGGTGATTGGTGCGGCAGAACTTCAGAATCTTGCAGAGACATACAACAAAGTTTATCTTGAGAATCAGGAAACACAGAAACTGATTCGTCATCAGGCAGAACATGATTCTATGACGGAACTGTTGAACAAAGGATCCTTTGAAAAACTTCTGAAAATTTATGAAGAAGGAAATAATCCGTTTGCACTGCTCCTCATTGATGTGGATATTTTTAAATCGGTAAATGATACTTATGGACATGCGGTCGGAGATGCGTTATTAAAGCGGGTTGCATTTAATTTAAAGAATGCATTCCGAAGTGTTGATTATGTATGCAGGATTGGTGGAGATGAATTTGCAGTTATTATGGTGGAAATGACAAGTGATCTGCAGTACACGATTAAAGATAAGATCGCGATGGTAAGTGAAGAACTTGCAAGATCGGAAGGAGAGGTGCCAGCGATTACTTTGAGTGTAGGAGTTGCGTTTTCCGACAGAGAAAATCCGGGCGAAGATATTTTTAAAGATGCAGACAAAGTTTTATATTATGTAAAAGAAAATGGAAAGAACGGAATCAGTTTTTACTAAAAGAAATTATATGGTATATGAAAAAATCTTGAATTGCCGGGGAGGTGTTATTATAATGCAAATAGACGCCAAAGTTATAGGGTACACTGTATTGTGAGGGGAACAACACAGAAAATAAAGGGATTAGAATGCAATGAAAAAAAACATGAAGAAAACAACAAGCCAGTCACCGACAGTATCATGGATTGAGACAGAAAATGGGTGTAAGTTTATCTTAAAAGTAAAGGAGGATAAACAGGGAAGGTTAACGGGAAGCGTGCAACCGTTGTTCGGGACTACCCCATTGGAATTTTCTGAAATCGGGAGTCTGATTCTTGCACTTGACAGGCTGATGGATGCGGTTGGAGGACCGGTATCAAGAGAGACAACAAGATTCCAAAATAGTGGGATTTATAAAAACTGGGTTGAAAAAGAGATGGAACATGGAAGTATAGTACGGAAAATTCCAGAAGAAGAACGGGATAATATGCAGAAAGGGACAGAGCTCTTTTTTATATGTGTAAAATACCGGAGATACGGAAGCTGGCAGGGAGAAATCCGGTGGAATGGAAAAGTTACTAAATACTTTAGAAGTGAATTAGAATTACTACATTTAATTCAATCTGTATTTGCAGAATAATAAATATTAATATCAGTAAGTTTAATATATTGTAAAGAACATATCAACTTAAAATAATGAGTTGTTATGTTCTTTTTTGTATTAAAAAACATATCAGATATTGAGAAAACCTATACGAATACAGCATCGGTCACGGCAAATGAAGAGACAACAGACAGTAATGGAAATGTGAAGATCGAAGCGGGAGCTTTTGTAAAAGACCTGACAAAGAGTGATCAGGCAGGACTTTACAATTACAGTTGATAAGTTTAAATGTACTGACAGCAAGGTAACAATAACAAAGACGAATACTTCAATGACATATGATGGAAAAAGCAGAATAACTGTCAGATGTTCATTGAAAAAATAAAATGATTACATATTTTGACAAACTGTATGTTCATGTTTACAATAGAAATAAAAGGGAGGAAACATTGTATAATGGGAACATATCAGCTTAAGAACAAAGAACTTACACTTACAGTCATTTCGGCCGGTGCCGAGATGAAATCGTTAAAAGATACTAAAACCAGACAAGAATATCTGTGGCAGGCAGATCCGGAATTTTGGGGAAGAACATCACCGATTCTTTTTCCAATTGTAGGAAATTACGCGCAGAAACAGTCTATATATGAAGGAAAGCCATATACGCTGTCACAGCATGGTTTTGCAAGAGATATGGAATTTGATCTGGAGAGTCAGACAGAAGAAGAGATTTGGTTTGTACTGAAAGATACAGAAAGTACTTTGGAAAAATATCCGTTTCATTTTATCCTGAAAGTGGGATACAGAATTTCTGGATGCCAGGTGGAAGTGATGTGGAAGGTGGAGAATCCAAATGAGAAGAAGATGTATTTTTCAATTGGGGGACACCCGGCATTTAACTGCCCGTTAAAAGAAGGAGAGAAGCAGGAAGACTATCAGCTTGTATTTGATACGGAAGGACCGCTTACCAGTAGTATTCTGAATGCGGAAGGAGCACTTTGTCCGCGGACAAAAGTTTTGAATCTTTCAGGAAAATGTCTGGAGCTGGAGGAACATTTATTTGATGAAGATGCGCTGATCATTGAGAAACATCAGGCACAGAGGGCAGGACTTGTGGATCCTTCGGGAAAGGTATATTTGGAAGTAGAATTTGATGCACCACTTTTTGGGATCTGGTCTCCGGCGAAAAAACATGCGCCATTTGTATGTATTGAGCCATGGTACGGAAGAAGTGACAGAGAAGATTTTGACCATACACTGGAAAAGCGTGAGTGGGGGAATGAACTGGAACCGGGAGCAGTTTTTGAAAAGAGCTACAAGATTCTGGTAAAATAGCCAAGAGGGTTGCGTTTCAAAGCCCAGACTGATACAATAGAAAAAATACATGGAATTATAAAAAGGAAGAGGAGAACATAAGATGAATTTTTTGGAAGAACGTATTGTCAAAGATGGAATCGTGAAAGAGGGAAATGTTCTTAAGGTGGACAATTTCCTGAATCATCAGATGGATATTGAATTATTTGACCAGATCGGAGCGGAATTTAAAAAGAGATTTGCAGATAAGAATATCAACAAGATCCTGACAATCGAAGCTTCTGGCATCGGGATTGCCTGTATTGTAGCGCAGCATTTTCATGTGCCGGTCGTATTTGCAAAAAAGACACAGAGCATTAACCTGGAAGGCGAGATGTATGTAGCAGAAGTTGAATCATTTACCCACAAGTGCAAAAATCAGGTAATCGTAGCGAAGAAATTCCTCTCGGAGGAAGATCATGTACTCATCATTGATGACTTCCTTGCAAATGGATGTGCGCTGCAGGGACTGATCCAGCTGGTTACAGAGGCAGGGGCAACTGTCGAGGGAATCGGAATTGTGATCGAAAAAGGATTCCAGTCCGGTGGAAGAATCATCCGTAACCTTGGATATCCACTGGAATCACTTGCAATTGTAGATGCAATGGACAGTGAGACAGGAGAGATTACGTTCAGAGAGCAATAAGCAGATAAAAAAACGCATATATCTGGGAAAGAATTTTGTCCCGGGTATATGCGTTTTTCTGTTCTGTTAAATTGAAAGCATTATATGCCATACATACGCACTTGCGTAAAGAGACAGGATAATGCAGGCAAACTACGCCCGGTGCGAATCAAGTATATTATTTTAGCTGGCTCGCGAACGGTTGTAGAAAAACATGGCAAGCGAAGAGCCAAAGATCACAATGTATCCGATCACACTGAGCAGGTCAGGGATATCATCCCAGAGAAGGAAACTCCAGATTCCTGCGAAAATAACGATCGTGTAATCGTAAATAGAAATTTCGCTTGCCGGAGCATTTGCATAAGCGGCGGTGATTCCAAACTGTCCACCGGATGCACAGACGCCTGCCATAATGAGGAATAAGAGCTGTTTCAGACTCATCGGTGTATAGTCAAACAGAAGCACCGGCAGGGTAGCAAGGCAGGAAAAGGCGGAGAAGAAAAATACGATAAATGGTCCTTTTTCTCCGCGCAGACTTAATCCGCGGACAGCCGTGTAAGCTGCACCGGCGAACATGCCGCCAAGGAAACCAAGCAGTGCAGGAAAGACACTGTCAAAGGCGAAGCCCGGTTTGATGATAAAGAGGCTTCCGATAAAAGCTGCGATTACACAGAGCGTCTGTGTCGGTGTTACCTTTTCTTTTAAAAACAGAAAAGAAAACAGAATCACAAAGAACGGGGAAAGCTTGTTCAGCATAGAAGCGTCTGCCAGATTTAGCTGTCCGATCGCGTAAAAGTTGCAGAGAATACCAAGTGTTCCGAATCCGGCGCGGACAATGAGAAGTCCAAGATTCCCTTGCTGCCAACGGAATGATAGGCGGCTTTTGCGAAGCATGAAAGCTGCAACGAAAAGAGCCACCAGATTCCGGAAAAAGCTTTTTTGCACAGAAGGAAGATCTATTGCAAGCTTTACAAACATATTCATGAGGGAAAAACAGAAAGCGGAAATAATAATGAACAGAATCCCTTTCTGTTTTTTGGAAAGAGCAGGTTTAGTCATTTTGATCCATCCATTCACTTAAGAGTCTGCAATAGCGGTCTGTATCTTCAACGAAGCATGCATGACGGCAGTCAGCAAAAAGCTCCCAGCGGGAATTCGGAATGCTGTCGTACATGGTCTTTGCGACCAGTGGAGTGCACAGATCGTTGGTTCCATTGATGATGAGAGCAGGCTCTTTGATATTTTTCAGTTTGTCACGGTATTCATAATTACCAAGGTTTCCGATTGGTGTGTACTCATTTGGTCCCCAGGCAGTTACGTAGGAGTCTGTTCCGAATCTTTTTGGACGGCGCAGGCATTCCGGATCAGTGTCTTTTGGTACGCCGGCAGCATGAAGAAGCATATAGCGTTCGTTTGCTGCAAGATATTCCGGAGCTTCAAAATTACCGGTTGCTTCTGCTTTTGCAATAGCGTCCTGATCTTCCTGGGACATGAATCTGATCATCCGGTGCTGCTCATGCGCCCACAATTTTGAGGATGGGTGGGTGCTGGAAAGAATAACGGATTTGATCCCTTCCGGTTTATAATCACATAAGTATTCAATGGAGAGCATACCGCCCCAGGACTGTCCGAGAAGATGAAGCTCATCAAGTCCAAGATGCTTTCTGAGTTCGATCAGTTCGTTCATCCATGTCTTGGTGCACCAGAGTTCTGAATGTCCTTCAACATAAGAATTGCCGCAGCCCAGCTGGTCATAGGAAATAATTGCACGTCCTTCCTCGGCAAGTTTATCGAGTACTTCAAAATAGTTATGTGTGGAACCCGGTCCGCCGTGAAGCAGAAGAAGCGGCTTTTTATTGCCGATGCATTCGCCCGCGATGCGGTAGTAAGTGCTGTATCCAAGATAAGGCATATAGCCTTCTGTTATTTTCATATATAGATCCCTCCTATCAGTAAGTCTCTTTATTATAGCATCAGAGTGAAATGAGGAAAAGCAAAAGTGAAAAAATTAAAAAAATTTAAAAAAATGAAAAAAAGTTGTTGACAAATAGTTGTCTGATGAATATAATAATAAGAGTCACGCGGGTGTAGTTCAATGGTAGAACACCAGCCTTCCAAGCTGGATACGTGGGTTCGATTCCCATCACCCGCTTTT
>CAKRFP010000006.1 GCA_934320645.1 uncultured Bariatricus sp.
TTCTGTGAGTATTTCGGAATTCCTTACAGAACCGTAACGGAATGGGAAAGAGGAACAAGAAAAATGCCGGATTATGTTTTGAGATTGTTAGCGTATAGGATAAAAATGGAAAATCTTATGAAAAATAGAATTAGTTAATTTAGCAGATGAATTATAGCGAGAACAGATAATGGCTGACATCTGCAGAAGAAGGAACAAAATAAACGATGAAGGTAATATGTAAGATTGTTAAAGCATAGTGAACTGTATTGAAAGGAAAGTACAGATGGATTACATGATAGAAGTAACTAATGGCAACAATAAAGAGCAAGCATTAAAAGGGTTAGAGCGTTGTTTAATATATCAAAGTAAACTGAGAAAATTAGAATATAGTAGGCAAAGCTTCAATGAGAAGAAGAACGATTTACAGAAATTTTGGGAAAAAGAAAGTAATTTAGAAAGAAGAATTTTTCAAAAATTTGAAGAATGGGAAAAAAGACATCCTTTGTTAGGGATTTTTATATGCACAGTATTAATGGGAATACTTATTAGTTTATTAGCTGGGATTATATTAGAAGCCATTTATGCATAGATAAAATATCGGAATATATTTTTGTTTAAACAAATGGCAACAAAAATTATGTTATTATGCTCAGGCATGGTCTTTAGTCTGGGATGACTCGCCTCTATTTAATGAGGATTTTCAGGCATGGGCAAATGGACCAGTTTGTCCGGAATTATTTTTTAAAACGCAGGGAAATTATTCAGTAAGTGCGAAAGATGAGAATAGTGGAACAGATGATTTTTCAGCAGAACAGAAGGAGACCATAGAAAAAGTTCTTGAGTATTATGGCGGGCTCTAAAAAAGATAAAAGAATAAAACAAAAGGAATTTCCTAAGGGGAAAAGTATTGTTCAGGGAGGAAAACCCCAGTCAGTATTATTCGCAGAATCCAGCTTGGACATTTGCAAATTCTGATCAGGATATGTGGGCTTTTTCAAAAGAACATGTTGGTGAAGTGATTTGGACGGAAATAATACCAAGATTGAGAGCGTTGGAGACACAAACTTGGAGCGAGATATTGGTTAGAGATAAGAAACAAAATCATTCTTTAGATTTAAATGATTTGAATAGAGTTGATCAAGACAGATTGATTACCAGATATATAGAAGCGGAATCACTTATTTCATTGAGGGTTACAGGTACTCATAGATTGTATGGGTATATGACAGGCAGAGTTTTTAATATATTATGGTATGATGATGAACATGGTGACAATAGTAAATGTGTTTGCAGATCACATCTTAAACATACATAAAAATAATTAAGATAAATAGGACACGGTTTCAGAGTGAAAATCGTGTCCTATTTAATCCTCATTGCCTTTTCGATACTGCTTCGGCGTCATATGATACTGCTTCTTAAAGCACTTATAAAAATGTGTCGTATTCGTAAAATGCAGTTCTTCCATAATTTCAGAAATTGAAGCGGTTGACTCTCTGAGGAGGGCAGCTGCTTTTTTCATACAAAATGTCTGACCATAATCAAAAAGGCAGAGATTCGTATACTTCTTCACAATCGAATTAAGATAATTCCCACTATAATTCAAGAGCTGCTCCAATTCGGAGCGTGTAATACGCCCATTGGTATCTTCCAGTAAATGACTGATATGGGTAAAAAGCAAAAAATCATGATCCGCCTCGACGTGAACCGGGGTGAAATGAAAGTGTTCTGGTCTGGACAAATAATCAAACAGCTCCAGCAGCATTCCTTTAATGACATAGGTTGAACCAAGCTTCGGATACATAATTGCGCGAAGAATATTATCGGTAAGAGTATGAAGTGTATGATACCAGTCTTTGTTATTCAGGGAAGGGAGAAAATCCAGATATTCTTTTGCATCCGGGGTATCCAGGTTGTCAGTGAGGAATTTCAGGATCGGATTGGATCCTGGCTTTTCAATTTCCGGAAAACAAACTTTCTGTTCATCATCCGAAAGCTGCCGGATCAGTTCTTTGGACATTCCAATGAACAACAGGGTAGCGTCAGAAGAAAATACTTCCTTATGGACGATGTTATGATTCATCAGGCAGCAGCTTCCGCTGTGAAAGACAAAGTCAGTGTGTTCGATCTGCTGATGGATTTCCCCGTCCAGAACGATCAGAAGTTCGTAAAAGTCATGGATATGTGGTGCTCTGGCATTGAAATGCTGGATTTCCTTTTCGGTTTGTAAATGATAAAAAGTATTCTCACGGGGTGAGGTCATGAGAAAGTTTAAGTATTTGTTGTCATCGGTCAGGCAGCAGGTTTCCAGAGTGAACTGGATCGGCGTAAGTATCTTAATATAAGAGTTGATTCCACTATGGATATTTTCCTGCTCGATGATATTTTTAACGGTATATGAGGATGCCATTTTGTATATAAACTCCTTTGTATTCACGAATATGATAAAAACTTACAGCTATTTTATCATATATGTTATAGCTTTGTAAAACGGAATTTATTAAAGTATTATTATACAAATACATAAGCGTTTATGAAAAAAGTAACAGGAAAAATAATGGTTGTGAGGGATCAGGAGGTTATAGAAAAATGCAGGAAACAGAAAAGAAATACCTGAAATGGTATCAAAAAGTAGCATATGGGGCAGGAGATCTGGCGTCAAATACAAGTTATGGGCTGGTGTCCAGCTTTGTACTTTTGTATTTGTCCGATACGATGGGACTGAATACAGGAATCATCGGAACACTGATGCTGGTGTCAAAATTTTTAGACGGAATTTCAGATGTGATATTTGGAAATTTAATTGACCGGACAAAATCAAAACTGGGAAAAGCAAGACCGTGGATGCTGTATGCACAGATTGGTGTATCGTTATGTCTGGTACTGTTGTTTTCCATTCCGGGAGGACTTGGCTCAACCGCGCAGTACGCTTATTTCTTCGCGTTTTATACCATATTAAATGCAGTATTTTACACAGCAAACGGAATTGCATATTCTGCGTTATCTGCGCTGATTACCAGAAATAAAAATGAGAGAGTCCAGCTTGGATCGATTCGTTTTATGTTTGCCGTAGTGACCAATATTGTGATGGGATTTGCAGTAACAGGCGGAGTTGAGGCGTTTGGCGGCGGAGCTGCCGGATGGCGTATGGTTGCCATCATCTGTGGTGTGATCGGTCTGGTTGTGAATACGATCAGCTGCCTTTGCGTAAAAGAATTACCGGAAGAAGAGAATCCGGCTGCAGAAGAAGCAAAACCACAGGATGACAAGATTGGTTTTGTGGAATCATTAAGGTTACTGTTAAGTAATAAATATTACATTTTGATTGTTGCGATTTATATCGTATATTATTTTATGAGCAACCTTACGACAGGTTCTGCAATTTATTTTATGAAGCACGTACTTGGAAATGGCTCCTTACTTGGATTATTTTCCATGATGAAAATGTTCCCGGTCATCATTGCTTTGATCTTCACACCGGTTTTGGTAAAGAAGACGGGAAGTATGCAGAAGGTCAACTTCTGGGGGTATGTGGTAAGTGATATTCTGGGAGTATTCCTGATTGTTTTTGCAATGCAGAAGAGTCTGCCGATGATGCTTCTGTTTATGTTTTTAAAGGGAACATTTGCAGGAACGATGTCCGGAACATTAAATGCATTGATCGCAGAAATCAGTGGATATACTTACCGTACCAAAGGGGTACATATTGATGGCATGATGTTCAGCTGCTCATCACTTGGTGTAAAAGTTGGTGGTGGAATTGGTACCGCAGCGGTTGGCTGGCTGTTAGATGCAGCGGGCTATGTCGGAACAGCGGAGGCTCAGACGGGTGGTGCTGTCAGTATGATTTTTAATATGTATATTACGATTCCGGTGATTCTCGGTGTTGTGATCACGGTTTTTTTAGGACTTATGAAGGTTGAAAAAGAAAATAAGAGAATTGACATGGAAAGAGCAGAAAAATAAAATTGGATCAGATTGAAAGAGGAACGAAAAATGCAGTGTCAGAAATTTAATGAAGGATGGACATTTGAAAAGGTAGACGGGGATGATCGTCTGAAAGCCTTTTATGGAGAAAAAAAGGCGGTCTCTGTCACACTTCCACATGATGCCATGATCCGTGAAAAGAGAGAAAAAGACTGTCCGGCGGGGGCACAGAGCGGTTTCTATCCGGGGGGAGTCTATTCATATGAAAAATCTTTTTTTGCACCGGAAGAGTGGAAAGAGCAGGATGTGGTCCTGGAATTTGAAGGAATCTATGGAACTGCCAAGGTGTGGATAAATGGTGCGCTTGCGGCGGTAAATCGAAATGGCTATATGGGATTTTTAATTGATTTAAAACCGTGGATACGTTATGGGGAGAAAAACCAGCTCAAAGTTGATGCAGATAACAGCAACCAGCCAGACAGCAGATGGTATTCAGGAGCCGGAATTTACCGGGATGTGAATTTGTGGACTGGCAAAGGAGTGTATGTTCCTCATGATAAGCTTCGTGTCACGACTTTATTTGTCCGGGACGAGATGGCAGTGTTAGAAGTCTGCGCTGAGCTGAAAAACAGGACAGGACAGGGAAAGGAAGCCGAGTGTCTGGCTGAAATTATTCTGGATGGAAAAACGATAGCTACAGAAAAGCAGAGAGTTGTATTCTATTCAGATCAGACCGAAGTTGTAAGAATGCAGATACCGGTAAGCAGACCAGAAAAATGGAGTCCTGATCATCCGGCGTTATATGAATGCCGGATGAAAACCAGTATAGATCATGAAATCTGTGATGTGACTTCTGAAACTTTCGGAATCCGTGTGCTGTCCCTGGATCCGGTTCATGGATTTCAGATAAACGGGGAGACGGTGAAGCTTCGCGGAGCATGTATCCATCATGACAATGGAGTGATCGGCGCGGAGACATTTCCGGAAGCAGAATGGTATCGCTGCAAGCGATTAAAAGAAGCAGGATTTAATGCGATCCGAAGCGCACATCATCCGATGAGCAGAGCCATGCTGGATGCATGCGATCATATTGGAATGCTTGTGATGGATGAACTGACTGATATGTGGAACCGAAGCAAGAATCCCTATGATTTTTCCGGCATTTTTCAGGAAGAAGCCGGTCAGTGGATCAGCCACATGGTAAAGAAGGATTATAACCATCCGTCTGTTGTGATCTATTCGGTTGGAAATGAAATACAGGAAGCAGGCACGAAGCAGGGAGCCTGGATCAATCGATTTTTGTGCAACAGATTTCATGAACTTGACTACACCAGATATACGACCAATGCGTTAAATGGATTGAACTGTGCCGGAAGAAGGCTTGGCGTGATCATGAGGGATGTGGTAGAAAAATTCGGCATGGATACACAGGGAAAAGGAAGTGGCGGAGGCAGCAATGCACTCAACAGTTTTATGAGTCTTATGTCGGGGGAAAAGGGTGAGTTTTTTGCAACGCATCCGCTTGTGACCGAGGCACTGGAAGAGTGCGCACAGAGCTGCGATATTACAGGGCTGAATTATTTAAGTGGCAGATATGAACTGGAAGGGGAGCTGCATCCGGGCAAAACCGTTCTTGGAACAGAGACCTATCCGGCTGATATTGAAAATCTGTGGGATAAGGTGGAAAAATACCCACATGTAATCGGTGATTTTACATGGACGGGATATGACTATATTGGTGAGGCCGGAGTCGGGATTTTTCATTATGATGGAACTGCCAATTTTACAAGCATTTATCCGGAGCGGCTTGGTTATATCGGGGATATTGATTTGATCGGAAACCGCAGACCGATCAGCTACTACAGAGAAATTGTATATGGACTTACGGATCAGCCATATATTGCCGTGGAACGGATGGAACATATTGGACAGACGGCTGAGAAAACGGCGTGGATGTTCAAAGATAATATCGGTAGTTGGACATGGAATGGTTTTGAAGGAACAACAGCCAGTGTGGATGTATATTCCGCAGGTGATGAGGTGGAGCTTTTCCTGAATGAGCAGTCACTTGGAAAAAAACCTGTCGGAAAGGAGTACCATTACACTGCGACGTATGAGGTGCCTTATGAGCCGGGAAAACTGAAAGCAGTTGCCTACCGTGGTGGTGAAGTGATTGGAGTGTATGAGCTTGTTACTGCGCAAACCGTGAAAAAGCTGGATGTCCGTCGGGTTACAGAACAGGAACGTGATGTCGCATATATGAAGATATGGATTACGGATGAACAGGGTATCTGGAATCCGCAGGAAAAAGAGGCGCGGCTGCTTCACGCAAAAGTGACCGGAAATGGCGTACTGGAAGGTTTTGGAACGGCAAATCCATCCAGTGAGGAAGATTATTTTGCGGACACAGTGACATCTTTTGATGGAAGTGCACTTGCTGTAGTGCGGTGGCGTGATCCAAAGTCAGAAGAACCTGCTGTGCTTCATTTGTGGACAGAGGATGGATGCGAGGCGACGGTTATAGTAGAACCTCAAACTGCACAATGATATTTTCAGAGACCGATTCCGATACAGGCAACAGCAGGTTGCTATGTGAATCTTGAATATCCACTGCCGAACGGAAAAGCTGTGAAGTTTCTGGATGACCAGACAACCTATCTTGGCACGCAGCTGGAATGTGAGTTTGGAGGAGATCGATATTTTGGGGTTCTTGCAAATATGGATTTTATTCTGATCTGTACCTATGAAGCAGAAGGAGAAAATCCGGAATTAGTTCTCTATAAAAAGAGATAAAAGTTGTGAAAAGATAGAAATTCTATAAAAAATCCGCTATACTGGAGAGGAGTTGCTGCTGCAGAATTTGCAGTGGCGACAGACGCTTCGTATAGCGTTTTTTTATCATGGATGATTGAGAAAATTGAAAGTTGAAATTGGGTCAATGGACTGAGCGGGCGGAGTTGACTAGATATTCGAAATGCTAAAAATAAATCAACAAATAAGGAGATAACTTATGGCAGAACAGGAAAAGAACACTGAGCAGGGCGTCCACAAGCGCCGTGCAAGGTATAAAGGCAAATATCCACGCAAATTTGAAGAAAAATACAAAGAATTACAGCCGGAAAAATACCAGGATACCATTGCACATGTCATTCAGAAGGGAAATACACCTGCCGGAATGCACATTTCAATCATGGTGCAGGAGATCCTGGATTTTCTGAAGATTCAGCCAGGAGAGATTGGATTTGATGCGACACTTGGTTATGGCGGACATACAAAAGCAATGCTGCAATGTCTGGAAGGAAAAGGACATATCTATGCGACGGATGTAGATCCGGAAGAATCTGCAAAGACAAAGAAACGTCTGGAAGAACAGGGATTTGGTGAGGACATTTTAACGATCCGCCTTCAGAATTTCTGTACCATTGATGAAATTGCAGAAGAAGTCGGGGGCTTTGATTTTATTCTGGCAGATCTTGGTGTGTCTTCGATGCAGATTGATAACCCGAAGCGAGGATTTTCTTTTAAGGTGGACGGACCGCTTGATCTGCGTCTGAATCAGGAAAAAGGAATCAGTGCAGCCGAGAGACTGGATACAATTTCCAGAGAAGAACTTGCCGGCATGTTATATGAAAATTCGGATGAGCCTTACTGTGAAGAGCTGGCAAAGGCAATTACAGAAGAGATCAGGAAAGGACACCGGATTGATACAACGACGAAGCTTCGTCAGGTCATTGAACAGACTTTATCCTTCCTGCCGGAGAATAAAGAGAAAAAGGATATTATCAAGAAGACCTGTCAGCGGACGTTCCAGGCACTTAGAATCGATGTGAATCACGAATTTGAGGTACTGTATGAATTTATGGAGAAACTTCCGGGAGCTTTAAAACCGGGCGGAAGAGTAACAATTCTGACCTTCCATTCTGGAGAAGACAAACTGGTAAAGAAAGCATTAAAAGCTGGATACCGGGAGGGGATTTATTCTGACTATGCCAAAGATGTAGTCAGACCATCCGCAAAAGAGTGTGCACAGAATGGACGGGCGAGATCTACAAAGATGCGCTGGGCTGTGAAGGCATAGGACGAAGAATAAGATAAGAAAAGAGCAGATACAGATTGAGGAGAGTAAGAATGTCCGAAGAAAATGTAAGTATGCAATTAAGTACAATAAGATTGGTGGAAGCATTGATACAAAATTCCGGTTTATGAGTAAGGGAAATAATATCGTTATATATCAGTGGATTATTTCCGATATCGGTATCGGGATGAGTCAGGAATTTATGAAATACATATTTGAACCGTTTGCACAGGAACGTTCGGATGCACGAAGCATCTATAATTATTTAAAAGGAAAGTGTCAGATGACCATAAATTCATTGTAAAAGTGCTTTCGGAATATTTGAAAAATGATTAAGATCTGTAACAGAAAGTTATAGGTTAAATTGTACCTTAGTCTATAATTTTGGAAGCTGTCGTGGTATAGTGTATGGAAAAGTTATGAAGTATCTGGCATCAAAATGGAATAGGAGGAGAGAAAGAGTATGAATAATTTTTTGCCACAGAAAAGGGGAATGCAGGTCGCCTGGATTATAGTGGGCTGTCTGATTTATGCGGTCGGTCTGAATGTATTTATTATCCCGATGAATTTATACAGTGGAGGAGCTGTCGGTCTTGCACAGCTTCTGAGCTATGGAGCGGGACAGATCGGGATTAAGGAAATCGCAGGGCTGAATCTGTATGGTATCATTTATCTGCTGCTCAACATTCCAATTTTATTTATTGCATGGTTCAAAATCGGAAAGACATTTTTTGTAAATACAATCCTTGGAACAGTAGGGATCAGTTTATTTACATCCATCGTGCCATCTCCGGCAACTGCAGTGATTGATGATCCGGTAATCGGAATTATCATCGGTGGTGTCGTGACAGGAGCCGGAATCGGAATTATGCTGACAGCAAAAGGAAGCGGCGGCGGAATCGAGGTTATCGGTATCTGGATGTCGAAAAAATATGCCGGAATGTCCGTTGGAAAGCTGGGGACAATTTTTAATCTGATACTATATGCGATTTATCTTTTAGTTTTTGATATCTCAACGGTGATTTATTCTGTTGTCTACCTGTTCTTCTATACGGTAACGCTGGACAGAATGCATTTCCAGAACATCAATGTGAGGATGCTGATCTTCACGAAGAAGAAAGGAATTGCAGAGACAATCATGAAAGAAACAGGACGAGGCGTTACAGAGTGGAATGGTAAGGGCGCATTTACAAGGGAAAATAATTATGTTTTGGTAACGATCGTGAATAAATTTGAAGTGGAAGATATCCTGAACATGGTGTATTCACTGGATCCGGAAGCATTTACCACGGTAGACGAAGGGGTTAAGGTGTACGGAAACTTCCAGAAGAGAGTGTAAGAAAATAGGAAGAGATTGCAGAAAAAGCGGGATGTGCACAGAGATAAATTCAATATGACGAGAAGAAAGCAGATATCCGGAAGATAATTTTCAGATGCCAGCTTTCTATTTTTATAAGGTTGTGAAAATGGGTGTGATTCAGATATGAAAATATGATATGATAAGAGCAAAAGTTTCAGGTAGTAAGAGGAAACATTATGAAAGGTACTTTAGAAAAAAAGTTAACATACATTATCCGATTTTTTATGATGACACTTACGACGATTCTGATCGTTCTGTTCTTTATGATTATGTCACTGGTCGGCAAGATCCAGGGAACGGCCAGAGTCGTAAACTATGCAGGTCTGGTGCGTGGAAAGACACAGCGGATCATCAAGCTGGAGGATGCAGGTCAGCCGCAGGATGGAATGATTGATGATGTCTCTTCTTTTATAGAAGGTCTTCGGTTTGGTAGCGATGATTTGAATCTGGTGCGGCTGGATGATGATGCATTCCAGACCAAGATGGAAGAACTGGATACTTATTTTGCGGATCTGAAGAATGAGATCATGCTAGTCCGCGAAAATGGCTACGAGAATACACAGATCATCGAAAAGAGTGAGATTTTTTTCGGAATCTGTGATGAGGCAACCGGACTTGCAGAAGCCTATTCCCAGAAAAAAGCGACGGCACTGAGCCGGCTTGAAAAAGTTGTGGTGGCGGATATTATTGGTCTGATCCTGATCATCGGGGCAGAGCTTGTAAAAGCTCTCCGGTATGCAGCAATTAACCGTGCCCTTCAGAAAAAAGTATATTTGGATGAGGCGACCGGGCTTCCAAACAAAAATAAGTGTGAAGAGATTCTGAATGCCCCAGATCCGATTCCGGCAGATAATCTGGTGGCGATGTGCGTATTTGATCTGAATAATCTGCGGATGATCAATAATAATCTGGGACATGATAAGGGCGATGAATATATCCGTTCGTTTGCCATACAGCTTAAGGAAGCAGTTACAGAGAACTGTTTTGCCGGAAGAGATGGCGGCGATGAATTTATTGCAGTTCTGTATGGGGCAGACCATCAGAGTGCAAAAACGTGTCTGAAAAGCATACGGGAGCATGCAGATGCATATTCGGAGGCCAATCCGGAGATGCCGATCAGTTATGCGGCGGGATATGCCTTGTCCAGTGATTTTGAGGGCTGCACGATGCGGGAACTGTTCCGCTATGCAGATAAGAATATGTATATTGACAAGAACCGTGCGAAGATGGAAGAGGCATCACAGCGGCAGAAGATAAACCGGCAGATCCTGGAAATGGTAGGAGAAAAAGGCTATGATTTTTCAGATTGTCTGTACTGTGATGCGATGCTGGATCAGTACAGGATTCTTCGCGCAAGTTCCAATATGTTCCTTGCGGAAGATGGAAGTTATTCGGGAGCAGTAGAACAGATCGTACATGAATTGTCCACAGATAAGAACCGGGCAGCAATGCGGAGAAAGCTTCAGTTGGAATATCTGGGAATGCATCTGAAAGAAGATGATGGAAACGTGGAATTCGTTTACCGTTTTCAGGGGAACCATCACGGTAGGCTGACGGCTATTTTCTTTGATGCAACGGAAACAGGGGAATTACACCACTTTGTGATCGGATTTGAACCATTTTATGAGATCAATGCTAATGAAAAGATACAGCTTTCCAGATTCTATGACCAGATGAAGCAGTCCATTCTGGAAAATGGGAATTATGTAGATGCACTTCTGGATACGGCAATGGCAGTCTATACCGTGAATCTGACGCATGATAAAATGGAAAAAATCTTTTATCAGACCAATACCAAGCGGTTCGATATTGAACTGGAACTTCCGAGTTCGTATGATGAATACTGTGCAAAACGAAGTCAGTATGTGACGGACAGGACACTGGAAAACTACAGGATCATAGATACATCTGATAAGCTTTTAAGACGATTTATGACAGGGACGAAGCAGCTGACAGTAGAGTATCAGGAAAGAGGAAAGGGAGATCAGCTGATCTGGTTGCAGAAGACGGTTCTGCTGTCAAGGGATACTTTGTACGACAGTGAAGCAAAAAGAGAGCATTCGGTAGTCCGGGGGATTATTCTGTATAAGGATACGTCTGTATTCCATGAACAGGAGCAGAAGGAGAGGGAACGTCTGGAAGAAGTAATCCAAACAGCAGATCTGGAAAATAAAACGAAAACAGAGTTTATGAACCGGATGAGTCATGATATCCGGACCCCGATCAATGGCATCATGGGAATGCTGGAGATCATCCGGAAGAATAGACAGGACGAGGCAAAGATAGATGAATGTCTGGATAAAATCCAATATTCAACCAGTCACCTGCTGGCACTTGTCAATGATGTGCTCGATATGAATAAGCTGGAATCCGGGAAAGAGATTTTCAAGGAAGAAAGCTTTGACATAGAACAGCTGATGAAAGGGGTGCGTTCTCTTGTGGATGCGCAGATTGCAGAGCTTGGGATCACACATCAGATCCACAGAGAGAATATAGTGCATAATTATGTGATCGGAAGTCCACTTCATGTACGGCAGATCATGCTGAATCTGTTCAGTAATGCGATTAAGTACAATAAACCGGGTGGAACGGTGGATACCTATGCAGAAGAGATTTCCTGTGATGGGACAACGGTTGTCTATGAGTTCAAGATCGTGGATACCGGTATCGGAATGAGCAGGGAGTTTGTAGAAGAGCAGCTGTTTGAACCATTTACTCAGGAGAAGTCCGGGGCAAGAACACGGTATAAAGGAACCGGACTTGGAATGTCGATCGTAAAGGCGTTGATTGACAGAATGAACGGAAGCATTCAGGTGGAAAGCGAGCTGGGAAAAGGAACGACATTTATTTTCAGGCTTCCATTTAAAATTTCGGAAAGTAGACCGGAATCACAGGGGATGTCGGCAGATGGAAAGAACGTTATTCTGGAAGGAAGACATGTGCTTCTGGTAGAGGATAATGAAATCAATATGGAAATCGCAGAATTTTACCTGAATGAAGCAGGCGCGGTGATAGAGAAAGCCTGGAATGGAAAAGAAGCGGTAGAGATTTTTGAAAAATCTGAACCGGGCAGTATTGATTTGATCCTGATGGATCTGATGATGCCGGTTATGGATGGAGTTGCTGCAACAAGAAAAATCCGCAGTCTGGAAAGAGAAGATGCAAAAAAAATACCTGTGCTTGCAATGACAGCACAGGCAGCTTCTGGAAGTGCCGGAAAATGCAGAGAAGCAGGAATGAATGGTCACATCGTAAAACCAGTCGAATCTGCGAAGCTGCTGGAAATTTTACAAAACTATCTTCATTAAAAGATGCACAGAGATGTTACGCAAAAAGGCGGAGAAATTCGTCGGAAGGTAGAGGCTTTCCATAGTAATATCCCTGTGCATTTTTGCATCCAAGGGAAAGGAGAAGATCTGCCTGCTCCCGGGTTTCCACACCCTCTGCAATCACGCTAAAAAGCAATATTCACCAGATCCTGGAAATCTGTTTCATATTCCATCCATAGTAAACTCATCTTAGATTCTCCTTTTTTCGAGGTATTTCGTTAAAAGTACGTATAGCATAAAAATATCTTGCTGAAAGTAGTGAGAAGTTTTATTCTTAAACTGTAAATAAACAGAAAATGTAATGGCAAGGAGCCGGAAATAAATGTATAAAATACTGATTGTGGAAGATGACAGCACGATTGCTGAGATGCTTGCATCACACCTGGAAAAGTGGAATTATCAGACCACGTGCGTTCGAGACTTCAAAAATGTAATGGAAGATTTCAAAAAAGCAGATCCACAGCTTGTGATCCTGGATATCGGGCTGCCGTTTTACAATGGATTCTACTGGTGTCAGGAAATCCGGAAGCTGTCGAATGTTCCGATCATCTTCCTTTCATCGATGAATGACAATATGAATATCGTAATGGCAATGAATATGGGCGGAGATGAGTTCATCGAGAAACCGTTTGACTTAAATGTAGTGACGGCAAAAGTACAGGCAGTGCTCAGAAGGGCTTATGCTCTTCAGGGAACAGCAAATGTCATCGAGCATGGAGGTATGCTGCTGAATCTTGGAGATGCATCACTTGCGGTCGATGGACGAAAAATTGAACTTACAAAAAACGAGTTCAAGATCTGCCAGATGCTTTTTGAGAGCGCAGGAAAATTCGTGACCAGGGATGCAATCATGACCAGACTTTGGGAAAGCGATGAATTTATCGACGATAATACCCTTACGGTAAATGTGGCAAGACTCCGGAAAAAGCTAGAGGAAGCGGGAATGAAGGATGTGATCCGCACAAAGAAAGGAATCGGGTACATGCTGGTATGACAGAGATTTTAAAAGCGTTTTGGAAAGAAAAAAGACCGGAGAGAATTGCGGTGCTGGTTTCAGGCATTCTCTTTGCAGTCATCTTCTGGATCTATGAAATCCCGATAGAGATTGCGTGGTATGCGTTTCTTCTGGTGATTCTGTGGAATGTGATCTGGTTTACACTTGTTTTCATACGATATGTAAAAAGACAAAGAGTACTGGAAGAAAATCAGGAAAAAATCCGGACAGAGGCAGAAGGATTTCCGGAGGCAGAAAGCCGGGAAAGCAAGATGTACCAGCAATTGATCTGCCAGCTTTATGAAGAGAAAAAAGAACTGGAATCCTCCGTGCGGATCGAAAAACAGGAACTGTCCGATTACTACAGCATGTGGGTGCATCAGGTCAAGACACCCATTGCGGCACTCGGCGTTCTGATCCAGAGTGAGGAAGAACTGGAAGAATTACAGGAAAGCCCGAAGGCACAGGAACTTACCCGGAGCATGAAAATGGAAGTATTCCGGATCGAGCAGTACGTGGAAATGGTACTCACCTATCTCAGAATGGGATCGGAAACCTCCGACTATACCTTCCAAGTCTGTAACCTGGAAGAAATCATCCGCCAGGCAGTCCGCAAATATTCCCAGATGTTCATCATGACCAGAACAAGACTTCACCTTGAAATCCAGGATCAGAAGATCCTGACCGACGAAAAATGGCTGACCTTTGTCATCGAACAAATCCTCTCCAATGCCGTCAAATATGCAAAAGGCGGCGAAATATCAATCTATACAGAAAATCAGACACTGGTAATCGCTGACAATGGAATCGGAATCGCCGAAGAAGACCTCCCAAGAATTTTCGAAAAAGGCTTCACCGGTTACAACGGAAGAGCAAATAAAAAGTCTACCGGAATCGGTTTATATCTGTGCAAAACAATTATGGATCGCTTACATCATACGATTCGGATTGAATCCGATCTTGAAAAAGGAACAAAAGTATATCTAAACTTTGACCGAGAATCCAGACGAATAGAGTAATGGAGTCTATTGGTACAAAAACGGAAAAACTTCCAACAATAGAACCGAACTATGAGTTACTTTTTGGTTAAGGATTTAGTGATTAAAATATGCTCATCCATTTGAACCACACAGCCACCAGAAACAAATAAATATGGAAAATTCCATGTTTGTGCAATGGAGATGAAACACAGGAATCATGGAGGCCATTGCCGAACATGATTCCCGCCCCAAGTGGTTCATCGGAATGGTTTGCACAAAGGAATTTGGAATATTTATTTGTTTCTGGTGGCGTCCCTTTCACCAAAATGAGTCTTTTCAACCCCAATCCTTACAAAAATGTAAGAAACCCCATTAAAATTGTCATTTACTTCGATGGAAGGAAACGCCCGGCTTTTTTATAATGGATTTATCAAATAAAAAAGAAGGGCAGGTCATAAAAATCATGGCATTACTTGACGTAAAGAACGTAAAAAAGATATACACAACCCGTTTCGGAGGAAATCAGGTAGAGGCGCTGCATAACGTCAGCTTTTCCGTAGAAGCAGGCGAATATGTAGCAATTATGGGAGAAAGCGGAAGTGGCAAAACTACACTTCTGAATATTCTGGCTGCACTTGATAAGCCGACCGGTGGAAAGGTCTACTTAAAAGGGAATGATCTCGGCAAGATCCGGGAAAAAGAGATGGCAGCTTTCCGGCGGCAGAATCTGGGATTTGTCTTCCAGGACTTCAATCTTCTGGATACACTGACGTTGAAGGACAACATTTTTCTTCCACTGGTGCTGTCCGGTAAGAAATACACGGAAATGGAAAGCCGGATCGCGCCGATCGCAGAGCAGCTGGGGCTCAGTAAACTTCTGAACAAATATCCATATGAAGTATCCGGCGGGCAGAAGCAGAGAGCAGCCATTGCACGTGCACTGATTACGCAGCCGCAGCTGATCCTTGCCGATGAACCGAGTGGTGCGCTGGATTCCAGATCGACGGATGAACTTCTGGGACTCTTTAATGCGATCAACGATAACGGGCAGACGATTGTCATGGTAACGCACAGTGTCAAAGCAGCGAGCACGGCAAAGAGAGTCCTCTTCATCAAGGATGGGGAAGTTTTCCATCAGCTTTACCGTGGCAATCTGACCAGTGACGAGATGTACCAGAAGATTACCGATACCTTGACGGTTCTCACTACAGGAGGTGAGCACCGTGAATAGATCGATTTACACAAAGCTTGCCATTTCCAATCTGAAAAATAACCGGAGGACCTATATTCCATATGTACTGACTGCCATTTTAACGGTGATGATGTATTATATGATGGCAAATCTGGCGGCAAATTCGCCAATGAACCAGGAAGCATTACAGATCATTTTAAGTCTGAGTGTTCATGTAATTGAAATATTTGCACTGATCTTTCTATTTTACACTAACAGTTTTCTGATCAAAAGAAGGAAAAGAGAAATCGGAGTGTATCACATTCTCGGAATGGGGAAACCGCAGCTTGCGAAAATGCTGGTGATCGAGACGGTTGTAACCGGTGCGGTCAGTATTCTGGGTGGAATCTTTTTCGGAACTGCGCTTGCAAAGCTGATGTATGCACTTTTGAAAAGAATGATTCATTATGACGATAAACTGGCATTTCGGATGTCATGGGAGATTGCCGGAAATACCGTTCTCTTTTTCACACTGATCTTTGCATTGACTCTGATCTATAATCTTTTACAGATCCGGCTTGCCAATCCGATCGAGCTTCTGCATGCGGGAAGTCAGGGCGAGCGTGAGCCGAAAACCAAATGGTTTCTGACTGTGGCTGGCATCATTTTCCTTGGAATCGGTTATTACATTGCGATTACGACAAAAGAACCACTTAAGGCGCTTCAACTTTTCTTTGTCGCAGTAGTCTGTGTCATTATCGGAACCTATGCACTTTTTACAGCAGGGAGTATTGCTTTTTTAAAGCTGCTTCGGAAAAACAAAAATTTCTATTATAAAACAAAGCATTTTATATCCGTATCCGGCATGCTTTACCGGATGAAGCAGAATGCAGTCGGGCTGTCAAATATCTGTGTGCTCAGTACTATGGTTCTGGTGATCATTTCGTCTACCGTATCTTTGTACATCGGAAAAGAGGATGTCTTAAGAACAAGGTATCCGCAGGAAGTGTATATTACAAATTCAGTATCTGATGATGCGGAAAATCAGAAGCTGCACGACATGGCGGAAAAAATCTGCCGGGATAATCAGGTAGAGATCACAGATGAGAAGAGCTGGCATATGGCAGAGCTTGTTAAGATAAAAAACGGAGAAGAATATACTTCTGCTATGATAAAGGATAATTCGTCATCTGATATAGTTTTTTTTGATGTGATTAGGTTGGCAGATTATAATCAGCTGACCGGCGAAAGGATGGAGCTTGGGGATAAGGAAGCTATTCTTTTTACAAATGGGGAAAATTACGGAAAGGATAAGATCCGGATTGATGAGGAAACATGGATGGTCAAGAAGGAACTGGATACTGCACCTTTTGGAAAGAAGAGTGATTCTAATACAGAAAATGTATATTATATGATCGTCAGTGATGAAAAAGAGTTTATGAAAGATTATCTGGAAAAATACCAGCTCGAGGCAGAGGACAAACCGGTAAAATGGAGGGAGTCATTCAATTTAAGGGGCAGCGAAGATCAGAAGCTGAAAGCTGTCAAAGAGTTGAAAGCACAGGCAGAAAGTGAATTTGAACATACTGGTGTACAGGGAAGATATCTTGAAAAAGAGACTTTCTTTGGCCTGTATGGCGGTGTGTTTTTTATTGGAATGTATCTTGGAAGCCTGTTCCTGATGGCAACGGTGCTGATCATTTATTACAAACAGATTTCCGAAGGCTTTGATGACAGAGAACGCTATCAGATCATGCAGAAGGTAGGAATGAGCAAACGCGAGGTCAAAAGCTCGATCCGCAGCCAGATCCTGATGGTATTCTTCCTGCCGCTTGCGATGGCAATCATCCATATTGCAGTTGCATTTCCGGTGATCACAAAGCTTTTAGCCATATTTTATCTGAAAAATACAAAGCTGTTCTTCGGATGCACTGCCGGTACAGTGGGAATTTTTGCAGTCTTTTATGTGATCATATTTGTGATAACAGCAAAAGAATATTATAAAATCGTTGAATAGAAGAAAAAGACAAAAAGGTGACGAAAGTCATCTTTTTGTCGTATACAGAGGTATTTCTTGCTAAGAACGACCGTTCTGTAGTAGAATACAGATAGATTAATTGAAAAGAGGATTGCGAGAGTGCAAAGCACGTAGCAATCTGGTATCAAAGGGGGCAAAATGCCTTTTGCCCCAACATCATTGAAAAGATAAAACTACAGAAAGCAAGGGACGTATAAATGATAGAAAAAGGGCTGGTATATGGAAGATTTCAGATTCTGCATCTCAAACATGTGGAATATATTCTGGCGGCAAAGATGCGCTGCAAAAGGCTTTATATAGGAATCACCATGTCGGATGATCTGCACGTATCAGGGGGTGAGGAAGACAATTACCGGGTAAGACGGAGCGCTAATCCTCTGACTTATATTGAGCGTTATGAGATGCTTCGTGATACGTTGCTCAGTTTCGGAGTGCCGAGAGAAGAGTTTGAGATCATCCCATTTCCGATTGACAGAGTGGAATATCTGGGGCAGTATCTGCCGGAGGGTGCGGTCTGCTTTATGAGTATCTGTGATGAATGGACTGCGAACAATGAGAAGCGTTTTGAGAAGCTTGGAATTCCGGTGGAAGTCCTCTGGAGAAGGACCAAAGAGGAAAAAGGGGTATCAGGTTCCCAGATCAGGCAGAGGATCCTGGCAGATGAAAAGTGGGATGATATGGTGCCAAAGACCGTTTATGATTATGTTCTCTCGCACGGAATTGACGACAGGATCAAGTTTTCAAAATAAAGGAGAAGCTGAAAATGCAGGATTGGGAAAGATTTGGAGAAGAGATCAGACGAACCGTGCAGGATGCTGTAGACTCACAGGATTACCGGAGGCTGAACCAGACGATCACGGATACGATCAACCGGGCAGTGAACGGTGCGGTAAATGGCGCGGAACAGGGCATGCGTTCTTTTGGAAATGCGTTTGATCAGGCAACGAGAAATATGGGAAGAGGTCCGGGAGGACCGCGTGGAAGATATGGACAGATGGGCGGATCTGACAGATGGGGAAGAACGCCTGGAGGAGGTGTACCTCCGTTTGGAACTTACAGGTGGAGTGGACCGGATGGAAATGGAAGAGCGTGGAATCCGGATATGCAGGACTATAAGGCGGAATCACAGGGCAGCAGCCGGTATGGATACAGCAATGCACAGCAGTCACCTGTCTTGTATGGATCGACGACGGGAACAAAGGCAGGCGGAATTGTCATGATCGCAGCAGGCGGAAGCATGGCACTGATATTTTTGATTCTGTTCCTTGCATCTTGTATTGCTTCTTTGCCGGAAAGTCCGGGGGCTTTATGGATCATGCGTGCGGTATTTGGGCTGTTTACGGCAGCAAGTGGCATGATCACGGGATGGGGCATTAAGCTTCTGAAACAGGTTGGAAGATTCAAGAACTACAGCCGCAGGATCGCAGGCAGGGAGTACTGCAATATTTCAGAGATCGGAAGCAATTCCGGAAAATCCATAAAATTTGTGACAAAGGATCTGGAAAGAATGATTTCCAAAGGCTGGTTCCGTCAGGGGCATATGGATGGTGAGAAGAAATGCCTGATCCTGTCAAACCGTGCTTATGAAGAATATTTACAGATCGAAACCCGCAGACAGCAGTCGAAAGCGGAAGAGCCGGTAAAGAAAGAAGAGAAGACACAGGAAAATACAAAAGAAGCAAAGAATGAAAAGCTGGCACCGGAGGTGCAGAAGATCATTGACCAGGGGGATGCTTTTATCAGAAAGATCCACGAGTGTAATGAAGCCATTCCGGGAGAAGAGATTTCCGCAAAGATCAGCCGGATGGAGATGCTGGTAGACCGGATCTTCGACCGGGTGGAAGAAAATCCACAGTCAGTTTCGGATATCCGTAAGCTGATGGAATATTATCTTCCAACGACGATCAAGCTTCTGGAAGCATATGAACAGCTTGACAGACAGCCGGTTGATGGAGAAAATATTCAGACTGCAAAACGTGAGATTGAGGCAACGCTCGATACTTTAAATACGGCATTTGAGAAGCTTTTGGATGACCTGTTTCAGGATACCATGTGGGATGTCTCATCGGATATTTCCGTATTGAATACCATGCTTGCACAGGAAGGTCTGAAAGAGGACGGAATGAAAAAATAAAGTCGCAGGAGGAAGAAGAGTATGAACGATTTTGAAGAATTTAATGTGACACCGGAGCTGACGCTGGATCCGTTTCAGGAAGAAAAAAAAGAGACTCCGCAGATTTATCAGGAGGCAGAACCGGAAACACCGGAGATCGTCCTGACACCGGAAGAAAAGAATATGGTCAGTGCATTTGCAGAAAAAATTGATCTCGCCAATTCGAACATGATTCTTCAGTACGGAGCCGGAACCCAGAAGAAGATCGCAGATTTTTCAGAAAAAGCACTGGAAAATGTAAAGACAAAAGATCTTGGAGAGGTTGGCACGCTGTTAAGTGATGTGGTGACAGAACTGAAAGGATTTGATGAGGAAGAAGAAAAAGGATTCCTCGGAATCTTCAAAAAAGGCGGAAACAAGATCCAGGCAATGAAAGCCAAATATGCAAAAGCAGAAACCAATGTAAACAATATTGTCAAAGCACTGGAATCTCACGAAGTGCAGCTTATGAAAGACATTGCGCTTCTGGACAAGATGTATGAAGTGAACCTGACATATTATAAAGAATTGTCCATGTATGTGCTTGCCGGAAAGCAGAAGCTTGTCGAGACAAGAAACGGTGAGCTTCAGGAACTGAAGAGTAAAGCAATGGCAAGCGGACTTGCCGAGGATGCACAGGCAGCAAAAGATCTGGATTCCAGATGTGAACGTTTTGAGAAAAAACTGCATGATCTGGAACTGACCAAGACAATCGCCATGCAGACCGCACCACAGATCCGTCTGGTACAGGGAAACGACACAATGATGGCAGAAAAAATCCAGTCTACACTCGTCAATACGATCCCGCTCTGGAAAAGCCAGATGGTACTCGCCCTTGGTGTGGAACATTCCGCACAGGCAGCAGCAGCTCAGAGAGAAGTCAACGATATGACCAATGAACTCCTGCGCAAGAACGCAGAAAAGCTGAAGATTGCTACAGTAGAGACTGCCAAAGAATCCGAGCGTGGAATCGTAGATATTGAAACCTTAAAAGCGACCAATGAATCGCTGATCGCAACCTTCGATGAAGTCATGCAGATCCAACAGGAAGGCCGCCAGAAACGTCAGCAGGCAGAGGTGGAAATGCAGAGAATAGAAGCAGAATTGAAGGCGAAGCTTCTGCAGGTTCAGGGGTAAGCATTTGGTGAGGAACTTTTTAAAAGTTTGCCAGAGCACAGACATAAAGGACTCCGTTTCTAATCACAGAAAACGGAGTCCTTTATGTCGTCCCTTGTGTACATTTATTCAATAACAGTTCCGGTTCTACCCTTCAGAGCATCTTTCAGAGTATCAAAAGAAGTAATCAGAGCGCTTCTACCCTCTTTCTTTTCTACGAATCCTACGGATGCCTGGAATTTTGGAAGCATGTTGTAGATTCCGAAGTGTCCTTCATCCATGTACTGCTTAGCCTGTTCTACGGAGATGCTATCGAGTTCTTCTTCATCTTCTTTTCCGTGGTTTAAGCATACCTTTTCCACACTGGTGAGGATGATGAGCTCATCTGCATCGATCTGCTCGGCGAGCTTGCCGGCAGTAAGATCTTTTTCGATGACTCCGCTGGCACCTTTAAGATGATTGTTCTGCTGGAGTACCGGGATTCCGCCACCACCGCAGGCGATTACAATATGTCCTGCATCGGTAAGGGTGCGGATGGCATCAACTTCTACGATATCAACCGGGTTTGGAGAAGCAACGACACGGCGGAAGCCCTGACCAGGAACTTCTACTACATAATTGCCCTTTTTACGTTCAGCGGCAGCGTCTTCTGCGTTCATGATACGTCCGACAATCTTGGTTGGTGTATAGAATGCTTCGTCATATGGATCAACAGTTACCTGTGTGATAACGGTGCATACGCTGCGATAGATGCCGCGTCCGATCAGTTCTTCGCGAATCGCATTCTGCAGGTCGTATCCGATGTAACCCTGTGACATAGCAGAGCAGACTGACATCGGAGAAGCGGTATAATCCGGATGATTGGTGCTGAATTCGTTCATAGCAGTGTGGATCATACCAACCTGAGGTCCATTACTGTGTGTGATTACTACCTGGTATCCTTCTTCAACAAGATCTGCAATGGAAACTGCAGTTTTTTTAACGGCAACCTTCTGCTCCGGAAGTGTGGTTCCGAGTGCGCGGTGTCCTAATGCAACAACAACTTTTTTCTTCATATTACATCCCTCTGTTTCTCAGAATTTGAATTGTCTGCGTATGAAAAAACATATGACGCAGACAACGGCGATAAAAAATATATAAAAATTATAGTATTTTTTTATGGAAATTGCAATCATTAGTTGGCAAAAATGCACAGTATAAAAAGGAATTACTGGTGGGCAGAAGCTAAATGCTACAAGGACGGGGATTTTTAGAAAACATGCTGACAACAAGGGGAGATGTTCATATAATATAATAAGAAGTCCGGTGGATGGTGCAGTATGAAAGAGGAACGGATTCGATTTTGCGGATTAAAAGAGCGGGAGGTCATTAATATGTGTGACTGCAAACGGCTTGGTTATGTTGCCGATCTGCTGATCAATATCTGTTCAGGGTGTGTGGAAGCATTGATCGTACCGGGACCGGGAAGAATCTGTGGATTTCTTGGGTATGATGCGGAGTATATTATTCCATTTGAGTGTATCCGCAGGATTGGAGAGGATATTATTCTTGTGGAAATTAAAGAGGACAAATGTCTGAAGCCGTGTAAATAAGAAGAGTAAAAGAGGAAGAAGAGTACAGACTGCTCAGTAAAATAAATGAGAACAAGTAAAAAGACAAAGGAGAGAAGAAAAATGACAGCATTTTTTAAAGAAATCGAGCCATTCCGGGGAGACGGAAACGAAAATGAAAAGGGACAGACGCTGGAAGAATTTCTGGAGGAGTATGATCCTTATAAATATAAAAATCCTTGTGTGACAACGGATGCAGTTATATTTTCCTGCAAAAGAAAGGAAGTGGACGGAGAATGGAAAGTTCTGATGGTTAAAAGGCGGAATCATCCGAGCATTGGTTGGTGGGCGCTGCCGGGTGGGTTTATTGAACTTCATGAGAATCTGGAAGATACGGCAAGAAGAGAACTGACCGAAGAGACCGGCGTGGCGGATCTTCCGATGGAGCAATTTGCAGTCTATGGAAATGTGGACCGTGATCCAAGAGCACGGATCATCACTTCAGCATATCTTTCGGTTGTAAATGAAGGGCAGGTAAAGGTGCGGGCCGGCGACGATGCGGCGGATGCAAGATGGATGCAGCTTCATTGCCGGACAGAATCGGTGAAGGAGGACGGAGAATGGAAAGAAACCATTTATCGCTTGACATTGGAAAATAAGGAAACAGATCTTACAATTTCAGCAGCTGTTGAGAAGAGAGAAAGAAGCGGTCTGGTAAGAGAAACCTATTATAAAGTAAAAGAATCGGACCGGATCGCCTGTGACCATGCGGCACTGATCGTACAGGCATGGAAGCTGATGGAGAGCCGGCTGGCATAGCTTTTTGATAAAGTGTGAATTTGTTGACAACCTTGTATACAGGTTTTATACTATAGACATTAAAAATGTGCGTGATTCGGCAGTAGAATCAATCAAGAACCAGGCAGGAGGAAAAAAGATGAAGTGCCCATATTGTGGTAACATTGATACAAGAGTCATCGACTCAAGACCGGCAGATGACGGAACGACGATCAGAAGGAGAAGATCCTGTGATGCGTGCAACAAGCGTTTTACAACCTATGAGAAGGTGGAGACCATACCGCTGATCGTGATCAAGAAGGACAACAACCGAGAGCAGTATGACCGTACTAAACTGGAAGGCGGAGTACTCCGGGCGTGCTACAAACGTCCGGTATCAGCAGCAGATATTCAGGAAACGATCGACTCGATCGAGACAGCGATTTTCAGCCGGGAAGAGAAAGAGATCCCGAGCAGCCAGATCGGTGAAATTGTGATGGAAAGCCTGAAAAAGCTAGATCCGGTTGCTTATGTACGTTTCGCATCGGTGTACAGAGAGTTCAAAGATGTGAACACCTTTATGGATGAACTGAAGAAAATATTAGAATAAAAGGGGAAAGACAAATGGAACGGAAAAAGACAGTATTGCTCTGCGTGACCGGCGGTATTGCGGCGTACAAGATTGCAACACTGGCAAGTATGCTGGTAAAGACAGGATACGACGTGAAAGTCGTGATGACACAGAATGCAACCAATTTTATCAATCCACTGGTATTTGAGACTTTGACACAGCATAAGTGTCTGATCGATACATTTGACCGGAATTTTGAGTACAGCGTAGAGCATGTGACACTGGCAAAATGGGCGGATATCGTGATGATCGCACCTGCCACGGCGAACGTGATCGGAAAGCTGGCGCATGGAATTGCGGATGATATGCTGACTACGACGGTGATGGCATGTGCTGAGTGTAAGAAGATCCTTGCACCGGCGATGAATACAAGAATGTATGAGAATCCGGTTGTGCAGGACAACTTAAAGCTTCTGGAACATTACGGATATGAAGTGATCCAGCCTGCAAGCGGACATCTGGCATGTGGGGATAACGGAGCAGGAAAGATGCCGGAAGCAGAGACTTTGTATGAATATATTTACCGGGATACCGCTTATGAAAAGGATCTGGTTGGAAAGAAGATCCTTGTTACGGCGGGACCGACAAGAGAAGCTATTGACCCGGTGCGCTATATTACTAACCACTCATCCGGCAAGATGGGATATGCACTTGCGCGGGTGGCGGCAGCAAGAGGGGCAGATGTCACTCTTGTCACTGGACCTACAGAGATCAAAAAGCCAATGTTTGTGAAGATTGTTCCGGTTACAACTGCAAAGGAAATGTTTGAGGCGGTTAAAAAAGAATCGGCAGATGCAGACATTGTGTGCAAGGCAGCGGCGGTTGCGGATTACCGTCCAAAGCGTGTAGCCGATGAAAAAGTGAAAAAATCAGACAGCGAGATGAGTCTGGAGTTGGAAAAGACGGACGATATTCTGAAATATCTCGGAGAACACAGAAAAGATGGACAGTTTCTGTGCGGATTTTCAATGGAAACCGAGAATATGGTTGAAAATTCAAGAAAGAAACTGGAAAAGAAGAATCTGGATATGATTGCGGCAAATAATCTAAAAGTTGCCGGAGCAGGATTTCAGGGCGATACAAACCAGATGACACTGATTACGAAAGAAGATGAGACTGCACTTCCGCTGATCAGCAAGGAAGAGACTGCAGCTTGTATTCTGGACAAAATTCTGGAGTGTATAAATAAATGATGTAAGGATTGCGGGAATCGAATAGCGATGGAGCAATCCGGTTACATCAGTAAATAAAAAGAGCCAAAGTGTATTGTATCTCGAAGGAGAATAGTAACAGGAGGAAAAAGAAAAATGAATCAAGGAAATGAACGTACTACATCGATGTCCAGAACCAAGGGACTTGTACAGATGGCAATCTTTGCAGCACTCATTGTTGTGCTCGCATTCACCCCGTTTATCGGATATATCCCGCTTGGATTTACCAGAGCGACGATCATCCATATCCCGGTGATCATGGGATCTCTGATGCTTGGACCAAAGAAGGGTGCAGCACTTGGCGGCGTATTCGGACTTACAAGCTTCATCAATAACACGATGAACCCGACACTGACATCCTTTGTATTTACCCCGTTTTACAGCCTGGGCGAATACAGCGGAGGAATCGGAAGTCTGATTATCTGCTTTGTGCCGCGTATTCTGATCGGTGTAGTACCGTTTTATGTTTACCGTCTGGTTAAGAAGCTTTCAAAGAACAACGGAGTATCTTCCGTTGGGCTTGTTGCGGCAGGACTTTCCGGAGCACTGACCAATACGCTTCTTGTCATGAACCTTATTTTTGTATTTTTCAGAAATGACTATGCAGCAGCCAATGGTGTTACCGTAAAGGCGGTATATGGATTTATCCTGAGCATTATCGGAATCAACGGAATTCCGGAGGCGATCGTAGCAGCGGTGATCACGCTGGTACTTGGAAAGACACTGATGAAAAAGGGTGTACAGGAAAGATTAGGAGTGTAGAGAAATGATACTTGCGATTGATATAGGAAATACAAATATTGTTCTTGGGTGCGTGGATGATAAAAAAACCTATTTTATTGAGAGACTTTCCACGATCAAGACAAAGATGGAACTGGAATATGCCATTGATATCAAGATGGTACTGGATATCCATGGAATCAAACCGGAGAAGCTGGAAGGAGCGATCATCAGCTCGGTAGTTCCGCAGATTACATATGTCGTAAAAGAGGCGGCAGAAAAGATTCTGAAAAAAGAGACACTGGTCATCGGACCTGGCGTTAAGAATGGACTTAATATTCTGATGGATAATCCGGCGCAGCTCGGAAGCGACCTGGTAGCAAATGCAGTTGCAGGAATTGCGGAATATAAAGCACCGATGATGATCTTCGACCTGGGAACAGCCACAACCGTCAGTGTGATCGATGCGAAAAAGAATTATATCGGAGGCATGATCTATCCGGGTGTGAATATTTCACTGAATGCTCTGACTGAAAATGCATCCCAGCTTCAGGGAATTGGACTGGAAGCACCGAAGCGAATTGTTGGAAAGAATACGATCGAATGTATGAAGAGTGGTGTTCTTTATTCGAGTGCTGCAGGGATTGATGGAATTATTGACCGGATTGAGGAAGCGGTTGGACAGCCTGTGACAGCAATTGCAACGGGCGGACTTTCCAAAAAGATTGTTCCGTATTGTAAGCGAGAGATCATACTGGATGATGATCTGCTTTTGAAAGGACTTCTGATCATTTATCGGAAAAACAGATAACAGAAAGGTGACAGGGACGAGGACTTACAGAGTTTTCGCCCCTTTTATAAAAGGATGAATACTTACCGAATCACAGTTTCCTACGATGGAACAGCCTATCGCGGATGGCAGAGACAGGAGAATACGGAGCAGACGGTACAGGGAATCCTGGAAGGGTGGATTTCTGAGATTGTCGGGAAAAAGACGGTGATTAGTGGTTCCGGAAGAACGGACAGTGGTGTGCATGCGTTGGGACAGGAGTGCAGTCTGTATCTGGAAAATGCAATCGATGAAGCCATGTTTTTACAGCAGTTAAATTCGCTTCTCCCAGAAGATATCCGGGTGCTGCGTGTCGCAAAAGAAAAACGGGATTTCCATGCAAGAAAGAGTGCGGTCGGGAAATGCTATGAGTACCGGATTGATCTGCGTGACAAGATGGAAGTGTTTCATCGGAAATACCGGTTTCATTTTCCAAATCCGGTCAATATTAGAGCAATGGAAAAGGCAGCAAAGTATCTGACAGGAACTCACGATTTTTCAAGTTTTACTGATCTGAAAGAGGATAAGGATACGGTGCGGACGCTCTTTGCGGTCGGGATCGTGTACGAAGAAGATGCGTTGAAATTGTCGTGGATCGGAGATGGGTTTTTGTATCATATGGTTCGTGTCCTTACAGGGACACTTCTGGATGTGGGAACCGGGAAGATAAAACCGGAAGAGATACCGGAGATCCTGAAGGCAAAGGACAGGAAAAAGTCCGGCTTTCCGGCACCGGCGAAAGGGCTGTTTCTGAGCCGGGTGTTCTATACGGAGGAAGAACTTGACGAAGCTGTGCGGGAGATTCGCGAAAGGTAGGAATTAAAGGCACTGCGTGCCGGAGATGTGCACTCGCATAAATTGTACAATAGAAAATGAGAATCAGAGATATTTATGAGTAGAGAAGAAATGGAGGAAAGAGAAGATGAAATTTATTTCATGGAATGTGAATGGAATCCGGGCGTGTGTGCAGAAAGGATTTCTGGATTTTTTTAAAGAGGCAGATGCGGATATTTTCTGTCTGCAGGAGACCAAGATGCAGGAGGGACAGCTTGTACTTGATCTTCCGGGATATTATCAGTACTGGAATTCGGCTGTCAGAAAAGGATATTCCGGGACAGCGATTTTTACAAAAAAAGAACCGTTATCGGTTGTTTACGGGCTTGGAATCGAAGAACATGATCAGGAAGGCCGTGTGATCACACTGGAATTTGAGGACTTTTATTTTATTACCGTGTATACTCCGAATTCCCAGAGTGAACTGGCAAGACTGGATTACCGTATGACATGGGAGGATGCATTTTTAGGTTACTTAAAGAAGCTGGAAGAGACAAAACCGGTCATCTTCTGTGGGGATCTGAATGTGGCACACAAAGAGATTGATCTGAAGAATCCGAAGACAAACCGGAAGAATGCTGGTTTTACAGACGAAGAACGCGCGAAATTCTCTGCGCTTCTGGATGCCGGATTTATTGACACCTACCGTTATTTCTATCCGGATACCGAGGGAATTTATTCCTGGTGGTCCTACCGGTTTAAGGCGCGCGAAAAGAATGCAGGGTGGCGGATTGATTACTTCTGTACCTCGAAGGCGCTGGAAGACAGGCTGGAAGGTGCGAAGATCTTGACGGATGTGTTCGGATCCGATCACTGTCCGGTTGAGCTGGATTTGAGGTAGAAGGATCTATAGACTGTGACACCAAATTGTAAAAAATAAACTGGTCAGATTCCATTGCACAAAAAGTGAATCTGACCAGTTTATTTTTTACAATTTGGCGTTCAAGGCTATTGGAATGATGAGTTGGTGGACAGCTGAAGGGTGGTGGTGTTTTTTGAGTTAGGGGATTTTGGGGAATATATAAAATTCTGGCTGCATATAAATATACATGGGTATTTAGTGCTTTTTTATGAGGAGGGGCTTGTATGGGACGGCAGACGGAATTTTTGGATGGAATCAGTTGGACAAGGCTGGAAGAGGATGAGTTAGATGAAAAGGGAAAGCGAAGAGGGAGAACGAACCGGAGATGGAGGGGACGGAAGAAGAGAGAAAATAGAGTAAGACGGGTACAGCAAGGGAGTCACTGGGCGGTGATCTGGCGGTATTTGCTGCTGGTAGTATTTGGTGGAGTACTTGTCTGGGTGTGTAGCAGTGCAGGAATATCGGTTTATGCAGATGGTGGAGAGATGCCGGAGGGGGCTGAGCTGATCCGATTTGATTTTCATAAGTCAGTGAATCAGGAAGTTGGGATTCCGGCTGGGATACCGGGGTTTTTTACTTATTTTTATGAGGGAAAGGAATATCATTATGGTTTCCGGTTCGACAGGAACGGGACAGGCCCGGAGACGGATCGGTTTGGAACAGCATACGTCTGGGCACCATATACGGTGATCTATTATGATGCGGCAGGCGGTGAGATTGAGAATTATGGAACGGCGACGGCAGGCGGAAAGAGGCTTTTTGCGACGAGAGGGAATGGAGAGGAGTTAAATGCAAAGCAGAACAGGGGAAAAAGCAGGCGGAAATTTGCCGCAGACTATACCGTGTATGGACAGGATCTTCTGCTGAGCGAAGGCTGTATGCCGACTGCCAGGAGAGAGGGATATGAGTTTAAGGGATGGTATGCATGGGTCGATGCAGAGATCGTACAGGAAGAAGCTGCGGCAGAGCTTGCAAAGCGGGAGCAGTATGGAACGCTGGAAGAGAGACTGAATGAGAAGTATACAGAGCAGACAAAACTGTTGGAAAACCGGGAATCGGAGCGGTATCCGGCGGCAAAGATTACACTTTATGCAAAGTGGGACAAGATCTGGGAATAAACAGTTTGTACATCCGGCGAAGCGGAAAATGGAGCGGATGTACAGACTGTTGAAATCCGGACAAAGTAAAATGTAAAAACAGGACAGGGGGTTAAATATATCCCCCGTCCATTCCAAGAATCTGTCCGGTCAGATAAGCTGGCGCATTTGCGAGCTGCCATGCGAGAGTGGCAACTTCTTCCGGTGTACCGAAGCGCCCGGCAGGGATTTCCTCTGCAAGAGCAGCCTTTTCCTCGCCATCCAGAAGGTCGTTCATTGCGGTATCGATGACACCGCAGGCAATCGCATTGACCTGGATATTGCTTGGGGCAAGTTCTTTTGCAAGTGCGCGGGTAAGACCGTTGAGACCGGATTTAGCGGCAGAGTAGGCGACTTCGCAGGAGGCGCCGACTGTTCCCCACATGGAAGAAATATTGATGATTCGTCCAGCTTTCTGGTGGATCATGTAAGGCAGTGCTGCGCGGCAACAGTAAAATGCTGAGGACAGATTGGTGGAAATCATGCGGTTCCATTCTTCATCGGTCATGTCAGTCAGAAGTCCTATCCATGCGATTCCGGCATTGTTGATCAGTGCGTCAAGACCGGAGCCGGATTCCTCAATCTGCGCAAAGATCTGCCGGACCTCGGATGGATTCCCCACATCACCTGGAAGAATTTCACAGGAACCGGAGGTTTCGTTTTTGATAAAATCAGCAGTATCCTGCAAGTCATCGATGGATTTGCGGCAGTTTAAAAATACATGCCAGCCTTCGCTGGCAAAGCGGATGGCGCAGGCTTTCCCAATTCCGCGGGAAGCGCCGGTGACAAGAATCTGTTTCCTTTTCATTTATAAAAACTCCTTTTTGATATTTATAAGAATTCCTTTACAGTTGTTTTTTTCTACATAATCAGACAATATTATACACTGATTTTCTTGTGATTTAAAGACACTGGTGTTATGATAAGTATTGAAAAATGTCATACAGATGCGAGCGAGGAGGACAAACATGGTACAGGAAGCCATTGATTTTGCCACCAAAGTACATGAGGGACAGTTTCGAAAGGGGACGAAACGACCATATATTGTACATCCGATGGAAGTAGGAGAAATAGTGTCCACGATGACACCGGACGAAGAGATTATCAGCGCAGCGATCCTGCACGATACGATCGAGGACTGTGAAGGTGTGGATGCAAAAGTGCTGGAAGAGAAATTTTCAGCAAGGGTTGCAGCGATTGTAGCACAGGAAAGCGAGGATAAGTCCAAGACCTGGATGGAGCGGAAAAGTGCAACGATAGAACGGTTAAAGACAGCGCCGATGGAAGTAAAGATGATCGGATTGGCAGATAAACTGTCGAATATGCGGGATATTAACAGAGATTATCCAGTGTGCGGAGAAGAACTTTGGAACAGATTCCGCATGAAAGATAAGGCGACGATCGGATGGTATTATAAAGGTGTCAGGGAAGCACTGCGGGAAGCACTTTCTGAGACGGAGGCATTTGCAGAATACTGTAGTCTGATTGACAAGAATTTTGGATAACTGATATAAAGAGAGGATAAGTAGAGATGAAGAAGATTTTGATGTTGGGAACAGGTGGGACCATTGCATCCCGTCAGACGGAGGATGGACTCGCGCCGGGACTGACACCGGAGGATATTTTATCTTATATTCCGGCTGTTAAAAATGTATGTGAGGTTCAGACAAAGCAGGTCTGCAATCTGGACAGCACAAATGTAACACCGGAACACTGGAAGCTGATGGTAAAGGCGGTAGAAGAGAATTATGCATATTATGACGGATTTGTGATCTGTCACGGTACAGATACGCTTGCATATACGGCAGCGGCACTGTCTTATATGATCCAGAACTCAGCAAAACCGATCGTTGTGACCGGAGCACAGAAGCCTATCAACATGGATGTGACAGATGCCAAGACGAATCTACTGGACAGCTTTATCTATGCGGCAGACGATGATTCTCAGGGAGTTAACATCGTATTTGACGGAAAGGTGATCGTTGGAACACGTGCCAAAAAAGAGCGCGCAAAGAGTTATAATGCATTTTCAAGCATTAACTTTCCGTATCTTGCAGTGATTCAGGATGGGATTCTGGTCCGCTATATTCCGGAGATTCCGTGCCGCCATGCAGTGAAGTTCTATTATGATATGAAGGACAGTGTTTACGTGTTAAAGTTGATTCCGGGTATGAAGCCGGATATTCTGTCCTATCTGTTTGAACACTATGACTGTCTGGTGATCGAGAGTTTTGGTGTGGGAGGCATTCCGCAGAGCCTTGTAGAAGAATTCTACAAAGAGATGGAAAAGTGGACAGACAAAGGCAAGTTCGTTGTGATGACGACACAGGTCGCCAACGAAGGAAGCAATATGACGGTCTATGAAGTTGGAAAAAAAGTAAAGCAGGATTTCAATCTGATCGAGGCTTACGACATGACACTGGAAGCCGTGATCACAAAGCTGATGTGGCTGATGGGAAGCAAAAAGCTGGATCAGAAAGAGATGCAGCAGGCGTTCTATACACAGATCAATCACGATATTCTGTTTAAAAAACGAGGATAAATAAAACGAGGAAGAATCCCGCAGATAAGCGGAAGATCTTCCTCGCTTTTTGTGAATGTGCGGAATACGCACCATATTTTCATATCTTTTGCCGGTTAGATTTTGGCAAAGTCTCCGATCATATCTTTGATTTCTTCCATGTGGCAGTCGGTCTCACTGACGGTCTGCGCACATTTTAACAGTTCTGCTTCGATGGCTTCGATATCTTTATCTGCACCGATCGTTTTCTTATAGCGAAGCTGATGGTCTACACTCGCCCAGAAATCCATTCCGATTGTGCGGATCTGGATCTCGGCCCGCATCGGTACCTTTCCCTCCGTGAAGAAAACAGGTACTTCCACGATCATGTGGTAGCTCCGGTAACCGTTTGACTTTGGTACTTTTATGTAGTCTTTGATCTTGAGAACGGTAATGTCATCCTGTGAAGTGATCAAATTGGCGATTGTGTAAATGTCACTGATAAAGGGGCAGATTACCCGGATACCGGCAACATCGTCCAGATTCTTTACGATACTCTCTTCCGTAAATGGCAGATCCCTTCTTCGCAGCTTTTCATAGATACTTGACGGACTTTTTACACGGGACTTGATCGATGAGATTGGGTTCCGCTTGTTGACTGCGGAAAATTCATCATCAAGTACCTCGAGCTTTGTCTGGATCTCACGGATCGCACAACGGTACTTCATCATCAGGACATTAAAGTTCTTGTTATTGTTAATAAAATCAGCCGGACTAATCGCATTCAACCACTGGGATTCCAGTGCAGTCGGATGGAGAGACGCCGGAATCAGTTTAAGCTTTGTTTCCATATGATCAATCCTCTTTACTCTAATTGCTTAGACCATTATAGCATATCAGATCACAGGTGTATAGCGTACAGAAGACAGGATATGTCTAAAAAATAACAATCTTCTAAATGCTGTGGAATCCTTTTCCGATGATCTCGCTGGTATTGGAAATCAGAATAAAGGATGAAGGATCATTTTCCTTGATAAAGTTACGAAGTTTGATTGCCTGCTGGCGGTTCAGAGCTGTGAAAATAATGTATTTCTGTTCACCGGTAAATGCTCCGTGTGCTTCGCAGATCGTAGCACCACGTCCGAGTGAATGAACGATATAATCACAGATCGGTTCCGGGTTACTGCAGACAACGTTGAAATATTTGGAAAGGTTCAGACTTTCGATAAAGCTGTCTACAAGGAAGGAACGGATGATCAGTCCGAAACAGGAATAAAGTCCTGTTTTTACATCAAAAACAAAGAAACCTGCAACCGTGATGGCAACATCGGAGCAGACAAGTGCACGTCCGATATCAACACTGGTAAACTTCTTCAGGATCATGGCAATAATATCCGTACCACCACTGGAAGAACCGATGTTGAACAGGATTGCAGAACCGAGTGCCGGGAGTGCAATCGCAAACATTACCTCAAGCATAGGCTGATTGGTAAATGGTTGGTTCATTGGAAAGATTCGTTCAAATAAAGAAAGCGCAACAGAAAGCAGGACACTGCAGTAGGCTGTCTTTGCAACGAATTTTTTGCCGAGGATCACTGCGCCAAGAATCAGAAGAGACATGTTGGCAACGAATGAAAAGTCGGCAGCAGAAATAAGTCCGGTTTTGGCAATCAGTACGGCAAGACCGGTGATTCCGCCAAATGTGAAGTTGTTCGGGAACTTAAAAAAGTAAGTTCCGACTGCGATGATCAGGGTAGCGCCCGTCATCATGGCAACGTTGTGAATTTTTTCTCTCATTTCATATTCCCCAATAGATTCATTAAAATTTGAAAAAACGGAAGGAAACATCAAAATTTCCTGTCCGATTTCCGTTGGTATTGTAACGCCGAAAAAGGGGGAAGTCAACCGTTTTACAGCATTTTCGTAATGTATACGATGATACGAAAATACGGGCATTTTTGTTGTTGTGTATTCGGAAAAATCTTCCGGCATACGCCTGTGTAAAACTACTTTTATCCGGGAAAAATGTCTGGTAAAAGATTCGTTCAATGCATGACGTAATCGGAAAAAGGACATACTAAAAATCAAAAAAGGAGGATGTATAATGGATCAGTATTTACCAATTACCGATATTATTGCGAGAGAAATTCTGGATTCCAGAGGAAATCCAACCGTGGAAGTGGAAGTCCTTGCGGGAAGTCATTTTATAGGAAGGGCAATGGTTCCGTCCGGCGCATCGACCGGAAAATATGAAGCAATTGAGCTGAGAGATGGGAAGCACCGCTATCAGGGGCTTGGTGTCAGGAAAGCTGTGGAGCATGTGAATGACCGGATCATCCGGGAGATTCTTGGAATGAATGTGCTGGAGCAGACGAAGATTGACCGGATGCTTCTGGAACTTGATGGGACCGACAACAAGATCAATCTTGGGGCGAATGCAATGCTTGGAGTATCTCTTGCAGTGGCGAGGGCGGCGGCAAATGCACTGGAAATTCCCCTGTATCAGTATCTTGGTGGCGTAAATGCCAGGCAGATGCCGGTTCCGATGATGAATATTCTGAACGGTGGGCGACATGCAGACAACTCCATTGATATACAAGAATTTATGATCATGCCGGTTGGGGCAGTCTGCTTTGAAGAGGGACTTCAGATGTGCGCGGAGATCTACAAGATGCTCCGGGCGATTCTGGAGAAGTATGATTATCCAACTGCGGTTGGAGATGAGGGAGGCTTTGCACCAAACCTACCAGACGCAAAGGAGGCACTCAGGATGATCATGCGTGCGATTGAAAAGGCAGGATATAAGCCAAAGGAAGAGATTGTGATCGCACTGGACGTGGCGGCGAGTGAGCTGTATGATAAAGAGCGGAAAGAGTATGTATTTCCGGGAGAGGCGAAGATGCACGGGCACAGAGTGGCACGCTCCACAGAAGAAATGATTGATTATTATGAGGAGCTTGCCGGAGAATTTCCAATCCTTTCGATAGAAGATCCACTGGATGAAGAGGACTGGGAAGGATGGGAGCTTCTGACGACGAGAATGGGGCTGGAGATGCAGCTGGTCGGGGATGATCTGTTTGTGACCAATGTGAAGCGGCTGAATGCCGGCATCTTAAAGGAGATCGCAAATGCAATTTTGATCAAGGTGAATCAGATCGGAACCCTGACGGAAGCGGTTGATGCGATCCAGATGGCGCAGAAGGCGGGTTATCAGGCAATCGTATCCCACCGGTCAGGAGAGACGGAAGATCCGTTTATTGCAGATCTTGCAGTGGCATTTAACACCGGACAGATCAAAACAGGTGCGCCGTGCAGGTCGGAAAGGATCGCAAAATATAATCAGCTTCTTCGGATCGAAGAGAAGCTGGGAAATATTGCGAGGTATGAAAATCCGTTTGTAAGATTTTCGTAGAAGATTTTCAGGGACAAAAAAGAACTGGTTGAAACAGGAAGAGAAGGCATGATATAATAAGTGCCAGTGGATAGAATTAGAAAGATAAAAAAGAGATCATTTTCCGAAACAGAAATTGGGGAAAGATCTCTTTTACTATAGAAGAATTACATCTTTATACAAAGAAGAGAAAGCTGTCGGAATCAGGTCAGACAGAAAAAGGAGAATTACGAAAATGATCAGAAAAATAAAAGCAGAAGATAAAGAGATTTACATAAAAATGGCGCACGATTTTTACCGGTCATCCGCGGTGGATCATCCAATCCCGGATTCCTGTCTGGAAAAGACATTTGAAGAATGTATGAAAAGTGACACCTATGCGGAGCTTTTTATTCTGGAATGGGAAGGCGAAACTGCAGGCTACGGACTGATCGCAAAGACTTTTTCACAGGAAGCAGGCGGGATGGTGTACTGGCTGGAAGAGCTGTATATATTGGAAGAATATCGTTCTAAGGGACTTGGAAGCGAGTATTTCAGATATATGGAAGAACACAAAGAAGAGGGTGTGACAAGATTCCGTCTGGAAGTGGAAAAGGAAAATGAAAGAGCCTGGAAACTGTATAAGAGACAGGGATATGATTGGCTGGAATATGATGAGATGATCAAGGACTTCTGTTAGAAAAATGTCAGAAAAAAGAAGAAGAAGTACTTGAAATGACTTTCTTTAAAAAAATGTAAAAAAATGCTTGCATTTCCGTAAAGATTTGCTATAATAAATTTGTTCGCTGTTGAGAACCAGAGCGGACAAGCAGATGATGCGGATTGGTGTAATGGCAGCACAGCAGACTCTGACTCTGTTAGTAGAGGTTCGAGTCCTCTATCCGTAGTTCCTTAATTGAATAAGGACTTGACTGGACACATAAATTGTTCGGTACGGTTATCGGAGTGTGGCTCAGTTTGGTAGAGCGCTACGTTCGGGACGTAGAGGTCGCAGGTTCAAATCCTGTCACTCCGATTTGGTTTTCCAAAAATATATAATGTTTTGTTCATTTTGATGGACAGATATTAACAGATGATTGATGCGGATTGGTGTAATGGCAGCACAGCAGACTCTGACTCTGTTAGTAGAGGTTCGAGTCCTCTATCCGTAGTTTCTAATTGAATAAGAATTTAAGTTGGATATTCCATTTGGGATATCCAATGTATTTATTATCGGAGTGTGGCTCAGTTTGGTAGAGCGCTACGTTCGGGACGTAGAGGTCGCAGGTTCAAATCCTGTCACTCCGATTTTTGTGTGCATAAATTTAGCAGGAGCCAGCCGGTCCGGATATGTCTGAATATAAAAATCTCTTTTGACACAGGTGCGAAGAAACGATTTGCATTAGTCAGACGAGATTTTTTGCATCATTCTTTGTTAATATTGTATGAAAAGGTCATGGAATCACAGGGTAAGTTGTGATAAAATCTGAATAGAACTGCTTTTGGGGAAAAGAAGATGATTCTGACAGGCAGGGAATAAGATTGGAAAGAAGGAAAAAATGATGGAAAAATTTTCAGAGATGAAATATGTACGTCCAGACGGGGAAGCGTACATCCAGACCATCCAGAAAGAAACAAAGAATTTTAACGAGGCTGCAGATTATGAGAGTGCACATCAGGCATTTGTTGCAATTCTGAATGCAAATAGTCACTTCAATACGACGCGTGTTATGGCGAATATTCGTAACAGTCAGGATACCAATGATGAATTCTATCGGAAAGAGATGGAGTACATTTTTGAGCTTGAGCCGAAGGTTGACGTGGAACTGAAAAAATTCTATGAGAGCTATCTGAAATCTTCCTATAAAGCAGAACTTGAAAAAGAGTTTGGAGAAGTCTATTCCAAACAAGCTGAGAACAAAGTCCGGCTTACGGATCCATGCAACGCTGATCTGCAGATCCAGGAGAATAAACTGATTCAGAAATATTTCCAGGTTGCAGCAGCACCGGTTATAGATTTCCACGGAGAACAGCTTGGTTTCTATGGACTGTTAAAGATGATGGAAGATATCGACAGAAACATTCGTAAAGAAGCATTTGAAAAATGGGCAGATTTGTATAAATCTATTTCCGGCGAACTGGATTCTATTTACACAGAATTGATCGGAATCCGTCAGTTGATGGCAAAGAATCTTGGATTTAAAGGTTATGCTGAGATGATGTATCATAAGATGGAACGATTTGAATATACACCGGAAGACGTAGCGATTTTCCGTAAACAGATCCGGGAACATATCGTACCACTTTGTCAGAAGCTTTACGCGGAACAGAGAGAAAGACTTGGCATTGACGAACTGAAATATTATGACGAAAGTCTTACCTATCCAGATGGAAATGCAGTTCCGGAGGGAACCGAAGAAGAACTTCTGGAAAAAGCAAGAACCATGTATCATGAACTTTCTAAAGAAACAGGAGAATTCTTTGATTTTATGATGGAATACCGTCTGTTTGATCTGGAAGGAAGACAGGGAAAACAGCAGGGTGGCTACTGTGACTTTATGGAAGAATATAAGGCACCGTTCATTTTTGCAAACTTTAATGGAACCAATGCAGATGTCAATGTCCTTACCCACGAAGCAGGACATGCCTTTGAAGCATACACAGCGTCACGCAATATTCCGGTATTATCGCAGACATTCAGTACCGCAGAGATCAGCGAGATCCATTCGATGGCAATGGAATATTTCACATTGCCATGGATGCATCTGTTCTTTGGCGAAAATGCAGAAAAACAGAAAAAAGCATACCTGTGGGATTCACTGGAAGCAATGCCGTACATGGCATGCGTAGATGAATTCCAGCACCGTGTCTACGCTGAGAATCTGATCGATGCAATGGAAAGAAGAAAAGTATGGCACGAACTGGAAGAAATCTATCTCCCATGGAGAAATTACGACGGCAACGAATTCCTGGAACAGGGTGGATTCTGGATGCAGAAACAGCACCTCTTCATGTGCCCGTTCTACTACATTGATTACGCCGTATCCCGCGTAGGAGCCCTCGAATACTACGGAAAAATGCAGGAAGACCTGGAAAGTGCATGGAAAGATTACTACGCGCTCTGCCGCCAGGGTGGAAGCAAAGGTTACCACGAACTCCTGAAAATCGGAAACCTAAGCGATCCATTCAAAGAAGGAACTATCTACAACGTCCTGAAAAAACTGAACCTGATCTAGGTGAAAGAAAACTAAAAAAACATGATATCGATTACATAATCTTATTGCATGTACTGGAGGGACAAGGTATAATTTACTTATAAGATTATGGGAACGAAGATTATTATCGATAACCTTGAGGGACGAATTACACAAAAGAACTGTTTCAAATTCTAATTTTGTGCAATGGAGATGAAACTCAAAAATCGTGGAAGCCTCTGCTGAACACGATTTTCGCCCTAAGAGGTTCATCGGAATGGTTTGCACAACTGAATTTGAAACAGTTCTTTTGTGTAATTCGTCTTCACAGCCTATAACTTCGCATCCAAGAAGATTATAAAGAGAGGAATCGAATATGGAAAAAATCTATGATGTAACCGCATTAGGTGAATTACTAATTGATTTTACAGAGAATGGAACAAGCACACAGAGCAATCCGCTTCTGGAAGCCAACCCGGGCGGCGCACCGTGCAATGTACTTGCCATGCTTGAAAAGCTTGGGAAAAAGACCGCATTTATCGGAAAAGTCGGAAAAGATATGTTCGGTGAGCAGCTGAAAACCGCAGTTGAAGAAGTTGGAATCGATACACGGAACCTGGTAATGGACGAAGAAGTACATACGACACTTGCATTTGTACATACTTATCCGGATGGTGACAGAGATTTCTCGTTTTACCGGAATCCGGGAGCAGATATGATGCTGAAAAAAGAAGAAGTGGATGAAGAACTGATCCGTTCGGCAAAGATTTTTCACTTTGGAACACTTTCCTCTACCCATGAAGGTGTAAGAGAAGCAACAAGATATGCAATTGACGTGGCAAAAGAAGCAGGATGTATCGTAAGTTTTGATCCGAATCTCCGACCACCGCTCTGGAAATCACTGGATGATGCAAAGGCTGAGATCGAATATGGTCTTTCAAAGTGCGATATTCTGAAGATTTCAGATAATGAAGTGGAATTCCTTTTTGGAACAACAGATTACGATGAAGGAGCAAGACTGATCCGCGAGAAATACCAGATTCCGCTGGTTCTCATTACTCTTGGAAAAGACGGAAGCCGTGCATATTACAAAGATCTCCGGGTAGAAGTTCCGGGCTTTGTCCAGGAGCATACGATCGAGACGACCGGAGCCGGAGATACGTTCTGTGCCAATTCCCTGAATTATATTCTGGAGCATGGAATGGAAGAGCTGACCGAAGAAAATTTAAAAGAGCTTCTCACATTTGCAAATGCGGCAGCATCCCTGATCACCACAAGAAAAGGGGCACTTCGGGTTATGCCGACCAGAGAAGAAATCGAGAACTTTATCCAGAATGTATAAAAAAGGAATCTGTTGTAAGACAGAAGAGAAGAACCTCTGCTTGACATCTTGTCCGGCAGAGGTTCTTCTGTGCATGTTATAATATTTATTTTTTCTTATTCCAGACATGAACCCCTGCAAGGATTCCACCAATATACAGAATACTGATGAGTACCGTAGGATTCTCATGGAGACTGTATACTACAGCTACAATTGCAGCGAGGATCACTGTCAGCATAAAGGCATTCATGATCCGTTTTTCGCGGATGTTGCGTTCCTGCACCTGGAGCTCATGACGCTTTTCTTCAAGCTTCAGATATTCGAGAAGCTGGTCATCCGGAATTTTTTCCAGGATATATTTTTCACGCAGATAGTTCAGTTCCTTTGCCGTATGGAAAATGCGGTGGTGGGAACTTTTCTTTTCTCCGGTAAACGGATCTTTTTCGGAATCGTCAGAAGATTTGAAATCTTCCGATGAAAAATCCGTGGAAGTATTCTCTTTTTCTTTAGATGAAATGGTTTCTGCTTCAGGGGAATCTGGTTCCGGAGCTGGAGCTTCCTGGGATGGTACATCAGTGGCTGTATGGATGTCTCCGGATTCGGAAACTGGTTCTGTAGAAAGCTTTGGATCAGAATCGGCAGATTCTGAGAAAGCTAAAATTTCGGACATATCTTAACCTCCTTCGACCATGAAAATGATCGATTTTCTTTTCTTATAGAATACCAGTTTCGTATAAAAATTTCAATCGACAGCGAGAAGGAAATGTCTGCTGAGGATTATAAGAAAATCTCATTTGGCTTTTGTCCAGATAACAGATTTTTTATTTTCAGAGATGCGGCAGCCAAAAAGACAGGGTTTAGCTTCCGGATACCTTTTGGACAGGCGGCGATACATCCCATACAACTGATACATTTGCTACTATCGCCGGTTCGGATATTATTTTTATTGATTGCACCTGTTGGGCAGGCATCGGCACATTTTCCACAGCCAGTGCAGGAAGCACTTGCTTTTGGAACAACATTCAGGTTGCCAAGGCGTTTATACTCATGACTGCCAGGCACGAAATAATCAGTAGACAATTCTTTGTCAGAGGAAAGTTTTTCGAGTATTTCTTCTGCAAATTTCTTTAACTCTTTGCTATCTTCTTCGTCTGGTCGTCCACTGCCGAATTGGCGCATGATAGAATGTTCTGCAACAGCTGCAACGGAGGCGATAACATTGAAACCGCATAACTCGGCGGTATCTTTTAACTGGATCAGACCATCGTCATATGCGCGATTTCCATATACGGCAATAACTACACAATTTGCATGGTTCCCTTTTATCTCTTTCATCCTTTCAATGGCGATATCAGGAATAACGCCTTCGAATACAGGAGCTGCGATGACAGCAAGTGAATCAGAAGGGACTGTTACATCTGAAAAGCTGACATCGTGCCGGATAAGATTCACGGTATTTGTAATATTTCCCAGATAGCAGCTGATCTGGTCTGCAACTTTTTTGGTCCCTCCGGTAGGACTAAATGTAATTTCTACAACTGGATATGTTTTCATTCTTTCTCCTTTGGTGTAATTTTTGAATTTACAATAAGACTATCATTTCATAGATGTAATGTCAATATTTACATCTATAGAAAAATATGATAAGCTAAAATGAAATCAAAGGAGGAAGTCAGAGTATGCAGTTATCAATAAGGGCATCGCTTGCAATCCATTGTCTGATACTGGTCAGTGAATTTGGAGAGACGGATAAGATCACAAGTGAAAAGATTGCTTTATCAACGGGAACGAATCCGGTAGCGATACGCAGTATCATGAGTGCTTTAAAAAAAGATGGAATCCTTAATGTGAAAAACGGTACCGGTGGAACGACTTTAAATATGCCGCCGGAAGAAATTACAGTATACAGAATCTGCAATGCCGTGAAACCGCAGTTCTGTAAAAATATATTTCACGTACATACCAAAGCTTCTAAATTGTGTCCAGTTGGACGTAACATCCGGGCGGTTTTGCGACACTCCTATTCTAAATTTGAATCTGCATTGGAAGACAGCCTGAAGACAGTTACGCTTGCAGATATGATCCGGGATTATCATATGCAGCTGGAAAAAGAGAAATAATCTTTGTCAGTTGGAATTGTCAAAAAAAGAAAAATTTTCTATAATAAAAAGTGGAATAAGGATGTGTATACAGCATTTTTTATTTAACAGGAAATTCTGAAGGAACTTCCTGTTAAATAAAAGGCGCCGTGTGCCGGAGATGCGCACTCGCGCGAAGATGAAGGATGTCGCAAGCGGTCTACGCTCCGCTTCGGTCGTTGCTTAACGAGCGCCACTGGCGCTCAGCAACGCACTCGGCGCGAGAATGTGCCAGAGCACATTCTTTTTTTAAGAAAATAAGAGTACGAGGAACAAAGGATGAATGAAAAATTAAAAGAAATGAGAGAAGCATGGAAAAATCTGTATGGTTCATTGTTCAAATGGATCGTTTTGTCCGGGGTGATCGGAAGTCTCATCGGACTGATTGCCAGCGGATTTTCCTATGCGATTGTATGGGCGACTTCGTTTAGACAGGCAAATCCGATGATCATTCTTGGACTACCGTTAGGAGGTCTTTTGATCGTCTGGCTGTACAAAATTACCGGACAGGAAAAGAACTCCGGAACGAACCTGGTTTTGACAGTAGTCCGGTCGGATGAGGAAGAGGTCCCAGGATGGGTGACACCACTGATCCTGATATCGACAGCGATCACGCATCTGTTTGGAGGATCTTCCGGACGAGAGGGTGCAGCGCTTCAGTTTGGAGCAAGTGTAGGAAATGTATGTGCGAAATATCTGCATTTGAATGAGAGTGACAAGAAGATCATCATTCTGGCAAGTATGAGTGCCGCATTTTCAGCACTTTTCGGGACACCGATGGCGGCGGTTGTATTTCCAATGGAAGTGATCAGTGTTGGTGTGATGTATTATGCCGCGTTGGTGCCATGCGTATTTTCTGCATTTGCTGCACAGGGGATTGCGCTGCTTCTGAAAGTGAGGACCGTTACTCCACCGTATCTGGTAGAATTGGTTCCGAATTTTTACAGCGTGGATTCGATCAAAGCGATCATTCTGGCAATTGCGTGTGCGCTTGCCGGAGCATTGTTCTGTATTGTGCTGCATAATGGGGAACATTATCTGAAAAAATGGTTTCCGAATCCGTATGTGCGTGTGGTTGCAGGGGCAGCAGGCGTGATTATTTTGTATTTTGTACTCAGAACGGATGCCTATCTGGGACTTGGAACGGGCGTGATCTCTGCAAGCTTTAAAGAGGCGGCAGGACCACAGATGTTCCTTCTGAAAATGCTGTTTACGGCACTAACGCTCTGCGCCGGATTTAAGGGTGGGGAGATCGTACCGTCACTGTTTATCGGGGCGACACTCGGTTCTTTTATGTCTACGATCATTGCAGCACCGACAGATATCTGTGCGGCATGTGGAATGGTTGGTGTCTTTTGTGCAGTTACAAACAGTCCGATCGCATCTCTTTTGATTGCAGCAGAGTTGTTTGGATTTAACGGGATGCCGTTTTACTGTATTGTGGTTGCGGTAAGCTATCTGCTTTCCGGATATTACAGCTTATATAAGGAACAGAAAATTGTTTATTCCAAAACAGAGAATAAATACGTGGATAAACATACGAAATAATCAAAAAGCAAAAAGAAACAAAGCAAATTGATGATTTTAAAACAAAAAAGCTGACAATTAACGAGAAAAAATTAAAAAATAGAAGAAAATACTTGAAAAAGTAAAGAACGTGTGCTAGTATCTAAAAATAATTTAGTAAAGCAAAGCGATGAAAGAGACTCTTGCTTCTGGAACTTGACAGGAATACGGCGTCACCGACTGAGAGCGCTGTTTGAGGAATGAGGCGAAGGGAACACTCTGGAGCAGATTATCTGAATGGAAAGCACAGATGCTTTAGTAGGGTAATACGGTTCATGCACGTTACGTATGTAAGAGAGGAATCCAAAAGGATTCAATGCGGGTGGTACCGCGGATCATCAGATTATCCGTCCCGGAATACGAAAAAGTATTCCGGGGCTTTTTTTATGCATATCAAAACCAATCCGGAATACGAAGTTGACAAAAGCAAAACATATTTTAGGAGGATTGTGACATGGAATTTATGACAGGTGTAAAAGAAAAAGAAACGCTGGAGCTTAGTGAATTACTGGAAGAGGGAAGACTTGGAGAAGAAGTGAAGGTAAATGGAGCCGTTCATACAATTCGTGACATGGGAACAGTCGCCTTCGTGATTCTGAGAAAACGGGAAGGTCTGGTCCAGTGTGTATACGAAGAAGGCGTTACAAAATTTGACTTGAAAGATTTAAGAGAAGCCGCTACAGTAGAAGTAACAGGAAAACTGACCGAATCAGAGAAGGCACCGAACGGAATTGAAATCCGTCTGAGTGAGATAAAAGTACTCAGTATGCCAAAAGACAGCCTTCCACTTGCTGTTTCAAAGTGGAAACTGAACACTTCACTTGAAGCGAAGCTGAACTATCGTTCCATTTCTCTTCGAAACGTAAGGGAAAGAGCGAAGTTTAAAATTCAGGAAGGAATCGTAAGAGGCTTCAGAGAGTTCCTGTATAAAGAAGGTTTTACAGAAATTCATACCCCGAAGATCGGAGCAAAAGGAGCGGAAGGAGGATCTAACCTCTTCCGACTGGATTATTTCCATCGTCCGGCAGTGCTGGAACAGAGTCCACAGCTGTACAAACAGATGATGGTTGGTGTCTTTGACAGAGTATTTGAGACAGGACCGGTATTCAGAGCAGAAAAACACAACACCAAGCGTCATCTGAACGAATATACCAGTCTGGATTTTGAAATGGGTTATATCGACAGCTTTGAAGATATCATGGCGATGGAAACGGGCTTCCTTCAGTATACGATGGAGCTTCTGAAAAAGGATTATGCGAAGGAACTTAAAATCCTGGACGTGACACTTCCGGATGTCTCTAAAATTCCGGCAATCCGTTTTGATGAGGCAAAGCAGAAGGTTTCAGAAAAGTACGGACGTAAGATCCGCAATCCATTTGATCTGGAACCGGAGGAAGAGCATCTGATCGGACAGTATGCAAAAGAAGAATGGGGTTCTGATTTTGTATTTGTAACATACTACCCGTCAAAGAAGCGACCGTTCTATGCAATGGATGATCCACAGGATGAGAAATTCACACTCAGTTTTGACCTTTTGTTCCGTGGACTTGAGATCACGACCGGAGGACAGAGAATCCATGACTACGACATGCTGATGGAAAAGCTTGAAAAGCGGGGAATGACGGAAGAAGGACTGGAAACCTATCTGGATACATTCAAACATGGTATGCCGCCACATGGAGGTCTTGGAATCGGAATGGAACGTCTGACAATGCAGCTCCTTGGTGAAGATAATGTCCGTGAGACAACCCTTTTCCCAAGAGATTTAAGCAGACTTACACCGTAATGACCGGGCTTCCTGTCTGGCCGGTAAAAAGGAGAGCTGACAAGAGGCAGCGGGGGAGGTCAAAATGAGAAGAAGATGTTCTTTATGCGGAGGAAAATTAAACGGAAATATCTGCACGGAATGCGGACTTGATAATTCAAAGAATGATGATCAGTATGTGACACTTGAAAATTCCGGTCATGAAGAGTCTCTGACACATGTACATACGGAAGAAGAAAAGCCGTATGAAGGAAAGACTATGACGCGGGAAAATGTGCGCAAGGCGAAGAATGCAGATAAAAATGCAAAGAAAGCAGCTGCAAAAAAGGCGGCAGCAGGAAACCAGAGTTACAGTTATACATCATCTTCAATGCAACAAAGCAGCAGACCGGTAAAAAAGAAAAGGAAGCTTGGAAAGTTTCTGATTGGCTTTGTGATCATTGCATCATTTGCAGGCGAGCTTGGTGGAAAGATCATTCATGAGGTTCAGAATTATTTTGAAGACTATACATATGATGACAGTGACAGCTACACCGAGGATGATCCATACAGCGATGTGCAGGAAGTGATGCCGGATGACGGAGAAGTCTATGAGGCAGATCTGACAGCTGGTATTTATAAAGGCGGGGTACATATTCCGCAGGGAACCTACACACTGACCTGCAAAAGTGGAAGTGGTCAGGTAGAGCTGATAGACAGCAAAAATAATATCTGGGTGCAGTACAGTTTTGGTGATGACTACGATAATCCGGAAGAAGAAGTCAGTGACTTTGAAGTATTTTCGGGATGTTATGTGATGGTAGAGGATACACTGGAGCTTCACATGACAGCAGAGAATGCACAGATGGATCTGACAGCAATCGTAAATCCGCTTACAGAATCGAAAACCGTATCGGATAAATTTACAGTAGGAAAAGACGTATCTGCAGGTGTCTATGATGTGAAATGTGTGGAAGGTTTTGGGATTTTTGATTATGACGTGACAGTAAGCGCCGGATACGAAAACTATATGGGAATGCTGATCGGTAATGAAGAGTCGGGGTTTCCACAGGAGCTGAAAAATATTGTCCTGATCGATGGAACAGAAGTTGATCTGGAAGGACTTACAGTAGAACTTACACCGAGTGAGTGGATTGAATCGGAGAAGTACGAAAGCTTTTACGATAATTATTATTAGAAAGGACGAGGACAATGGCAAATAAGATTTCGGATGAAACAATCGAATACGTTGGAATCCTGGCGAAGCTGGAGCTTTCTGACGAAGAAAAAGAGCAGGCAAAGAAAGATATGGAAACCATGCTTGATTATATTGATACCCTGAATGAACTGGATACAGAAGGAATTGAACCGATGTCACATGTATTTCCGGTAAATAACGTATTCCGTGAGGATGTAGTGACAAATGGAGACAATCACGAAGCAATGCTGGCAAATGCGCCGCAGCAGAAGGAACAGAGCTACAAAGTACCTAGAACATTCGCATAGGAGGAAATCGAAAGATGGATTTGAAAAGTCTTACTGCCGTTGAACTTGGAAAAAAGATTCAGGCAAAAGAGGTTACAGTAAAAGAAGCAGTGGAAGCCTGCTTCACGCAGATTGATAAAGTAGAAAAAGAAGTAAACAGTTTTGTGTCACTTCAGAAAGAGGCAGCACTTAAAAGAGCAGAAGAGGTGCAGAAGCTGATTGATGATGGAACACTGACCGGACCGCTTGCAGGGGTACCGGTTGCGATCAAGGATAACATGTGTACGGAAGGTGTGACGACCACCTGCAGTTCAAAAATTCTGAGTAATTTTGTACCGACATTTTCAGCAGAAGCAGTTCTGAACCTGGAAAAAGCAGGTGCAGTTGTGATCGGAAAGACGAATATGGATGAATTTGCGATGGGAAGCACGACTGAGACTTCTTATTATGGAGAGACAAAGAATCCGTGGAATCTGGAGCATGTACCGGGTGGATCTTCCGGTGGCTCCTGTGCGGCAGTTGCGGCTCTGGAAGTACCATATGCTCTTGGATCTGACACCGGCGGATCGATCCGTCAGCCAAGTTCTTACTGCGGAATCGTTGGAATCAAGCCAACCTACGGAACGGTATCCCGTTATGGACTGATCGCTTATGGATCATCTCTTGACCAGATCGGACCGGTTGCAAGGGACGTAACTGACTGTGCGACGGTTCTTGAGATCATCGCATCCCATGATGTAAAAGACAGCACTTCGGTAGAACGCCAGGACACGGATTTTACAAGTGCGTTGGTAAACGATGTAAAAGGGATGAAAATCGGTATTCCAAAAGATTATTTTGAAGAAGGTCTGGACGAAGAAGTGAAAAAACCAATTCTGGAAGCCGCAGAGGTTCTGAAAAATGCAGGAGCTGAGATTGAAGAATTTGATCTTGGACTTGTAAAATATGCGATTCCGGCTTATTATGTCATCGCATCTGCTGAGGCAAGTTCCAACCTGTCCCGATTTGACGGCGTCAAATACGGATATCGCACAAAGGATTATGAAGAACTGCACCAGATGTACAAAAAGACACGTTCGGAAGGCTTTGGACCGGAAGTAAAGCGCCGTATCATGCTTGGGTCTTTCGTACTCAGTTCCGGATATTATGATGCTTATTATCTGAAAGCACTCCGTACAAAAGCACTGATTAAAAAGGCATTTGACAGTGCATTTGCAAAATACGATATGATCCTTGCTCCGGCAGCACCGACGACAGCACCAAAGCTTGGCTCTTCCTTAAGTGATCCGATCAAAATGTATCTGGGTGACATTTATACGATTTCCGTCAACCTGGCAGGACTTCCGGGGATCAGTATTCCGGTTGGACTGGATGCGAAAGGACTTCCAGTTGGAATGCAGCTCATTGGAGACTGTTTCCAGGAGAAGAAGCTTTTCCAGGCAGCTTATACTTATGAGTGCCTGACAGAGAAAAAATGGGTATCTATGTACGACAAAACAGAAGCGACCGGAAAGGAGGAAGCGTAGATGTCAAGACAGTATGAAACCGTAATCGGACTGGAAGTTCATGTAGAACTGGCAACAAAGACAAAGATTTTCTGTGGATGCAGTACTGCATTCGGGGGTGCACCGAATACACATACCTGCCCGGTATGTACCGGTATGCCGGGCTCCCTTCCGGTATTAAATAAAAAAGTAGTAGAATATGCGATGGCAGTAGGACTTGCGACAAACTGTAAGATCACACAGGTGTGCAAATTCGACCGTAAGAACTATTTCTATCCGGATAACCCGCAGAACTATCAGATTTCACAGCTCTATCTGCCAATCGCGAGAGACGGCTATGTAGAGATTGAAGTCGGAGAGCAGAAGAAAAAAGTCCGTATCCATGAGATGCATATGGAAGAGGATGCCGGAAAGCTGATCCATGATGAGTGGGAGGACTGCTCTTTAGTAGATTATAACCGAAGTGGGGTTCCGCTGATCGAGATTGTATCGGAGCCGGATATGCGTTCGGCAGATGAAGTCATTGCTTATCTGGAAAAATTGCGTATGATCTGCCAGTATCTGGGAGCATCGGACTGTAAGCTTCAGGAAGGATCCATGCGAGCAGACGTCAATCTTTCGGTTCGTGAAGTAGGTGCTTCTGAGTTTGGAACACGTACTGAGATGAAGAACCTGAACTCCTTTAAAGCGATTACACATGCGATCGAAGGAGAGAGACAGAGACAGATCGAACTCATCGAAGAAGGAAAGAAAGTCATTCAGGAAACCAGAAGATGGGATGATAATAAAGAATATTCTTATGCAATGCGTTCCAAAGAGGATGCGCAGGATTACCGTTATTTCCCGGAACCGGATCTAGTACCGATCGTGATCAGTGATGAGTGGATCCAGAAGATCAAAGACCAGCAGCCGGAGCTGAGAAACGAAAAGCTTGCGCGCTATGAGAAAGATTATGACATTCCTCGTTATGATGCAGAGATCATTACCGGAACGAAGAAGATGGCTGATCTTTTTGAGGCGACCTGCGCAATCTGTAATAAGCCGAAAAAAGTATCGAACTGGCTGATGGTGGAAACCATGCGCCTGTTAAATGAAAACGGACAGGAGCCGGCAGATATTAAATTTTCACCGGAGAACCTTGCAAAACTGATCGAACTTGCAGATGCGGGAACCATCAACAGTTCTGTAGCAAAAGAGGTATTTGAAAAGGTATTCGCAGAGGATGTGGATCCGGAAAAATATGTAGAGGATCACGGGCTGAAGACCGTCAACGATGAAGGTGCGCTTCGCACGCTCGCAGAAGAAGTGATTGCAAAGAATCCAAAAGCAGTGGAAGATTTCAAGGGCGGAAAAGAAAAAGCACTTGGAGCACTGGTTGGACAGATCATGAAGGCAATGAAAGGAAAAGCAAATCCGGGTATGGTTAATGAACTTCTCAGAGAGATGCTGAAATAAAAATCAGACTGACAGAAATCTTTTGTGGAATAAATAAGAAAAACGAGCAAATGTCATACAAAAAGGCATTTGCTCGTTTTTTATTACATATACTGTATCTGCTCTTTCGCCAGTTCTGATGCCGGATTCGCAAAGAACTGTTCTTTTTCTGTCACTTCCAGTACTTTCCCCTGATCCATAAAGATCACCTGATCGGCAATTCGCTTTGCCTGAGCCAGATTGTGGGTGACAATAACAAAGGTATATTGTTTTTTTAATTCCAGAAGAGTCTCTTCGATCGCAATTGTATTTTTCATATCCAGTGCGGAGCACGGTTCGTCAAGAAGCAAGATTTCCGGATCGGCACAGAAGCTTCGTGCGATAGCAAGACGCTGTTTTTGTCCGCCGGATAATTTGAGGGCAGATTTTTTCAGCTGGTCTTTGACCTCATTGTAGAGCCTTGCTTTCTGTAAGGATTCAGTGATTTTTTCGGAAATCTCTTTTTTATCACGGACGCCGTGATATTTCAGCACGTAAGACAGATTTTTCTCAATACTGTGTGGGAAAGCAATCGGCTGTTGGAAGACCATGCCAACACGCCTTCTGAGTTCTTCTTTCGGAAGAGATTTGATGTCGGTTCCTTCTAAAGTAATTGTTCCTGAGAGATAGCCGCCTTCTTCTTCTACCATTCGGTTTAGGGTTTTCAGAAAAGTTGTTTTTCCGCAGCCGGACTGACCAACGATGGCTGTAATCTGTCCTTTCGGGATCGTCAGGCTGATTCCGTGAAGAATTTCGTGTTTTCCAAATCCACATTTTAGATTTTCTATATTCAGCATATCAGTTGTCCTTTCGTAGATAGGTGATAAATTTACATATTAACTGGATGATGAGCAGGAAGAGCATCAGTACAAATGCGGTTCCATAAGCATAATCCAGAGAAAATCCGTTGTTCACAAGGATATACAGGTGATATGGAAGTGACATGAACGGATCGGAGAGAGAATGCGGAACATCTGCCTGCATGACAGCTCCGGTGTATAAAATCGGTGCAACGGCACCCATGCCGTATGCCATTCCAAGCGCAACGGTTCCGAGAAGCTCTACAAAGCAGACCGGAAGGATCAGTTTCCGGAGGGCATACTCACGGGAAAGTCCGAGACTTAGGGAGTTATTCATATATTCGCGCCCCTTCTCTTCCAGAATCTTTTCTGCTCGGATTGCAACAAAAGGAATGATCATTGCTGCAACACACAGTGCCGAACACAGAAGGCTGCGGCTAAGTCCAAAACGGTAGATCAGAAGCGTATATCCAACCAGCCCGAACAGGATCGAAGGGATTCCGGAAAGCCCGGTGATCGCCATATTTACAGGGACGGAAAATCGTTTTCCGGTGCTGTAAAATACAAGATAAATGGCAGCACCGATACCAAGGATACCGCCGATCAGTGCGGAAAGTGCACCAAGGTAAATGGAACCCATCAGTGCCGGATAGATACCGCCTGCAGTTCCAAGTGGAACACCTGCAGGCTTGTCCAGAAGGAAGGACAGGTTAAATACCTTTTTCCCTTTCCAGAAGACATACAGGAAAAGGAAGAGTGTGACAGCGATCACGCAAAGTCCGAGTATGGTAAGAATCAGGCGTGTGAAAAATTTCTGCAGTTTAGTTCTCATGGGTGGAAAGCCTCCTTTTCAGAAGATAGCTGATACCGAGTACGATGAAAAGAATCACAAGCAGCACAGCATTTGCAACGTAAAGTACGGAGAGGTGAAGGCTTCCGTATTCAATACTTCCCATTTCCAGTGCGGTGAGGGCAGGAAGTGTCTGACCTCGTCCAAGGAGTTTGGGATAAATCGGGGAATTACCGATTACCATCATGACTGCCATTGTCTCACCAAGTGCACGGCCGAACGCCATCATTGCACCAGCAATGATTCCCGGACGGATTGCCGGAAGAATAAAATGCAGCAGGGTGAATTCTTTGGAGAATCCGAGTGTGATCGCGCTGAATTCGTAAGTCTTCCGTGCAGTCTGCAGGGATTCATGACAGGTGGAAATAACGAATGGTAAAAGCATGATCCCAAGCACGATCCCGGCTGCCAGGATACACTGACCGGCTGTCATATGGAGATGGGTGGCAAAGGCTTTTACAAGAACCGTAAGTCCGATGAATCCGAAGATGACGGACGGGATTCCTGCAACCAGATCGATGAACGCAAGGAATACGGATGCCATCTTTTTTGGAAGGTAATAGTCCAGAAAGCAGGCACAGGCAACGCCGAAGATGAGTGCGAGGACAACTGCGATCGCTGAGACATAAAGGGTACCGGCAATCGCCGGTAAAAGTCCGTACTGCGGTTTCTGACTGACCGGACGCCATTCAGTGGAAGGCAGGAACATTTTGATCCCAAGCTGTGAAATGGCAGGAATACTTTCTTTCACAATATGGATCAGCATGACTGCCATCAGTGCCGTTACGAAAAAGGCAGCCAGATAAATGATTCCTTTGCTGAATTTATCTGAAAGTTTCTTAAACATAGTAAATCCTTTCTATGTATGATGCAGGACAGACAGCGCTGTCCGGATACAAATCAAAATTGATCCCTGGGATTAACCAGCGACATATAGCAAGAAAAAGGGGTGTGTCTTTGCACACCCCTTTCATATCAGAAGATTATTTCATAGGAATGAATCCCATATCTTCTACAGTTTTCTGTCCTTCATCACCAAGAACGTAATCAAGGAAAGCCTGCTGTACATCTGTCGGATCACCAGAACCTACAAGAAGAAGTGGTCTCTGGATGATGTAAGATCCATCAAGAATGTTTTCTTTTGTTGCAGCAACACCGTTTACTTTCAGTGGAGTTACTTTTCCTTCGTTCTGGTTAGCAACACCAAATGAAGCATATCCGATTGCGTACTGGTTATCAATGATATCCTGAACAAGTTCACCCATAGAAGAAGCCTGGATCGCATCCGCTTTTACATCTGTGTCACCCATGATATTCTTCTGGAATACTTCGTGAGCTCCACCGTTGATATCACGTGTAATAACAACAACTTCTTCGTCAGGAAGAGATGAGTCAAGATCTTTCCATGTAGCATATTCGCCGGAGAAAAGTCCTACGATCTGTTCCGTTGTAAGGTCATCAAGGATATCATTTACCGGATTAGCCGGGTTTACTGCGATCGTCAGAGCATCGATACCAACCTGGTATTCTTTTTCGTCTTTGATTGCTTCTTTTTCTTCATCCTTTACGCTTCTTGCAACCATACCAAATGTTGCAGTTCCGTCGATAACGGCTTTGGTTCCCTGTCCGGATCCGCCTGCTGAAACGTAGATTGCGATATCTTCTTTTGGAAGAGATGAATCATATGCATCCCATGTTCCATAAGTATCAAAGAATGTAGTAGCCATAGAAGTGATAACCGGTGCTAAAGTAGAAGATCCGTTGAATAAGATCTGATTGCTGTCAGAATCAGCAGATGCTTCTGTCTTTGTTTCTTCTTTCTTGCTGTCAGCCTGATCTGACTTGCTGCTTCCGCATCCTACTGCCATAGATGATACCATAGCAAGTGTAAGAGCGATTGATAAAAATCTCTTTTTCATTGTATGTATTCCTCCCTGAATAAAATTTACATATCTAAAATAGAAATATAACATTCTTTTAATAAAATGTATGTTGCATGGACAACATTTTTTATAGATAATCCGCATGAATGATATAGAATATATCTATACACTAAATATCTATGGAAGGAATGGGAAAGCCATGCTATACTGTACATACGAATATGTGTTTGGTTTTTATTCTACGGGAACTTCCTGTGAAATAAAAGGTATTGCGTGCCATAGGTGCACATTTTTTAAATTATGGAGGAATTCATGACGGAAGAAATTAAAAAGCTGATCATTTATACAAGAAAAATGAAGAAAAGGGAGCCGTTGTACCGGGACTACCCGGAGGAGTTCCGGGAAGAAATCCGGGGATATCTGGAAAGCAACCATATTTCCAGACTCTATGCACATCAGGTTGAGATGTTTGAGAAGGTCAGAGCCGGGGAAAATGTGGTTATTACGACTTCGACGGCAAGTGGAAAGACGCTTGCCTTTCTGCTCCCGGTATTGCAGGAAATTCTGGAAGACCCGCTGACACGTGCGATTTTTATTTACCCGACCAAGGCACTGGCAAGTGACCAATACCGCGCGATGCAGCCGATTTTGAAATTTTTCGGAGAGGGAAGAGTTTCAGCAGGCGTGTACGATGGAGATACCAAACCTGCCGAGCGGACAAGGATCCGCAAGAGTGCAAATATTATCCTGACCAATCCGGAGATGCTGAACTCGGCATTCCTTCCGAATCACAGCAATTACGGGTTTGACGCGATTTTTGCAAATTTACGATATGTAGTGATCGATGAGCTTCATTCTTACCGCGGTGCTTTTGGAGCACATCTGGCAAATATTTTCCGGAGAATGCACCGGATTTGCCGGTATTACCATTCGAATCCGCATTTTCTGTGCAGCTCCGCGACGATCGCCAATCCGGTAGAGCTTGCCGAAAAGATCTGTGGAAGCGGATTTACGCTGATCGACCGGGACGGATCGCCGGCACCGGAGAAAGAGTACTGTATTATCCAGCCGCCGGAGATCAAGGGGAATAATGACAAAGTATACGGAAGGATTGCGGCGTCTGCAGTGGCAGCAAGACTCATACCGGAGCTGGTGGAAGAGGATCATCATTTTATCACCTTTGGACGATCCAGAAGAAATGTAGAAGTTATTCTAAAAGAAGCAAAGGATAAATTAGATGCTGCCGGATTTCTGGGAATAGCACGGATGGGTGGCAAGAATCCGGCAGATCTGATCGCAGGATACCGTGGCGGTTATACCCCGCTGGAGCGAAAAGAGATTGAGCGGAAGATGACGGAGGGAGAACTGACCGGGCTGGTATCGACGAATGCACTGGAGCTTGGGATCGACATCGGAAAGCTGGATGCAACTGTGATCGTCGGTTATCCGGGGACAAGGGCGTCCTTCTGGCAACAGAGTGGACGTGCCGGACGAAGCGGCAGTGCCTGTGTCAATTATCTGATCCTGGAAAATGAACCGTTTGACCAGTACATTGCCATCGATCCGGAATGGCTGTTCTCAAGAGAAAGTGAAAATGCGATCGTGGATCCGGACAATCTTCTGATCGAGCTTGCACATCTGCGCGCAGCGGCTGCTGAGATGCCACTTTCACTGGATGATATTGCGCTTTTTCCGGATCTTGGAGAAATGATCCCGGTGCTTTTAAGCGCCGGAGAAGTAAAAAGCCTTGCCGGAAGATTTGCCTGGGCGGGACCTGCATTTCCGGCAGGGGATTACAGCCTGCGTAATATGGACAAGACCAGGTTCAAGCTGCTCGCGCAGGAGGACGGACATGAGATCACGGAGATGGACGAATCCCAGGCATACCATGAGATCCATCCGGGTGCTGTATATATGCATGATGGTGCATCCTATGAGATCACGAAGATGGATCTGGTCAGCCGGACAGCTTACGCCATTCCGTTTACAGGGGATTATTATACGGTACCGGCAGGACAGGAAGAGACACGTATCCTGCATGTATTTCAGGAGGACGCGTATCAAAGGACGGAAATCCGTTTTGGAGATATCAATGTAAACGAAATCATTGCCATGTACAAGAAACTGCAGTTCCATAACCATCAGAATCTTGGATATGTAACACTGACGCAGCCACTTCAGAAGGATTATGATACGGAAAGTACCTGGATCACGATGCCTGAGAATGTTGTCAGAGTCTACCGGAGTCTTCTTTTGCCAAATCGCATGGGAGAGCTGGTGCTGAACAATCATTTCGACGGAATGCAGTATGCGATCAAAAACGCGGCGATGATGGTGACAATGACGGAGCGTGACGATATTGATGTGACCATGTCCAATAATGCGACCATTCCGGATGAATTCCGGGAAGAAAAGGTTTCCCTTTTTATTTATGACAAATACGAGGGAGGGCTTGGTTATTCGGAAAAGATCTATGATCTGATCCCGGAGATTCTGGCGAGTGCAGTCAAAATGGTCAGCGGCTGTCCATGTAAGGATGGCTGCCCGGCATGTGTGGGAGATTATAATCTGGATAAGAAGATGGTACTCTGGGGACTGGAGAATCTTCTGGAAGAGAGCGAACCGCCGGTTTATCTGAAGAAAAATATCAAAGAGCCACAGCCTGTGATCCGGAAAGAATTTTCTTTCTTCAATCTGCCGGATGAGTGGGAGAAGGTCTGTTATGCCGTGGTCAAAAATGGCGAGGCAGGCGGGCAGTTCCTGAAGACCATTAAAAAAGTCAGTACAGAAGGACACAAGCTGATCCTGACGATGGAAAATGAATTTTATGCAAAATGGCTGATGGAGCCGGATAACCTCCAAAGTCTGACCAATACCCTGCGGTATCATGTGATCTGTCCGGCGGATATGCAGATTCGGGTACGGTATGAAGTGAAAATGGATGAGCAGGAGAAAAAAGAACGAAAGAAGAAGAGAGACCGTTTGCAAAGGCGATATGATGAACAGCTTAGAAATGAATAATATAGAAGAAATAAAAACTTTAAATCCTTACCAGCAGGAGGCGGTGCTGGATGAAAGCCCGGCATGTCTGGTAAATGCAAATGTAGGGAGCGGAAAGACAACAGTGCTGATCGAGAAAGTGCGGCATCTGCATGAGAAAAAGCAGGTTTCGTATGAGAAAATGGCAGTGCTTACCTTTACCAACAAGGCGGCAGATGAGATCGCAGAACGTCTATCCAGAAAAGAAGCAGAGCTTACGGAAGAAGAACTGTGGGGATTTGGAACCTTTCACAGTGTTGCCTTAAGGATTCTGCGAAGATTTCTTCCGGAAAAGGCAGAAGACGGGACAAAATTGGAAGAATGGAACCGGGAATTTACCGTTATCACACCGGAAGATGAAATGGAAATGGTGCTTGCCATCGCAAAAGAAGGCGGTTATAAGATCAAATACCAGAACCGTCTGAAAAAGCGGATGGAAGAGGATTACGCGGCATATCGGAAAGGAAGAACACAGGGAAAATACAAAGATGATCTGTTTCAGATCTTTCCGCTTCTTGAGAAGGCAAAAAGACAGCAGAATAAAATGTCCTTTGCAGATCTTCTGGAAGAAGGAACGCAGGTGGCAAAAGAGCAGGAAGAGGTGCTGGATCTTAAGTGGATCATTGTCGATGAGGTACAGGACAGTGACGAAAAACAGCTGAAATTTCTGGAGGCGTTAAAAGGCACACAGACCCATTTTTTTGCGGTGGGGGATCCGAATCAGGTGATCTACAGCTGGAGAGGAACCGGACCGAATATGTTCTTCCTGATCAAGCACAGATTTGGCGCAAAAGAACTGACTCTGCCGGTTAACTACCGGTCCGATGAAGTGATCCTGGAAGCGGCGAACCGTTTTCTTCAGTTTGGAGGAAAGATTGAGGGAAGTGGTGAAAGAGGGGAGAAGATTCTGGTAAGGAATCATTATGATCCATTTATCGAGGCAGAGTATCTGACAGAGCGGATCCGTGAGCTTCATGAGCAGGGACTTCCTTACCGGGAGATTGCGGTTTTCTACCGGGTGCAGAAGCAGGCAGAGATTCTGGAAAAAGTATTTGAAAGAGCAGAACTTCCTTATGTTCTTCCGGCAAAACAGAAAGAGGATGAGGATCCGGTTCCGGAAAGACCTCATATGATTCGGGAGTATGTTGCAGAAGGGAAGCTGAATGCGGTTTCGGGCGAACATACGATGGAAAAAGTGGCAGATACAGAACGACAGACGGAGGAAGAAGACGCAGTTCATCTTATGACACTGCACGCCTCAAAAGGTCTGGAATTTGACTATGTATTCATCATCGGAATGAATCAGGGACTGATCCCGCTTCGCTGCAAAAGCATAGAACAGGAAGAAGAGGAGCGCCGTCTGTTCTTCGTAGGACTGACCCGTGCAAGGAAGAACCTGGAACTTTCCTATTATACAAATCCGACGATTCCGGGGACATATGAGACACCAAGCAATTATCTGCGGATGCTGCCGGAGGAGCTGCTTGAATGGGAAGAAAAGCCGGGAAGTGAGTCGCGGAAAGCGAATCTGCAGAAACTGCGGAAAGATACGCGGGAGCTGATCAGGGAGAAAAAGCAGGAGGAAGAAGAACAGAAAGAAACACGGAAGCCAGAGCGAAAAGGCAGACATCCGAAGTACGGAGAAGGGGAGATTATTTCTGAGGACGAGATGATGATCGAGCTGGAATTTCCGGGATATGGAAAAAAACAATTTCTGAAAGCATTTGGCGAAGTGGAAGTTTTAAAAGGCTTATAGAAAATGGCAATACAAATTGTTTACTGAAAGAATTTATCAATAAAATATTTTTTCATGAAAGGGCATATGGGAGTGAATTTTTTTTCACCTCTATATGCCTTTTAAAAGAAAAGTGAATATTTATTCATAGAATTATCGCGATAATTTTATTATAATTTCAATAAATTTTATGAATATTTTATTTATTTTTAAGGAGGTAGCAATATGGATGCTATGAAAATCGCCAACAGTATACCGATGTGGATCGCCTGTGGAATCCCGGTAATACTCGTTATCGCACAGGCCCTGATCTTTGCAAAAAAATCTTATTCGGCAGGAAAGAAGATCGGACTTACAGAAAAGCAGATGAAGAACGCAATCAAGAGCAGCGCGATCACTTCCATTGGACCATCTATTGTAATCTTAAGTGGAATGCTTTCCCTTCTGATCACTGTTGGAGGACCGATGGCGTGGATGAGACTTTCCCTGATCGGTTCCGTTATGTTTGAATCTATCGCAGCAGGTTTTGGTACTGCATCAGTTGGTGTACAGCTTGGAGCAGATACATTGACACCACTGGCACTTGATATGGCAGTATGGACCATGATCCTTGGATCGATCGGATGGATCATTTTTGCAACTATTTCTGCAAACCGTATGGACAAGGTACAGCACAAAATTTCAGGTGGAGATCCGGCAAAACTGATGGCAATTTCAAGTGCGGCTATCATTGGTGCATTTAGTTCAATGTCATCTTCTCATCTGATCAAGCTGAATAAAAACTCAGTTGCCTGCGTACTTGGAGCTGTATTTATGGCAATACTTTTAACCATTTCAGAAAAAAAGAATATCAAGTGGCTGAAAGAATGGAATCTTACGATTTCAATTCTGGCAGCAATGATCATCACAGCCGTGATTTAAAGGAGGAGCGAACATGGAAAAAAAAGATTTTTATGAAGGCGAATATATGCCGCAGATGCATAAGATTGGTAAACTTACCGGATTGCTTGGAGCTGTATTATCTTTCCTGCCGGCACTTGTACTGGCAGTTGTGTACGGACTTCTTCCAAAACCTGCTGCACTTGCTACCGCATTTATTTCTGCAGCAAGTGCATTCGGATTCCTCTGGATTGTAGAACCGATTTCTTACTTTACCGTACTTGGTCCGGTAGGTACATACATGGCATTTTTGTCAGGAAATATTTCCAATATGCGAGTTCCTTGCGCCGGTATGGCTCAGGTCGCAGCTGACGTTGAACCAGGAACAGAAAAAGGTTCGATCGTTTCAGTAATCGGTATGGCGACATCCATCGTCATTAACGTATCTGTGCTGACAATCGGAGTTATCCTCGGAAGCTCTGTACTTTCAGCAATGCCGGCAAGTGTGATAGAGGCATTGAATTATCTGCTTCCGGCACTGTTTGGTGCCCTGCTTATGCAGTTTGGACTGAAAAGAATCAAATTTGCAGGTGGTATGCTTGCATTTGCAATTCTCATTGGTATTGCAATTAACGCAGGTCTTTTCAACTGGCTTCCGGGAGCAGCAAACTATCTGACAACTCTTGCAAGTGTATTTGTAGCAATCGGTGTAACACTTGCAACTTATGGAAAGAAAAAAGAAGCCGGAAAGTAAGAATAGTGTATAATTGGATGGAAAAGGAGAGGTAGATATGACGAAAAAAGAGATGCTTGGGCAGATGGAGGAACTTAGGTCTACCTGCGTGGACATCTGCACTAATTTATGGAATAATCCTGAGAGTGGCGGGAATGAGCAGAAGTCAGCGGATATGATCCGTGAGCTTCTTCATCATGAAGGATTTGTGATTGTAAATGAAGAACATCTTCCACATGCGTTTTATGCAGAATATGGAAGTGGCAAACCGGTGATCGCTGTTCTTGGAGAATATGATGCGCTTCCTGGACTTTCCCAGAAATGCCAGATCACGAAAGAGCCGGTAACACCGGGAGCAGCAGGACATGGATGTGGACATAACCTTCTGGGCGCAGGGGCTGTGACAGGAGCGATCATGATCAAACGGTTTCTTGAGCAGGAAGGAATTCCGGGAACCTTAAGATTCTATGGATGCCCGGAAGAAGAATTGCTAAGTGGAAAAGTAAAAATGGCATATTATCATATGTTTGACGGATGCGATATGGCACTGAGCTGGCACCCGATGTCTGCAAACATGATTTATGATGAAGGATATCTGGCGAGTGCATCTGCGAAGTTTTATTTCAAAGGAAAAACTTCACATGCAGCATTTGCACCGGAAAGAGGGCGGAGTGCGCTTGACGCAGTGGAACTTATGAGTGTAGGCGCCAACTATTTAAGAGAGCATGTAGTTGACAAGGCAAGAATCCACTATACTACAGACAGTGGCGGATTTTCACCGAATATCGTGCCGGATAAAGCAAGTGCATGGTATTTTACAAGGGCTCCGCACATCAGCGATGTAAAAGACATTCTCCGCAGACTGACACTTGTGGCAAAAGGTGCTGCAATGATGACAGAGACGGAGGTTGAGACCAAAATTGAATATGGCTGCTGCGATATGGTCAGCGAAAAATCATTTGCAGATCTGACATGGAAGAATCTGCAGGAGGTCGGAACACCAACTTATACGGAAGAGGAAATGGAATTTGCAAGACAGTTGCAGGCTACCGTTGATCCGGCTATCAAAGATAGAGATCAGAGAATGTATGAAGCAAAAGAAAAGGCATTAGCAGATGGTGTTGTTTCCAGAAATGCCTGGGAAAAAGCACCGCTTACTGCTTCTTCGGACAGTGGAGATGTGAGCCAGATGATGCCGATGAACCTCTTTACTGCAGTTTGCTGGCCGGTTGGTGTTGCACCGCATACCTGGCAGAGCTGTGCATCTGCCGGAAGCACGATCGGACAGAAAGGTGCATTTTACGCAGCGAAAGTCATTGCAGCAACAGCATATGACCTGTATACACAGCCGGAACTGCGAAAAGAAATTCAGGACGAATTCGATGCGCAGGACAGAGAACCATATGCACCGATGTATGAGGGTGAATAAGAACAAGAAAAAGTAAAGAAAAAAGATCCCGGAGCCGAGAGGTTTCCGGGATTTTTATGAGGAAAAAAAGTAAGTGTGTGACTGGATTTGACAAGAATTTTCATGAATGTTACACTGAGAAAATAGGAGAAAAACAGACTGTGTGAGGGGGATAAGTGCAGTCAGGCAGGAGACAGAAATGGGTATCGCAATACAAGAATTATTATCGCAGGACTATTTTAAGGATTTTTACGTTCTGGCGGGGGCAAAGGGACTGCACCGTGAGATCCAGGGAATCACAGTTATGGAGGCACCGGATGCATTTCACTGGACAAAAGGGAAGGAACTGGTACTTTCATCAGGGTACGTTATTGCAAAGGAACCAGATTGTATTGAAAAAGCATTCCGGGAGGGAAGTGTCCAGAAATCAGCGGGAATGATGATCAAAAGAGAACGATATCTGGAGAAAATACCGGAGGAGATACTGGAGCTTTTTGATCAGTATGAGGTGCCCCTTATCTCCATGCCGTTTTCAGCACCATGGATGGAAGTGATGAGCCAGATTAATACTGCTGTGCTGAACCGGACCATACGCAGGCTGCGGATCAATACCAGTCATATGACATTTCAGATGTCGAATTTTTCATATAAAGAGCAGAAGATCAAGCGGATCCTCCAGGCGATGGAGGCTGAGATGGGTTTCCCGGCATTTTTATATGATTTTGTAGAAGAAGAGGCGTATTACAGTTCGATGAATTTTCAGAAGATAGCGAAAGGATTCGGACTTGAAACAGAGGATTTCTGGGAGCCGTCAATGCCGTATACCCGCCATACGCTTTGTGATTACATGGACATGGTGAGATACCGTCTTGTGAATCAGAGTCACCAGGAGGAACCGAGAATCAGCTGGATACGAGTCCCGATTTCTGTAAATGGAAGTGTACAGGCGTATTTTGCCGTGATGGAAGCGCGGGAATTCCTGGATTATTATGATGAGTACAGTATCCGGATTGCCTATCTGATGCTGCAGGGATTATATGAGCAGATCGTAGCGGCACAGAACATGGGGAATATCGGATTTGAGAACTTTGTGTTATATGCTTTGAGTGCAACGGAAGATGATACACAGAAGATGATGTTTCAGGCGAATGTACAGGGGATTTCCATGAGTACAAAATACAGGTATGTATTGTTCCGGCGCGCGGACAATCAGGAAGAATTTCCAAACCGGAGAAAAGAGATCCTTGAGGCTTACCGGAAAAGTAGTCTGATCAAATATGCCAGAATCGCAATGATCGGAGAAAATGTGGGGATTCTTTTTTTGGAAGACAGAGAAGAAGACTGGGAGAAAGGTCATATCCTGGCACTTCTGGAAGAATTCCGGAGAAGAGTTCTGAAGAGCTGTCCGGAGACGGCACTGGAATTTGGTTATTCACTGGATGCCGCTTCTCTTGGGCATATCCGTCAAAGCATAGAGAAATGCCAGAAAGCACTGAATATGGGAAAAATGATTTATCCAACCCTTTTTGCATGGGAGTATTCTCAGCTTGGTCCACTTGCATGGCTGGATATTCCGGAAGAGGAGCTTACCCATATGCTCTCGGCTTACAGTGTACTCCTGAAAGATGAAAAGAATATCGATCTATTAAAGACTTTAAAAGTATATCTGGAAAATAATATGAACTACAGCGCAACAGCTGAGAAATTATATGTACATATCAATACGATCAGGAAGAGGATCGACAAGGTAAACGAACTTCTGCAGATTGACTGGAGCGATAATATTGCACGGATGAATGCAGAGCTATTACTGCGTTTTTTGAATCTGGAAGAAAAAATTTAACATTTCTTTGAACAGGAATTGATGATTTTCAGGGTAAAAGATGATACAATGTATATTGTGTGAAAAAAAAGACAAAGAGGGAGATGCCTATGCCAAAGAAACAGAAGGCAAAGATAAAGCAGAAAAATAAGTGCCCTGAAAAGCTGATCCGGACAGAAGCTGCAAAAGAGATTGCAGAGATAGACCGTTCGCTTCAGAATCAGAAGTATCAGCTCAGATGCAGAGCTGCAATCGATCTTCTTACAGCAAAGCTGAATATGATAAATGCAGATCTTTCGCGCAAGAAACGCCATGTTGTGATCAACCAGATCAGCAGCAGAGTGAAGACGGCAGAGAGTATTTATACAAAATTGATCAGGAAAGGTCTGGAGCCGGATTTTGACACGGCAAGAGCAGAACTGAAGGATCTGATCGGGATTCGTGTGGTCTGTCCATTTGAAGATGAAGTGTACGAGGTTGCAGACCGTCTGAAAGCGCAGGGAGATGTACAGATCATCCGGGAGAAAGATTATATTAAGAATCCCAAAAAGAACGGATACAAGAGTCTTCACCTGATTGTGGAGGTCCCAATTTATTCATCCAAAGGACCACTGAAGGAAAAGGTGGAGATCCAGCTCCGCACGGTGGCAATGGATTACTGGTCCGTGCTTGAGTACCAGTTATTTTATAAAAAGACAGAGAATGAAGAGGTTGCAAAGGAATTAAAAACCTATGCAGATGAAATTTCTGAGCTGGATGCAAAAATGCTGAAACTCAGGGATAAGATTGAAAAAATGTAGTAGAAATACAGGAAAAGAATGTGCGAAGGCGCATTCTTTTTTTGATACAATCAGGAAATCAATTGCATAGGCATTCCAGTTAGGTTATAATCTAGTACAGTATGGACAGATAAATTACAGAATGGATATGAGGAAATACCATGAAAATGATCAAGACAGATAAACTTGTATTTGAATATGCAAAGCGTGACGAAGAAGGCAATATTATAGGAAAAAGCCGTGCTATTGATGAGGTATCGCTGGATATCGAGCCGGGACAGTTTATTGCGATCCTGGGGCATAATGGCTCTGGGAAGTCTACACTTGCAAAGCATATGAATGCCCTGCTGGTTCCGTCTGACGGAACTATGTGGGTAGACGGAATGGACACGAAGGAAGATGAGCATCTGTGGGATGTACGTCAGAGCGCCGGAATGGTATTCCAGAATCCGGATAACCAGATCATCGGAACAGTCGTTGAGGAAGACGTGGGATTTGGCCCGGAGAATCTGGGCGTGCCGACAGAGGAGATCTGGCAGAGAGTGGAAGACAACCTGAAAGCGGTTGGGATGATTGAATACCGTCACCATTCACCGAATAAATTATCCGGTGGGCAAAAGCAGAGGGTTGCGATCGCCGGTGTCATGGCAATGCGTCCAAAGTGTATTGTACTGGATGAGCCAACTGCGATGCTGGATCCGAACGGAAGAAAAGAAGTACTTCGAAGTGTGATGGAGCTGAGAAAAAGAGAACACATTACAGTGATTCTGATCACTCATTATATGGAAGAGGTTGTAGATGCAGACCACGTATTCGTAATGGATCATGGTCATGTGGTAATGCAGGGAACACCGAGAGAAATCTTTTCACAGGTGGATACGTTAAAGCACTACAGACTGGATGTGCCGCAGGTGACGATCCTTGCTGATGAACTGAGAAAAAGAGGACTTGATATTCCGGCGGGAGTTTTGAAGAAGGAAGAATTGGTGGAGATATTATGTCGATTAAATTAGAACATATCAATTATGTATACAGTGAAGGAACCGCATATGAAAAGCATGCGCTGAAGGATGTGTCTCTGGAAATCCCGCACGGTGAATTTGTCGGGATCATTGGTCACACCGGCTCTGGTAAATCGACACTGATCCAGCACCTGAACGGACTGATCAAGGCGACAAGCGGAGCACTTTATTACAACGGAGAGAATATTTACGGAGAAAACTATAACTTACGTGAGCTGCGAAATCAGGTCGGGCTGGTCTTCCAGTATCCGGAGCATCAGCTTTTTGAGGTCAATGTACTTCAGGATGTCTGTTTTGGACCGAAGAATCAGGGACTTTCACCGGAAGAATGTGAAAAGCGGGCAAGAGAGGCATTGCAGCTTGTTGGTCTCAAAGAAAAATATTACGATCATTCCCCGTTTGATCTGTCAGGCGGACAGAAAAGACGTGCAGCGATCGCCGGTGTACTGGCAATGCGTCCGAAGCTACTGGTTCTGGATGAACCGACTGCAGGACTGGATCCGAAGGGAAGAGATGAGATCCTGGATCAGATTGCCTATCTGCACGAAAAAGCAGACATGACTGTCATTTTAGTTTCCCACAGTATGGAAGATATTGCAAAATATGTGGATCGTATTATTGTGATGAATAAAGGCAGCGTCATGTTTAATGATGTGCCAAAGAAAGTGTTTGCACACTACAAAGAACTGGAGAGTGTGGGACTTGCAGCACCACAGGTAACGTACATCATGCATGCGCTGAAGGAAAAGGGAATGGATGTTCCGACAGATGCAACCACGATAGAAGAAGCAGCGGATGGCATTATGAAAGCACTGAAGAAGGAGAGGGCAGCCAAATGATTCGAGACATAACGATTGGACAATATTATCCGGCTGACAGCCGTATCCATAAGCTGGATCCGCGTGTGAAGATTGTATGCACACTGCTGTACCTGATTTCTCTTTTTACATTCAAAAGTATTTTGGGATATGTACTTGCGACTGTGTTCCTGTTTGGATGCATTAAGCTGGCGAAGGTACCGTTTAAATTCATTGTCAGAGGACTGAAGCCAATTATCATTCTGCTTCTGATCACAGTAGGTTTCAACTTATTTCTGACACCGGGCGGAAAGACACTGGTTCATGTAGGCTTTATCAAGATCACGGAGTACGGCTTAAGCACAGCGGTTTATATGGCGATCCGGCTGATCTATCTGATTATGGGATCCTCACTTATGACACTGACAACTACACCGAATTCACTGACAGACGGTCTGGAGAAGCTTCTTCACCCATTGAATAAGCTCCATGTACCGGTACATGAGATTTCGATGATGATGTCGATCGCACTTCGTTTTATTCCGATCCTTCTGGAGGAAACGGATAAGATCATGAAGGCACAGATTGCCAGAGGTGCGGATATGGAAAGTGGAAATCTGATCCAGAAGGCAAAGGCGATGATTCCGATTCTGGTTCCGCTTTTTGTATCCGCATTCCGCCGTGCCAATGATCTTGCAATGGCAATGGAGGCGAGATGTTACCGTGGCGGTGACGGTAGAACCAAGATGAAACCTCTGATCTATAAGAGTACAGACCATGTGGCGTATCTGATCACGATCCTGTATGTGGTGGCGGCATTTGTTGTCGGAAGATATGTTCCGTTTAAACTGTGGATCTTTTAAGGAGCTGTGGGATGAGAAGAATCAGATTAACCGTAGCTTATGATGGAACAAATTATTGTGGCTGGCAGATCCAGCCAAATGGAATTACGATCGAGGAAGTTCTGAATAAGGCAATCTGTAAGCTCACCGGAGAAGAGATCCAGGTGATCGGGGCGAGCCGGACGGATTCCGGGGTTCATGCAAGAGGAAATATTGCAGTATTTGACACCGAAAGCCGGATTCCGGCGGAGCGCTTTTCCTACGCACTGAATCAGCGGCTGCCGAAGGACATTGTAGTCGTGAGATCAGATGAAGTGGACCTTACCTGGCATCCACGTTATCAGGATACTCTGAAAACCTATGAATATCACATCATCAATACGAAAGTGCCGATTCCGACAGAGAGGCTTTATAATTACTTTGTAAGTTTTGATCTGGACGTGGAGCAGATGAGGCGCGGAGCGGCTTATCTGGTAGGAGAACACGATTTTGCACCATTTTGCTGTATCCGTACGAATGCAAAGACAACGGTGCGGACAATCACGGATTTGCAGATTCTGCAAAGCGGAGAGCATATTACGATCCGGATTACGGGAAATGGATTTTTGTATAACATGGTGCGCATCATAGCCGGGGTACTGGTGCGTGTCGGAAGAGGATTTTACGAACCGGAAAAGGTAAAGGAACTTTTAGAAGGCGGGGAGAGAACCCGTGAAGCGGTCACAGCACCGCCGCAGGGTCTCTGCCTGATGGAAATCAGCTATCAGAATGAAGAATAGTGCATGAGTCTGCTTTTTAGGCAGGCTCATTTTTTCAACAGGAAATTCCGAATAGAAGGTACTGCATATCGGAGGAAGTATTTCAATAGAAAAACTCTATAGAGAAGTTAACCTATCCGGATAAACAATAAGTAAAACAGGCAGTTTTATTGAAGAAATAATATGAAAATGTTATCCTAATAACCAGGGGCATTTTGGAAAAACAGCATAGAAACAGGATGTCATTAAAGAGAGAAAAGGGAAGAAATATGAATTATGTAGGAATTGATATCGGATCAACAGCATCCAAGGTTGTTGTTGAAGGAGATAAGAAAGAACATTTCGTACTGCCGACAGGATGGAGCAGCAAAGAAACTTGTGAAAAGATCAAGAATAAGCTGCTTGAGATGGGGGTAGATGTTACCTCAGATGAGACAAAGGTAGTTGCTACAGGATATGGAAGAATCGCAGTTGATTTTGCAGATCATGTAATTACAGAGATTACCTGCCATGCCAGAGGTGGTCGTGAACTTGCAGGTGGAGACTGTTCGATCATCGACGTGGGAGGACAGGATACAAAGGTAATCATTGTACAGAGTGGAATGGTATCCGATTTCCAGATGAACGATAAGTGTTCAGCAGGGACCGGGAAGTTCCTGGAGATCATGGCGAACCGCCTGGGCGTGACAATCAATGAATTATTTGATATGGCAGCGGCAGGGGATGTGATCCCAATTAGCTCGCTCTGTACCGTATTTGCTGAATCCGAGGTGATCAACTACATCGGAGAAGGAAAGAACCGCGAGGATATTGCAGCAGGAGTGGTAGACTCTGTTGCCAATAAGGTAGTACAGCTTGCACAGAAAAAGGATCTTGGAGACAGAGTCATTCTGACTGGGGGACTCAGCCACAGTACTTATTTCACAGGAATCCTGTCAGACAAGCTGAAACAGAAGGTGGAATCAGAAGAGTTTGGTCGTTTTGCGGGGGCATACGGTGCAGCACTTCTTGCCAGAGAAAAGAAAGATAAAAGGAGATAATGAAAATGGAACTGATCAAAGATTTACCAGAAGTATTTGAAGAATTTGCAGAGCAGAGACAGAAATCGTTTCTTGCTGTCAAGGAACTGAAAGAGAAAGGCGTTCCGGTTGTGGGATCTTATTGTACATATTTTCCAAAAGAGATCGCAATGGCAATGGGAGCTGGATGTGTAAGCCTTTGCTCAACTTCAGATGAGACGATCGCAGAAGCAGAAAAGGATCTTCCGAAGAACCTCTGTCCACTGATCAAATCAAGCTACGGATTTGCCAAAACAGACAAATGTCCATTCTTCTATTTTTCCGATGTTGTTGTCGGAGAGACAACCTGTGATGGAAAGAAGAAAATGTATGAGTATATGTCTGAGTTTAAAGATGTGTTTGTAATGGAACTTCCAAATACACAGAGAGAGCCGGGGCTTCAGCTCTGGAAAGGTGAGATCATCCGTTTCAAAGAATATCTGGAACAGAAATTTGGTGTCACTATCACAGAAGATCAGATCCGCGAAGCTGTTAAGACAGAAAATGCAGCACGCCGTGCTTTAAAAGGACTTTATGAAGTCATGAAACACGATCCGGCACCGATCAAAGGGCAGGATCTGTTCAAGGTACTGTATGGAAGCACTTTCAAATTTGATCGTTCTCTGATTCCGGGAGAGGTTAATGCCCTGACAGAAAAAATTGAGAAAGAATATGCAGAAGGCAAGATGGAAGAAAAGAAACCACGTATCCTGATCACCGGATGTCCAATCGGAGGAGCAACAGAAAAAGTAATCCGTGCTGTAGAAGACAACGGTGGTATTGTTGTAACCTTTGAGAACTGCAGCGGAGCCAAATCTATCGATAAGATGGTAGACGAAGATGCAGAAGACATCTACGATGCAATTGCAAGAAGATATCTCAGTATCGGATGTTCGGTTATGACACCGAATCCGAATCGTCAGGAGCTTCTGGGAAGACTGATCGATGAGTATCAGGTAGACGGTGTAGTGGATATGGTCCTTCAGGCCTGTCATACCTACAATGTGGAGACTAACACGATTCGCAAGTTTGTAACTGGTGAAAAGGGAATTCCGTATATCAGTGTGGAAACTGATTATTCTCAGGCAGATATCGGACAGCTGAATACCAGACTGGCAGCGTTTGTTGAGATGCTGTAAATGGAGCGGATGATGAAAACAAATGGGTTTCAATTTTGCCGGGCAAACGAGGAAGATTTTCCTGAAATTTGCCGTATGGTGCAGCTTGCCGGAAAAATAGTTCCTGTGCAGGAATGGTTTGAGGCAGAGGATGAAGCATTTCTTGCAAAGCATATCTGCAGGGAAGGATTTACTCTTCTGGCAAAGAAAGATGGAAAGACTGTAGCAATTATGATTGTCCGTATTCCTGGAATGGCAGAGGATAATCTTGGGAAATATCTGAAGATTTCCAAGGAAGAAATGAAAAGGGTTGCACATCTGGAGATTGCAGTTGTAGAACCAGAGTATCAGGGATGTGGTCTGCAATATGAGCTTTTCTGCCAGGCAGAAGAAATTATAAAACGTAAGAAAATGCGGTATCTGATGGCAACCGTTCATCCGGATAATATATACAGCCTTCGCAATATGGAAAAGCTTGGGATGAAAGCAGTTCTCGAGACAAAGAAATATGGCGGGAAACAAAGATATATTATGTGTAAAACATTAGAATATTAGAAAAAAGCGAAAGAGTTTATGAAAAGTGTAATGTAACATTTTTTATGAGCTCTTTTTGTGTGCAATGAAAATGGTAAAATGAGAAAGTTTCTTAACTGACAATTTTGTTGTTGACACGCTAACTGGTGATAATATAAACTATTTTAAGTTAGAACATATAAACAAGAGGAAACAAAATGAAACTCAAAAATATATTAATCACAGTCTGTCTGAGTGCATCTGTATTTGTAAGCGGATGCACCCAGAAAGGTCAGGATCCAACGAAGAGTAAAAAAAGTGAAAGCACAGTCATCTCCGAAGCAAGTACCGAACAGTCTTCTTCGGATACCGAGGCATCGAAGGATATTTTTGCAATGGATACCTATATGACAGTGACTGCATATGGAGAAAAAGCACAGGATGCAGTGGATGCTGCCGAGGCAGAAATCGAAAGACTGGACGCACTTTTATCAACAGGAAATACAGACAGCGAGATTGCAAAGCTGAATGAGGCAAAAAATGCAACGCTTTCTGAAGACGGAGGATATCTTGTAGAACGTGCACTGGAACTAAATAAAGAAACAGATGGAGCGTTTGATATTGCGATTTATCCGGTCATGGAGGCGTGGGGATTCCCGACACAGAAATTCCGTGTACCGTCAGCCGAGGAGCTGACAGAGCTTTTGAAGCACGTGGATGCATTGGAGATTTCGTATAACAAGACTACAAGAGAAATTTCTTTTGCAGATTCGCAGATGAAAATAGATCTCGGAGGGATTGCAAAAGGATACACTTCTTCGAGAATTATGGATATTTTCAAAGAGAACGGGATTACAAGTGGTCTGGTAAACTTAGGCGGAAATGTACAGGCGCTCGGGGCGAAAACAGACGGAAGTAACTGGAGAGTTGCAGTGCAGAGTCCGGATGACACAGAGGATTATCTGGGAGTTTTATCCATACAGGATAAAGCCGTGATCACGTCAGGTGGATATGAACGTTATTTTGAACAGGATGGAGTGATCTATCATCATATTATTGATCCTAAAACCGGGTATCCGGCAGAGAACGGACTGATTTCGGTAACGATTGTGAGTGAGGATGGAACACTTGCCGATGGACTTTCTACTTCTCTTTTTATTATGGGAGAAGAAAAAGCGGCAGAGTTCTGGAGAGCACATAGCGAAGAATTTGATGCTGTTCTGGTTACAGATGATGGAACAATTTATGTAACAGAAGGTTTGAAGGACAGTTTTACAACAGAACAGGACATGAAGATTATTACGAAATAACTTACAGAAAATGAGAGGTTAATGAGAGATGGACATCAAAGAAACCGGTAAAAAAATCAAACCATTTGCGCCGGTACTTTCTGTGGCACTGGTTACAGCATGCGTAGCAGGATCTTTAAGTGGATATCAGGCACCGGTTTATGCAGCGCAGGAAGCACCGATGAAGAAAGAAGAAACAAAAAAAGTAACAACAGAAAAGACCAAGGCAGCAAAAGGTTCTTTTGACCTGGAAGACGGTGTATATAAAGGAACAGGAACAGGCTATGCAGGGGAGATTACCGTATCTGTGCAGATTAAAGATAAACAGATTGTTTCGATTGATATTTTAAGTTCATCGGATGATGCGGCATTTTTCACACGTGCAAAAGTGGTTATCGATAAGATTATAGAGGGGCAGACACTGGATGTGGATACCGTATCCGGAGCAACATTCAGCTCAAGAGGAATTATCAGTGCAGTGAAAAATGCACTGACCGGAGAAAAAGACAGCGGAGAAACAGGACAGGAACAGTCCGGAGGGACAGCAGCGGCTGGAAGTTCTACAAGTGTTGCAGCGGTAGAAGAGGCAGCAGCGTACAAAGATGGAACCTACTATGGTTCTGGAACCGGGTTTGGCGGTCCGCTGAAAGTGATGGTTGAAATCAGTGATGGAAAGATCGTATCCATTGAGATTGTGGAAAACAGTGATGGAAGCAGCTATATTTCTAAAGCATCCGCGTTGATCAGTTCGATTATTTCTTCTCAAAGCACAAATGTAGATACTGTATCCGGAGCGACATACAGTTCTGTTGGAATTATCCAGGCGGTACGTGATGCGTTAAGCCAGGCGGCGGTGAGCGGAAACACAGCAGACACAGTGCAGGATAATAATAACAGTAATGTGTCTAAAGATCAGAATACAGCCTCTGTAAGCGGAACGGTTCCGTATAAGGAAGGAATTTATTACGGAACTGCGGAAGGATACAGCGGAGATGTTACGGTGGCCGTTGTGATTCAGGAACATACGATCAAAGCAATTCTGGTTACAGAAACTTCGGATGATGAAGCATTTTTTAACCGGGCAATGGATGTGGTTAAAAAGGTAATCCGGACACAGAAAACGGATGATGTGGATACGGTATCCGGAGCGACCTACAGCTCAAAAGGACTTCTGAATGCGATTAAAAATGCTCTGAAACAGGCAGAAAAGGTAACAAACGGCGAATCGATTGATGAGAAAACAGATTTGACAGCTTTGAAAGAAGCGATTGAAAAAGCAGAGAATCTTGAGGAATCTGAATATACAGAAGTGAGCTGGACGGTACTTCAGATGCGGCTTATGGATGCAAAGGAAGCCCTTGAAGCAAAGACACAGACAGAAATCGATAAAGCAGCAGAAAATCTGAATCTGGCGATTTCGCAGCTTGAAGACAAAGATGGAAAAGACGACGAAAATACAAAATACATCAGTGGAATCTACGAAGTGACGGTTCCTTGTACACCAGATGAGGACGGTGATTTTGAAGAATATAATCTGTCGATGAAAGTGACGATTCGGGATGATAAGATCGTGGCGATCACAGATATCACGGGAGATGGTGGAAGTGACAATGACAGCTATATCAAAAAAGCTGCGAATGGTACTTCAAGCAGAAAAGGTGTTGTAGCTCAGGTTATAGAGAAAGGAATGCCGGAGGAAATTGATGCGGTATCTCGTGCAACATGTTCTTCCAATGCGATTCTGGAAGGATGTAAAAAAGCACTGGAAGAAGCCGAGAGATCGACAGAGACGGAGGCTGAATAACGATGAGAGAATTCTGGGTAAGACTTGTAAGCGTGCTTGCGATTGTAGGAATTCTGACAGGATATAATTCTGTACTGGATGCAAGAGCAAAAGAAGATGAGATTGCCAGACTTTCTGCGCAGCTTAGTGGAAGTGGTCAGTCTGGAGAAGAGAATGGATCCGAAAATGAATATAAGAATGGAACTTATACCGGTGAGGCAGATGGATTCGGTGGAACAATCCAGGTAGAAGTAAAGATCGAGAAAAACAAGATTGCAGAAATCGATGTGGTATCTGCGGAGAAAGAAGACGGAGCATATCTTTCCATGGCAAAGGATATTATTCCGAAGATCATCGATGCACAGAGTGCAGAGGTAGATACGATCAGCGGTGCGACATTCAGTTCGACTGGAATCAAAAATGCATCGGAGCAGGCTCTGGAAAAGGCGGTAAAGTAACGTGAAAAAAATGGATATTCATAATTTGACAGCAAAAGATATAAAAAAATTACACGTGTGGCTCAGAGCACTGATCCAGGTATTGTATTTCCTGTTTATCCCATCCGTGTATACGGCAGCATTTGCGGGAGTAAAGTACATATTTACACAGATCGGAGCAGGAGAAAAAATTGCGGTGACATCCTTTGTAACGGTGCTGGTTGTGATTTGTATCTATACGATTCTGTTTGGTAGATTCTTCTGCGGGTTTGCCTGTGCGTTCGGTACGCTTGGAGATGGTGTGCACGCATTCTATGTGTGGGTTTGCAGGAAAATGAAAAAGAAACCTTTGCAGATTGCAGAAGCATGGACAGAAAAGCTCTGCTATCTGAAATATATTGTACTGGCACTGATTTCAATTCTGTGTTTTGCAGGGGGATATGGCAAAGCAAAAGGAACAAGTCCTTGGGACGTATTTTCTATGTTACATGCGGGAAACTTTAGACTTGGAGGATATGTGACCGGGGTGATCCTGCTTCTTCTTATTCTGGCAGGAATGTGTTTTGAAGAACGATTTTTCTGCAGAAATTTCTGCCCGATGGGGGCGGTATTTTCACTGCTTCCGGTACTGCCGTTTTTTTCACTTCATAGAGATCGGGAAAACTGTATCAAAGGATGTAAAGCCTGTACAAAAAAATGTCCTTCCAATATTGGACTTCCAGAAGATGGATCACCAAGAGTAGAAGGAGACTGTTTCCAGTGTCAGAAATGTATCGATACCTGCCCGAAAGGCAATATTCATACCGGAGTGAAAGGGCTTCGGGGAAATGAATTCTGGTTTACGATTTTAAGAGCAGTGATTCTGCTGGTACTTCTGATCTGGCTGGGTGTATAGAGAATGAAAAAGAAGGATCTGTTATTTGGAGCAGGAATTATCATAGTTGCACTTGTGATGCTGCTTGCTATGCAGCTGACGAGGGGAGAAGAGGGGAATCAGATCCAGATTACTCTGGATGGAAAAATATATGGAACCTATGCATTGTCGAAGGATCAGACGATTGAAGTGAAAAACGGTGATTTTTACAATAAAGTCCGGATTGAAGATGGGAAAGCCTATATGAAAGAAGCCAACTGTCCGGATGGTTACTGCGAAGAGCAGGGAAAGATCAGTGGACATACACAGACAATAGTCTGCCTGCCACATAAGCTGGTGGTAGAAGTTCTGGATAATGGAGAAGCAGATACATCGGATTCGGAAGAAGTTCCGGATACGATTGCAAAATAATAAAAAGGATCAACAGATGAATAGAAATAGAAAGCTTGCGAATATGGCAATGCTGGTTGCACTGGCAATGATATTCAGCTATGTGGAAAGTTTAATACCGATTAATTTTGGAATACCGGGAATGAAGCTTGGAGTCGCCAATCTGGTGACAGTGACCGGGCTGTATTTCCTGGAATTACCGGAAGTATTTCTGGTGATAGTTATGCGAATTCTGTTGACCGGTTTTTTGTTTGGAAATGGAATGTCGATCATCTACAGTCTTGCAGGAGGGATCTTAAGCCTTCTGGTAATGGCATTGATGAAGCGGCTGAAAGGATTTTCAATAGCCGGGGTCAGCATTGCAGGTGGTGTGTCACACAATATCGGTCAGATTATGGTAGCGTCTGTTGCAGTGGAAAACTTAAAGCTGATCTATTATCTTCCGGTACTTATGATTGCAGGAACAGTGACTGGATTTGCGATGGGGATGGTCAGTAAAAATCTGCTTCCGATCGTGAAAAAAGAGTCGGAAAGAGCAGCAGAAGTTAGTTAAATTTTTTTGATTATAGGTTAGGAAAAGCTAACTTAATAATAAATTTTATCAAATAAGGAGGTACCTATGGGAAAGGGAAATATGAAGACAAAGGCTATGACAATGGCGGTAGCGATGTCGATGGTAGCAGGGCTTTGCCCGGCAACAGTGTTTGCAGCAGAAACGAGTGCTGTGGCAAAGGATGGAACTTATACAAAGACAGCCCACGTAAGCGATACGGAGGAAGAGGGCTGGAGTGAATATGATGTTGAGGTTGCACTTCAGATCGCAGGAGGTAAGATTACTGGAATCAATGTAACACCAGGTAGCACTTATGATTCAGAAAGTGATTCGTATTTCAACTGGGCAAAAGATGGAAGAACGAAAAAAGGAGTTACTTATCCAGGATATACATCTCTTGTGGGTAAAGATGCGACAGAAGAGACAATCAGCAGCTGGGATGCTGTAAGTGGGGCAACCTGTACTTCCAAGGGCGTAAAGGAAGCAGCAACAGCAGCAATTAAGGAAGCAATCGAAGCAGGAGCAGTAGTTGAAGTAAATACCGCTGAGCTGGAACAGGCGATTGCAGCAGCAAAAGTACTTAAAGAATCTGATTACACAGCAGACAGTTGGAAAGCAATGCAGGAAAAACTGACTGCAGCAGAAACAGCACTTTCCAAGAAAGAATCCCAGGATGCAGTGGATAAAGCAAAAAATGAACTGAATGATGCTGTAAAGGCATTGAAAAAAGCAGAAGTTACATCAGAGACTTATGTACTCATGAATATTCCGTATGCACAGTTTTATGCAGCAGATGGTGTTGAAGGTGCAGATTCTGTATCTTCTGCAACAAAGCAGAAGACAAGAGCTTCACTTGCGGCAGGATCTTATCATGTAAACAGTGATGGATCTGATATTACAGGTATTACTTTCCCGGTTAAGATCGCAGATGCATCTGTATTAAAGAACTATACACAGATTACAGATGAAAGTAAAGTTGATATTACAACAAGCATAAAAGGAAAAGAGACAACAACAACTTACAATGGAAAAGATGCGTTATTTGAAAGCGCAAGCTATTCTTATTATATTTTAAGTTCAGCACCATCTTATTATAAAGAAGCAACTGTAAATGCAGACGGTTCACTTACCTTTGGAGGAGTAAAAGGTGCAGAAGCACAGACTTTATCAGCTACAATGAACTTTTCGACATCATCCAAATATGGAGATTATCAGTTGGATGTTGATGGATTGCCAGAGAGTGTAAATACAGTATATGGTGTAGTGATCAGCACAAAAGAAGGCGGAAACTATGGACTGCGCCATGTGGAGAATATCTGGAGAAAGACAGAACTTGCATGGAGCACCGGTTTTGTGACAGAGTCTCATGGAAATACACTGGATTCTGAGAATTATAAAGCAATGATGGGACAGACGATCGATAAGATTGTTTATTATACAGATGCAGGAATCTATGAAATTGCAGCTGATATTTATGTTCCTGAAAAATTTGAAGATGGACTTAAAGTGGAGGATGCTGCAGTTGCAGATAAGAAGGCAAACGTATCTGTAAATCTTCCGGATGATTATCAGGCAGAGTATTCGGTAGAAGGTCTTGAAGGCGTAAAAGTTGAAAATGGTGTATTGACATTTACAAATGGAAAAGCAGGAAAATACACATTGAAAATCAAAGATACTGCCGGTAAATATGCAGATTTAAGTGCAAGCTTTACTCTTACAACAGAAGAAATTCCGGTGCGATTTGATGATGATGCAGATGCGCTGGTTGCCGGAGAAGGATATGATGCAGAAGATTTGAACGCGTATGTTCAGAATGTTTCTAAAGTTACAGTAAATGGAACAGAATACGCAGCAAGTGGAAAAGGCGCTACAAAGATTATCAATTCTGATGGAAGCATTGTAGCAGATGCGAAACCATTTGCAGATGCAAAAGCAGGAGATAAATTCACAATTTCAGTTAATGCAAATGGTTATACAAAAGATTATGAATTTACCTATACTGTTGCAGAAGAAGATTCTGAATACTCTTATGTATATGCAGGAATGAGCTGGGCAGAGTACTGGGCAAATGAAGATGTTTATGAAGCAGGAAATGCATCATCATCAGATGAACTGGATTCTCATGGTGAGTATGATAAGGGAGCTTTTGATACTGTAACAAGAGCGACAACAAATCATGGACTTCACAGAGGAAGTTTCCAGTGCAATGCAGTGATCGAGACAAAAGACGGCAAGACATATGATCTTGCATACTGGCAGGATAAAGATAACTTTGTGACAACAAGTGGAGAGACTGTAGCGATTGCAGATATCAAAGCAAATATTGCGGATTATAAAGTGACAGGTCTTAAGTATGTACCTGTAAAAGTAAAGACAGCAGATCTTTCTGCATTAAAAGAAAAATACGCTGTAGTAGAAAATGGTGCAACATTAAAAGGCGGATACGGAGAAGGAAGTCTGAGTTCCTATTCTGTAACAGCAGATGTAACAGCGGATACTTATGGACTGAAAGAGGCAGTAAAAGCAGAGGATGGAACCTTTACATTTACAGCAAGAAAGAATGAAGGAACAAACTCCGGAATTAAAGATCAGACATTAAAGGCAGCAACGGGCGTGGAACCGACCGTGAAAGAGGCTAAAGGTTCTTATGGAGAATTCCTCCGAGTAGATATCAATGGAGAATATGGAGATCTTGGTGCAAATATGCAGGCAGTAACATGGACATACTATGGAAATGACAGTACATATACTACAGCACTGAGAACTTACGGAACAAAATTTGCAGCAGATAACTGGATGCACAAATCAATGGGAATCCAGCTTGGACTGACAGATTCCATCAGATGCCAGCTGCCAAAAGGAACAGACGGAACCGGATACTGGAAACTGACAGTAAGAGCACTTGGATATGAAGATTATACTTATGAATTCCAGGCAACTGATGTAAATATTGTAAAACCATCAACAGATGAAGCTGATACAACAGCACTGAAAGAAGCTGTACAGAAAGCGGAAGGACTGAACGAAGCAGACTATACAGCAGACAGCTGGTCAGCAATGCAGATGGAACTTGGAGAAGCAAAAGATATTCTTGCAAAAGAAAATCCGACGCAGGCAGAAGTAGATGAAGCAACACAGCATCTGAATGCAGCAATCGAAGCCCTTGTAAAAACAGGGGAACAGCCAGTAACGGTAGATACTTCATCTCTTGAAAAAGCAATTGCAGATGCAAAGGCATTGAAAGAGGCAGACTATACAGCAGATAGCTGGAAAGTACTTCAGAGTGCGCTTTCAGACGCTGAGAAAGCAATGAAAGCAAAAGAAAGCCAGGAAGCGGTAGATAATGCAGCAAATACTTTGAATAATGCAATCAAAGCACTGGCTAAGAAGAATAGTTCTACAGGTACAACAAATAAGACGAACAATACAACAAGCGGATCTAAGACAAAAGGAAATGATTCTGTGAAAACAGGAGATCCGGCAAATGTACTTGGCTGGTTAGGACTTGCTGTTTCTTCTCTTGGAGCAGGAGTAGGCGGATTCACATGGAAACGCAGAAAAAGAAAATAGCAGAAAGCTGATGGACTGATCAGAAAAGCAGAATGGTAAAAGGTGGCAGACTTGGACTGGATGTGCAGGTCTGTCATCTTTTTATGATAGGAGAATAGATTCTGTCCGCAGGATCAGTTCAATTTTCGAAACTCCAATGGTGTAACGCCGGTGATTTTTCGAAATACTGCAATAAAATGGCTGGAATCGGTAAAACCAACCTGACGGGCGATCTCCTGTACTTCACTTCTTGGGGAAGAAAGAAGGAGTTCTCTGGCTTTACTGATCCGGTAGCCGGTCAGATACTCATATGCAGAACAGCCAAGATACTTTCGGAACAGCCGGGAAAGATACTGTGGTGTCACATAGACCATCTGGCTAAGTTCCCGAATTGTCAGCGGAGAATCATAATTCGATTCCATTTCGCGCAGGACCGGAATCAGATATTGCTGGTAAAGTGGATCGGTGGCGGCTTGTGCAGCAGTTCCGCCTGCAAGCAGAAGAAGGAGCTGATAGCAGGCGGAAGAAAGCGCAAGAGAATCCAGTGGCGGTGTCTGATACTTCAGGATAACATCTTTGATGACCGAAGCAATGGAAGCTCCCTGTTCGCTGGAAATCAGAAGGAACGGATGACTGCCGGTAATTTCACTGATCGAACTTTCTAATGAGCCGGTAAAAGTGGCAAAGCAGGTCTTCCACATCGTGCATGCAGGACTGCTTTTGTAAGAATGCCGGATCGAGGGGGAGATAAGGATCCCTTCATTTTCTTTCAGTAAATATTCTTTTTCTTGTATTTTTACGATTCCTTCGCCTTTTTCAGTTTGAAGATAATGGTAGAATGGATAACCGCGTGGACGGTTTACTTCTTCCTGAATCCAGTCATTTCCAACAGAATCAAAGGTAAATGGTTCAGACGAGGGCAGATTTCTGAAAAAAATTGGCATCATATCACCTGTTTCAAAATGTTATATTATTAGTTTATCATGTTATACAAAGTTCTGTCCAGTTTTAGTATAATCAAGAAGAAACACAGGAAAAGAAACGGTACTGTTCACAGATACCATGCAAACCGTAGCAAAGAAACATGACAGCATGTGACAGAGAGAAAAAGGAGATATTATGAAACGACCATTTAAGAGAATTTTATACGGTGGAGATTACAATCCGAACCAGTGGGGAAAAGAAATCTGGAAAGAAGATATGCGTATTTTCAAGGACGCCCGGATCAACAGTGCAACGATCAATGTATTTTCCTGGGCGAAGATCCAGCCGTCAGAGGAGACCTATAATTTTACAGAGCTGGATGAGATCATCGATATGCTAAGCCGGGAAAATTATGATATCGTGCTTGCAACTTCCACAGGAGCGCTCCCGGCATGGATGGTGAAAAGATATCCGGAAGTAGCAAGAACAGACTACGAGGGAAGACATCATAAATTCGGTCAGCGCCACAACGCGTGCCCGAATTCACCGGTGTTTCAGAAATTTGCATCCCGCCTTGCAGGCAAACTTGCCGAGCGTTACGGGGATAATCCACATGTGACCTGCTGGCATATCAGCAATGAGTACGGTGGAGAATGCTACTGCGAAAATTGTGAAAAAGCGTTCCGGGTATGGCTGCGCGAAAAATATCAGACACTGGATGAACTGAATAAAGCATGGAATACGGAATTCTGGGGACATACCATTTATGACTGGGATGAAGTGGTGCTTCCAAATGCGCTTGGTGACGGAATCGAAGATGCGGCAGAACCGCATATGACGGCATTTGCAGGAATTTCCATTGATTACTGCCGGTTCAATTCCGATGGAATGCTGAATAATTTTAAGATGGAAAAAGAAGCGATCCGCCGATACGACAAAGAGACCCCGATCACAACGAATATGATGGGAACCTTTAAGGGACTGGATTATTTCAAATGGGCAAAGGAAATGGATGTGATTTCCTGGGATAATTATCCGGCATACAATACACCGTGGAGTATGGTTGCTATGAAGCATGATCTGATGCGTGGCCTTAAGGATGCGCCATTTATGCTGATGGAGCAGACACCGAGTCAGCAGAACTGGCAGCCGTATAACTCCCTTAAGCGTCCGGGACAGATGCGGGCACAGAGTTATCAGACCATGGCACACGGAGCAGATACGATCCAGTTCTTCCAGCTCCGCCGCAGTGTGGGTGGCTGTGAGAAGTTCCACGGTGCCGTCATTGCACATGCAGGAACAGAGAATACAAGAGTGTTCCGCGAGGTGAAGCAGCTTGGTGAAGAACTTGAAAAATTAAGTGACCTGATTCCGGGATCTGTAAATGAAGCAGAAGTTGGCGTGATCTTTGACTGGGATAACTACTGGGCACTGGAATACACAAGCGGTCCGTCGATCAGTCTCAAATATGTGGATCAGATCCACCGTTACTACCAGTATTTCTATGAGAAAAATATCGGCACCAGTATGATTCCTGTCGATGCGGATTTCTCAAAATATAAGATTGTGGTTGCACCGGTGCTTTATATGGTAAAACCGGGAATGAAAGAAGCTCTGGAAGAATACGTGAAAAACGGTGGTATTCTCGTGACAACTTATATGAGCGGAATCGTTGGAGAGTCAGACAACGTTTATCTTGGAGGATATCCGGGACCATTAAAAGAGATGGCAGGTGTCTGGGTGGAAGAAATTGATGCCCTTGCACCGGAGCAGCATAACGTTGTGACGTTCAAAGACGGAAGCCAGAGCAAATGTAAGATCGTATGTGATCTGATGCATCTGGAAGGGGCAGAGACTCTTGGCGAGTACGCAGAAGATTTCTACGCAGGCATGCCGGCAGTGACCAGACATAATTATGGAAAAGGAAAGCTGTATTATATCGGAACCTGCATGGAAGAGGACGGAATCGCGAAGATTCTTTCCAAGGCAGCAGAGGATGCAGGAGCAAATCCGGTCGCAGGAAATGGAAACGGTCTGGAGATCGTGAAACGTAACGGAGAAGGAAAGAGCTTCTATTTTGTGATGAACTTTAAGGATGAAGAACTGGAAATTCCGGAAGAATTTGCAGGAAAGAAGGATCTTTTAAGTGGAAATGCAGTAGAAAAGGGAGAAAAGCTTCCGAAGTTTGGCGTGAAGATTGTAGAAGAATAAAAAATTTGAGAGAAACATAAAAGGAAACAGGAATTTCAGGCAGATGCAAAAGCAAGGCTGCCTGGGATTTCTGTTTCTTTTTATTTAACAGGAAAAGTGCCAGTAGAGATGCCTTGCGGATTGTACGAAAATAAAAACATAGTTTTCATACTTGACATATATGTTATAAGACGATATAATTCAAAACAACAAAAACCTATTAAATAGATAGGTAAATAAGGAAAAGAAAGAGGAGGACAAAGATGATGAAATTGAAACTCATTACAACAAAGGTAACAGCACTTAGTATCGCAGCAATATTGGCAGTAACGGGGCTCACAGCCTGTGGAAGCAAAACGATATCAGAGAGCAGTTCCAAAAAGGAAGCATCTGTGGACTCTGAAAATAATACGATCAAATTTGCGATTCAGCCGGGAACTATTCGAACAGCAATTGTGATCCTTGCAAATGAACTCGGTTATTACAAAGAAGAAGACGTGAATGTTGAATTTCCGGAGACACAGGATGGAACAGCAACCTTAACTGCTATCAGTTCCGGGAAATCAGATGTAGATGTTCTGGGAACCGGAGTTGTACCGGATCTTACATTTATTGCAAATGGTTCGGATCTGGTGATCTTTGGAGGAACCGCAGCAGAAGGTGGAGCCATCATTTCCAAACCGGAAGATGTAGATAAATTTAAAGATCTGAAAAATTATGAAGGAATAAAAGCAGCAATGGTCCGTGGTGACTCTGCCTGGGTAGTAACAAGAGCGAAGCTTCTGGAAGAAGGCGTAGATGTAGATTCCATTCAGCTTGTAGAAGTAGACAGCCAGGCAAATGTGGCACAGGCAGTTGCAAAAGGGGAAGCAGAGGTTGGATTCCTTCCAATTGAATTTGCAAATTCCTATGCAGATATTGGAATCGAGCAGGTATATCAGGTAGGAGAGCTTTCTCCACTGTATGTATGCTGCCGTCAGGTAACTTCAAAGAAGAAACTGGAAGAAAAGCATGACGCATTTGTCAAATTTACAAAGGCAAATTTACGGGCATGGGAATATTACAGTGATGAAGCCAATCAGGATGATATCGTGAAAAAACTGGCTGATTTTTCCGGTCAGGATGAGGACTATGTAAGAAATTATTTATTTGTAAACCGTACCGTACTGACACTGGATCCGAACAAACAGGGAATCGAGACTTATTATCAGTCACTTAAGGATTCCGGATTCTTTGAGGATGACACAAAGGTAGATATTGATGATCATATTGATACTGAGATTTACAAAACAGCACTGGATGAACTGATCAAAGAAAATCCGGATGATGCATTTTATCAGGAACAGCTTACAACATTTAACAAGTACAACAAGTAGAGGAACATCATAAGGAGAGAATCCATGAGTAAGATAGAAATCAGGAATCTGTCATTTACATATGAAGATAATCATCAGAGGTTTGAGGCTCTGAAAAAGATCGATCTGTCGATCCGGGAGGGAGAGTTTGTATGCATTCTCGGACCGTCCGGATGCGGAAAAAGCACCCTTTTAACCGTGCTGGAAGGTCTGGAAAAAAGTACGGACGGAGAGATCCTGATTGATGGAGAAAAGGTGGAAGGACCGGGAAAGAACCGCGCCGTTGTATTCCAGCATTATTCCCTTTTCCCGTGGCTGACAGCCAGAGATAATGTAATCTTCGGAATTAAGCAAAGCGGGAAAAAATATACCCGTGCAGAAAGAAAAGAGCTTGCAGATGGCTATCTGAATAGTGTGGAATTAAAGGATGCAGCGAAAAAGTATCCGTCCCAGCTTTCCGGTGGAATGCAGCAGAGAGTGGCAATTGCAAGAGCGATGGCGATGGAAGCAGACATCTTACTGATGGATGAACCTTTTGGTGCGATCGATCCAAAGCTCAGGCAGGAGCTTCAGGAATTTTTCTCAAAGCTCAGTAAAGAAAAAGGGAAAACGGTTCTTTTCGTTACCCATGACATTGATGAAGCCATTCTTCTTGCGGACCGGATCGTTGTGATGGAACCTGGAAAAATCCGTGCGGAGATTCCGGTTACGATCCCTTATCCGCGAAGAAAAGAAGAGCTTGCCGGAACGGATGACTATCGAAAACTTCATCAGAAACTGATTTCGCTGTTTTATAACCGTGTGGCAGAAGAAATCGGTGAGGAGGTGGTTCTGTGAGTATTCTGGTAAATCGTGCAAATATAGCGTTTCTTATCAATATTTTTCTGGTTCTCTTTTTGAAAACAGACCAGGAAGTGGAATCACCGGTAGCATATCTGGCGGTGCTTGTATTTGCAGAGGTTTTATTTTTAGTCAAATACATAAAAGACAGAAGAAAAAGTGCGATCGACATTGCATTTATTACTTTCCTTTTTTTAGGAATATGGGAAAGTGCTTATAAGCTTGGGTTTACACATCCTGTGTTGGTGCCGGCACCGGAAAATGTATTTTATGTCTTTATCGAACAGAAAGAGCTGATGTTTTCCGGAGTTGTAAGTTCCCTTGTCCTACTGGCGTGGGGCGTTGGACTGGCGGTAATTCTGGGTGTGTTTTTAGGGCTTTTTACCGGATGGATTCCAAGACTTAGAGAAGCAGTCGTACCGATCGCCAATGTGATCAGCCCGATTCCGCCACTTGTATATACGCCTTATGTGGTAGCGGTGATGCCTACATTTAAAATCGCATCCATTTTTGTGATTTTTTCAGCAGTGTTCTGGCCTACATTTCAGACGATGATCGCCAGAGTCAGTGGGATGGATCCAAAGATCATCCAGTCGGCGAAGGTTATGAACGTATCGACCCCGAAGATGCTTTTTCAGGTCATTCTTCCTTATACGTTACCGGATATTATTGGAGGACTTCCGGGAACACTTAGAGGAGCGTTCCTATGTCTGACAGGAGCAGAACTACTCGGAGCAACATCCGGTCTTGGATATTTTGTAAAGAAATTTTCGGATTATGCAGATTATACCAATGTGATAGCCGGAATTGTCCTGATGGGAATCGTGGTTACGATCATTGATGTGCTGGTAAAGAAACTGGAGAGCAGTCTGATCAAATGGAAATAGAAAACGGAAAGAGGAAGAAAAAATGGGAAGAATCTATGACAGCATATTAGAACTTACAGGAAGGACACCGCTTGTGGAGCTTCACAGAATTGAGGAACTTGAGAGAAGCCAGGCAAGGATCCTTGGGAAACTGGAATATTTTAATCCGGGTGGAAGTGTAAAAGACCGGATTGCAGTGAACATGATTGAGGCAGCAGAACAGGAAGGAAAATTAAAACCGGGTGGAACGATCATTGAAGGAACTTCAGGAAATACCGGGATCGGTCTTGCAATGGCAGCGGCAGCAAAAGGCTATAAGGCGTATATCTGCATGCCGGAAAATATGTCAAAAGAAAGAATCCAGATTCTGAACGGCTATGGTGCAGAAGTCTATCTGACACCGGCAGAGAAAAATATGGGCGGTGCAGGAGAAAGAGCAGCACAGCTTCTGGAAGAGACACCGGGTGGAGTTGTGATCGGACAGGGAGGAAACCCGAACAATCCGAATGCACATTTTAAGACGACAGGACCGGAAATCTGGGAAGATACAGACGGAGAAGTGGATATTGTGGTTGCAGCAGTAGGAACCGGTGGAACCCTGACCGGACTTGGTGAATATTTAAGAGAAAAGAATCCGGATGTGGAGCTCGTCGGAGTGGAACCGGCAGGATGCCCGGTACTTTCCGGTGGTGAGCCTGGACCGCACAAGATCCAGGGAATCGGTGGTGGAATGATCGCTCCGGTGACAAGGCAGGAATTATTTAATGAGATTATTACTGTGACGGATGAAGATGCCTATGAGACAGCAAGACTTTCGGCAAAGACAGAAGGAATTTCGGTTGGAATTTCGTCAGGTGCGGCGCTCTGGGCTGCAATCAAGGTGGCAAAGAGAGCTGAAAATGCAGGGAAGAATCTGGTTGTAATTTTGCCGGACAGTGGAGAGAGATATCTTTCCAGTGGAATTTATTCGGATGAGACGAAGAGATAAAGCGCTGAATGGAAACAGGAAATATTTGAAATAAAATCAGATAGATTTTCTGGTTTAAATGAAATAAAAAAGGGATAGATTTTTGTATGGCAGATGAATACCATGTGGAAATCTATCTCTTTTATCATTTGTGTATATAAATCATATCTAGAATCTGTCAGGTGCGAGTGAGCCAATAAGTCTATTCTTCAATCACCTGGATTTCCAGGAAATCAAAATCAATGGAATCCACAAAGCTATCCTGGTAGAATCTTGCTTTGGAATGCCGTTTGAATTCGTTGATATTGACATCCAGCCAGATTGGTTTGCTGAGATCAAATTCATAGCAGATCTCATCCAGAGCGTTGAAAATCTTGTGTGTTCTGGTATCGTCACTGTCATCATAGATGGTGGTGTCTTTGATCATATGATTGTCTTTAAATTCTTTTCCCCATAAGCGGAACATGGTAAAATCCTCCTTATAAAAATTATGAAAAGCGCTAGTTAAGGCAAGAATATTTCTGCATCAAGTGATTTTCAGTATAGCGGATTTGGGGAAGAAAGTAAAGGCAAGTTATAAGATCATAGTCAAAGGAGTACATGAGTATGATGCTAGAATACATTGAAAGCAAGTTGATAGGGAGGTGGAATTGATTGGAAAGGAGAAAAGTTGAAGATAGATCAACAAAATAAGCTTAGAAAGTTGATTGAAAAAGAGAAAGACAAAGAATAGGTCAAGAAAATAAGGCTAGGAAGTTGATTGAAAAAGATAAAGGCAAAGAATAGATCAACAAAATAAGCCTTAGAAGTTGACTATATATTGGAAAAATGAAAAATCAGTCAATAAAGCAGGTTCTGAAAGTTGATCGAAAAGTGCAAAAACTAAAAATAAATCAACAAGAAGCATCTTAAAAGTTGATTATAAATTTTATAAGTCAAAAATAGGTCAACAAATCTAACATCTGACAGATTTTATTCTGTGATATGATGTGCTATATTTAAGAGGGTGATATGTTTTGTGTTTTATGGTATGAAGTAGTCTTTCTGGATTAAGTTGTAGAGCGGTCGGAATGGGACCATTGAGGTCAATGAACCCAATAAAGAACCAAATAATGAGCCTAATGAGCTTAATAAAGAACCTAATAATGAACTCAATGAGCTTAAAAGAAGCTATTTTGATACTAAAGTTTATGAAAGAAAGAGCATCATTCTCAAGAACATGGAATAGAATAGAGAAAAAAGACAGGGAATCAGAAAAATGTCTGGAATAAAACGAGAAACTATAATCCGGGTTATATTGGGAATCTGTATGATAGTTGTATCGATTGGTATGATATATGGTAAGTCCAAAGCCGGGAACGCAGATGAAAAAGGCAGAACCTATATAGAAGAATCAGAAAAAACTGCCAAGCAGAGAAACACAGAGAAAAGCAGGAAAGACAGCACGGAATCAACAAAGGCAGACAGCACAATTAAAGCCCAGATGACAGAACAGAAGCAGATATCAGACACCGAGGCGAAGGCAATTGCCGAGGCGGAAGCTATCGAAGCATCCATCCAGCCGGGACAGTATCCGGTGATGGGGATCAGCAGTATCCGCACGTGGCAGATGGTAAACTATTTTAAAGCGCATGGAAGCACTTATCCGGCAGAAGTTCTGGCGCATGGAGGCGCCCCTGATATCGAGACGTTTGCACAGATGTATTATGAAGAAGCAACGGCAGAAGGTGTCCGCCCGGAGGTCGCATTTGCACAGGCGATGAAGGAGACAGGCTGGCTGCAGTATGGCGGGGATATGCAGATTACCCAGTATAATTTTGCCGGGATTGGGACGACGGGAGGAGGCGTACCGGGAAATTCTTACCCGGATGTCAGAACCGGGATCCGGGCGCAGATCCAGCATCTGAAAGCTTATGCGACAGACGAAGCACTTGCCGGGGAATGTGTGGATGACCGTTACTCTTATGTGACAAAGGGGAGTGCACCGTATGTGGAATGGCTGGGGCAGAAAGAGAACCCGGAAGGGTATGGCTGGGCAACCGGTGAACGTTATGGATACGACATTGTAGAAATGATTCATGCAATGCGAAAATAAAAGAAAGAAAAGAGGTACATTATGAAAAAACTTTTAGTGGTAGTGGACATGCAAAATGATTTTGTGGATGGAAGCCTGGGAATAAAAGAAGCACAGGAAATCGTAAGTAGTGTGGTTGAAAAAGTGCAGGATGCAAGAGAAGAAGAGACAGATATTATTTTTACAAGAGATACCCATCAGGCAGATTATTTGCAGACTCAGGAAGGGAAAAAGCTTCCGGTGGAACATTGTATACAGGGTACGCATGGATGGGAAATTATCGATGCGTTAAAGCCATATGTATTAAAGAAGATTGATAAGCCAACATTTGGAAGTACGGAGCTGGCAGAAATTGCAAAAAAGATGAGATATACAGACATTGAACTTGTCGGACTTTGTACAGATATCTGTGTGGTATCGAATGCGTTACTATTAAAGGCGGTACTTCCGGAAGCAAGGATCCAGGTGGATGCATCCTGCTGCGCAGGTGTGACACCGGCGACCCATCAGGCGGCATTAGAGACCATGAAAATGTGTCAGATTGAGATTATCTAATTTATTAAAATACTATGAAGCTTATCCCGTCCATATAGATTTCAAAGAGGAAAAATGATATACTGAGTATACTTTCGGGACGAAAAAGGGAGATAAATCCCGGAGGGAAGTATACATAAAAAGGGGAGATTACATGCAGTCAGCAATGAAGTATTACGATGATGTAGATAGCTGGAAGACCGTCATGTTTCTTTACAATTCCGCATTGAAAGAAGTAGGGACGAAGCTGGAGATACTGAATGATGAATTTCAACATGTACACAGATATAATCCGATCGAGCATATCAAGACGAGGATCAAGTCAGCAGAAAGTATTGTGAAGAAGCTGAAGCGGTACGGATATGAGACAAGCATCGAGAATATGGTGCGTTATGTCAATGATATCGCAGGAGTACGTCTGATCTGTTCGTTTACATCGGATATTTACCGGCTTGCGGAGATGATCGGGAATCAGAGCGACTTAAAGGTTTTGTCGATCAAAGACTACATCAAGAATCCAAAAGAGAGTGGATATAAAAGCTACCACATGCTGGTGTCCGTTCCGATCTTTCTGTCGGACAGTGTGGTAGATACAAAGGTCGAGATCCAGATCCGGACGATTGCGATGGATTTCTGGGCGAGTCTGGAGCATAAGATTTATTACAAGTTTGAAGGACAGGCACCGGAGTATATCAGCCGGGAACTAAAAGAATGTGCAGATATGGTATCGGCGTTGGATGATAAGATGTTGTCACTGAATGAGGCGATTCTGGAATGTCTGAAAGAGGGCGGTGAGAAGCCGATTCCGGAGAAAACAGAAGAAGTTGATGCGGAGATCATTGAGAATCCGATGATCCGATAGAGAGATAGGAAAATAATCAGAAAAAGCAGGATCAGTCAATTGATTGGTGAGGAGAACCCTCGAAGTTAATTGATTGATCCTGCTTTTTTGGAGCTTGTTATAGAAACGGTACTGACAAACTGCAAGTTATTGATCTTCTGAATCCAATTTGCTCTGTCATTCTTTTTTATACCTAAAACAGGAAAAATCACATTTAACAAAAACTTTACACGTCCAGGATTTCAGATTTTACAACCGTTTTATATGATAGAGACCGTG